>CAUJIO010000047.1 GCA_963205315.1 Pseudomonadota bacterium | reverse complement strand
GATCGAGCCGACGCGATAGCCGGTCATCGAGAACACCTTGGAGAAACTGTAGAGCTGGATGAAGGCGTCCTGCCAGCCGGGCTTGGCGAAGATGCCATGGGCGGGAGCCGGATCGTTGCGGAAATCCTTGTAGGTCTCATCGATCACCAGCGCCACGCCGCGCGCCTTGGCAAGATCGAACAGTGCGTCGATCACTGCCGGCGGATAGATCGATCCCGTCGGATTGTTGGGCGAGCAGAGGATGATGGCGCGCGTTCGCTCGTCAATCAGGGCAGCGGCGTCCTCGGGGCGGGGATGCGTGACAGTGCCGGAGATCGCCGGAATGAACCGCGCCTCGATTCCCAGCATGCCAAGCCACATGGTGTGGTTGAAGAAATAGGGCACCGTCACGATGACATTGTCGCCAGCCTTGGCGATTGCCATCATCGCGGCAGCAAAGGCCTGGTTGCAGCCGGAGGTCACGCAGACCTCATCGGGAGCAATGGTTCCCGAATAGTCTTCCGCCATGTGCGCGGCGATGGCGCGGCGCAACTCCGGAATTCCAAAGATGTCGGTATAGAGGCTGGTGCCCGGCGTGTGGGCCGCGCGGGCCACTTCATCGTCGAGTTCCTGCGCTGCGGGCCAGCTCGGCACGGCCTGGCACAGGTTCAAGAGCGCGCGATTGCGCAAGCCCGGCCTGATCCAGGTTTGCGCTTCCATGATGGGTGGCGCCTCGATCCGGTGAATCGCGGGATTGACGGCATATGTCATGTTGGGGCACCAATGGGCTGAAATGCGGTTGCGGTGAAAATGCCGGGCTGGGACAAGAGGTGCAAGCATGAAAGCGATCAGGATCAGTGAAACCGGCGGCCCGGAGGTCATGAAGCTCGTTGACGTCGACCTGGGCAAGCCGGCGCGCGGTGAAGTGCGGGTGCGGCAGACGGCGATCGGCCTGAATTATATCGATACCTATCACCGCTCAGGCCTCTATCCGGTTCCCTTGCCGAGCGGCATCGGCCTTGAAGCGGCGGGCGTGGTCGAGGAGGTGGGGGAGGGCGTCACCAATCTGAAATCAGGTGATCGCATTGCCTATGGCACAGGCCCGATCGGTGCCTACGCGCAGGCGCGCAATCTTCAGGCGAGCCGGCTGACGAAGATCCCTGCCAGTATCAGCGATGAAACCGCGGCTGGTATGATGCTGAAGGGCATGACGGTGCGCTATCTGCTCCGTGCCACTTATAAAGTGCAGGCGGGTGAGACGATTCTGCTGCATGCGGCGGCGGGTGGCGTTGGTCAGATTCTCAGCCAATGGGCCAAGGCGCTGGGTGTGACCGTGATCGGCACCGTCGGCTCGGAGGCAAAGATTGCCGAGGCCAAAGCTCAGGGCTGCGATCACGTCATCAATTATTCGACCGAGAATGTCGTGGCCCGTGTCAAGGACATCACCGGCGGCAAGGGCGTGCCGGTCGTCTATGACGGCGTCGGCCAGTCCACACTCATGACGTCGCTGGATTGTTTGCGTCCGCGTGGACTTCTGGTCAGCTTTGGCAACGCCTCGGGCCCGGTGAAAGCGTTTGATCTCGGGCTGCTGGCGGCGCGCGGGTCGCTCTATGTCACGCGGCCCACATTGATGAGCTACACCTCATCGGATGAGGACCTGAAGGAAACCGCCGACGATCTGGTGAACATGGTTGCAGCCGGCAAGGTGAAGATACCCGTCAACCAGCACTATGCGTTGGCCGACGCTGTAAAGGCGCACCAGGACCTCGAATCACGCAAGACCACGGGAACGACCGTCCTCCTGCCGTGAGGAGGATGCTCAGCCGCTGCAGCTGTTGAGCGAGGACCAGCGGCCCTGGCACTGCAGGTTGGTGCAGAGAAAGCCCGCCAAAGTGCGGGACGGGACGGCATGGGCAAGATTGAGCGGTTGGCCCTGGCCGTCATAGAGCGTGCTGACGATCATGCCGACCAGGTTGCCCTCGCCATCGAACAGCGGCCCGCCTGATTCGCCCTTTTGCGTCGACAGGCGGAGCACCATGGCGTCCGGGTAGCCGAACTTGCCATTGGTGCCCGGATAGCGCACCGCCTGGCCGAAATGCATGGCTTCGAACTCACCGAGCCGCGCCGTATCGCCCTGTGCGTGGGGCCGGCCGAGGGAATAGACGATTTTGCCCTTGCTCAGGCACTGGTTGTCGGAGGGCGTGACGGGCTTCCCGGAAAAACCGCGTAGCTTGATCAGCGCCATGTCGTTCTCGGGCATGATGGCCACGACACTGCCGGAGTAGACCCGGCCATTCGCCGCGCGGGCGGATACCGTGTTGCCCTGGCGCTTCGCGACATGCGCCGCCGTCATGATGAAGCCGTTGCCATCGACGACGAAGCCGCTTCCCGATGTGACCGCCGTGCCGCGATCAGCGTCTTTCGACGTTGCCGGGACCTGGCTGTTCTTCTCGGAGACCACCAGTGTCACGTAGCTTGGGCCGGACCTGCGGACGAGGCCCGCGACCTGCTCAGTGCCGGCAATCGCCTCGCCGGGCGGCAGGGACGTCTGCTGCACCTGAAAGTCGCGGCTCTCGGAATCGAGAGATTGCGTGGCTTCACAACCGGCTAGAGCCAGCCCAACGAAACCGGCCATGAACATACGGGAGAGGAGGGGCATGAAATACTCGCTATCGGCGCAATCTATGGCGGCAAATCGCGGCGTCAGCAAGGCCTTGTAAGCACATCGCAGGAATGTGAGCGCTGCGATGAGGAAGTGGACCTCACAAAAAGAAACGGCCCGCCGAAGCGGGCCGTTCCGTTAGACGTATTGCTTCGAATTAGAAGCGGAACACGGTGACCAGGTCAACCTGGGTGTGCTGCACGCCGTCATCAAACCACTCGCCTTCGAGGCCGATCGTGAGCTGCGACACCGGATCGTAGTAGATGCCGGCGAGAACTGCGTCGACGTCAGCCGTGGCGCCGTCGTTCTCGGTGTGGCCGTAAGCAACTTCAGCGTGGATTTCATCGCTGAGGTTGGCGCTGGCGAGGATCGAAGCGCGCCAGAAGTCAACACCGGTGTTGTACTGGCCCATCTGGGCGCCAGCCGAAACGGTGATCATGTCGAGGTTCACAGCGCCGCCGACGCCAACCGCGTAGACGTCATCAAAGCCAGGTGCACCCTGACGGAACACACCCGAGATTTCGCCCGAGAACATGTCGCCCGAGTACTTGATCTCGCCTGCGCCACCGAGGCTGTCGTCAGCGCCCGACGGATCACCCGAGAAGCCAGCGCCGCCACCCGAAGCGTCTTCGAGTGCGATCGCCATGCTGAACGGACCGGAAGCGTACGACAGACGCATCTGCGTGGTATCGCCGGGGTTCAGAGCAACGTCGGCGTTGTCCGTGTAGTAGCAGTTGCAAGCGCCATCATAGCCGTAGCCGATGTTGCCCAGCGAGCCAGCGAAACCACCGCCGAGCGTCAGCTCGGGGGTCATTGCCCAGTAGCCCCAAGCCTGTTCGACGTACAGACGCTCGCTGCCAAAGGCACCGAGATCGTTACGCTGACCGTCCAGGTTGCTGCGCAGTTCAACCGTTGCGCCAACTTCACCGACTGCGGTTTCGGTCTTGCCGGAAACCTTGATCTGGCCGCGAGCGTAGACGTCGAAGTCGCCGTCATCGCCACGAGCGTCCGAGTCAGAGTAGACGATCGCCGCACGGGCGTAGCCCGACCAGGTGATTTCGGTCGCAGCCGGAGCATCAGCCGTCGGCATGACGCTGATCACGGTTGCCGAGTTGCCCATCGCGAGGGCGTCCTTGCGGAGCGTCTCGAGACCCGGAATGTTCTGCTGCGAACCTTCCTTGATCGTCAGCAGCTGGTAGCCAGCCGGAACCGACGGAGCAGCTTCCATGGTGGCGACGCGGGCGTTGAGCGATTCGATCTGGGCCTTGAGGGCGGAAAGATCGTCAGCCTGAGCGCCGGCTGCGGAAACGGCAAGAGCCGCACCACCGAGAAGCGCCATCTTAAACATGTTCATTCTTGTTCTCCCAAGTCTCTGGAGTTTGAGTAGCCCCCCCATCCCCTGCAAACGGTGCTGGAAGGCGATGCACGAATGATCGAGCACGGAGTGTGTTGTCGCCGGAAACCCCGCGAAGGTCAACGCGCCAGTTGCGCCAGAAGCCAGAATTTCGCCGCATGTTACTCAATTGCCACAGTTTGACGGGCCGGAGGCAGGTTAGAGATAGGCAAGCAATATCAATGTATTAAAGAATGGTAAACAAAAGCGTTCATTGCTAGCCGCGAACGCGGGGGAAACAGCCTGCACTCTGCTGCCACAATTCGCTTGTGCCCGGAATGCGCCGGCTTGGGGCAGAATCGGGCGTTTCTCCGACTCGACTCACTTCATCAGTTGCGGGATAAGGTCAGCATGTAAATGGGGGATGCGGATGGGTTTTCGGCCGTCAAAGTGGATACTCTATTCTCCGGTGGCGGTTCTGCCGTTTCTGGCTGCGCTGTTCGTGGAGGGCCGCGGGCTTCAGGATGACGTGGCACGGCGCGTCGCCGACAACGTGGCCAAGGCCGGGGGAAGCTGGGCCACGTCGAGCGTGGAAGGCCGCGATGTCAAGTTGGCCGGAGATGCGCCGAGTGCCGCCCAGATGGATGCGGCCATTGCGGCTGCCGTCGGTACCTATGGTGTGCGCCGGGTCGAGAGTGCTGTCCGCGTGGTCGAACCGCCGCCCGCGGCACCGGTCATCACCCCCCAGTCCGGCATTTGGGGCAGCTTCGACATCGCCGGCAGCTGGCCCGAAAGCAACGGCAATGTCCTGTCGGTCGGCCTCGCCGGAAAATCCTGGACGGCCGGAAAGAATTCCGAGCTTGCGACCGATGGAGCAGGCAAGTGGACATTGAAACCCGCCATCGTGCTGGAACCGGGTACCTATGACGTGACGGCCACGGTCACCAGTGCCTCGGGCCTCGTGAGCAATGATTCCTCCACCGATGAAATCACCGTTGCGGCCCCGCCCGAACTCAAGGCGCCGACCGTCGAATCCCTCGACACCGCTTCGGCAACTCCGGTCATCCGCGGTACGTGGGACCCCGCGGTGGCAACATCACTGTCTGTCACAGTCGGTCCGGCGGCCTACAAGCTGGGGACCGATGCCGCCTTGTCCGGGACCGGCGGCAACTGGACCCTGAGCGTGCCGCAGCCGCTCGCCGACGGAACCTATGATGTGACGGCTGAAGTGGGGGATGCGCTGGGCCGGAGCGTGAAGACCGCCGCACCCGGCAAGCTGCTGGTGGACACCACCGCGCCACATGTCCCGGTCGTCGATCCGGTCACCTCTTCATGGCCCCTCAAGGTCACCGGCAGCTGGGATGCGGCAGATGCCGTGTCTCTTACGGCAACACTTGCGGGCAAGACCTGGACGCTGGGCAAAGACAAGGCACTCAGCAGCGATAGTGAGGGCAAGTGGTCCTTCACGCCTGACATTGACCTCGCCCCCGGCACCTATGATCTCGGCATCGAAATTGCCGACAAGCTTGGGAATATCGCGCGCGATGCCAGCAAGGATGAAATTGTCGTAGCCCCTCTGCCGGAACTGAACGCGCCGACAGTCGACTCGATCATTACCAACGTCCCGGCCCCGGTGATCACTGGCACCTGGCCATCCACGGTCGCCAAGACGCTGGTGATCAAACTCCGCGACACCGCTTTCGCTCTCGGCGCCGCAAAGGAACTGTCGGCAGAGGGCGACAACTGGAGGCTCCAGCTTCCATCACCCTTGACCGACGGCGGCTATGATGTATCCGCCGAGGTGAGCGATGCCCGGGGCCGCACCATGGCCGCTGACGTTCCCGGCAAGCTCACCATCGATACAGTGATGCCGGCTGCACCCTCGATCGCTCCGGTATCGGGCGTCCTGCCCCTCAAGGTGAGCGGCAACTGGGCAGAAGGCGACGCCGTCTCGCTGGTCGTAAAGCTCGCCGGCAAGGTCTGGTCGCTCGGCAAGGATGCCGCGCTGTCCAGCGATGGCGAGGGACATTGGAGCTTCTCGCCCAACCTCGATCTCCAGCCCGGAACCTATGACCTCGGCGTCGAGATCACCGATCGCGCCGGAAACGTCTCGCGCGACGCCACCAAGGACGAGATCGTCATCGCCGCGCCGCCGCCTCCACCGCCGGTCATGCAAGCGCCGACAGTCACGGCTTCGGAGGCTTTGACCGCCCGGCCGGTCATCAGGGGCACCTGGTCGGAATTGGCGGCAAAAACGCTGCAGGTTGCCGTTGGCGGACAGACCTATGTCCTCGGCAGCAATCCGGAGCTGACCTCGGACGGCATCGGCAACTGGGCACTGGCGGTTGCTGCGCCGCTTGGCGATGGCGCCTATGATGTTGCCGTGCAATCCACCGATGCCAATGGCCTAACCCTCACCGATCGTTCAGGCAATGAGCTGGTGGTGGATGCCAAAGGCCCAGAGGTCCCCACAGTCGGGCTCTTCGCCGGGCAGGCCAGTCCCGGTCAAATCAGCGGCACGTGGGACAGCGAAAGCGCCACGGCGTTGAAAGTGTCCATTCCCCTCGCCGGCCTCGAGGCGACGCTGGGCGAGAGCAAGGCGCTGACGTCCTCGGCTGGACAATGGACGCTGGCGCTGTCGCAGCCCCTGGCGCCGGGTAGTTATGATGTCGTTGTCGAAACAACTGATGCAAAGGGCAGGCTGGCAAAGGACCAGACACGATTTGAACTGTTCGTGAAGGAACCGCCGCCGCCACCGCCGCAGATGAAGGCGCCGACCGTCTCCACCTATTCCGGCACCGATGCACCCGCCGTCATCTCCGGTACCTGGGATGAAGGCGTTGCGAAGACTCTCGCTGTCGCCATCGATGGGGCAGGGGAGAAAGCAGCACTCGGCATGGACAAAGCCCTCACGTCGGACGGCAAGGGCAACTGGACACTCGCACTCGCAAGCACGCTCGGCCCCGGCATCTATGATGTGATGGTTGAGACCACTGATGCGCAAGGCTCCAGGCTGCGGGACACAACCACCGCTGAACTCTATATCAAGGCCCCGCCGCCACCACCTCCGCCGCCTCCGCCGCAGATGAAGGCGCCGACGGTCGGGATTTACGCAGGCCTGGAATCGCCTGCAGCCATCACCGGCACCTGGGACGAAGGCGTTGCCAAGACCCTGTCGGTCTCGATTGACGGGACAAGTATAAAAGCCGCCTTGGGCAGCGATCCGGCTCTGGCGTCAGATGGCAAGGGCAACTGGACACTGGCGCTCGCGAACGCCATCGCACCTGGCATCTATGATGTTGCAGTGTCGACGGCGGATGCAGAGGGCAACACCATCAGTGACACCTCCACCGCCGAACTCTACATCAAGGCTCCGCCGCCGCCGCCACCACCGCCACCATATGATTGCGATGCGGAATTCATCGCTGCCGTTTCAACGCTGCCCATCCGCTTCCAGTTCGATCGCTGGGACCTTTCTGATCCGGCATTGAAGGTCATTCAGGACATTGCCTCCGTATTGAAGGATGAGCGCTGCCTGACACGCCGCATCGAGGTGTCGGGCCATGCCGACTATTTCGGCGGCAAGCTCTATAACGAAGCCCTGTCGCTGCGCCGCGCCGAGGTGGTTGTCGATGCGTTGCAGGCGGAAGGCGTCGCAGCCGACAGGATGACCGCGATTGGACTTGGCGAGGCGAACCCCGAGGATCCGCAGCGCACGCGTGATGCCCGCGCCAAAAACCGGCGCGTCATTCTAACGATGCTGAAATAGGAGTTGGCGATGCAGGAATTCTGGAATTTCCACGACTCGCTCTTCGTCGTGTCGCATCATTGGGTCTGGATGCTGGTGGCCCTGGGACTCGGTATCTGGGTGGGCTGGTACACCGCAAGCGACAAGCAAAGCTGAGGAGGGACACATGACCCATTACATGATCGAGCTCGCCCTTTGGATGCTCGTGATCTTTCTGATCGGCTGTCTGCTGGGTTTCCTGTTGCGCCGGATGTTCGGATCAGACTCGTCCGGCAGTGTGCAGCTTCCGGCGTCTGTCGAGCACCGGACTGTGCCCGTTCAACCCGTGCCGCCTGCAACCCAATCCGAGCCGGCCGCTCCGGTGATGCCGGTCGCTCCGGTCACGCGCGTGGAACCTGTCGTTCCGCCTGCGGCAAACCCGGCTGCCGTGGCCATGCAGGCGGTTGGCCGCATGGAGAGGCCGCGTGGCCTCGATGCGCCGCGCGGTGGCAAGCCCGACGATCTGTTGCTGATCCGTGGCATTGGTCCGAAGAACCAAAAGATCTTGCACACGCTTGGCTTCTTCCACTTCGACCAGATCGCCGCATGGACGGCGGAACAGATCGATTGGGTTGATGATCATCTGAAGTTCAACGGACGCATTGGCCGCGAGGAATGGGTGGAACAGGCGCGTTTGCTGCACGCCGGCAATGACGAGGAATTCGAACGGCGCTTTGGAGCGAAACGCTCGAAGTAGGACGAGCGACTAGCGCGCGGCGTCTACGGCGTCGAGCCACGTGTCGATGGCGGTGAGGCATTCCGGTTCATCGAGGAACGGCACATGGCCGCGATCCTTGACGGCCACGGCATGCAGCTTCGGCAGCCGCGATTGCATTTCCGCAACGGTTTCGTTGCTCAGCAGATCCGAGTGTTCACCGCGCAGCACCGCCGCCGGAATGCCGGCCATCAGATCGAGCAGCGGCCACAGCTCCGGCACTTTTCCGGCTTCGATATCTTCGGCACTGGGAAAGGTCTGCGTGAGTTGCGCGTCATAGTCGGCACGTGGCAGTCCGTTCTCGTCGCGGAATACGCGCCGCGCAAATCCCATCCACTCGGCCTCGCTTAAAGTGTGAAAGCCGGGATTGGTCGCCTTCAGCGCCACCACCGCCTGCTCCCAGGAGGCAAACTGCGGGTCGGCACCCAGATAGCTCCGTATACGGAGCAATCCTTGCCGGTCGATGCGCGGACCGATGTCGTTGAAGACGACACCGGCCAGCCGGTCGAGCGCCTTGGCAGCCATGATCAGCGCCACGATTCCTCCGCGTGACGTGCCGACCACCGCAACCCGGCTGATGCCGAGGTGATCCAGCAAGGCCAGCGTATCGGCAAGCTCTACATCCGGGCGGTAGGTCTGAGGGTCGGCGTAGGAGGAGCGTCCGCGTCCGCGGAAGTCCGGACAGATGACGCGGCGGCTCTGCGCCAGATATGGCGCGATGACCTCGAAGTCCTTGGCGTTGCGGGTGAGGCCAGGCAGGCAGACGACAGGCACGCCGTTGCCTTCACTGGTATAATCGCGCGCGTGTATACGCACACCGTCGGGCATTTCGACCAGATGCGCGATGAAGCTCAAGTGCCTTACCTCAGTCGCAGCTGGACAGAAGCGAGGCGATGGAGGCCTTGGCACATGTTGACGCCACTTCGGGCCCGCCGTCTGCCGGAACCGGCGCCGTGGTAGAGGCAACATTCAATCCGTCGCCACTCGCGCCACGCGCCAGATCCGCCGTCATCGGCCGCACCGTCTTGGGTGCAAGGCGCGAGCGGTAGACGTGGAGGTTCTGCAGCACTTTCTGCACGTATTGCCGGGTTTCCTGGAAGGGGATCGATTCCACCCAGTCGATTGGATCGACGTCTCCCGCACGCAGATCGCCGTACTCCGCCACCCACTCGCGCGAACGCCGCGGACCGGCATTGTAAGCCACCAGTGTGAGGACATAGGAGCCATTGAAGTCGTTGATCAGATCGCCGAGATGTGCCGCACCCAGTTTGACGTTGTAAGCCGGGTCGCCGGTCAGCATGCCGTTGGAATGTTTGAGGCCATATTTCTTGGCGATCAGCTTGGCCGTGCCGGGCATGATCTGCATGAGGCCCTGAGCGCCCACCTTGCTGCCGGCCGTTGGGTTGAATTCGCTCTCCTGCCGCGCCAGCGCGAAGACCAGTGGCTTCTCGATGTTGCGGCCAATCTGCTTCCAGTCGGGCAATGCGCGCACCGGATAGCCCCATGAGTCGATGTCGATATTGCGCTGTGCCGCGGCCTTGGCCAGCCGCACCGCCATGGTCGCCCCGCCTTCGTCCCACGCGATGCTGGCGACCGCGTTCATTTCGTCAGTGTTGCTGAAGCGGTTGGCGAAAGACCAGAGGAACATGTAGAGGTCGTTCCTCGCGCCGGCTTCCGACATCATCTTGAAGGCGCGCACCACCTCGTCCTTGTCGATCTTGCTGCTCGCCGCGTCTGAGGCCTTGCCGCTTTCGATCTCCTCGGGAACCGTGCCGAGCCCGATCTTTTCGCGCGCCAGCTGGCCATAATAGACCGTCGAATAGTGTGCGGCGCTCTTGTAGGCAGACTTTGCATCGCTCTTGCGGCCGGCAGCTTCGAGCGCGCGCCCCGTCCAATAGCCGGCGCGAGCCTTTTCGGTACGCGTCGTCGCGATTTCCGACAGCCTGCCGAAATGATGCAGTGCCGTGTCGGCATCTTTCAGGTAGCGCAGCGCAATCCAGCCGGCGAGGAATTCGCCCTCGATCGCTTCCTCGCCCTTGTCGAAACCGTGGGCACGCGCGATCTGGTATCCGGCCTTGGCGGCACCCTTGTTGCTGAGCCCGATCGAATGGCGCGCCACGATGCGGCGCTCCGTCCACCAGGCTTCGGCATCACCCATCTTGGCGGCCTCGCCGGGAACAGTGGCGAGAACGGCGCGAGCCTTCGCATAGCTCTCGTTCTTGCGATGGAAGCGGGTGAGCGCGTATTTCATCGCCAGCGCCTCGCGCATCGCGGCGGGCAGGGCGGCATATTTCTTGTCGGCTCCTGCTTCTCCGCGCAACAGCTTCTGGGCCACTGCCGCGGCTTTTTGATAGTCGCCGGAAAGGCGCTTGGCGGCGCGGATGGCGGCATTCGATTCCTGTGCGAAGACCAGCCGCCACATGCGCTTCTTGTGGTCGTCGGCGCTAAGCATCTCGCCGAATTCTCCGGACACGGACTTTTCCAGCGTGGCGTCGATCCCCGCATTGTACCAGACCTTCTGCACCTGGGCGCGGGCCTGGTCGCGATCACCCGTGGCGATCAGCGCACGGGCCAGTGCCAGCGATCCTTCCGGCGTCACCGGCTGGCGCTTGGCGAAATGGTCGAGAATGAGCTGCGGCGGCTCGTTGTTTACATAGAGCGAGCGCTCGGCCCGCTTTTGCAGGGATTCGGTCAGCGGCCACTTCGGGGCGGCGTTGAGGAAATCCATGATGCGCTGGTATCCGGCGTCATTGGGATGATCGCGCAGATAGATCAGTTCGACCAGCTTGATGGCCGCTTCATCGCCGGAACGCTGGGCAAGCTGGCCTGCCTCTACGAAGTTGCCTTTCAGCGCCAGCTTCGTCGCCTGGACAGCGAGGCCTGACACGCGCGGTTCAGCCACGGCTTGCCCCGTCTGCACAAAAAGTGCGGGCGCCGCCACGGCCGTGACCGCGGCAAGGGCGAGATAACTGATACGCAACACCTGGCAAACACGCATGAACTGTCCAATCGCACCAAATCGTTGTCGCCGCTACCCTGCAATTGAGCCAAAGCTATGGCTGGCCTTGGGCCGCCCGAGAGCGCTTGCCGCTGCTGTGGCAAACGTCTATGGTGCCGCGCCGTTTGAGGGGTTGCGGTTTCTTCCCTCAAATCTAGGTCGCTTATGGTTTCCAAGTCATTACCGGAGAATATGCCCGTGCCGTTCAGAGGTTCTTTTCCCGCTCTCATCACTCCCATGAAGCATGGCAAGGTGGACGAGCAGGCATTCCGGAAATTCGTCAACTGGCAGATCGACCAGGGGAGCCACGGAATGGTCCCCGTCGGTACCACCGGCGAAAGCCCGACCCTGACGCCCGATGAGCACAAGGCCGTCATCGAAATGTGCATCGAGGAAGTCCGTGGCCGCGTTCCCGTGATCGCTGGAACCGGCTCGAACAGCACCGCCGAAGCGATTGATTATACGGTTCACGCAAAGGAAGCCGGCGCCGATGCGGCCCTCGTCGTCGTTCCCTATTACAACAAGCCGACGCAGGAAGGCCTCTATCAGCACTTCCGCGCCATCGCCGATGCGGTCGATATCCCGATTTTCGTCTACAACGTGCCCGGCCGTACCGTTGCCAATATTTCGGTGGAGACGCTGGCCAGGCTGTCGAAGGACTGCAAGAACATCATCGGCACCAAGGATGCCTCGGCCGATCTGACGCGCCCCTCGCTGCAGCGTCTCGCATCCGGCGTGGATTTCATCCAGCTCTCGGGTGAGGATGGAACGGCCCTTGGCTTCAACGCCCATGGCGGCACCGGCTGCATCTCGGTGACGGCCAACGTCGCGCCGCGCCTGTGCGCCGAATTTCAGAATGCCACGCTGAAGGGCGACTATGCGGCGGCTCTCAAGCTTCAGGACCGGCTCATGCCGCTCCACCATGCGATGTTCGTCGAGACCAGTCCCGGCCCGGTGAAGTATGCGGCAAGCCTCCTGGGGCTCTGCGAACCGGAAGCGCGCTTGCCAATGGTGCCGGTCAGCGAGGCGACGAAGAAGGCGGTGCATGAGGCCATGATCCGCGCAGGGCTCTTGAACTGAGATGAGTTCAAAGAGCGGCGGCGCCAAGGCGTCGCGCAAGCAGGACGGCATCAAGGTCATATCGGACAACCGCAGGGCCCGGTATGACTATGAGATTCTCCAGACCTTCGAGGCGGGAATCGAGCTGAAAGGGTCGGAGGTCAAGTCGCTTCGCACGGGTCACACCAATCTTGCCGAGGCCTATGCCGCCATGAAGGGCGGCGAACTGTGGCTCATAAACTCCAACATCCCGGAATACCGCGAGGCCAATCGCTTCAACCACGAGCCGAAGCGGCCACGCAAGCTGCTGCTCAATCGCAGCGAGATCGACAAGCTGTCGAATGGCGTGCTGAAGGAACATCTCACCATCATACCGCTGAAGTTGTTCTTCAACGGGCGCGGACGCTGCAAAGTCGACATTGCGTTGGCCCGCGGCAAGAAACTTCACGACAAGCGCGAGACGCTCAAAGAGCGCCAGTGGGACCGCGAGAAGAGCCGCGTTTTGCGGGACAGGGGCTGAAGGTCTGGACATGGTGTTCATGCAGCATCTGGTGGGCCGCAGAATGCCCAATGTCGATCTCGAGGCGACATCGGGAAGCCCGGTCAATCTGTCTAAGCTCCTGGGGCCTGCGGTTGTCTTCTGTTATCCCTACACAGGCAGGCCCGGCCACCCTGATCCGCTGAACTGGGACCATATTCCCGGCGCCCATGGCTCGACGCCACAAGCCCTTGCCTATTCAGAGGCTTACGGCCACTTTCGCAGGTTGGGCGTGAAGCTATTTGGGCTCAGCCTGCTGTCCACCGAATGGCAAAGGGATTTCGTTGCCCGCAACAACCTGACCTTCCGCCTGTTGTCGGATGAGTCCCGGAACTTTTCCTCGCGCCTCGGCCTGCCGCTCTTCGACACCGGCGGCAAGGTCTATGTGCAACGGATCACCTTCATCATCCGTGACGGTACGATCCAGGCCGTGCGCTATCCGGTGACTGAACCCGAGCATGATGCCGCGGACATTCTGGCGATGATGCAAGCTTAGTCCAAATAGGTCTTCACGGCGCCGAAAACGTTCTCGAACATCTCCGGCGTCAGCACGCGCGTATTGGTGTTGTATCGCGAGCAGTGATAGCTGTCGAAGACCCGCAAGCCGCCAATGTGGTGACAGGCGCCGTGGCCGAATGGGTAGGCAGCCTTGCGAACATCGAGTGCCGTCAGCAACCCGTCGTGGGCGATACGTCCCAGCGCGACCACGGCCCGCAGGCGGGGCAGGGCACTGATCCGTAGACGGAGGAATGAGTTGCAGGACCTGATCTCGGCGGGTAGGGGCTTGTTTTGCGGTGGAACGCAGCGCACGGCATTGGTGATCATCGTGCGCTGCAAGGTCAGGCCGTCCTTCGGATCGGCCTTGAACACGCCGGTGGCAAACCCGAACTTGATCAGCGTTCCATAGAGCAGGTCGCCGGCGAAATCGCCGGTGAATGGCCGCCCGGTGCGGTTGGCACCCTGGACACCGGGCGCCAGCCCGACGATTAGCAGTTCCGCATCGCTTGTCCCGAATGACGGCACCGGCGCATTGAACCATTCGGGATGCGCAGCGCGCTGGTCATGGCGGTATTCGACAAGTCTGGGGCACAGGGGACAATCGCGGCCGGGGTCGGACTTCATTCTCAGATTTCGGCGAAGTCTTCGAAGCTCTCCTTCGGCGGCTGCGGCGCAAATCCACGGTCGCGCTGGCGCACTTCACGTTCTTGCGGGTCGCGGCCGATTTCATCGCGCAGATCGGCAACGTCGATGAACTGGTCGGTCTGCCGGCGCAGTTCGTCGGCGATCATCGGCGGCCGTGTCGTCAGCGTCGAAATCACGGTGACGCGGCGCCCCTTGGCCTGAACGGCGGCAACCAGCGAGCGGAAATCGCCGTCGCCCGAGAACAGCACGATGTGATCGAGCTGATCGGCCAACTGCATGACGTCGATCGCCAGTTCGATGTCCATGTTGCCCTTCACCTTCCGGCGGCCCATCGCATCGGTGTATTCCTTGGCTGGCTTGGTGACGACGCGGTATCCGTTGTAATCGAGCCAGTCGATCAGCGGCTTGATGGGAGAATATTCAGCATCGTCCAGCAGTGCTGTATAGTAGATGGCGCGGATCAGGCGCGCGCGCTTGCGGAAATAGCCCAGCAACCGCTTGTAGTCGATGTCGAAGCCCAGAGTCTTGGCTGTGGCGTAAAGATTGGAGCCGTCAATGAATAGAGCAACCCGTTCGTCCTGATAAAAGTGCATGGATCAAATCTCCCAGTCCTGTATGACGGGCGTCATAACCATCCGCCCAATGGCGCTCAAGAGAAAATGATTTTCGTCGCTCTCGGCTCCAACCGCGCCGGTCCATGGGGGTCACCGCAGGCCACCGTCAAACGCGCCATAACCATGTTGAACGCGGGCGGCATTCGTGTGAAGCGGGCCTCGCGGCCCATCGTGTCGTCGCCCTTCGGCGTCACCGACCAGGCACCCTTTGTCAATGCCGTGGTGGAAGTTGCCACGGCTTTGCCGCCCGCCGTGCTGATGCAGAAACTGCATCAGATCGAGCGTCTGGCTGGCCGCCGCCGCACGCTGCGATGGGGCCCTCGCACGTTGGATCTCGACCTGCTGGACTATCATGGCAGAGTTCAGCCGAGGCCGGCGCGCCCGGTTCTGCCGCATCCCGGCATTGCGGAGCGGATCTTTGTGTTGGCGCCACTTGCGGAAATTGCTCCGCATTGGCGCCATCCGGTGACGCGGGCAACGGCAGCTTCCATGCTACGACGGCTCGACCCAAAGGGCGAGGGCGCCCTGCTTTAAGCCGGGGTTAACGCTGCGTCGTCACAATTGAACGGTTTGGTGCCGGTGGGATTGCGCCAGGATGGATATTGCCATGCGTATAAGTATTGCGGTGGGAGTCGTACTCGGAAGCTTCTGGCTCGCCGGCTCTGCCGAAGCGGAAAAGGTCAAGTTTTCACCCAAAGCCTTTCAGGTCTTTGGGGGCATGGAAGAGGAGGCATCCAGCCAGAGCGTTGCCTACAGTGAGGACAGCGTTCCGGAGTCGATGCGCAGCCGCACCATCGCCTTCAGCAGCTCTCTGGTGCCCGGATCGATCCTGGTGAAGACCGGGCAACGACGCCTCTATTACATTCTGCCGAACGGTCAGGCGATCGAATACAACGTCGGGGTCGGCCGCGAGGGCTTCACATGGGCAGGCACCAACACGGTGTCGCGCAAGGCCGAATGGCCCGACTGGCGCCCGCCGCCGGAGATGATCAAGCGCGAGGCCCGCCGCGGACATTTCCTTCCTGAATTGATGGAAGGTGGACCACGCAACCCGCTGGGCGCGCGCGCGATCTATATCGGCGATACGCAGTTCCGCATTCATGGCACGACGCAACCCTGGAGCATCGGCAAGGCCGTTTCGTCCGGTTGCATCCGCATGATGAACGAAGAGGTCATCGACCTCTACGACCGCGTCGCCATCGGCGCGCAGGTGGTTGTCGAGAACTGACGCCACGTTGCTGTGAATATCTGCGGTGCCACTCCGCTGATAACCCTCCCTTAACCTAAACAAGTCATTTTCATTGTGTCAGTTTGTTCTGGAGTTGGGGCATGTCGTCCACGTTTCGCCGTCTCGCCTTGGGTGCGTCCAATCCCAAGTTTTTCATCTCCGTCGCAGCCACGGTCATGCTTGCTGCCTGCTCCGCCGAGTCCGATCGCTTCGCCGAGAATCCCTCGGACTCAGACCCGGTGTACACCGCGTCGGTGCCGCAGCAGACCAGGCCGCAGGTCGAGCAGTCCGATGAGGTCATCACCACACGGCCGCTGAATAGCGCGTCGGTGAAGCCGCCCGCCTATGACTACTCGAAATCCTACAAGGCGCCGCAATACAAGCAGCCGAGCTACGCCAAGGCCCCGGCCGTGAGTGTGCCCGATGTGGAAGCGCCCTCCGTGAGTTCGCCGCAGGTCGAAACGGTGGAGGCTCCGCAGGTTGCCGCCGGTGGTTCCGTCACGGTTGCCCCCGGCATGACGCTTTACGCCATTGCCCGCTCCAACAACATGAGCGTCTCGCAGTTGGCGGCCGCCAACGGCATCAAGGCACCCTACGCCGTCCATACCGGCCAGCGCTTGCGCATCCCCGGCCGCAACGATCCCGCATTGCCTGAAACCGCGTCAGTCGAACCGCGTCAGGCTGCTCCCGTTGCAACACCTTCGAAACCGTTCAAGCAGGCCGCATCCGCCACTGCGGGTACAGGCCATACCGTCTCCAGCGGTGACACCTTGTTCTCGCTCGGCCGCGCATACAACGTCTCTCCCTACGCCATCGCCGATGCAAACGGCCTGCCTCACAATGCGCAACTGTCGCTTGGGCAGAAGGTGAAAATTCCGGGCTCGAAGGGCGGCGCACCTGTCGCCTTCAAGAAGCCGGAGGCTGAATCACCCAAATTCAAGACGGCATCCAAGCAGGCTCCCGCTCTGCCGGATGCGGAAGACACCGAGTCGACTCCTGTGAAGTCCGAGACGGTCGCTGAAGCACCGGTTGCCAAGCCAGAACAGGCCGCTCCCGCTGCAGGACAGCAAGTCGCCGAGCAGGCGCCGATCGATGGTGCGGCCTCGGGGATGCGCTGGCCCGTACGTGGCAAGGTCATTTCCGGCTTCGGACCCAAGTCCAACGGCCTCAAGAACGAAGGCATCAACATCGCCGTGCCGGAAGGCACCAGCGTGCGTGCTGCAGACGGCGGCGTCGTCGCCTATGCCGGTAACGAGTTGAAGGGCTACGGCAATCTCGTCCTCATCCGCCATGAAAACGGATATGTGACGGCCTATGCCCATGCCAAGGAACTCTTCGTCAAGCGGGGCGATACCGTGAAGCGCGGCGACGTCATCGCCAAGGCCGGGCAGACCGGTTCAGTGTCGAGCCCGCAGTTGCACTTCGAAGTGCGGAAAGGCGCCACGGCCCTCGACCCGATCAAGTTCCTGGCGTCGTCGACCGCGTCGAACTGATCGTATCAGTCAAAGAGTCTCAGCACCGCGAAGGCCCGGATCGAAAATCCGGGCCTTTGCTTTTGCAGGGCGGGGGAGCAATCTGCGCCATCGGTGAGGGAGAAAGAGTCGATGATCACGCTTTGGGGACGGCGGAATTCCGGCAATGTGCAGAAGGTGCTCTGGGCTCTCCATGAGCTCGATCTTCCGCATGTGCGGGAACGCGTCGGCGGCAGTTTCGGTGGTAATCACGATGCTGATTTCCTGGCGATGAATCCGATGGGACTCGTGCCCGTCATCCGCGATGGCGATGTGACGATGTTCGAATCCAATGCCATCGTCCGCTATCTGTCGGCGCGCTATCGCCCCGGCGTGCTGCGCCCGGAGGACCATCGCCATCTCGCCATGGCCGAACAGTGGATGGACTGGCAGCAGAACGCCTTTGGAGCGCCCGTGACCACGATTTTCTTGAACACCGTTCGCGTGACGCCTGACAAGCGCAACGCCGCTGCCGTGGCCGACGCCGAAAAGCGGGCGTTTGAGGCGCTGAAGATTGCCGATGAACACCTGTCGCGGCACGACTGGTTTGCCGGTCCGATGTTCAGTTTCGGCGATATCGTGATGGGGGTGTTCCTCTGGCGTTATCTGGGGCTGGATTGCGCCAAGCCCGACATGCCGCATGTTGCAGAATGGCTCGAGGCACTGGAGCGGCGAGAGGGCTTCCGGCTCGCTGTCATGGACGTGCCCCGCGCCAGGGACCTCGCCGACTGGGGCCGCATAGAACATGAGTTCGGCTGACGGCGGAGCAGGGGAAGGCCAGGCCGAATTGCCGGCCGCTTCAGTCCTGCAGTTTCTGGCCAAGCCGTCCCGCGGCATCCTGAATGAATTGCCAGGCGACACGCCCTGAGCGGCTGCCGCGCGTTGCCTGCCACGCAATTGCGCTGGAGCGCAACTCGTCAGTATTCATCTTGAGCCCGAAGTGCCGGGCGTAACCCTCGATCATGTCAAGATATTCGTCCTGTGAACAATTGTGAAATCCAAGCCACAAGCCGAAGCGGTCGGACAGGGAGACTTTCTCCTGCACCGCTTCCGACGGGTTGATGGCGGTCGAGCGTTCGTTCTCGATCATGTCGCGTGGCAAAAGGTGGCGCCGGTTGGACGTCGCATAGAAAACCATGTTGGAGGGCCGGCCCTCGATGCCGCCATCAAGTGCCGCCTTCAGCGACTTGTAGGAGGTATCCTCGGCATCGAACGAGAGATCGTCGCAGAACACGATGAAGCGGAAGCCTTCAGCCTTGCGGACGATGTTCATCAGCAACGGCAGGCTTTCGATATCTTCGCGGTGGATTTCCACCAGCTTGAGCACGCCGCCGGATTGTTCATTCACCAGATGATGCGCCGCCTTGACCAATGACGACTTGCCCATCCCGCGGGCGCCCCACAGCAACGCGTTGTTGGCAGGCAGGCCTTTGGCGAAGCGCTCCGTGTTCTCGATCAGGATATCGCGGGTCAGCTCGATGCCCTTGAGCAAGCCGATATCGACCCGGTTGACGCGATTCACCGCTTCCAGTGCTGGCGGGGCGGCGTGCCAGACAAAAGCTGTGCTGGCTGCGATATCGGAGGCCGGAGGTTGCACCGGAGCCAGCCGTTCCAGTGCCTCGGCGATACGTGTCAGCAGTGAAATATCGATTTCTTGTGTCATATGAGCCTCTTATCTGAGAGGGCAGGGTCCGTAAAGCACCACCCGCCAATGCCAATCGATTGGTTGCAATGCCAAGAACCGTCGCTATATTCCGCCCACTGTTTTCAAACGGGAGAAACCCCTCGTGTTCATTACTCCGGCCTTTGCCCAAGCCACGGGCGCGCCTGGCGCTGGCGATTTCGTCGGCATGATTTTGCCGCTCGTCGCCATCATGGGCGTCTTCTACTTCCTGCTCATCCGTCCGCAGCAGCGCAAGATGAAGGACCATCAGGAAATGCTGAAGAAGGTGAGCAAGGGCGACACCGTCATCACCAGCGGCGGCCTGATCGGCAAGGTCATCAAGGTCGTGGACGATAACGAGCTTCAGGTCGAGATCGGCGAGAATATCAAAGTGCGTGTCCTGCGCTCCGGCATCGCCGACGTTCGCGCCAAGGGCGAGCCGGTCAAGGTCGAAAGCAAGTAAGCCGAGATGATGCATTTCCCACGCTGGAAGGTGTTCGGCATCGTTGCGGCGGTGCTCCTGGCTGTTATTCTGGCGCTGCCGAATGTCTTGCCGAAGTCGGTGCAAGACCAGCTGCGTCCCTACAATCTTCGTCCGATGACGCTGGGCCTCGACCTTCAGGGTGGCATCAATATTCTGCTGGAAATCGACCGCGCAGACCTCAGGGCGAGATTGACCGACCAGATCGTCGGCGATATCCGTTCGACGCTGCGCGATGCCAAGATTGGTTACAACGGCATCAATCGCTTCGATAACGGCGTGAGAGTCCGCATCTCCAAGCCAGAAGACGTGGCGCGCGCGCAGACCGATCTGAAGAAGCTGATCCAGCCGTTGGACAGCGGATTGTTTGGTGCGGGTGCAACGCCTGCATTGTTCGACCTCTCCTTGCAGGATCAGCAGTTCACCTTCACCTTCTCTGAACTGGGTATCGACACCAAGGTTGCTTCAGCCGTCGGCCAGTCTCTCAAGATTGTCGAGAAGCGCGTCAATCCCGACGGCGTCGTCGAAGCGACGATCCAGCAGCAGGGCAAAGATCGCATCGTCGTTCAATTGCCCGGTGTACAGGACAGCCAGGAAATCAAACGCCGTCTCGACCAGACGGCCAAGCTCACCTTCCAGCTCGTCTGCGAGTCGCAGCCGACAGCGGCCGGTCAAAACCCGCCGCCAGAATGTAAGGCGTTCAAGCTCAAGGAGAGCCCCGACAAGTCGCTGTGGGTGCAGACGTCGAGCCGTGCGACTGTTGACGGCGCCGACCTCGTCGATGCGCGCGGCGCTTTCGACCAGCAAAATCAGCCTGTTGTCTCTTTCCGCTTCAACACCAAGGGGGCCGAGCGTTTTGCCAAGCTGACGCGCGACAATGTCGGCAAGCCCTTTGCCATCGTCCTCGATGACCTGGTGGTCAGCTATCCGCGCATCAACGAGCCGATATTGGGTGGATCAGGCCAGATTTCAGGGAACTTCACCGTTCAGGAATCGAATGACCTCGCCATCGTGCTGCGGTCCGGCGCGCTGCCTGCCAAGTTGACGATCGTCGAGGAACGCACCGTCGGTCCGAGCCTCGGCTCCGACTCGATCAAGTCTGGTTTCGACGCTTCGATCATCGGCCTCGTCCTGGTGATGATCTTCATGGTCGTGGCCTATGGCCTGTTCGGATTTTTTGCCAATCTCGCGCTGCTCATCAATCTGGTGCTGCTGCTCGCCGTGATGTCCTTTGTCGGCTTCACCATGACGCTTCCGGGCATTGCCGGCATTGTGCTGACCATGGGCATGGCGGTCGACTCCAACGTCATCATCTTCGAGCGCATGCGTGAAGAGTGGCGCAACGGCCGGTCGGCCCTGAGTTCCATCGAGACCGGCTTCAAGTCGGCGTTCGGAACCATCTTCGATTCGAACTTCACCGCCTTCATTGCAGCCATTGTGTTGTTCGGAGTGGGGTCGGGGCCGGTTCGCGGCTTTGCCATTACCCATGCCATCGGCATTCTGACCACTGTCTTCACCGCCTACACCGTGACCCAGTTGATCGTCTCGGTTTGGGTGCGCTGGGCCAAGCCCAAGGAGGTTCCGCTCTGAGAGCGGAAGACTGACCCATGAAACTCAAGCCCATTCGCTTTATTCCCGATGACACCAAGATTCCGATCATGCGGATCAGCCGCTTCGGGTTCTTCCTGTCGGGCATTCTGTGCGCTGCATCGGTTCTGCTGTTCATCTTTGTCGGACTGAATGTCGGCGTCGACTTCAAGGGTGGTACCGTCCTCACCATCCGGACTGAGCAGCCCGCCAACATCGAGGAATTGCGCAGCAAGGTTGATGCCCTGGGCTTCGGCAATGCCGAGATCCAGGAATTTGGCACGCCCAACGACGTGCTGATCCGGCTTCCTGCCATCGAGGGCGGAGACGCCGCGCAGCAGGAAGCCATGGCCCGCGTCAAGGAAGCGCTGGGCCCGGGCGTCGATTTCCGCTCGATCGAGGTGGTCGGTCCCAAAGTGTCCGCCGAATTGGCGGAGCAGGGCATTATCGCCGTGGTCTCCGCCATCATCGGCATTCTGATCTACGTGTGGTTCCGCTTCGAATGGCAATTCGCCGCCGGGGCCATCCTGTCGTTGCTGCACGACGTTCTGATCACCATCGGCCTGTTCTGCCTGCTTGGCATCGAGTTCAACCTGCAGATCATCGCCGCCATCCTGACCATCGTCGGCTATTCGCTCAACGACACGGTTGTGGTCTTCGACCGCATCCGCGAGTTCCTGCGCAAATACAAGTCGATGCCGCTGGCCAATCTGATCGACTTCTCGATCAATTCCGTGTTCCCGCGAACCATCCTCACCTCCGTCACCACCATGCTGGCGCTGATCGCGCTGTATGTTTTCGGTGGCGAAGTGCTGAGGGGCTTCACCTTCACCATGATCTGGGGCGTCATCGTCGGCACTTATTCCTCGATCTTCATCGCCTCGCCGGTGCTGATTCTCCTGGGAACAGTGCGTGACGAGAAGAAGGCCGAGGCCAAGGCGGCAGCGGTCGCCGCCCGGCCGTGACGGCGCATTACCCGGAGCAGGTCACGATCGAAGGGTATGGACGGGGCGGTTTCAGCTTCGCCCAGATGTCGCACCGGGGTTCGATCCTGGCATTGCCTTCCGGCATTTACGCCTGGAACGCCGACGCCACGCGCCTGGTTATTGAAGACTTTGCCATGGTATTGGCTGAGCGGGAACAGATCGACCTGCTCGTCATCGGCATGGGGGCTTCAATGGCGAGGCCACCGAAACTGCTCCGCGAGGCTCTTGCGGCATCTGGCTTGATGATTGATCCAATGGCCACGGGCCATGCCATCGCCACCTACAATCTCTTGTTGGGCGAACGCCGCAAGGTAGCGGCCGCCCTGATCGCCGTCGACCACACGGTATGAATCCGGCGCAGCAGCACTGTTTCGATCTGGTGCGAAGCCATGACAAGGACCGCTTCCTGGCCACGCTATTTGCACCCGAAAGCCAGCAGCCGCATCTCCTTGCGCTTTATGCTTTCAGCCTCGAGGTCGCGCGTATTCGCCATGTGGTGAGTGAACCGCAGATCGGACTGATCCGCCTGCAATGGTGGCGTGACACGCTCGACGCGATTTATGACGGAACCGCCGCCGGCCACCCCGTTGCCGAAGCGCTTGCCGCAGCGATTGCCGCCGGCAATCTGCCGAAACAGCCTTTGCAGGATCTCGTCACGGCGCATGAATTCGACCTGTTCGCCGATCCGATGCCGGATATCACCACGCTCGAGGCCTATCTCGGCGAAACGGGTTCCGCGCTCATCCAGTTGGCGGCGATGCTTCTGGACCCGGTGGGCGCCCGCGGCGCCGCTGAAGCCGCAGGCCTCGCTGGCGTAGCCCACGGGCTGACGATGGTCCTCTCAGATCCGGCCCGCCGCGGGCAATATCTGCCATCCGGCATGACCGTCATGGCAGCGATAGCCCATGCGCGGCGGCGTCTGGCCGAAGCCCGCGCATTGCTGGCCCACCTCAGTGCTGGCGTGCGGCCGGCCTTTCTTTCCGTCGGCCTGACGGACCTCTATCTCCGCCGCATCGAGCGTTCACCTGACCAGCCGCTGGCTGTGACCCAATTCCGGCGCCAACTGACGCTGTGGTATCATGCGAGGCGCGACAGTTTCTGACGTGACCAGTGGCTGGCGCAACTGTGAATTACTCGGCGGCCTGTGACGTGACCGTGCCAAGCCAGATGTCGAACTCGTTCATTGCCCGCTGGGTATAGGCGCGCTTGCGCGCCGCGGCCTGCTCCGTGTGTGTCAGCCGCTTACCGTTCACGGCCTTGATCTTGTCGATGGGCGGGAAGAGGCCGAAGTTCACATTCATCGGTTGGAATGACGAGCCGCGCGAATCTGTCGTCTCGATATGCCCGCCCGTGATGTGATTGATCAGCGCGCCATGAGCTGTGGTGGGCGGCGGTACAGTGAAGACCTCGCCCTTGATTTGAGCGGCAGCCATCCGCCCCGCCATCAGGCCCATGGCCGCGCTTTCGACATAGCCCTCGACACCCGTGACCTGGCCAGCAAAACGCAAGCGTGGATCGGCCTTCAATTGCAGTTGCTTGTCGAGGACGCGCGGACTGTTGAGGAAGGTGTTGCGATGCAATCCGCCAAGTCTGGCGAACTCTGCGTTCTCAAGACCCGGAATGGTGCGGAACACCTTTACCTGGTCGGCATATTTCAGCTTCGTCTGGAAGCCGACCATGTTGTAGAGCGTGCCGAGCTTGTTGTCCTGCCGCAGTTGAACGACGGCATACGGCTTGACCGCCGGATTATGTGCATTGGTCAGGCCGCGCGGCTTCATGGGGCCATGGCGCAGGGTTTCAACGCCGCTGTCCGCCATCACCTCGATCGGCAGGCAGCCGCTGAAATAGGGCGTCGACTTCTCCCACTCCTTGAAATCGGTTTTCTCACCGTCCATCAGCGCCTGTACGAAGGCGGCATATTGCTCACGGTCCATCGGGCAATTGATGTAGTCCTTGCCGGTACCGCCTGGGCCAACCTTGTCGTAGCGCGACTGGAACCACGCGACGTTCATGTCGATCGTCTCGCGATGGACGATCGGCGCAATGGCATCGAAGAACGCCAGCTGATCTTCACCCGTCAGTGTACGGATGGCTTGCGCCAGTGCGGGCGACGTCAGCGGTCCGGTGGAGATGATCACGTGAGCCCAGTCGGCCGGTGGCAATCCGTCGATCTCGCCATATTCCACCGTCACCAGCGGATGCCGTTTCAGGGTTTCGGTCGCGTCTTCCGAAAAAGCCTCCCGGTCGACAGCCAGCGCTCCACCGGCAGGCACCTTGTGGCGGTCGGCGAGCGTCATGATGAGCGAACCGGCACGCCGCATCTCCCAATGGAGAAGTCCCACGGCATTCTGTTCGGCATCGTCCGAGCGGAACGAATTGGAGCAGACCAGCTCGGCAAAGCCGCCGGTCTTGTGCGCCTCGGTGCCGACCTGCGGGCGCATTTCATGCAGGACGACGGGGATACCGGCATTCACCGCCTGCCAGGCCGCTTCCGAACCCGCCATCCCGGCGCCGATGATATGGAGATGCTGTGTCATGGGCGCGGCTCTAGCATGGGGAGGACAGCGCTTCAAATCAGGCTTAGCCGTGCGCCCGGCTTTTGTTCCGCCGCGCCGCCCGCCGGACCTCGCGCCGTTCCGTCGCACGCTCAGACCACAGCTTCTCCATGGCAATGAAGGTGAAGGCGCCGGACCAGCCGATCAACAGCAACCCATTGAGTGACTCGGCCACTGCCAGGAGCCGGATGTCGCCCGTTGGCAGGATGTCGCCATTGCCGACTGCGGTATAGGTAATGGCCGAATAGTAAAAGTAGGCCATGGCATCGAGATTCCTCTCGTCGTTGAACTGGCCGACCGCAAACACCTTGTCTGCCAGCATGAAGCCCGTGGCGTAGAACGAGATCTCGATCACATGCAGCATCAGGCACGTCATCACCACGGCGAGAACGCCGAGCCGGGGCAGATCGTCGAAGGCGCTCGGGAGGTTTCGCAACACCCAGAGGCCTTCGAGGTGAACCATTATCGTGATGGCCGCAAGGGCGAGGATGAAGGCCCAGGTGATGAACATGCTGAGAGGGCACCGGATGTGAGGCGGCGCAAGATGCGCGGGAGAATGCGGCGGGAACAGGGCGAAGCGTTGAGGCATTCTCACGCCTTGCCAAGCCCTGGGCGAGCCGCCATGACTAGACGAGGAGCAGCCCCATGAACACATTGTCTGACATATCGGCCGAACTCGACGCCATTCGCGACCAGTCCCTGTGGAAGACCGAGCGGCCCATCTTGGGGCACCAGTCGGCCCATATCTCCGTCAGGGGAGGCCGTGAGGTGCTGAATTTCTGCGCCAACAACTATCTGGGCCTTGCCGACCATCCCGCCCTCATCGCTGCCGCGCGCGAGGCACTGGACACGCATGGCCTCGGCATGGCCTCGGTCCGCTTCATCTGCGGCACCAGTGATCTCCATCTGATGCTCGAGCGCCGCATCGCCGGTTATCTGGGCATGGACGACTCGATCCTTTTTGCGGCCTGCTTCGATGCAAACGGGGCTGTATTCGAGCCGCTCTTCGGCGAACAGGATGCCATCGTCTCGGACGCTCTGAACCACGCCTCGATCATTGATGGCATCCGCCTCTCCAAGGCCAAGCGCTTCCGCTTCGCCAATGGCGACATGAATGATCTCGAAACCCAGTTGAAGGCGGCGCGCGGTGGCGGCGCAAGGCGGGTCATCATCGTCACCGATGGCGTGTTCTCGATGGATGGTTATTTCGCCAGGCTTGGCGATATTCGGAAACTTGCCGATACTTACGACGCCCTCATCATGGTTGATGATTGTCACGCCACCGGCTTCACCGGGCCGCAGGGGCGCGGCACGCCGCATCGGGCAGGGGTCAAGGTCGATATTCTCACCGGCACGCTGGGCAAAGCGCTTGGCGGCTCGGCGGGAGGCTACATCGCTGCCGCCCAGCCCATCGTCGACTTGATGCGTCAGCGTGCCAGGCCTTATCTGTTCTCCAATGCCTTGCCGCCTGCCATCGTCGCTGCAAGCCTCAAGGCCGTGGACCTTGCTGAAGCCGGTGACGATCTGCGCGCCAGGCTTTTCGACAATGCCAGGCGCTTTCGCGCTGGCATGACGGCCGCCGGCTTCAACCTGCTGCCGGGCGAGCATCCGATCATTCCGGTAATGCTGGGCGACGCGAAACTGGCGCAGGAGATGGCCGCCAGACTCTATGAGCAGGGGATCTATGTTACCGGCTTTTTCTTCCCCGTGGTGCCAAAGGGCCAAGCCCGCATCCGCACGCAGATGTCGGCTGCCCATTCCTCGGCCGACATCGACGCGGCGATCGCGGCCTTCAGCAGCGTAGGACGCACGCTCGGCATCGTGTAGTCTTTCCGTTACAAGCCGGGCGCAAGTTCGAGCCGGTATGCATGAGCTGATCGGGGGAGAACCATGGACACTTTGAAGCTGCCATTCGAGCCCCGCTTCATCACGCTGACCCTGGCCATCGCTGCAACCCTGTTGTTCCTGTTCCTGTTCGTGGTCTTTCCGGCGTGGGATGGCTTGATCGTGATCCCGCTGATCATTGCCGCCGGCTTGTCTCTGCTTGGCATTCGCGACCTGGTGCAGACCCGGCATGCGGTATTGCGCAATTTCCCAATCCTCGCGCATCTGCGCTTCATCCTCGAGGAAATCCGCCCGGAGATGCGGCAGTACTTCTTCGAGGATGAGAAGAGCGGTACGCCATTTGCCCGCGATGCCCGCGCCGTCGTCTACCAGCGCGCCAAGAGGGTTCTCGACAAGCGCCCCTT
>CAUJIO010000046.1 GCA_963205315.1 Pseudomonadota bacterium | reverse complement strand
TTTCAGGATGTCGATCTCGAGCTGTTCCATTTCGGCAGCCTCGGCTTCATCTTCGTGGTCGTAGCCCAGCAGATGCAAGCAGCCATGTACAATAAGGTGAGTGCAATGGTCCTGCAACGTCTTGCCCGCATCCAGGGCTTCTGCCGCAATGACCCCGGACGCCAGCACGATGTCTCCCAGCGGCCTCGGCGCGCCGTCGGGCAGCGGCATGCCGCCGGGCGCCGGGAAGGAGAGCACATTGGTCGGCTTCGGCTTGGCCCGCCATTCCCCGTTCAGCTCTGCGATAGCGGAATCATCCGTGAACAGAACAAACACCTCGGTTTGATGCTCGGACACGCCACAGGCGGCCAGCGCGGCCTTCACGGCAGTATCCGTGAGCGCTTCCAGTCCCGGCAGCATCTGCGTCCAGGCCTCGTCCTCGACTTCGATGGAGATGGTCATTTCGCCGGCTTGGGCGCCTTTTTGTCGTAGGCCGCCACGATCCTGCCGACCAGCGGATGGCGCACGATGTCGGCGTTCTTGAACATGACCGTCTCGATGCCGCTGACGCCCTTGAGCACGGTGACAGCCTCCGACAAGCCCGAGCTGATGCCGCTCGGAAGATCGATCTGCGTCGGATCGCCCGTCACCACCATGCGGCTGCCCTCGCCCAGGCGCGTGAGGAACATCTTCATTTGCTGCGGCGTGGTATTCTGCGCTTCGTCAAGGATAACGAAAGCACCGGCCAGCGTGCGGCCGCGCATGAAGGCCAGCGGCGCAATCTCGATCTGGTTCTCGGCGATCCCCTTGGTGACGAGGCTCGCCGGCATCACGTCATACAGCGCATCATAGAGCGGGCGGAGATAGGGATCGACCTTCTCCTTCATGTCACCCGGGAGAAAGCCCAGGCGCTCACCGGCTTCGACCGCCGGACGCGACAGCACGATGCGATCGACCTCGCCATTCATCAGCGCCTCGGCGGCACAGGCAACCGCCAGGTACGTCTTGCCTGTACCCGCCGGGCCGACACCGAACACCAGTTCGTGTTTGCGAATGGCCTCGATATAGGTGCCTTGCGTCGGCGTGCGCGCCATCACCAGCTTGCGGCGGGTGCGGATGGCGCCGCTCGGGATGTTTGTATCAGCGGCCTCGCGCATGCGGATGGCGCCCTCGACTTCGCCCTTGGTGACGTCCAGTCCGCGCCGCGCCCGGTTGTAAAGCGACATCAGCACGTCCCTGGCCGAATCACGGCCCGAATCAGTCCCGCGCACCGCCAGCCGGTTTCCGCGTGGTGTAATATCGACATTGAGCCGGTGCTCGATGATGGCGAGATTCTCGTCATGTTCGCCACAGAGCAATGATAACAATCGGTTATCGTCGAAAGACAGGGTGAGGATGTT
Organism: Pseudomonadota bacterium; assembly: GCA_963205315.1. Lineage (GTDB taxonomy): Bacteria > Pseudomonadota > Alphaproteobacteria > Rhizobiales > Aestuariivirgaceae > Aestuariivirga. The sequence continues at coordinate 46,218 of CAUJIO010000046.1, read as the reverse complement.
TGAATCATCTTGCCGGGAGCCGGATTTGGGGCTGCCGAGCTGGGCCGCAGTGATGGGCGGATTCAAAGGATCGATTCTCCGTCGTTAAGCCGCATGGGCATAATGGCCTGAAAGACTGTTGGTTCCAACACCTGTTATGTGGGTATCCACGATCTGTCCGATAAGTCCCGGGTCGGCCTGGATATGGACCGCCTGCAGATAGGGCGAGCGCCCCACCATTTGGCCGGATTCGCGGCCCGGCTTCTCGACGAGGACGGGCAGGCGGCGGCCCACCTGGGCGGCGTTGAAGGCCGTTTGCTGCGCGTGGATCAGGGATTGCAGTTCAGTCAGGCGGGCGGATTTCTCGGCCTCGCTGACCTGCGCGTCGTGTTCGGCGGCGGGCGTACCCGGGCGCGGCGAATACTTGAAACTGTAGGCGCCGGCATATTTGACCTCGCGCACCAGATCCAGCGTGGCACGGAAATCGGCGTCCGTCTCGCCCGGGAAGCCGACGATGAAATCGCCCGACAGCGCTATGTCGGGGCGCGCGGCGCGGATTCTTGCGACAAGGCGTAGATAGTCTTCTGCCGTATGGCCGCGGTTCATCGCCTTGAGGATCGCGTCACTGCCCGACTGTACCGGCAGATGCAGATACGGCATCAGCTTGGCATTCTCGGCATGGGCAGCGATCAGGTCGTCACTCATATCGCGCGGATGACTCGTCATGTAGCGGAGACGTTCGATACCTTCGACACGTGACAGTTCGGCGACAAGACCGGCAAGCGAAATGGTCTCGCCATCGGCGCCGGCACCATGGAAGGCGTTTACATTCTGCCCGAGCAACGTCAGCTCGCGTACCCCCTGCGCCGCAAGCTTCCTTGCCTCGGTCATGATTTGCGCCACGGGCCGCGAGAACTCGGCGCCGCGGGTATAGGGCACGACACAGAAGGTGCAGAACTTGTCGCAGCCCTCCTGCACGGTGAGGAAGGCGGCGACACCGCGCGACGGCACGCTGCGGGCCTCGAGCCCCTCGAACTTGTCTTCCGCCGGGAATTCGGTTTCGACGACGCGCCGTTCGCCTGATTTCGAGCGGGCAAGAAGCTGCGGCAGGCGGTGATAGGTCTGTGGCCCGAACACCAGGTCGACAGCCGGCGCACGCCGCACGATCTCCTCGCCCTCGGCCTGGGCGACACAGCCTGCCACCGCAATCAGCATCTCCTTGCCGTCCGCGGCGCGGCCGCGCTTCATCACTCTCAGCTTGCCGAGCTCGGAATAGACCTTCTCGGCCGCCTTCTCGCGTATGTGGCAGGTGTTGAGGATAACCAGGTCGGCATCCTCCGGACTCGTCGTTTCGGCATAGCCCAGCGGCGTCAGCACATCGCGCATGCGCTCGCTGTCGTAGACATTCATCTGGCAGCCATAGGTCTTGACGAAGACCTTCTTGTCCGGGTTTTGCATGCGAGACCTCTAGCCCAATTTGGCCGGATCGTGAAGCGCCAGGGCGACGCCGCGCCGAACCTGCTCCTCGGCATGCCGCGCCAGCGCCTTGCGGTTCATTTCGCCGTTGAGCGACAATGGCGGGTGGCAGACGACGGTGACCTCGATCGGCCCGGTTTTGAGCGCCTCCCACAAGTGCGGCGCCAGATCCATGTCGCCATACCAGGCATAGAGCGGCAGCAAGCGGCGCGGCATCGGCAGATTGCGGTGGCCGGAATAGGCAATCGAGATGGGCTGCACCACAACGCCTTCGTATTCAGCGGCGCCGAAGAAGGAGCTCTTGAACGGCAGCACCTCGTGACCATCATGCGAGGTACCCTCGGGAAACAGCACAAGGATGTCGCCGGCCTTCAGCCGCTCTTGCATCTCGTCACGCGAATTGCCGGTGGCGTGGCGGCGGTCGCGATCGACGAACACCGTGCGCTGCAATCGCGCCAGGCTGCCGAAGAACGGCCAGCCATTGACCTCGCGCTTGGCGATGAAGGAGAGCGGGGCCACTGCACTGAGGATGACGATGTCGAGCCAGCCGACATGGTTGCTGGCGATCAGCGTGGGCCCAAGGCGCGGGGCCTCGCCGACGATCTTCAGCCTGACGCCCAGAATGCGGCAGACCAGCCGGTGATAATACATCGGGAAAATCCGCGCCATGCCGGGCCAGGTCCAGACGAAGAGCTGCTGCAACGGCATCAGCGGCACGGTGAGCGCCGCAAAGACGGCGAGGATGGCGGCGGGTCGCCAGCGGTTCACGGCTTGAGATCCCGCCGCATGACGATGGCATCTTCGGTTTTACCGTCCGCACACGTGTAATAGTTGGTCCGCTTGCCCGCTTCCGTGAACCCCAGCCGGTCATAGAGTGCGCGGGCCGAGGTGTTGGAAGTCGCCACTTCGATGAAGACATGGGCGACGCCGTGATGCGAAAGCTCCGTGAACTGATGATCGAGCAAGGCCTTCGCCACGCCGCGCCGCTGAGCGAAGGGCCTCGTACACACCGTGATGATCTCGGCTTCGTCGGCGGCGCGCCGCGTCAGCACGAAGCCCGCGGGTTCATCTTGTTCGAGAGCTATCACCGCTTCGGCATTCGGCATGGCGAGAAGCGATTTGAACTCCGCCGGGGACCATGCGGTGTCGAAGGCCTCGGCATGCATGGAAGCCAAGAGCGGCGCGGCCGATACATCGGCAGACCGGAAGGTCAGATTGACGGCGCGGCGCAGCGGAACGGATTGCGGCTTGGCATCCGGCGCGCGCAGATAAAGCGGCGACGGCATGGCATCAGGTATTGGGGCCGCAGCGGCCAGATAAGCGAAATGCGCGGCCACCGGCAGATTGCAGGCTGAGGAGACGTGGATTCCCTGCCGCCCGCTTGCGGTCAGCACGGCCTGAGCGGCGGTGCCAAGCAGCAGCGCGGACGGCAGACTGTCGTCCAGCACTTCGTTTGTCCGTGCAACGCAGGGCTTCTTAAGCAGGTTTCTCTTGCCATCGAAACGAGCCGCATAGACCTCGCCGTTGCGTGCATCCGCAACCACCAGCAGGTCTGACCCGCTTCCCTCATTGGCGGCAATCGCGGTCAAGGTATCGATGCCAATGACGGGAATGTTGAGCGCAAGTCCAAGGCCGCGTGCCATGGCGAGACCAATGCGAACGCCGGTGAATGTGCCGGGGCCGGTGGTCACGGCGATCCGGTCTATGGAGGAGTAGGCCAGCCCGGCCTTTGTCATGACCTCCTCGACCATCGGCGCAATGGCTTCGGCATGGCCGCGCTCCATGGGTACGAAGGCGGACGCCAAAATCGCATCGCTGCCGGTATCGACGACAGCGGCTGAGCAGGCGGCCATCGCCGTATCGAGGGATAGAATTCTCATGTTGCGGCGTGATAGGCCGCAACCGGGTTCTCCGTCAAACAGTGGACCCTCAAACGGCGCGGACTTCGCTGACTTCCGGTACAAAATGGCGCAGCAGGTTTTCGATGCCGTGCTTCAGCGTTGCCGTCGAACTCGGGCAACCGGCGCAGGAGCCCTTCATGTTGAGGAACACGACGCCTTCCTTGAAGCCGTGGAAGGTGATGTCGCCGCCATCCTGCGCCACCGCAGGGCGGACGCGTGTGTCGAGCAGCTGCTTGATGGTGGTGACGATCTCGCCATCGGCTGCATCGAAGAATTCCTCGCCCTCCGCATGAGGCGCGGCATCGGCATTCAGAAGCACTGGCGCGCCAGACAGATAGTGATCCATGATGAGACCGAGGATGGCGGGCTTGAGGTGCTGCCATTCGGCGCCGCTGCGGGTCACGGTGATGAAATCCTGGCCGAGGAACACACCGGAGACGCCCGAGATCGAGAACAGGTTGTGGGCCAGGGGAGACTCGGCCGCCTGCTCTGCGTCACGATAATCCCGCGTGCCGCCCGGTAGCACCGGCTTTCCCGGCAGGAATTTCAGCGTGGCGGGGTTTGGCGTGGCTTCCGTTTGAATGAACATGTCCGATCCCTCTTGTCGGGATTTATATAGGCCAGTTTAGAATAATTTCAAAGTTTGGAATGGGGTTGACAGCTGAGACATTCCGCCATAATAAACCAATCAGTTAATTAACTACTATGTTAAACAGAAATGACCGATCGTCTCAGTTCCACCTTTGCAGCCCTCGCGGACCCGACCCGGCGCGCCATTCTGGCCCGTCTGGCATTGGGTGAAACGTCGGTGACGGAATTGGCGGCGCCCTTCGCCATGAGCCTTCCCGCCGTGTCGAAACATCTCAAGGTGCTGGAGAAAGCGCAGCTGATCGAGCGCGGCCGCGAGGCCCAGTGGCGGCCCTGCAAGCTGGCGCCGCAGCCATTGAAGGACGTGTCATCCTGGCTCGAACAATATCGCCGGTTCTGGGACGAGAGCCTCGACCGTCTCGAAGACTACCTGAAGGAACTCCAGAAGGAGAAAGACCATGACCCATCCAAGTGACGCTGTCCTGCCTGCCAATGCGCCGGAGTTTCGCCTGACCCGGGTCTTCGACGCGCCGCGCGCCCTTGTCTACAAGTGCTGGATGAACCCCGGCTATCTCGCCCGCTGGTGGGGACCGAAAACCATGGTTTGCCCGGTTTGCGAGATCGACGCCCGGGCTGGAGGAAAATTCAGGTTCGTCATGCGCAGCGCCGACGGCACGGACTATCCGGTCAGCGGCACCTTCCGGGAGGTCGTCCCGGATGAACGCTTCGTCCAGGAGGTCGATACCTCCGAACATCCCGAAGAGTGGCACGACGCCGTCGATCCGGATCGCAAAGGCCAGGGCAAGCGCAAGATCGCGATGCTCACGACCGTCACCTTCGAGGATCATGGCGCGGGCACGAGGGTCACCATTGTCACCGGCTTCCCGTCAATGGCCTTGCGCGACAACTTTGCAAAAGCTGGCATGAAAGAGGGCTGGAGTTCGAGTCTTGAAAAGCTCGAAAGTCTGCTTTACGCGGTCAAGGCCTCGCCCCACGAAATCCACTCGACGCGCCTCCTCGATGCGCCGGTCGGCATGGTCTTCAAGTGCTTCAGCGATCCCAAGGGGCTTGCCATCTGGTGGGGTCCAAACGGGTTCACGACGACGACGCGGAAACTCGACTTCAGGGTCGGAGGCGTGTGGGACTACACCATGCATGGCCCGGACGGTACCGACTACCCCAACTACGTCACCTATACCGAAATCGAGGCTCCCCATCTGATCCGCTACGATCATGGCACGAATGCCCAGCACCCCGAGATGTTCAAGGCGGAAATCCGGCTCGAAGCCGAAGGGGGAAAGACGCGGATGAAGCTGCACCTCACATTGACGGACGCAAAGCTCCGCGAGGACATGGTCGCCTTTGGCGCCGTCGAGGGCGCGTGGCAGACGCTGTCGCGTCTCGATGCCTATCTGAGCGGCGCGCTTGCCGTCACGCCTCCCTACAATCCCAATGCCAAGGTCAGGGTATCATGAGCGCAGAAGGCCAGAGCTTCCGGCTGAGCCGCGATTTCAACGCACCCCGCCCGGTGCTGTTCAGCTGCTTCTCCGATGCCGGACGGCTGGCGAAATGGTGGGGGCCGAAGGGCGTCACCATCGTCCATCCGAAACTGGACTTCCGTCCGGGCGGAATATTCCACTACGGCATGCAATGGGTGAAAGATGGACCAATCATGTGGGGCCGCTTCACATTTCGCGAGATTGCAGCGCCCGAGCGGATCGTCTTCATCAATTCCTTTTCTGACGAGAACGGCGGGCTGACCCGCGCGCCGTTCTTCGATGGCAAGTGGCCGCTGGAGATGCTCACCGTCTTTGAGTTCACGGAACTCGGGCCCAACCGCTCGCGTTTCACGCTCACCTGGCAGCCGGAGAATGCCACCGCTGAAGAACGCGCCACTTTCGGTGACAACTTCGCCAGCCTGAATGACGGCTGGAGCGGTTCGCTGGAAAAGCTGGACATCTACATTGCTACTATCACGCAATAGGAGAAACGCATGACGTCCAAGATCTTCGTCAACCTGCCGGTCGCCAACCTGTCCCAGTCCATGGCTTTCTTCGGCAAGCTCGGCTTCACATTCAACCAGCAATTCACCGACGAGACCGCCGCCTGCATGATCATCGGCGGCGACAATTATGTCATGCTGCTGACGCACCAGAAATTCGGCGAATTCTCGAAGAAGAAGATCGTCGATGCGCGGACCTCGGCGGAAATGCTACTGGCGGTGTCGGTCGAAAATCGTGACAAGGTGAATGCTGTCGCCGATGCCGCAATCGCCAGCGGCGCCACGGAGCCCAATCCGGCGCGCGACTACGGCTTCATGTACCAGCGCAGCTTTGACGATCTCGATGGCCACACCTGGGAAATCTTCCACATGGACGAGAGCTTCGTTCAGAAAACTTAAGTTACGGACCAGTCGCGAGAAGTGCGCGAGCATGACACCTCACAGTGAGGGAATGTTGGTCCCTTTCCGCGAAGCCGGCCTCCATGCATCCGGCAAGGCGTTGCGGTCAGCTCACCACGAAGCCGACGATTTCGCGGACCTGCTTCACGATTGGCGCGGCGATGGCGCGGGCCCGTTCGGAGCCGTCCTTCAGCACCGATTCGACATAGGCGCGGTCGCCCTGCAGGCGCTGGATTTCGCCGCCGACGGGGCCGAGCTTGGCGACGGCGAGATCGGCCAGCGCGTTCTTGAACACCGAGAACTGGCCGTCGCCATATTGCGCCAGCACCTTCTCCACCGTTTCGCCTGACAGCGCGGCATAGATGCCGGTGAGATTGTCGGCCTCGGGCCGTCCCTTCAGTCCGTCCTTTTCGGAAGGCAGCGGCTCCGCATCGGTCTTGGCCTTGCGGATCTTCTTGGCAATGGTGTCGGCATCGTCCGTCAGGTTGAGGCGCGACAGATCCGAGGGGTCCGACTTCGACATCTTCTTGGTGCCGTCACGCAGGCTCATGACGCGCGTCGCGGGTCCGGTGATATAGGGTTCGGGCGCGACGAAGAACTGGCCGTCCTCGAAGCCTGCTGCCTTGATCGCCTCGGCGAAATCGAGATTGAACTTGTTGGCGATGTCGCGCGCCAGCTCGAGGTGCTGCTTCTGGTCCTCGCCCACCGGCACATGGGTGGCGTGATAGCCGATGATGTCGGCGGCCATCAGAACCGGATAGGTATAGAGGCCGATGGAGGCCGCCTCCTTGTCCTTGCCGGCCTTCTCCTTGAACTGCGTCATGCGGTTCAGCCAGCCGAGCCTGGCGACGCAGCCGAGAATCCAGGCCAGTTCGGCGTGTTCAGGTACCTGGGACTGGTTGAAGATGATGGACTTCCTGGGGTCCAGTCCGCAGGCGAGATAGGCGGCGGTGACATCGACGATGGCCCGGCGAAGGTCCTTCGGTTCCTGCCACACGGTGATGGCATGCATGTCCACCACGCAATAGATGCATTCATGCGTGTCCTGCATGTGAATCCAGTTCAGCATGGCGCCGAGATAGTTGCCCAGATGCAGATTGCCGGTCGGCTGCATGCCGGAAAAGACGCGCGGTACGAACTTGGACATCGAGGAACCCTTTGCGAAGAGGAGCGCCTTATGCCCGCAAATCCAATCGCTGAAAAGACCTTGTGCGCAGCCTCTTGCCAGGTCTGGCGGAACCCGGTCTAAGTCTCGCCATGCCGGAACTTCCAGAGGTCGAAACGGTCATGCGCGGCTTGAAACCCGTGCTTGAAGGCCGCACCATCCAGTCCGTGTCGCTACGCCGCGACGGATTGCGATTTCCCTTTCCGGCTGATTTCGCCGGCCGGCTGAGCGGACAGCGCATCGGCAACCTCACGCGCCGCGCCAAATATATCCTCGCCTCGCTGGGGTCCGGCGACTGCCTGCTGGTGCATCTGGGCATGACCGGGCGGTTCACGGTTCTGCCGGCGCAGTCCGAGGCCCGCAATCTTGGGGAATTCTACTTTGAGACCGGCACCGAACAGGGCGAGGGGGCCCACGATCACGTTGTCCTGACTCTCGATGACGGCGCGCGCGTCGTCTACACCGATCCCCGCCGCTTCGGCATCATGGACCTGTTCCCGGAAGCGGAGGCGGGGACCCACAAGCTGCTCAGCGGCATCGGGATCGAGCCGCTCGGCAATGAACTGAACGCGGATTATCTGGCGGAGAAGTTTCGCGGCAAGGCCGCGCCCCTGAAGGCGGCACTGCTCGACCAGAAACTCATTGCCGGCCTCGGCAACATCTATGTGAGCGAAGTTCTGCACCGGTCGGGACTGTCGCCGAAACGAAAAAGCGGCTCGCTGGTACACAGGAAAACCCATGACCCGCGCCTCGAGCTGCTGGTCCGCAACATCCGCGACGTGCTCAATGAGGCCATCGTGGCGGGCGGCTCGACGCTGCAGGATTTCGCCCATACGGACGGGGCCGAGGGGTCTTTCCAGCAGCGCTTCCGTGTCTATGACCGCGAGGGCCAGCCCTGCGCGCAATGTGGGGCCCCGATCTTGAGGCTTGTGCAATCGGGCCGTTCCACCTTCTACTGCCGCCACTGCCAGAAATAGGAATCGCCATGGCCTACGAGAATATCATTGTCGAAACGCGCGGCCATGTCGGTCTCGTAACGCTCAACCGCCCCAAGGCGCTGAACGCCCTCAACCAGGCGCTGATCGAGGAACTGAATGCGGCGCTGACCGTCTTCGACGCCGATCCGGAAATCGGCTGCACGGTCATCACGGGCAGCGAAAAAGCCTTCGCGGCCGGGGCCGATGTCAAGGAGATGGCGGAGAAGACCTTTGTCGATGCCTTTCTTGGTGGCTTTCTTGAGAGCTGGTCTGGCGTTGCGCAAGCCCGCAAGCCGGCGATCGCGGCGGTCTCGGGCTATTGTTTCGGCGGCGGCTGCGAGTTGGCGATGATGTGCGACTTCATCATTGCCTCGGAGACTGCGAAATTCGCGCTTCCGGAAATCACCTTGGGCATCATGCCGGGGGCGGGCGGCACGCAGCGCTTGCCGCGTTTCATCGGCAAAGCGAAGGCCATGGACATGATTCTCACCGGCCGCATGATGGACGCCGCCGAAGCCGAGCGCTCAGGCCTCGTCGCGCGCGTCGTTGCACCCGAGAAGTTGCTCGACGAGGCGCTGGCCGCTGCAGAGAAGATTGCGTCTTACTCGCAGCCTATCGTCATGATGGCCAAGGAAACCGTGAACCGCGCCCAGGAAACCACTCTCGCCGAAGGCGTCCGTTTCGAACGCCGCGTCTTTCTCTCGATGTTCGCGACCGAGGATCAGAAAGAGGGCATGAAGGCCTTCATCGAGAAGCGGAAGCCGGAATTCAGGAACAGATGACGGGCACGGAAATCCTTCGAGGCTCGTGTTGCCGGCATCGTTGAGCGAGGATCATCCGCCTACGGATAGATCACGCCCTTCTTGACGACGATATTTCCATAAAGCCGCGGCTCGCTTGATGCGACGATCGCGAAGCAGGATTTCACCTTGTTGTAGAAATCCTCGCCGGTCAGCGGCACGATCTTCTGCTTGGGTTCGTATTTCAGAAGTACGGAATTGAAGTCCTCGAACACCGGTTCCATGCGTTTGGGATCGAGGTAGGCGGCTGGCCGCCACACGGCCTCCGGCACCATGTCGTCAACCGGCATCACCGAGAGAATGGCATCGAGAATGCGCGGAGCGCCATGGCCATCGAGGCGCACCAACCGCTTGGCATCGGTCTCGGCGGGATAGTTGCCGTCGACGATAGCGATCATGTCGCCGTGGCCCATGGCTCTGAGGATACGGAGCAAATCGGGGCTGAGGAGCGGATCAAGTCCCTTGAGCATCAGTCTTGTTCCTTGAAGAGGACGTTGCGGTTGATGATGAAATTGTCGAACAGCGGCAGGCTCGCCGCTCCCATGGCGCGGGCATCGGCGCCGATCGTGCCCTCGATCACCGGAAACGGCGAGATGCCCTGCATGTTGACCTGAAGGATCGCCGAACGCACGGCATCGACCAGCCGGCTGCGCATGTTCTTCGGCATGGCGCCGTCGATCACGACTGCAGCGCAATCGAGCACCGACATGACGCCTGCGGCTGCCGAGGCGATGCCCGGCGCGGCGGCATGGATCCAGTCGTCGAGCGGCGCTCCGACGCCGCTCCAGTCATTGGGATCGCGCCACAGGGCTTCCGGATCGCCGCCCGACTTGAGGATGGCGCGCTCGAGCACATTGAAGGATGCCATGCTGATGAGTTGCACCGGCTTGCCGTCCGGCGATGTCACAGGAAACGAGCCGAGCGCGCCGGCATTGCCGGTGTGGCCGAGATACAGGCTGCCGTTCAGAACAACGCCGCCGCCAATAAAATAACCCAAATAGAAATAGGCGTAGTCGCGTAGTTCCCGGCCCTTGCCGAACAGCAGCTCGGCGGCACAGGCGGCCGATGCGTCATTGCAGAAATACACCGGCCAGTCGAAGAGTTTGCCGATCTCGCCCGCCAGATCGAAATCCTTCCACGAGGCCAGCACATCGTGCCGCGCGCCGACTTCGTCTTCCCAGTTCCACAACTCGAACGGTGCGGCGATGCCGAGGCCGGAGATCCGCAGCCGTTGCGGCGCCGAGAGGTCCGAGACGAGATCCTCCACGCCCGACGTCACGAAGGCAATCAATTCGCCGGGCGTGGGGAAACTGTAGGGCTTGTGGATCGTGCGGCGGACCTCTCCGGCGAGGTCCAGCAGCATCAAGTCGCCCGAACGCCGCCCGACTTTGAGGCCGATCGCATAGGCGCCATCCGGATCGAGTTCGAAGGGGACCAGCGGCTGACCGACCTTGCCGCGCTGCGGAGTGCGGCGCTTGAGCAATCCGTCGGCTTCGAGCTGCCGGACGATGACCGACACGGTCTGTGCGGAGAGACCCGTGAGCTTCGCCACTTCCGCCTTCGGCAACTGCCCATGCAGGCGGATCAGCGACAGAACCAGCCGCTCGTTGTAGAGGCGCACGCCCGTCTGCGTGGTGCCGCGCGACAGCGCAGGGTGTTTTTCACCCCGGCTGCTGTTGCTGGCCCGGTCGATGGTCACGGCAGACTCTTCTCCAACGGTCTGTTGACCAGATTTCCAGCAGCGCCGCGGCTTGTCAATTAATAAATCATTCGGATTTACTTATTGACTCCTGTTGGCTTTTGGTATGTGATCCGGATCGCGCGCACAGGCAGGAGCAACCCGGCCTGTGTGCCCAGGACGATACTTCAAACTCAGCCTGCCTCTTCAAGTGAAGGGGTCACGTTTCCATGGGAGGATCCACGTGAAATCTGTTCTTAAAGCTGCTCTTCTCGGCGCTGCTGCCGTTGCCCTGTTCGGCACCGCCCAGGCCCAGGCCGCCGGCATCGGCGCTTGCCTCATCACCAAGACCGAAACCAACCCCTTCTTCGTCAAGATGAAGGAAGGCGCTCAGGCCAAGGCCGCCGAACTCGGCGTCGACCTCAAGGCCTATGCCGGCAAGGATGACGGTGACAACGAAGGCCAGGTGGCTGCCGTTGAGACCTGCATCGCCGACGGCGCCAAGGGCATTCTCATCACCCCGTCGAACACCAAGGCCATCGTTCCGGTCATCAAGAAGGCGCGTGACGCCGGCATCCTCGTGATTGCCCTCGACACCCCGCTCGATCCGATCGACGCCGCTGACCAGACCATGGCCACCGACAACTTCCAGGCCGGCTTCCTGATTGGTGCCTATGCCAAGGCCAAGATGGGCGATGCCGCCAAGGACGCCAAGATCGGCTTCCTCGACATCAACCCGCAGCAGGTCACCGTCGACGTTCTCCGCGACCAGGGCTTCATGAAGGGCTTCGGCATCGATGTTGTCGATCCGAACGTCATCGGCGACGAAAAGGATCCGCGCATCGTTGGCCACGACTACACCAACGGCAATCCGGAAGGCGGCCGCAAGGCCATGGAGAACCTTCTCCAGATCAATCCGGACATCAACGTGATCCACACCATCAACGAACCTGCTGCCGCCGGCGCTTATGAAGCGCTGAAGGCCGTGGGCAAGGAAGGCCAGGTTCTGATCATGTCCGTCGACGGCGGTTGCCCGGGCGTGAAGGACGTGGCAGCCGGAGTCATCGGCGGCACCTCGCAGCAGTATCCGCTGCTCATGGCATCGATGGGCGTGGAAGCCATCAAGAAGTTCGCCGATACCGGCGAGAAGCCGAAGGCAACCGAAGGCAAGAACTTCTTCGACACCGGCGTGGCGCTGATCACTGACAACCCGGTCGAAGGCGTGCCCTCGATCACCACGAAGGAAGGCCTCGAGAAGTGCTGGGGTTGATCTGATCCGGTTTTCGGTGAATGATCTTTCGAACACGGAAGGGCGGCCCACGTGGCCGCCTTTTCTACAATAAGTAGAAGACGAAAAATCGTCGTGGAGGGAAATGGGGAATGGCACAGGCGCAGGAATTCGAGAAGGTTCTCGACAAGAGCGACAAGACCGTCGCGTCGTTCGAGGAACCCAGATCTCTTCTGAAGCAGGCGCAACACACGCTGCATTCGAACCAGGCGGCCGTGCCGCTGATCGTCCTCATCGCGTCCGTGGCGATCTTCGGAATTCTGGTCGGTGGCAAGTTCTTCAACGCCTTCTCCCTCACACTCATCATCCAGCAGGTTGCCATCGTCGGTATCGTCGGCGCCGCGCAAACGCTGGTCATCCTGACGGCGGGCATCGATCTCTCGGTCGGCGCGATCATGGTGCTTTCGTCCGTCGTCATGGGACAGTTCACCTTCCGCTATGGAATTCCAGTACCGCTATCCATCCTCTGCGGACTGGCCTGCGGCACCCTTTGCGGTTTCATCAATGGCTGGCTGGTGGCGCATATGAAGCTGCCGCCTTTCATCGTCACGCTTGGTTCATGGCAGGTCTTCAACGCCACCAAGTATCTTTACTCGGCCAACGAAACCATTCGTACGCAAGACATCGAAGCGCAGGCACCGCTGCTGCAGTTCTTCGGCATCCAGATAAAGCTTGGTGGCGCCGTGTTCACGCTCGGCGTGATCTTCATGGTGCTGCTGGTGATCTTCCTCTGGTACGTGCTCAACTATACGGCGTGGGGCAGGCGCCTCTATGCCGTGGGTGACGATCCGGATGCGGCCGATCTCGCCGGTGTTCCGGTGAAGCGCATGCTGCTCACCACCTATACGTTGTCGGGCCTCATCTGCGGCATGGCCGGCTGGGTCCTGATCGGACGCATCGGTTCGGTGTCGCCGACGGCAGGTGAATTCGCCAACATTGAATCGGTTACCGCCGTGGTGATCGGCGGCATCTCGCTCTTCGGCGGACGCGGTTCGATCCTCGGGATGATTTTCGGAGCGCTGATCGTCGGCGTCTTCTCGCTCGGCCTCAGGCTTTACGGTGCCGATGCGCAGTGGACCTATCTGTTGATCGGCGTACTCATCATCGGCGCCGTCGCCGTCGACCAGTGGATCAGAAAGGTAGCAGGCTAATGGCACACGAACCCATTCTCACCGCCCGCAAGCTGGTCAAGCGCTATGGCCGCGTGACCGCGCTCGACCACGCCGATTTCGATCTCTATCCCGGCGAGATCCTCGCCGTGATCGGCGACAACGGGGCCGGCAAGTCCACCCTGATCAAGGCGATCTGCGGTGCCGTGACGCCGGACGAAGGCGAGATCAAGCTGGAAGGCAAGGTTCTGAATTTCAGGACGCCGATGGATGCCCGCGACGCCGGCATCGAGACGGTGTACCAGAATCTCGCCCTGTCTCCGGCCCTCTCGATCTCCGACAACATGTTCCTGGGGCGCGAGATCCGAAAGGATGGCATCCTCGGATCGGTGTTCCGCATGCTCGATCGTGGCACGATGGAAAAGCGGGCGCGTGAAAAGCTGACGGAACTCGGCCTGTTGACCATCCAGAACATCAGCCAGGCGGTGGAAACGCTGTCCGGCGGCCAGCGCCAGGGCGTTGCCGTGGCGCGCGCCGCGGCCTTCGGTTCCAAAGTCGTCATCATGGACGAGCCGACCGCGGCACTGGGCGTCAAGGAATCGCGCCGCGTGCTGGAACTGATCCTCGATGTGAAGAAGCGTGGCCTGCCGATCGTCCTCATCTCGCACAACATGCCGCATGTCTTCGAGGTGGCGGACCGCATCCACATCCACCGTCTGGGCAAGCGCCTCTGTGTCATTAACCCGAAGGACTACACGATGTCCGACGCCGTTGCCTTCATGACCGGCGCCAAGACACCGCCGGCCGAACTGTTGGCGGCCTGACGAGGGGGTTTTTGTGACCGAACTCAAGGCACTTGCCGAGGCCATCCGGGCCAGGGCAGGCAATGCGAAGCGCTTCATGGTGGCCATTGCCGGGGCCCCGGCCTCCGGCAAGTCCACCACGTCGGCGAAGCTTCGCGATGAACTGATCGCCATGGGTGAGACCGCCGTGGTCGTGCCCATGGATGGCTTCCATCTCGATGACATCATTCTCAATGCCCGCGGCCACCGCCCGCGCAAGGGCGCGCCCTTCACCTTCGACGTGGCGGGATTCGAAACCTTGCTGAGGCGCATTCGTGCCGGCGAACCCGAGATCTTCATCCCCGTATTTGACAGGTCGATGGAATTGTCGCGGAACGCCGCAGACATCGTCGATGAAGACACCCGTTTCATTCTCATCGAGGGCAACTACCTGCTACTCGACGAGGCGCCCTGGAACCGGCTGCGCAAGCTTTTCGACTATGCGATCTATCTGAAGGTACCACTCGAGGTGCTCGAGCAGCGGCTGGTGCAACGCTGGCTCGATCATGGATTCGACATGACTTATGCCACCAACTGGATCGCCTCCAACGACCTGCCGAACATCAAGGAAGTGCTGGCCAAGAGCACCGGCGCCGACCTGATCATCTGAAGGACTGACAGCCGGCTGCGGGTGATGTAGTATCACGTTCCGGGCTTGAGTACGATTGCCAGACACTCCGCTGAGAGTGGTGCTCCGCAGAGCCCTCGAGCATTTCGTGCAGTGAATGTCCAATGTTCTGCCAAGGGAGCGTGAACATGCGAAATTCGCCTGATGAGATGTCTACCCCCCAGGAGCCCAACCAGGACCTCTTTGTTGCTGCCTGGCAGGTCTACTGGAAGATGCTGGACAACAATTACCTGTTTCACCGCGAGGCCTACGGCTGCCTTCGCACCGTTTTGACAGATGAGGTAGATGCGCCCTTCGGCTTCCTCGATGTCGCATGCGGTGATGCGGTCATGTCGATGTCTGCACTGATAGGCACTGGCGTCGGACGCTACGATGGCATGGACCTGTCAGCGCAGGCCCTTGCGATTGCCGCTGAGAATGTAAGGCAGCTGACTTGCGAAAGTGCCTTGCATCACTGCGACTTCTCTCTGGCGCTCCCCGAGTGGAAGCAGCCAGCGGATGTCGTGTGGATTGGGCTCTCGCTCCACCATTTCATGGCGCCCGCAAAGCTTGAAATCATGCGCAGTATCAGAGAGATTGCAGGCGATTCCGGACGGCTGCTGATCTACGAGGACGCGAGCCCGGATGGGGAAGATCGGGATGGCTGGCTGGCGCGATGGGATGAACAGCGGCCAGACTGGCGGGCATATTCGGACGCGGAATGGGACGACGTGAATGGCCACGTTCACTCATCGGACTTCCCGGAAACCGATTCTGTTTGGCGGCGCCTGGGGCATGAGGCAGGCTTCAGCGAGGTGTCGGAACTCTTTGAGTCCCCAACCAGGCTCTTCCGGCTCTATTCGTTCCAGGCCTGAGAACAGCGGACATTGCTGCCGGACCTGTCTTGCCATCATGGCCTGATGCTGCAACAAGCCTCATGTCAATGAGGGGCATCGGATGACCAAAGGCGGCAACAGGCTTCTACTCGATCTCTATCGCACCATGCGGCGCATCCGCACGTTCGAGGAGCGAGTGAACGAACTCTTCGTGCGCGGCCAGACGGCGGGCTCCATGCTCCATATGTCGATCGGCGAGGAAGCCATTTCCGGTGTCTGCCGGGCCATGGAACAGAGCGACAGTTTCACCACCCATCATCGCGGCCACGGCATTTTCATCGCCCGTGGGGCGGATCCCAATCGCATGATGAGCGAGATCGCCGGAAAGGCCGATGGCTATTGCTCTGGCAAGGGCGGCTCGATGCACATTGCCGACATGGGGCTTGGAGCGCTTGGCGCCAACGCCATCGTCGGCGGTGGCATTCCGCATGTGGTGGGTGCCGGATTGTCATATCGCAACAGGGGACTGAAGAATGTCTCGGTCGCCTTTTTCGGCGATGGCGCTTCGCAGCAGGGCATTCTCTACGAGGCCATGAACATGGCGGCGCTGTGGAAGCTGCCGGTGGTATTCTGCTGCATCAACAATCAATATGGCATGGGCACACGCATCGACCGCGCCGCCGCCAACACCAACCTGCATGAACGCGCGATCGCCTGCGGCCTGAATGGCGTGGCTGTCGATGGCGGTGATGTCGAAGAAGTACATGAGATGTCGGAACGCGTGCTTGACTCCGCCCGTAACGGCAGGCCCGGGTTCATCGCCATGACGTGCTATCGTCATTTCGGCCATGCGCGGCTGGACAAGAGCCCCTATCGCGACGAGGCCGAGGAACTGGAAGGCCGCAAGCGCGACGCTGTCTTGAATGCGCGGGCCAAACTCATCGAACGCCAGACTTCCGACGCTGCAAGCCTCGATTCGATGGATGACGAGGTGGCGAAGGAAATGAATGCCGCTGTCGAACATGCCATTGCTGCAGTGCCACCCGGTCAGGACTCGATGTTCCGCGATGTCTTTGCGATGGGTGAACCCCAGCCGCGACCGCTCCGCCAGCACCTGTCGTCAATCCTGGGGGAGGCGCGCTGATGGCTGCCATTGAAACCACCTATCGCGACGCGCTCCGCCAGGCGCTCATCGACGCCATGACGGAGGATGCATCAATCTTCGTCATGGGCGAGGAAGTGGGCCGCTACGGAGGCGCCTATGGTGTCACCAAGGGTCTGCTCGAGATGTTCGGCGAAAACCGTGTCGTCGACACGCCGATTGCCGAGGCAGGAATTATCGGCGCGGCCATTGGCGCTGCGATGACCGGATCGCGTCCCGTGGCAGAACTCATGTATATCGATTTCGCGGGGCTCACCATGGATCAGGTGGCCAATCAGGCCGCCAAGAGCCGTTACATGTTCGGCGGCCAGATCGGTGTGCCGATGGTACTGCGGACACAGGGCGGCACGGGGCGTTCTGCCGCCGCCCAGCATTCTCAATCGCTGGAAGCCTGGTTCACCCTCATCCCCGGACTGCGCGTCGTGATGCCGGCGACGGTGAACGATGCCTATCACCTGCTCCGCATGGCGCTGAAGCATCCGGACCCGGTGATCTTCATTGAGCACAAGGCACTCTATGTCCGGAAGGGTGAGCTGGATGTGGACAATCCCGACGGCGCATGGGGAAAGTCCGCCATCCGCCGCGAGGGGACGGATGTAACCATCGTCACCTACTCAAAGATGGTGTTTGAATCACTTGCCGCCGCCGAGGCCCTCGCCGGGCATGGCGTCTCCGCCGAGGTGATCGACATCCGCTGCCTCAACCCGCTCGACGATGAGACGTTCATCACCTCGGTGATGAAGACCGGCCGCGCCATGGTGGTAACCGAAGCGGTGATGACGTCGGGCTTTGCCGCCGAACTCTCGGCGCGGATTTCCGAACGCTGCTTCGATTTTCTCGAGGAGCCCGTCGTACGCGTGACGGGCGAGGATATACCCATTCCGGTGTCGCCGGCCCTCGAACGAGGCGCCGTGCCATCGGCCCAGCTCATCGCGGAAACCGGCTTGTGGCTGGTGAAGAGGATTGCGCCATCATGGGCCGCATAGTCGAGATGCCGCTCCCTCGAATGGGGGAAACGATGGAGGAAGGCCGCATCGGCCTGATCGTCAAGCAGCCGGGCGACAGCTTCAGGCGCGGCGAAACGCTGCTCGAAGTCGAGAGTGACAAGACGACGGTGGAAGTACCTGCCCTGCAGGACGGCATTCTGGTCGAATGGCTGGTGACGAGCGATCAGATGGTGCCGGTCGAAAGTGCGATTGCCCGGATCGAGATCGAGGGCGAGGCAATGGCTGAGGTGAAACATGCCGATGTGCCGAAGCCTGTTGCCGCCACAACCTCAGCACCCCGCCCGCGGCATGTATCGTTGAACGCGGATACGCGTCCTCGCGCCTCTACGGCGGCGCGGGCCGCCGCCCGCCGCAGCGGTGTCAATCTCGCGACAGTCTCGGGCTCGGGACGCAACGGCCGGATCTCGCGCGCCGACCTCGATGCCGCCGCCCGTCCGGCGCGTGCCGCCTATCATGTCGAGACGCCACATGGAAAAATCTTCTTCCGCGAATGGCAGGCACAAGGTGCGGCCAAGGGTCATGCGCTACTGATCCACGGCCTCTTCGCCGATTCGCAGAGCTTTACGACGCTTGGCCGCAAGCTCGCGGCAAGGGGCTATCGCACCTACGCGCTGGATCTCCCGGGCCATGGTGAAACCCAGTGCGAGGCGGATACTGTTGACGACATTTCAGCAGCCGTGATTGCTGCACTGCCGCCTGTGAAGTTGCATGTCGTTGGCCATTCGTTTGGTGCCGTCATCGCATCGCGGCTGATCGACAAGGCGCTGTCGCTCACGCTCCTGTCACCTGCTGGCTGCGGTGAAGAGATCAACGGCGAATTCATCGACGCCATGTTGGGTGCCCACGTCGATCACGCCGCAACATTCCTTGGCGAGAAAATCCCGCTCGAGACACAGGCAACGCTGGCGGACCACCTCTCGACCCATGGCGCGCAGCTTCGCGCCATTGCAAATACCGTGGCCACCGGCGGCAAGCAGCGGGTTTCGATCCTCGCCGCACTATCTCGCGCCGTGGTGCCGGTTCGCGCCATCTTCCTGCGCGACGATGCCATCATCCCCTCGCATCACGTGCTGAACATGCCGTTGAGCGCCGCGGTACACATCATGCAGGGCGCCAGCCATATGGCACACTGGCGCGACCCCGCTGCAGTGGCCGGGCTGATAGCCGATTCATAACCGGCAGGCACCGGTTACTTCGGCACCGGCGCGCTGGCGTGGAGAAGGCCCTGAGCCTTCAGGTCCTTCCACAAGGCCTTGGGCAATTTTACGTCCATGGTCTTGACATTCAACATCACTTCTTTCGGCGTCACGCCGCCGGGAATGACACTCATGACCTGTGGGTGATGCAGCGGGAACCGCAAAGCGGCCTGAGGCAGTTTCACCTTGTGGGCCTTGCACACGGCCTCAATCTGTCTGACGCGGTCGAGGATGTGCTTTGGGGCCGGATCGTAATTATACATCGCACCGGGCTTCGGCCCGACGGCGAGAATTCCGGAGTTGTAAGGCCCACCCAACACGATGCCGACGCCACGCTCCTGCGTCAGCGGCAAGAACGAGTTGAGCGCCTCCTGTTCCAGCAGCGTATAGCGTCCTGCCAGCAGGAAAATGTCGAAGTCGCCGGCTCGCGTCAGAGTCTCTGCGACCTGCCATTCATTGATGCCGGCACCGAAAGCCTTGATGACTTTTTCGTCGCGAAGTTTGACGAGGGCCTTGTAGCCACTCGACATCAGCGTCTTTACATGCGCATCGCGTGCCGCTTCCGTCTTGTGCGTGAACACGTCGATGTCATGGGCGAAGAGAATGTCGATCGAATCGATGCCAAGCCGTTCGAGCGAGAACTCCAGCGATCGCATCACCCCATCGTAGGTATAATCGTAGCGCTCCTTGCGTGAAGGCGTATCGAAGAACTTGCCGATGCCGGTGCGCTGGTCAGGCGGGCAGACCTCGAGCAACCGGCCGACCTTGGTCGAGATCACATAGTCTTTGCGCTTCTTGCCACGCAGGAAGTGGTTGAGGCGTGTTTCCGACAGGCCAAGCCCATAGAGCGGTGCCGTGTCGAAGTAGCGGATGCCCGCCTTCCACGCGGCATCGAGCGTCTTCAGGGCGTCGTCTTCGGACACCGGGCGGTAGAGATTGCCGATGGGTGCACAGCCGAAACCGAGTTCGGTGAGGGTGATGCTCTGTCCGGATGGCGCTTTGAAAATGCGCTTCTTCATGTGGTCTTGTCTCCTGGATGATTGAGATCGGCAAAGAGTTCGGGCCGCTCTTGCGCGAAGGCTTCGAGCTCCGCCAGAACGGCTTCGAGGTGATCGTTCATGGCGCGTGCGGCGGCGGATCCGTTGCGCGCTGAAACTGCGGCGACAATCGCCTGGTGTTCGGCGAGCGTATGTTCGAGCCGGCGCCTCGTATTCAGCATGCGCCTTACCCGGTCGAGGCTGAGCCGGGCGGTCTCGGTGGCAAGCCTGACGCGTTCGAAACCAAGCTGATCGAGCAGCATGGCATGGAAGGCCAGGTCGAAGCCGTGGAAGCCGTTGCGGTCGCTGGAATCGATCGCCGCCTGCTGATAGTTTAGATTACTGTTCAGCTGATCGATAAGCGTGACTGGTGCCGTAACGGCCACGTGCCTGACAGTCTCGATTTCCAGGGCCCGGCGCAGGAACATGTTCTCGCGCGCATCCGAGATCTTGATCAGCGCGACGCGGGAACCGCTCTGCGGAATGATGTCGACGAGGCCTTCCGCCGCCAGCCGGTTCATTGCCTCGCCAACGGGAAACCGCGACACACCCAGCCGTGCGGCAATCGCCTGCTTGTCGAGAAACTCTCCCGGCTTCAGCTCGAGAAGGACGATTGCCTCCCGCAGCGCCGCATGGACCCGCGCCGTGGCACCTCCCTTCGGTGCAACCCGCCCGGGTGCGAGAAAATCATAGGTGACGCCGTCAACTGACATGCTAACATGTTAGTCGGATTCTTGGGGCTGGCAAGCCCCGCAACGTGAAAGAGATTGGCGAAATGATTGCACCCGTGCCGAAAACCCCCCGCATGCTCCGCCTCACCGCTGAGGACAATGTTCTCGTTGCGATTGACGTGGTCGACAAGGGAGCGACCGCCCCCGAGGGCATTGTCGCGCTCGACCGCATCGGCAAGGGTCACAAGATGGCGGCCAGCGCTATCAAGTCGGGTGAAGCTGTGCGCAAGTTCGGCCAGATCATCGGCTTTGCCAAGCAGGACATCCCGAAGGGCAGCTGGATTCACGAGCACAACACCGGCATGCATGATTTCGCGCGTGACTATGCCTATGCCGAGGAGGCCAAGCCGGAAGACATCCTGCCGCTGGAAAAGCAGGCAACCTTTCAAGGCATCCGCCGCGCCAATGGCAAGGTCGGCACCCGCAACTATATCGGCGTACTGACGAGTGTGAACTGCTCGGCCACGGTGGCGGGCTTCATTGCCGAGGAAGTCAACCGCTCTGGCATGCTGAAGGACTACCCCAATATCGATGGCATCGTGGCATTGAAGATGGACAATGGCTGCGTTGTCGATTTCCGCGGCGCCATCTTCGATATCCTCAAGCGCACGGCCTGGGGCTATGCCACCAATCCGAATATGGGAGGGGTGCTGATGGTGGGTCTCGGCTGCGAGGGCTTCCAGATTCCGCGCTTCAAGGAAGCCTACAATGTCACCGAGAATGAATTGTTCCGTACAATGACGATTCAGGAAACCGGCGGCACGAAAAAGACAGTTGCCGCCGGCGTCGCGGCGATCCGCGAGATGCTGCCGCACGTCAACAATGTAAAGCGCGAAACCTGCCATGCCTCGGAGTTGATCGTGGCGCTGCAATGCGGCGGTTCTGATGGTTACTCGGGAATCACCGCCAATCCCGCCCTCGGCGCTGCCGTCGACATTCTGGTGAAGCATGGTGGCACCGGCATCTTGTCGGAAACGCCGGAAATCTATGGAGCGGAGCACTTGCTCACCCGCCGTGCGGCCAGCCGCGAAGTGGGCGAGAAACTGGTCGACATCATCAAGTGGTGGGAGGACTACACCCGCCGCAACAATATGGAAATGAACAACAACCCGTCGCCGGGCAACAAGCTCGGCGGTCTTACCACTATTCTCGAGAAGTCACTCGGTGCGGCGGCCAAGGGTGGCACGACGACGCTTCGTCATGTCTACCGTTATGCCGAACCGGTGACTGGCAAGGGCTTCGTTTTCATGGATACGCCGGGATATGACCCGGTGGCGGCCACTGGCCAGGTGGCAGGCGGTGCCAATCTGCTCTGCTTCACCACGGGCCGTGGCTCGGCCTATGGCTGCAAGCCGGTGCCCTCGATCAAGCTTGCCACCAACACCGATATCTACACGCGCATGATCGACGATATGGATATCAACTGCGGCGACATTCTTGACGGCGTCTCGATCCAGGACAAGGGCCAGCAGATCTTCGACATGATGCTGAAGGTTGCCTCGGGGGCCCACACCAAGTCCGAGGATCTGGGCTATGGCGACAACGAGTATGTGCCCTGGCAGGTCGGCGCTGTGATGTGACACCGCGCAGTCATCATTGCACCATGATTCCGGGGGAGAAGCCGAATCTCCCCTGAACCGCAGGTTCACGATGCGTAAATCGCAACCTGTTATGGAGCCCTGGGGATGTGGAGTACCTGGGGTAGATGGGCGTTTCAGGCTCGAAGAAGGGAAGCCGCGGAAAACAGCGGGTTGAACCGCAATTATTTTCCGGCCGCAGCCGTTCCGGTCAAAAAACGGTGTCGCAGAAACCCAGGCGCCAGCGGCGCTCTCTGCTCGGCATGCTGTTTCGCTTCACGTTCATGCTGGCTCTCGTTGGCACCATCGGGCTTAGCGCGGTGTTCGGCTATATCTGGTATTCGCTCAACGAAAACGGCCTGCTGAAGATACCCGACCGCGAACCGGGGCTGATGATCCTGGCCTCAGATGGGACGCCGCTGGCGGAACTTGGCGCCTTCAATGGCGATGAAGCCCACCTCGCCGACTTGCCGAGCTATGTGCCCAATGCCGTCATCGCCATTGAGGACCGGCGGTTCCGCAGTCACTTCGGCGTCGATCCCATCGGCTTGCTGCGCGCCGTCTACACCAATTACCGCTCTGGCCGCCTGGTGCAGGGCGGCTCGACGCTGACGCAGCAATTGGCCAAGAAC
The DNA here is from genome assembly GCA_963205315.1 of Pseudomonadota bacterium. Taxonomy (GTDB): domain Bacteria; phylum Pseudomonadota; class Alphaproteobacteria; order Rhizobiales; family Aestuariivirgaceae; genus Aestuariivirga. Next base: position 23,229 of record CAUJIO010000046.1, on the reverse strand, counting down.
CTGTTCTTGAGCCCCGATCGGACGCTGCAACGCAAGTTGCAGGAGGTGGTTCTGGCCGTCTGGCTGGAGACTAAATATTCCAAGGACGAGATTCTCCAGCTTTACCTCAACCGCGTCTACTACGGTTCGGGTGCCACCGGCATCGAAAAGGCAGCGCGGACCTATTATCAGAAGTCCGCCAGCGAACTGACGCTTGTGGAAGCTGCGACCCTTGCCGGCGTCCTCAAGGCGCCAAGCTCCAACAATCCGGCCGCAAACCCCAAGGCCGCCGCCGAACGCGCCAAACTGGTCATCGACAGCATGGCAGATGCGGGCTTCATCACCGAACTCGAAGCTGCCGAACTGAGCGATCAGCCGGCGGAACTCAAGGCCGCATCCTATGTTCCGGCCAAACACTACATTGTCGATTGGGTCAGCGAGCAGCTCCCGGAATTCGTCAAGGATTACGAGCAATCGCTGGTCATCGAGACCACCATCGATCCCGATCTCCAAGCTAACGCCGAGAAGGCGCTGCGCAAACGCATCTCGACCGAAGGCAAAAAACTCGCGGCCAGTGAGGGCGCAGTCGTGGTGCTCGATGGCGCGGGTGCTGTGCGCGCCATGGTCGGTGGCAAGTCCTACAAGAAGAGCCAGTTCAACAGGGTTACCAAGGCCAAGCGCCAACCGGGTTCCGCGTTCAAACCGTTCCTGTTTCTGGCGGCGCTGGAGCGCGGCTACACGCCGGACTCGGTCGAGGTCGATGAGCCAGTCCGCATCGGCAACTGGGAACCCGAAAACTATCGCAAGAAATATTTTGGTCCGGTGACGCTCGAAACGGCGCTCGCCATGTCGCTCAACACCATCGCCGTGAAGCTGGTGATGAAGGTTGGTCCCGACAATGTTGCAGCCGTGGCGCACCGCCTTGGCATCACCTCGAAACTTGGCTCGGATGCATCGATTGCGCTCGGTACCTCGGAAGTCTCACTGATGGAGATGACCTCGGCCTTCGTGCCATTTTCCAACGGCGGCTATCCCGTCATGCCCTACGTGGTAAAGCGCATCCTGACGCGCGACGGCAAGGTGATCTATGAGCGCAACGGCTCGGGCTTCCCGCAGGCGATCACGGCCGTGGATCTTGGCGCCATGAATCGCATGCTGCGCGCCGTCGTAACCAACGGTACCGGAACGCGTGCGGCCTTTCCGGGCGCCGAGGTTGCCGGCAAGACCGGCACCAGCCAGGATTATCGCGATGCCTGGTTCATCGGCTATACGAGTGAATTGGTCGCCGGTGTCTGGGTCGGCAATGATGACAACTCGCCGACCAAGCAGGTGACCGGCGGCTTGATCCCGGCAGAGATCTGGCGGGACGTGATGGTCCCTGCCCATGCAGGATTGATTGCCCGTGCTCTTCCAGGCTTACAGAACCAGACAGAAGCAGCACCGACCACCATTGCGCGGGTCGACAAGCAGGACGCCCTGACCCCGGACGCAGAAGATGAGCCGCGCATGCAGAACAATGGCTTCTTCGAGGATATCGGCAGCCTCTTCAGATCCGGCGAGAACACCCAGGAAGAAAAGCGGAAGAAACGGCGCAAGCTGATGGAAGAGCGTGCCAGGCGCGCCCAGGAAGAGCACTGAGTCAGATGACGACGCGGTGCACTGTCTGCCCGTGGGTTTTCAGCCACGCCTTGGCTTTCGACGCAGCGGCGCAATGCGTCAGCACTAGCCGCCAGAATCGCGGGCTGTGATCGAGGTGCTTCAAATGCGCCACTTCGTGTGCCGCAACATAGTCGAGTACATGCGGCGGCACGAGAATGAGACGCCACGAATAGGAAAGATCTCCACTCGCCGAGCATGAACCCCAGCGTGTCCGCTGGTCGCGGATACTGATCTTGGCGTAACGCACATCCATCAGCGCTGCATATCTTTGGGTTGCAGCGGTGAGATCGGAGCGGGCCTCGGCCTTCAGCCAGTCTGCGACGCGCCGCGGCACATGCGGTAGCTCACCTGGAACGAGAATTACACGGGCCTCGCTGTCGACGGAGATGAGCCCGCGCCGCGTTCCGGCATGACGGATTTCATGCTCGACACCGCGGAGCGGAATGCGATGGCCCGGTTGCAGGAGAACATTGTCGCCATGATGGGCGATGCGCGTCTCGATCCAGCTGCGCGATCGCTCTGTGAATTCAAGCGCCCTCGCCCGTGAGACGCCCTTCGGCACTGTCACCTGTACCTGCGTGCCATGCATGCTCAGCCGCAGCACCAGCCGCCTGGCCTGCGCATGGCGGCGGAACACCACCTGCAGCATCTGTTCGCCGATCAGAATGGTTGAAGGCTCCAGCGGCTTGGGCGCCACCAGGCGTTCCAGCCGCCGCATCAATCCTGCCACTAGGCGCTACGGCAACCGGCGCTCAAACTGAGCGCCAAAAGGTTGCTCGCTTTCCTTGAGGCCGGCACATCGTTCACGTCGCAAGCGATTTCGCTTGCTGGTCCACTGCGTTGGCGTTGACGAACTCGACGATGCGCGGCACGATTTCCTTGCGGAAGCGCGACCCGTTGAACACGCCATAGTGGCCAACACCCTGCTGCAGATGGTGCAGTTTCTTCTCGGGCTTGAGGCCGGAACACAAATCCTGTGCGGCCTCGGTCTGGCCGACGCCGGAAATGTCGTCACGCTCGCCCTCGATAGTCATCAGCGCCGTCATCTCGATCTTCGAGGGATCGACAAGGCGGTTGCGGTGGGTCAATGTGCCCTTCGGCAAGTCATGATTGACGAAGACCTTTTCCACCGTTTCCAGATAGAATTCTGCCGTCAGGTCCATCACCGACATGTACTCGTCGTAGAACTCGCGATGCTTTTCGGCCGAGTCGCCGTCTCCATCGACCAGATGCCAGAACATTTCGCGATGCGCATCGATATGGCGGTCAAGGTTCATTGTCATGAACCCGCCAAGCTGCAGGAAACCCGGATATACATCGCGCATCATGCCGGCGTGCGGAGCGGGAACCTTCATGATGACGTTGTTGCGGAACCAGTCGACGCCCTTTTCCTCGGCCAGCTTGTTCACCGCCGTCGGATTGCGCCGTGTATCGATGGGCCCTCCCATGAGGATCATCGTGTTGGGCGAACACGGATCCTTTTCGGCGTTCATCAGCGATACGGCCGCCATCACCGGAACGGACGGCTGGCATACCGCCATGACGCTGGTGCCAGGTCCGAGATGGCGAAGGAAGTCGACGACATAGTCGACATAATCATCAATGCCGAACGTACCGTGAATTGCCGGAACGGTGCGCGCATCGACCCAATCGGTGATGTAAACGTCGTAGTGCGGCAGGATGGCCTCAACCGTGCCGCGCAGCAGTGTGGAATAGTGCCCCGACATCGGCGCCACGATCAGCATCTTGTGTTCCGGCTTGCCGTTGCCGTCGCGCAACTTGCGGAAGTTCACCAGGTTGCAGAAGTCCTTCTTCAGCGACACCTGCTCCTCGATCGCCACGAGGTCGTCGCCGACGATCGTGTCGGCGATGCCGAACTCGGGTTTGCCGTAGCGCCGCGTCGTCCGCTCGAACATTTCAAGCGAGGCAGCGAACGACCGGCCCATCTGGGTCGACGACAGCGGATTGGCCGGGCTTTTCCAGAAGTTCAGGCCAGCGTCAGCCATGGCGCGCCAGGGCGCCAGAGCCGCATGATTCATCTCGTAAATGTAATACAGCACTGCGTAACGCCCCTCGGAGACAACGCTTCAGGCTACCAACTCCCTCTCAGGCGGGCAACCTATCATTTCCACTACTTTAGGGGGAAGTCGTTAGGGCTTCCTTTAGGTCCACGGCCAGCTTTGGCGCATCGGTCGTGTAATTGAAGTGCTTCACGAAGCGGCCGTCCGGTCCCATCAGGTAAATCGTGGTGGAGTGATCCATCAGATAATCCTGCGAGTCGCTCTTCGCGGCCTTGCCATAGTAGACACGATAAGCTCTGGCGACCGCGGCAATCTCCTCCGGCGTTCCGGTCAGGCCGATGAGGCGCGGTCCGAAATTTGGCACATAGCTGGCCAGCACCGCGGGCGTATCACGCTCGGGATCGATGCTGATGAAGATTGGCTGGATGGCATTTCCCGCTTCTCCCATCGAGTCGATGGCGGCGGTCATGACCTGCAGTTCCGTCGGGCAGAAGTCGGGACAGAACGTGTAGCCAAAAAAAATCAGCATGTAGCGCCCGGCAAAATCCTTCTCGGTCACGCGCTTGCCCGTGTGGTCGGTCAGGCTGAAGGGACCGCCGACGAGCGCCTCGCCTGAACCGCTGCCGCCTGTCGGCGCCCGCATCAGCAGCGATATCCCGCCAATGGCGATGGCCAGAACCAGCAGGATGAGGGCAAACAGGAGAGTGATGCGGCGCGGCATGGGACTGGGCTTCCTTTCGGCTTCCGAATAGGCCAAATCTTTCTGTCTCACAATCATCGTGGCCATCACATCTCGCATGTCCCAGGAATTGACCAACCCTCTGCAATTTTCCGCCAGCGAAGCCGAGATCGGCATGCTCCGGTTGCGCACGCTCGTCCGTCTGCGCTGGCTGGCCATCGTCGGCCAGGCGGGCGCGGTGCTGGGGGTCCACTTTGTCCTCGGATATCCGTTGCCGCTGAGCCTCTGTCTCGGCGCTGTGGCGCTGAGTGCCTGGCTCAATATTTTTCTCAGCATCCGCTGGCGCAAGAGCATCCGCTTGCAGGAAACCCATTCCGGCTTGCTGCTGCTCTACGACGTGTTGCAACTGGCCGTCTTGCTCTACCTGACGGGCGGCCTCGAAAATCCCTTCGCCTTCCTGTTTCTCGTGCCGGTGACCATTTCCGCGACGTCGCTCACCACGCGCTGGACAATCTGGCTTGGCATCATGGCCTTCGGCTGCGCCACCTTCCTGGCTTTCAGGCACTATCCGCTGCCCTGGGTGCCGGGTCAGCATTTTGAACTTCCGGACGTCTATATCGCCGGCATGTGGACGGCGATCATCTGCGGCGTGGTGTTCTCCGCCATCTACGCACGCCGCATCGCCGAGGAGGCACGGCAGATGTCCGCTGCCTTGTCCGCCACCGAAATGGTTCTGGCGCGCGAGCAGCGTCTCTCGGCGCTCGACGGACTGGCTGCGGCGGCTGCGCACGAACTCGGCACGCCGTTGGCCACCATTGCGCTGGTGGCCAAGGAACTCAGGCGCGAGATACCCGGAAAAGGTCCGTACACAGAGGATATAGACCTGCTCATCAGCCAGACGGCGCGCTGCCGCGAAATTCTTGCCCGGCTGTCGAACCGCGATGCTCAGACCGACGACATGTATCAGCGCACAAAGATGCTGGTGATGGTGGAAGACCTGATCGAGCCACTGCGCGGCTCGGAAGTGGTGATCGCTGTGACTAGCACCGCCGATGGCGACGACAAGGCACTGGGGTCCGAGCCGGTCTTCCGGCGAAATCCCGGAATTGCCTATGGCCTCGGCAACCTGCTGGAAAACGCCGTTGACTTCGCCGCCAGCCGCGTCGAGGTGGATGCGCGATGGACGACGTCGCAAGTCTCGCTCACCGTGCGCGACGATGGGCCGGGGTTCCACGAGAACATTCTCGACCGCCTCGGCGATCCCTTTGTGACGACACGGCCAGGTTACGGCGAGGGGACCGATGAAGGCGGGCGCCATGAGGGCATGGGCCTCGGTTTCTTCATCGCCAAGACGCTGCTGGAGCGCTCTGGCGCCACGGTGTCGCTCGCCAACCGGCCGGCGCCTGAGCATGGCGCGGTGGTCCATATCGTCTGGCCCCGCAGCCTGATTGATCTGGGCAAGGCCTGATGCCGTAGCTGGGACATTGAACCGGCGCGCTCAAAGGTCTAGACAGCCCCAAACGCTCAACTGCTGAATTGGCAAGCCCTGGATGACAAACCCGATCCTTCCGGCCGACAAGACGCTGCTTCTGGTCGATGACGACAAGCCCTTCCTCACGCGGCTGGCGCGCGCGATGGAGATTCGTGGCTTCGAAGTGCTGATGGCGGAATCGGTGGCGGAAGGCGTGGCGCATGTGAAACGCGCGGCTCCCTCATTCGCCGTCGTCGATCTGCGCCTCGGTGACGGCAATGGCCTCGACGTCATCGAAGCCCTGCATCAGGCCCGGCCTGACGCCCGCGCTGTGGTGCTGACGGGCTATGGCAATATTGCCACCGCTGTCACGGCTGTGAAGCTCGGCGCCATCGATTACCTGGCAAAGCCAGCCGATGCCGATGCCGTCTACGGCGCTCTCGTCGGCGACACCGCCAACCGCGCTGTCCTGCCGGACAATCCGATGTCGGCCGACCGGGTGCGTTGGGAGCATATCCAGCGCGTCTACGAACTCTGCAATCGCAATGTCTCGGAAACCGCCCGGCGGCTGAACATGCACCGCCGCACATTGCAGCGCATCCTCGCCAAGCGCGCGCCGAAATAATTCGTTAACCCTGTCCCCGCCGGCATTACCGTCCTGTAATGCATCGGCACGGCTCTTGCTTCGTCGTACTCCGGAAATCCAAACCGGAGACTGGACGATGCCCTTCAAGCGCAACCTCGGCACTTATCGCGAGCAGCTCGAACGTGACGGCTATATTCTGTTGAAGGACGTCCTGTCCGAGAACTTCATGGCCGACCTCAAAACCTATCTCGATCGCTCCCGCACCGGACAGGTGGAGGAATATGGTAAGTGGCGCATCGGCGGCAAGAAGCACCAGTTTCTGTACGATTTCCCCGATGAGGCCATCGCCGAACGCTTCCGCACCGAGGTCGCCGCCCTTACCGGCCTCAACCGGGAAACCTTCACCATCTCCGAGCGCCACCTCAAGCAATACGAGAACGACGCGCCGGACTATCCGGCCCCGCACAAGGATCGCGGTGCCTCGAAATTCTCGATCGGCTTGCCCGTGTATCTTGGACCTGAAACCAGCGTCTGCGTTTTCCCCACGCTGGACCGTACGCCCAACGAAGCCGAGCGTGCCGTGTTCATGACCGAGCAGGATCATCCCGGCCTCGAAGGCATCTATGCCTCGCCCGAGGCCTTGCCGCTGCATGAGGAATTGGGTGACATGATCGTCTTCCTGGGCTCGGCCATTTATCACGAGCGCATCCGGGCGCGCGGCACCTCCGTCATTTACATCAAGGTCAATGACGAGGGCTTCGACCCGCTCGGAGAGAACATCTATGCCCCTGCCAAGGCGATGGTAGCGGCGTAGCGCCCTATTCGGCCATCGGATCGTAGAGCCCGTGCAGCCGCAACGCGGCGGCGCGGGCGAAGGCAAGCGTCACCGCCTTTCGCCGCGATGTGTGGAGCGCCAGTGCTTCTGGATGGCGGATGATGTCCGCTCCCCAGCTGTCGGCGATGATCAACCCGGCATCATCCGGCATGATGGCCGGGTCGAGGCTGGTCGGGATGGCGAAAAACAGCCGATCGCAATAGTCACGATATTCCGGCCACTTGGTGTCGCAGCGGAAATCCCCGACCGACGACTTTATCTCGACGATCCAGATCTGGCCTGCATCGTTCACGCCGATGATGTCGGCCCGCCGTCCGGTGGTGAGCGTAAACTCGGGCAATATCGCGAATCCCGCCGCTCGCAGCAGCCGCCCGGTGCCACGCTGGACCATCAGCGCCGTATCGGATTGGCGGCCATCCGGCCGGAGTTGCAGTTGCATCATTGCCTCTTGTTGCGAACCTCGCAATCAACCTAATGTCTTCCCCAGAAGCAAGGGGCCGGTCAACGGTCTTCAGGGGAGGTTAAGTGATGGGGGCTCTGCTTGCCATCAGCCGAGGCATAGACGCCGCCAGCAGGTACGTCGGCCTGGCCGCGATCTGGCTTGTGCTGCTTGCCGCGCTGGTGAGCGCCTTCAACGCGTTGTTCCGATACAGCATCGGCACAATCCTCTATCTCGATTCCAAGTTGCGTGTGTTCGGCGGCGGCCTGGGCTTCATTTTCGATCTCTACCGGGACAATTCCAACGCGTTGCGTGACGTGCAGCTTATCATGTTCGCCGGCATGGTGATGCTGGGAGCGTCCTGGACACTCAAGGTCAACGAACATGTGCGGGTTGACCTCGTCTATGGATCGGTCAGCTATCGAAAGCGCGACTGGATCGATCTCAGCGGCGCAATCCTGTTCCTTGTGCCCATGTGCGTGGTCCTGATCTACTTCAGCTGGCCTTGGTTTCTCGAATCGTGGCGGACGAACGAAATGTCGTCCAACGCCGGCGGCCTGCCGCGCTGGCCTTTCAAGCTTTTCATTCCACTGGGCTTCGCAATCCTGCTGGTGCAGGGCTTCTCGGAAATCATCAAGACCCTCGCCTCGCTGTTGGGGTACATCCACCGCGAGCCGAATTACGAGAAGCCGGTTCAATGATTGCATTTGTCAGCCACAATCTGGCGCCCATGATGTTCGCCGGGCTGATCCTGTTCATGCTCTACGGCTATCCGGCGGCCTTCTCGCTGGCGGCCGTCGGATTTGCATTCGGGCTCATCGGCATCGAACTGGGGCTCATTCATCCGGACTTCCTCGGCAACATCGTCTTTCAGCTTGAGTCGGTGCTCGGCAATGACCTGCTGCTTGCTATTCCCTTCTTCACGCTCATGGGAGCCATCCTCGAACGCTGTGGACTGGCGGAAGATTTGCTCGAGGGCTTCGGCCAGCTTTTCGGCGGTGTGCGCGGCGGCCTGTCCTATGCTGTCATTCTCGTCGGTGCCATTCTGGGCGCCATCACCGGCACGGTCGCCGCATCGGTCATTGCCATGGCATTGATCTCACTGCCGATCATGATCAAGTATGGCTACAACATCCGCCATGCCACCGGCGTCATCGCCGCGTCAGGCACCATCACGCAGCTCATTCCACCGTCTCTCGTCCTCGTGGTCCTCGCCGACCAACTCGGCAAGCCGGTGGGGCAGATGTATCTGGGCGCCATGGGAGCGAGCGTCATCCAGGTCGTTCTCTTCATGCTGTGGGTGTTGTTGCTCAGCATCCTGAAGCCCGGCGATGTGCCGGCCCTGCCGCCCGAAGCCCGGACGCTGAAGGGCTGGGCGCTGGCCCGCCGCTGCATCCGCGGGATGATCCCGTCACTGGCGCTGATCTTCATCGTGCTGGGCACGATCTTCATGGGACTGGCGACCGCGACCGAGGCCGGCGCTATGGGCGTCATCGGCGCCTTCGTTCTGGCCTGGCTGAACCGCAAGCTGACATGGTCGCTGACCTGGCAAGGCATGGACACGACCATGCGCATCACCGCCATGGTGGTTTTCATTCTCATCGGCGCGCGCGTCTTCAGTCTGGTGTTTCAGGGCGTCGGCGGCAAGGAATGGATCGAGAGTTTCCTTGTCTCGCTGCCGGGCGGGCAAGCGGGCTTCCTGATTGTCGTCAACCTGTTCGTGTTCATTCTGGCCTTCTTCCTCGATTTCTTCGAGATCGCCTTCATCGTCGTGCCGCTGCTGGCGCCCGCCGCCGAAGCCATGGGCATCAATCTCATCTGGTTCGGCGTTTTGCTCGGCGCCAACATGCAGACGAGTTTCATGCATCCGCCTTTCGGCTTCGCCCTGTTCTACCTCAGGGGCGTGGCGCCGCCGTCCGTCAAGTCGAGCGATATCTACTGGGGGGCCATTCCCTGGGTCGTGCTGCAGCTCATGCTGGTCGGCATTCTCATTGCCTTTCCGCAGATTGTCACGGCCTTCCTCGACGCCGACCTCGTGGTCGATCCGAATATCGAGATCATCGTGCCGGACAGTGGCGGCACCGATCTGAGTGCGCCACCCGCCATCAATCCCTGAACGCAAGAATGGGAGGCCTGCCGGCCCCCCCATTCCTTTTCATGCGATAAGCCGCAGGCTCAGATCGTCTTCTTGCGCTGCTGGCCCATCATGAAGGCATCAAAGGTATATTCGGAGAACTGTTGCCACAGAAAGGCATCGCCCCGGAACGCGACCATCGAGTCATAGATCTTCTTGAAGGCGGCATTCGACCCGTTGATTTCGGCATAGGTGTCATTGGACGCTGCGAAAGCCGCCTCCATGACATCTTGCGGGAACGGGAAGAACTTGGCTCCGGCCGTCGCAAGTTTCTTCAGCGCCGTCGGATTGCGGGCATCGTATTTGGCCTGCATGTCCGCGTTGGCGGCCTGGCAGGCCGTCTTGATGAGGGACTGGTAGACAGGCGGAAGCTCGGCCCACTTGGCGGTGTTGATGAGCGTATGCAGCATGGCCCCGCCCTCCCACCAGCCGGGGTAGTAGTAATTTGGCGCGACCTTGTAGAAGCCGAGTTTTTCGTCATCATACGGACCCACCCATTCGGCGGCATCGATTGTACCCTTTTCGAGGGCCTGATAGATTTCGCCACCAGGAATTTGCTGCGGCACGACGCCGAGCTTGGAGATCACTTTGCCGCCGAAGCCGCCGATGCGCATCTTCACGCCCTGCAGGTCGGCCAGCGACTTGATCTCGTTGCGGAACCAGCCGCCCATCTGCGCGCCGGTATTGCCGCACGGAAATCCGATGAGATTGTGCGTGGCGTAGAACTCGTTCATCAGTTCGAGGCCGCCGCCATAATACATCCACCCATTCTGCTGGCGCGAATTGAGACCGAAGGGAACGGCGGTCGCCAGCGCGAAAGTCGGATCCTTGCCCCAATAATAGTAGCTGGCCGTGTGGCACATTTCGACAGTTCCCGCCGACACGGCGTTGGCGGCCTCAAGACCCGGGACGATTTCGCCGGCTGCTTTCACCGCGATCTGGAATTTGCCGTCGGTGGCTTCCGCCATGTATTTGGCAAATGTCTCTGCTGCGCCATAAATGGTGTCGAGCGCCTTGGGAAAGCTCGAGGTCATCGTCCATTTGATTTCGGGGGCGGCCTGGGCGATGGCAGGCGCGGCGAGTGCCGGAACGGCTGCGGCAGCGACGCCAGCCGACCGGATAAAATTACGGCGATCCATTCTGTCTCCTCTATGTTCCCCGGACCTTGTTGTCAGTTTCTGGCGATTTCCGGGTGGTCCGATATCCCTTGAGGCGGCACTATAGGTCAAACAATCGCTTCGGCAATCACTCCGCCAATTGCGAAATATGGGCTACAGTGGCGGGACAGTGATGTGCGGAGACCACAACGATGCCCAAGACCCGGACCGAACGCGACGCGATTGGCGACATGGAAATTCCAGCCGATGCTGACTACGGTATCCATACCGCGCGCGCTGTCGAGAATTTTCCCATCACCGGCATCCTGCTCCGCCACTATCCCGAATTCGTCCAGTCGCTCGCCATGGTGAAGAAGGCGGCGGCGATTGCCAATCGTGAACTCGATACGCTGAAGCCGGAGATTGCCGCGGCGATCGTCTCGGCCTGCGATCTCGTCATCGCCGGCGATGGACTCAATCATTTCGTCGTTGACATGCTGCAGGGGGGCGCAGGCACCTCGACCAACATGAATGCCAACGAGGTGATTGCCAATATTGCCCTGAAGCTTCTGGGCCGGCCGCGGGGGGACTATGCCACCGTCAACCCCAACGACCATGTGAACCTGTCGCAGTCGACCAACGACGTCTACCCGACCGCCGTGCGTCTCACGATCCTGCGTGCCTGCCCCGAACTGATCGAAAGCCAGCAGGCCTTGAAGGACGCGCTGATGGCCAAGGCGCTGGAGTTTGACGATGTCATCAAGGTTGGCCGCACACAATTGATGGATGCGGTGCCGATGCGGCTCGGTTCCGAGTTCCGCGCCTTTGCCGTCACTATTGGCGAAGACATCGAGCGCCTGCGCGAATTCGCAAATCTGCTGCGTGAGGTAAACCTCGGCGGCACCGCCATCGGAACCGGCATCAACACGCCGGCCGGATATTCGGATCTGGTGATCCGCCATCTCGCCGAAGTGTCGGGCGTCCCCATGGTGCCGGCTGCCGATCTGATCGAAGCGACATCTGATCTCGGAGCGTTTGTCACCTTCTCCAGCGTGTTGAAGCGCATTGCCGTCAAGCTGTCGAAGATCTGCAATGATTTGCGGCTCTTGAATTCCGGGCCGCGCGCCGGCTTCGGCGAGATCAGGCTTCCAGCCGTGCAGGCCGGCTCCTCGATCATGCCGGGCAAGGTCAATCCGGTGATTCCGGAGGTCGTCAACCAGATCGCCTATCAGGTGATCGGCAACGACCTGACCGTGACGATGGCGGCGGAAGCTGGACAATTGCAGCTCAATGCCATGGAGCCGGTGATTGTCCTCAACATCCTGCAATCGATGCGCATGTTGATGCGCGGCATGGGAACCTTGCGCGAGAAATGCATCATCGGCATCGAGGCGGACCGCGAGCGCTGCCGCGAACTGCTGGAGGGCTCGCTGGTCACCGTCACCGCCATCAATCCCTATATCGGCTATGCCGAGGCCAGCCGCGTGGCGAAGCAGGCGCTGAAAACCCGCCGCTCCATCCGCGACGTGGTCCTGGGCGAGGGCCTGATGACCGAGGCACAGCTCGACGAGGCATTTTCACCTGCCAGATTGCTGGGGCATTAAACCAGCAATGATGTCTTGACGCATGGCCAGCCTGCGGGCCAATGACGGGCCAGCACAGGAAATCCAGCATGATCAGGAAACAGGACCGCCGCCTCAAGGTCGGCATTCTCGGCTGCGGCCCAATCGCCCAGTTCGCGCATTTCGAATCGGCCGCCAAGGCCCGCAACACCGATCTCTACGCCATCTGCGATGTGGCGGAGGATCTGGTGCAGCGCATGGGAGATACCTACCAGCCTGCGAAGCGCTATCGCGACTATGATGCGATGCTGGCCGACCCGGCACTCGACGCCGTCATCATCGCCACTTCGGATGCCTTTCACGTTCCCGCCGCTTTGAAGGCGCTGTCCGCGGGAAAACACGTGCTGTGCGAAAAGCCGATCGGCCTCGCAGTCGAGGATGTCGAACAGCTGGCCGCCGCCGTGAAACGCAGCGGGCTCGTCCTTCAGGTCGGTCACATGAAGCGCTTCGATCCTGGGCTCGAGGCGGCGCGTGATTTCGTCCGCGATGAGATGGGTCAGCAGCTGGCGCTCAAGGCCTGGTATTGCGATTCCACCCACCGCTACACCATGACCGACGCGGTGCAGCCGCTCCCCATCCTCAGCGCAGGCGCCCGCAAGCCAGCGGAGAATCCGAAGGCCGATCTGCGCCGCTATTTCATGCTGGCGCACGGCAGTCATCTGGTCGACACGGCGCGATTCCTCTGCGGCGAGCTAATCGAAGTGAATGCGCGGCTGAACGAAAAGTTTGGCGCCTACAGCTGGTTTGTCGATGTCGCATTTGCCAATGGCTGCATGGGACATCTCGATCTGACCGTTGCAGTCCGCATGGACTGGCACGAAGGCCTGACGCTCTATGGCGAGAACGGCAGCATCACCGCCAAGACCTATAATCCCTGGTACTACAAGTCCTCCGACGTCGACATCTTCCACGAGAAGGATGCTACCTCCCGCCGGCCGCTGGGCGCCGACGGGCATTTCTACCGCCGTCAGCTGGAAGGTTTTGCCGATGCTGTTCTCGATGGTGGGCCAATGCGCGGCGCCGACGTGCATGATGGAGTTGCGAGCGTGCGCGCCATGGTGGCGATCGCCCAATCGGTGCGCGAAGGCCGCAGCGTGAGGCTTGCCGATGTAAGCGGACCGGTGTGATGCAACTTGGCATCTTCGCCAGGACCTTTGCCGTGCAAGGCGCCGTGCCGGTTCTGAGTGCCGTGCGCGCCGCGGGCTATGATTGTGCCCAGTTCAACATGGCCTGTCTCGGGCTGCCGTCGATGCTTGATGAAATACCCCCCGCCACGGCGGAAGAGATTGCGGCGGCATCGCGTGAGACAGGTGTTGAGATCGCTGCCGTATCGGCCACCTACAATATGATCCATCCCGATCCGCAGCAGCGCGCCATCGGCCTCCGCCGCCTGGGCGTCATCGCCGCGTCGTCCCGCGCCATGGGCACGCGGCTGGTGACGCTGTGCACCGGGACGCGTGACCCGCATGATCAGTGGCGGCATCACCCGGAGAACGCCACCCCCGAGGCCTGGCGCGGCTTGCTGACGGAGATGTCGAAGGCCGTCGAATTGGCAGATCGATTTGATGTCGATCTCGGCATCGAGCCGGAGCTTGCCAATATCGTGAGTTCCGCGCCGCTTGCGCGGCGCCTCATCGATGCGCTGCAGTCGCCACGCCTGAAGATCGTCCTCGATCCTGCCAACCTGTTTGAAGTGACGGACAGTGCGAAGCGCCTTGCGCTGGTGGCGGAGGCCGTCGATCTCCTCGCCGATCGGATCGTCATGGCTCATGCCAAGGACCGCGATGCGGCAGGACAGTTTGTGGCTGCCGGCCGTGGCGTCATTGATTTCCGCCATTTCGTGTCGCGCCTGGCAGCGGCAGGCTTTGACGGTCCTCTGGTGACGCACGGGCTGGAGGAGGCCGAGGCGCCGTCTGTTGCCCGTTTCCTGAGAGACATCCTGACATGACTCCGTCGCACACGCTGATGCGGGACGGGCTCGCACTCGCTGGCTATGATGTGGGTGATGGTCCCCCGGTCATTTTACAGCATGGTCTTGGCGGTGATGAAGCCCAGGTTGCCGAAGCCTTTCCGGGCAACGGCGTCCGCCGTCTGACACTCGAATGCCGCAGTCATGGTGCCTCGGCCCGTGGTGACCGGTTCTCCATCGCCATGTTCGCTGACGATGTGCTTGCCTTTGCCGATGCGCGGGGGGTGCAGCGCTTCGCCATCGGCGGAATTTCAATGGGTGCGGCGATTGCGGCACGTATTGCGGTCATTGCGCCAGACCGCGTCACAGCCTTGATCCTCGTCCGCCCGGCGTGGAGAACCGAGGCATCGCCGTCGAACATGCAGGCCTTTGAAACGGTGAGCCGCTTTCTTGCCAGTGGCGACAAGGCTGGATTTGCGGCGAGTGACGTGGCCAGGACTTACGCGCTGCACGCGCCTGACAATCTCGCCTCGCTCAACAAGTTCTTCGACTCCGCCGATCCCGAAAATACAAGTCTGTTGCTGTCATCCATCGCGGCGGATGGTCCGGGCATCACCGAGGCTCAACTGAGGGCGCTCAGCGTGCCGGCCCTGGTGATCGGCAATGCGATGGACCTGGTTCATCCTCTCGCAAGTGCCAGGCACCTCGGTGCGCTCATCCCACGGGCGGCATTCCTCGACATCACCCCCAAGGCGCAAGACAAGCCCCGTCATTTGGCAGAGCTTCGCGCTGCCATCACCGCATTTCTGCAACACCAAGGATTGGCTTCATGACCACCGCTTTACGCCCTGCAGCAAACTGGCTGGAGGCGCTGCCCACCGATCGCCTGATGGCCGAGATGTCGCTGTGGTCGGCCGACCTCGGGCATCTGGCCGCTGATCTGCAGCGCATTGAACCGTACACGGATATTTTTCATATCGATGTGGCCGATGGCCACTTCTCGCCCGCCTTCCTGTTCTTTCCCGATCTGACGGCGAAACTTCGGGCGATGACAGCAAAGCCCTTCCACGTCCATCTCATGGTCGCCGACGCCGTTCTTCTCGACCAGATCGTGCAGTTCGCTGAAGCCGGTGCCGATCTCATCAGCGTCCACGCCGAGAACGCCAATGCGGCGCAAGCGCTGGCGGCCATTCGCGCCGCGGGCCTGAAAGCCGGACTCGTGCTGCAACTCCACACACCCGTTGCCGCCGCGGAGAAACACATCGACAACATCGACATGCTGACGCTTCTCGGCACCCGCATCGGCGTCAAGGGTCAGGGTCTTGATCCCACCGCGGAACCCCGGCTGCGAGAAGCCCGGGCGCTGGTGGCGGCGAAGAGCAATGGACGCCGCATTGTCGTCGCCGCTGATGGCGGTATTCGCGAGCATACCGTGCCGGGCCTGCGCGCCGCCGGTGCCGAGACGATTGTGATGGGTTCGCTGGCTTTCGGCGCGGCGGACCTTGGCAGTCGCATAGCCTGGGTACACGGCATGGCTGGCGCCTGAATATCATGACACGGCTGGCTCTCGGCATCGACCTGGGCGGCACCAACCTGCGGGCGGCCGTCCTCGAATCCTCCGGATCCGTCCTGCGCCGCATGTCGATCTCCACCGATGCCGGAGGCGGTCCATCGGTCATCATCGCCCAGATGCTGCACCTGGCATCTGCGCTGGGCGGTCTCGAAGGTATTGACGCCGTCGGGGTATCGGCGCCCGGTCCTCTCGACTCCGGAACAGGCTGCATCATCGCGATCCCGACGTTGCCGGGGTGGGAGAACTATCCCCTTCGCCAGGTGCTGGCGGAAAAATTCGCGCGGCCCGTCATTCTCGAAAATGACGGTATCGCCGCGGCCTTTGGCGAATGGACATATGGCGCCGGGCGCGGGTTGTCACACATGGTCTATGTGACGGTGAGCACCGGCATCGGCGGTGGCGTCGTAGCGGATGGCCGGTTGCTGCGGGGCGCGCGCGGCATGGCGGGCCACATTGGCCACATGATGATCTCCCCGGATGGACCGCGCTGTGCCTGTGGCGGCACCGGATGCTTCGAAGCTCATGCCTCCGGAACAGCCTTCAGTGCCGAAGCCCGCAAAGCCGGCTTTGCCGATGCTCGCGCAGTGGTGAAAGCCGCCCGCACTGGGGATGCCGCGGCGGTGGCGCTGGTCGAACGCGAGGCCGATCTGCTGGGCTATGGCTTCGCCAGCCTCCTTCATCTCTATGCGCCCCAGCGTCTCGTCGTGGGTGGCGGCATGTCCGATGCGCTGGACCTGATGCAGGATCGCATCATGGCGCAGATCAACCGCCTCGCCATGCCGCCATTCCGCGCTGTTGACGTCGTGCGGGCGGCGCTCGGCGACAATTGCGGCCTCGTGGGTGCCGCGGCGCTGGCCCTGCTGCCAAGCATATAGCACCGGTTGCAAAGGGTTGCATTCGGACCTAGCGCTTTTGAATCCGGACCACTGGGTTTGCCGCGCCTTAAGGCAAATTTCAGAAACTTCGCCTATCTGTTTCTACTTTAGATGGGGCATGAAGCTCGATATGGCGGGGGGCGAGTGTGGCGGAAAGGCATAACACCATGAACTCACACCCGGCGGATCTACCTGTCACCAAACCGCCAAATCCGTTGTTTGGACGCTTCCTCCTGCCTGATCAAAGCGAGCATACCTGCACAGTTGCCAGCATGTCAGTCGAGGGTGCGGAGTTTCGCTGCCCGGTCCTGCCGCCCTTTGGTCACATCATCATTGCCTATCTGGAACACATCGGCCGGATAGAGTGCATGGCGAAAGAAGCAACGGCGGATGGTTTCCGCGTCGAGTTCATGCTGGGCGGCGCCCGCCGAGAGCGATTCGGAGCCAGATTAGAGTGGCTGGCCAGCAAACAGGCCGGCGAGGTCGAGGACGAACGGAATTACAATCGCCGGCAGCTGAGCGGCACACAGTCTCGTATCATCCTCGCAGACGGCCGCGCCTATAGCTGCGAGATCATCGACGTCTCGTTGACCGGCGCCGCCGTTGCGGTTGACGTGCTTCCGGCCATCGGCAGCAATGTCTATCTGGGGAAGATGCTCGGCAAGGTCGTGCGTTATCTTGAGAACGGTTTCGCACTCCAGTTCCTGACAGCGTTTGGAAGCGACTTCCTGGCGGATGTTCTGGACGACACGCCCCAACCCCACGCTCGCGCCTCCTGATCGGGATCAGGAAAGTTTGCCGGTCTCGGCCCTCCGCTCAGGACATGAAGCGGTGGTGAACAATCGCGTAAATCCGGACAGCTCAAAAGCTGTCGCAGGATTAACCGTATAAGAGTAAACGATCGATTGGCACACCGGACCAGATGAAGCTGGGCACTGTTGTGTCAGTCTGGCGCCAATTGCTTGCCAAAATGGCCACACGATCGCCGTTTCAGGTTTTGTTGACGGAGGCGAACCGAGGTGCAACGGTCGTTTATCCTGAACAGCGGGGTGTCACACAATGAAGGAGACGGTGTTACCAGACCTGCCGGATGGCAAGTCTCCCGCGGGGGCAGACGTTCGACTGTTAATGGACAGTGACACTGGGAACATGATCCACAGCACGGTATCTGCCGGCCAGACAAACCGGGCCGTGGTCCATGCCACGGTCAACGAGTTTTGGTATATCCTGGAGGGACACGGCGAGATCTGGCGGAGGGATCACGAGCAGGAGCGCGTCACAACTCTGGTCCCCGGAGTCGCCATAGACATTCCTGTTGGCACGGCCTTCCAGTATCGAAATGTCGGAACCGGCCCGCTCAGATTCATCTGCGTGACCATGCCCCCATGGCGCGGGGATCAGGAATCGACCTACGTCGAAGGGATATGGAAGACGTCAATATAGCGGCTGTCGGCGTCCGTAACCTTGGCCGCGAAATGGCGCACCCGACAGGATTCGAACCTGTGACCTCTGCCTTCGGAGGGCTAAGGATAGAGGCTTATGGGCTTTCCTCGGCTCTCCTAGAAATTCCAGAATACTAGCAAAATATGGGCATCTTTTGCACCGAGCTTCCAACTGTTTCCTTGCGTTTCCAGTCGCGGTGCTTACTATGTGCTTGCTTTTTGGCCACCAGTAAGCACCGATTTGAGGCCCGCTATGCCCAGCACCAAGATCACCAAGACTGCCGTGGACAGTGCCAAGCCGGAAGCCACCGACTGGTTCCTCTGGGATACCGAACTGAAGGGCTTTGGCCTCAAGGTCTCGAAGGGCGGCAGGAAGAGCTATGTTTGCCAATATCGCACGCCTGGAGGCCGATCCGGAGAAAACAGGCGCATTACTATCGGAGGGCACGGATCGCCCTGGACGGTCGAAACGGCGCGAGCCGAAGCCAAGAAAATCCTTGGGCGGGTTGCCAATGGCGAAGACCCAGCGCAAGAGAAGCAGGACCTGAAGAAGAGATTATCGGTGGCCGAACTCTGCGACCAGTACCTCAAACACGGCTGTGCCACCAAAAAGGCAACTACTTTAGCAACCGATACGGGCAGGATTGAACGCCACATCAAGCCCCTCCTTGGCCGCAAGAAAGTGCAGGATGTTACGCGGGCCGACGTGAAGAGGTTTCTTCAGGACGTGGCGAATGGCAAGACGGCTGCCGACATCAAGACCGGCAAGCGTGGCCGGGCCATTGTTCGGGGTGGTCAAGGGACCGCAACACGAACAGTTGGGTTGCTGGGCGGTGTTTTCGCCTATGCGGTCGATTGCGGCATGATTGAAGCCAGTCCGGTCATTGGAGTCAAACGTTTCGCGGACAAAAAGGGCAATCGCTACCTGAGCCAGAAGGAACTTGTGGCTTTGGGAGAAGTGCTGCGTAAAGCTGAAAGCGAAGGTGAGAACTCGTTGGCCATTTCGGTGATTAAGCTGCTGGTTTTTACTGGTGCACGCAAAAACGAAATCCAAGGGCTGAAGTGGTCGGAGGTGGATTTCGATAGTGGCTGTCTCAAGCTTGCCGATTCCAAGACCGGGCAGAAGTACATTCCTCTCAACGCGGGGGCACTGCAGGTCCTGAACGATCAGAAACGCCTCACTGGAAATGACCACGTCTTCCCTGCCTTTAGGGGCGATGGACACTACGAGGGCACGCCAAAGGTTTGGGAACGCGTTCGGAAGACAGCGGGACTGAGTGATGTTCGCTTGCATGACCTGCGGCACAGCTTCGCCAGCATTGCGGTTGCAGGTGGTGCGAGCCTGCCCATTATCGGAGCACTTCTAGGTCATGCTCATAGTGCGACTACGCAGCGCTTTGCGCACCTGAGCGATGATCCTCTGCGGGCTGCCAGTGAAGCAGTGGGAAACAGGATTTCAGCTGCGCTAGACAGTAACCCTTTGCCGCCCAATCTAACAGTACTGGCAAGGCGCTAAAATACAAATACAACTGGAGATTCTCTTGGATGGATAACAGAAGAGTATGTCTATCGCTATTGAGATATCGTCACGGGTAAACTTGAGGGCAAGAGAATGCCTATGTGCCTCGTGAACTGAATGACCGCGCTGCCGACAATTGGCGTCCGTTATTCGCTATCGCTGATGTAGCTGGTGATGATTGGCCGCAGACAGTTCACATGGCCGCCTTGGCCCTTGTCGACCGGGATGACGAGGGGTCAGCGGCCATCATTCTTCTTGGAGACATCCGTGACTTCTTCGAAATCACCATGGTTGACCGCACTAAGACTGAAGACGTTTTGCAACACTTGCACCAGATAGACGAGCGCCCTTGGGCTGAGTGGCGCCGTGGAAGCCCAATGACAGCAACCCAGCTTGCTGCAATGCTGAAACCGTTCGGAGTGAAGCCCATAACCATTCGCTTTCCGGACACAGGGCCCGCCAAAGGCTACCACCGTGCCTCTTTTGATGACGCGTTCTCGCGCTACCTCGGGTCAAGCAAGGTTACGCCGTTACAACCGAATGATTTCAAAGGTTTGAATGGTCCTGGAACCGTTACACGAGAAAACGATGTAACGGCGTCGCAGCACTCTAACTCATTGAAGTTACAGCCTTGTTACGATGTAACGGCAGAATCCACGGCGACGGACGAAAGAGAGCAAGACTCCCCGGCTCAATCGCCCCTCTCGGAGTCCCGTCGGAGGGTGGCCCTGTGATCGCGGTTAGTACACTGCTGAACGAATTGTATGCCTCTGGGGTGACCGCCCAGCGGGAGGGCGAGCAGCTGGTGCTTGACGGGCCTCGGTCTGCATTCACCGAGGACTTCATCAACAAGCTCCGCGCAAACAAACAGGAATTGCTCTCGTGCTTGGAGTGGAAAGCCCTTTTCAACGAGCGTGCCGCGATTGCCGAGCGCGACGGTGGATATCCCCGTCTCGCTGCGGAGTTAATCGCATTCGAGGACTGCATCGATCAATGGCTGTGTGCCAATCCTCCCCACTGTACAGACTCGAGCGTGTGCCTCCATTGCGGGAAGCCTTTGGAGGAAGGGACGGTCGTACCGGTAACCGTCGTCGGGGATGCAGGGCGCAGGGGAGCTCTTCACACGATCTGTGCCGGGCGCTGGCGGAGCCTCAGGCGATGGGAGGGAAAGACGACTCTGATCTGGCTGTTGCAACCATGAGAGAATAAATGAAAATGCCAAATCTGTTGCCCAAGACTCCAAATGGAAGCATCCACTTGCAATGGAAGCGGTGTGGTCGCAAGACCTGCCGTTGTACCTCTGGGTTGTTGCACGGTCCCTATCTCGCATTCTGCTGGCGCGAGCGTGGACAACAACGGAAGCGATATATTTGCATGAGCCACATGGCAAAGGCGCTCCTTGAATTGCAGGAACAACACGTTGAACGGCCGCGGATGAGCCATGTGGATATTGCCCTTCGGGAGGCCAAAGTATGAATGTCGATATCGAGGAAGTGACCAGCCGGGACGACCCGCCGGCTGTTGCTCATGAACTGAAGGTGCAGAATGAGCTCAATGCGCAGCACCGTGAACTGCGGCGTCAGGCGCGAGGCGTGTTGGAGGCCGTCAAGGGCCGCATCGGCGCACGGAACGAAGAATACCTCGAGCAGGTCTTCAGCAAAGCTCGCGAGGACTACGCCAGCGGCCAGTTCCTGATCCAGCGCCGCGGCGCCGACCGGCAATTGGATCTGCCGCTGGTCGCCACCCTGACCCAGTTGCGGCACCAACTGCTGGCAGGCACGGAACAGCCTACCGCTGCCGACCATATGCATGCCGACGCCGCCATTCTCGCCTATCGCAACCTGCTGCGGGTCCAGGTCTGGCTTGGATCAACCTGTCTCGAGGTCGAACGCGAGCTCTTCGGCCAAGCCGCGCACTCAAGCGCTGATGCCCAGGCCATCGGTGAGATGATCGAAAAAATCGAGCAGAAGCTTCTCCCCGTGCTGGAGCGCTGCCAACGCATGCTGTGCCGCTCGCTCGACCGGCTTGAAACCAGGTGTCGGGCAGCACCCGGAACCGCAGTCTCGATCGGCGTCGCAGGTCAGGTAAATGTCGGATGATTTTGCTGCCTTCGGCAGTGCCCGTCGACTAGGTGCCGCCAATCCGGGCGGCGTTGAGCGCTTCGAGCCGTGTCAGCCAGCCTTGATATAAGCTCCAGAGGTTCTCCCGCCGTTGTAAGGGGAGTGCCAAGCTGGCCAAAAATGCCTGCTCATGGGGCGTGTCCTCTTTAAGGGGAAGCGAGGCAACAACATCCTCAATGACAACCTTTCCGGCCTCATTCTGCGCATGGCGCTTGTGGGCAGCGGAGACGGTCAAGCCGTCTCCATCGGTCGTGAGCAGCAGGACTGGATAAGGTATGGCACGGTGAATGAGCTCGATGAGCCTGTCCTCTACGATTCACGCGGGATTGAGAGGACCTTTGCCGAGCAGCTGGAGAAGAACGAAGCTGTTAAGGTCTATGCCAAGCTTCCCGACTGGTTCAAAGTTCCAACTCCCCTGGGAAGCTATAATCCGGATTGGGCTGTCCTAGTGGAGGCCGGTGGCGAAGAGCGGCTCTACTTCGTAGTCGAGACGAAAGGCAGCCTATTCGCGGATGATCTGCGGGATATCGAAGCGGCCAAGATTGCCTGCGGCAAGGTTCACTTCAAGAGTCTGGCCATTGGTGATAACCCCGCACGCTACATCCAGGCGACAAAGATCGATGATTTGTTCAGTTAGTTTTACTAAGGGAAGCAAGATAAACGCAGGCTCTCTATCCTCAAGAATGCCTTGAGTATTCAGCTTCTCAATTCATTGCAGTCGAGCGCGGATCGCCATTGCGGTCTCGCTGATAAAGTCGACGTCGCGTATCTGCTCTTCAGTGCTAGTGACCTGCCACTGAGGATTTCCTCTGACCTGCCACTGAGGATTTCCTCCAGATAGATTTAGAGTCCGGCCCCAAGGAAGGGAGACGGACGATGAAGAGGAAGCGGTTCACGGAAGAGCAGACCATTGCTGTTCTGCGGGAGCACGAAGCTGGTGCGAAGGCGGGGGACCTTTCCCTCAAGCACGGGATCTCCGAGGCGACGCTGTATAACTGGAAGGCCAAGTTCGGGGGCATGGATGTCTCCGACGCCAAGAGGCTCAGGTCTCTGGAGGATGAGAACGGCAAGCTGAAGCGGCTGCTGGCAGATGCGATGCTCGACAACGCGGCGCTGAAAGACCTCCGGTCAAAAAATGTATGACCCGCCCCATCCTTGCAAGAGCCTTCACGCTGACGTCGAACAGTTTGCATAAATGTATCCGGCCTCTCGCGAGTGGACCGCTGTTGCGGCCAGGCCATGATGAGATGCGCACGCCACGTTCCCAAT
>CAUJIO010000045.1 GCA_963205315.1 Pseudomonadota bacterium | reverse complement strand
TGCCTCGATCCTCATTCTCGCTGCGGCGACCTTCCATGCCAACGGCCGGACGACGGTGGCAGAAATCGGCGATGCCCATTCGATGCTGGCACCGCTGGTCGGCTCGCTGCTGGCGCCGAAGCTGTTCGCCATCGCGCTTCTGTGCTGCGGGCTCAATTCGACGGTGACCGCCACCATGGCCGGCCAGATCGTCATGGAAGGCTTCCTCGACATCCGGCTGCCGGCCTGGATGCGGCGGTTGATCACCCGGATGATCGCCATCGTGCCGGCGGCAGGCGTGACCTTGTATTATGGCGCCGAGGGGACAGGCCTCTTGCTGATCCTGAGTCAGGTGATCCTCGCCTTCCAGCTACCATTCGCCATCGTGCCGCTGGTGATCTTCACCCGCGACAAGGCCAAGCTGGGGGCGCTGGTGTCGCCCACGTGGCTCACTATCGTGGCGGCCATCATCGCCGCCATCATCATCGCGCTAAACATGAAGCTTTTGTGGGATATCGCGACGGGCTAGGCTTCCGGCACGACCTTGGCATACTTGAAATCATAGGCTTCCGGCATGGCGCCGTGGTCTGCGAGGCGGCGGAGCCGCGTCCAGCCCTCCGACAGCGTTGGAGGGGTCGAACCTGCATGCGGCCAGATCACGTAATTCGGCCCCGTCCACGGCGCGAACCACTCGACGCGGCGTTTCAGGAATCCGCCGTGCACGGTCTTGTTGACGAAATGCCAGAGGCTCTCGACCGAGTCCCAGACGGACAGCGAGATCGCCAGGCATGGATCAGGGTCGACCGCCTGAAACGTGATGCCGTTGCCCACGGCAGAACTCTCATCCGACAGCCGCCAGACATAGCCGGGGCTGCGCTCGGCCACGGCGTTGACGCGCGCGACATTGTCGATGAAGCCGGCAACACGGGGATCGCCCGGCGGGAACCGGAGGCGGGCCACATTCATATGGGCAACCTGGGCCGTCGCGGTCATGTGGCGCCTCTCCGTGGTTGACGGGACAGGTTTCTGCATACCAGCAATGAGGCCCATGCGGAAGTTGCCAATGCCCACGGCCGGGGCCATCTTGAAGACTCCGGCAAAGTCCCTTAAACGCCCGCCATGCAAGACCGTATTCTGATCATCGACTTCGGCTCACAGGTCACCCAGCTCATTGCGCGGCGTATCCGCGAGGCGGGGGTGTACTCGGAAATCGTCCCCTTCCAGTCGGCTGAAAAGGCGCTGGATTGGCCAGGACTCAAGGGCATCATCCTGTCGGGAAGCCCGGCTTCAGTGCATGACGCCAATTCGCCGCGCGCGCCCGATCGCGTGTTCACCCGCGGGCTTCCGGTGCTCGGCATCTGCTATGGCGAACAGACGATGTGCGCGCAGCTGGGCGGCAAGGTCGAGGGTTCGGACCACCGCGAATTCGGCAAGGCCTTCGTCGAGGTGAAGCAGGCAACCGCCCTGTTCGACGGCGTGTGGGAAACCGGCGAGCGGCATCAGGTGTGGATGAGCCACGGCGACCGCGTCACCGCCATTCCGCCGGGCTTCAAGGTTGTCGCCACCTCGGAGGGCGCGCCCTTCGCGGCGATTGCCGACGAGCAGCGCCAGTTCTACGCCACCCAGTTCCACATGGAGGTCGTCCACACGCCGGACGGCGCAAAGCTCCTCAAGAACTTCGCCCGTGAGATCTGCGGCTGCAGGGGCGACTGGTCGATGGCGCATTTCAAGACCGAGATGATCCACAAGATCAAGAAGCAGGTCGGATTCGACCGGGTGATCTGCGGGCTCTCGGGCGGAGTCGATTCCGCCGTCACGGCCGTGCTGATCCACGAAGCCATCGGCGAGCAGCTGACCTGCATTTTCGTCGATCACGGGCTGATGCGGCTGAACGAGTCGGAAGAGGTGGTGCGGCTGTTCCGCGAGGCCTACAATATTCCGCTGGTGCATGTGGATGCCTCGAAGCAGTTCCTCGGCGAGTTGGCCGGCGTCACCGATCCCGAGCGCAAGCGCAAGATTATCGGCAAGCTGTTCATCGATGTGTTCGAGGCAGAGGCGAAGAAGGTGGGGGGTGCTGCGTTCCTCGCCCAGGGCACGCTTTATCCGGATGTGATCGAGAGCGTGAGCTTCACCGGCGGGCCATCGGTCACCATCAAGTCGCACCACAATGTCGGCGGCCTGCCGGAGCGGATGAACATGAAGCTCGTGGAGCCGCTCCGCGAACTGTTCAAGGACGAAGTGAGGCTTCTCGGCCAAGAGCTTGGATTACCTTCACATTTCGTTGGCCGCCATCCGTTCCCCGGGCCTGGACTGGCGATCCGCATTCCGCATGACGACGTGACGCCCGAGAAGCTCGACATCCTGCGCAAGGCGGACGCCATCTATCTCGATGAGATCCGCAAGGCCGGACTCTATGACGCCATTTGGCAGGCCTTCGCCGTGCTGCTCCCCGTCCGCACCGTCGGCGTCATGGGCGACGGCCGCACCTATGACCGGGTGCTGGGGTTGCGCGCCGTCACCTCGACCGACGGCATGACGGCCGAATCCTACCCGTTCGACCACGCCTTCCTCACCCGCGTCTGCACCCGCATCATCAACGAGGTGAAGGGCGTCAGCCGTGTCGTCTATGACGTGACCAGCAAGCCGCCCGGCACGATCGAGTGGGAGTAGGCTCAGGCCGCAAGCTTGACGCGTGCGCCTGGATCGGCTGGGCCGGTGATGGCTTCTGTCCAGTCCGCGTGCCGGCAAATTCCGCAAGGTTCAAGGCCTTGCATTGCCGAGGCCGGCCTTGTCGAGCCGCAGTGGCAACAGGCGATCAACTTGCCGCCGGCCATTTCCCGCAAATCGTCCTCATCAATCGTTCTGCGCTTCAATGGAACGAGCGGCAGGCCGGGACGTGGTTCGGCGAACCTGAACACGCTCATCTGCCCGCCGGGTTCGACATTCGCGAAGGACACCTCACCGAGGTTGGCAATGCCATTCAGGCGCAGCGTTTCATGGAGTTCGGGGACCGCGAGGTTGCGGTGCGATAGACCCTCCGATGTGAGCACACCCGCTCGCACCACCTCTACAGGCTCGCCATCGACCAGCCGCTTGGCCGTCTTGAACCGGTAGATGAGCAGGTCGATGGCCTTGTTGATCAGCACCACGGCGGTCACAACCAACATGGCGTGCAGCAGCGGCACTTCCGGGTAGAAGGCGGCGTCTCCGACCGCCGAGCCCAGGGCGATCACCAGCAGAAATTCGACCGTGGACAATTGCGAGATGGTGCGGCTGCCGATCCATCGCAGCAGGATAAGCGTGTAGAAGTAGATGACGAGGGTGCGGACGACAATCTCGGCATAAAATAGCGGCGGCCCGTTCCCGGCCAGCATCCGCCAGAGATCGAACGCCACAACCGTATCCTGCATGATGAACGATTGACCTCCCTGACACGCAGCCTTCAGGGAACGCGTGACCCGGCTTGCGGTTCCCACGCATGCGCGCCGTCGAGCTGCGGCAACGACAACGTTGCCCGGGCCATTACCCCTGAAAGGCCGCGATGATCGGGCAGGGGCCGGTCGAGGTGGCGCTGCAGGCGCTGGCCATGCGTTGCAGGGCGGTGCGGGCGGTTTGAAGTTCGGCGATCTTGGCGTCGAGGGCCGCGAGGCGTTCGGATGCCAGCGCTCTGGCCCGCGCCCGGTCCTCGCCGGCATCAAGCGCCAGAAGTTCGGCGATCTCGTTCAAGCTGAAGCCCGCAATCTGGGCCGACTTGATGAAGCGGAGCCTTCGCACGTCATCGGCGTCATACCGGCGGATACCGCCGCCCAGTCCAACTCCGCCGCTGCGCTTAGGTTCGGCCATCAGGCCGCGCCGCTGGTAAAAGCGCACGGTTTCGACACCCACGCCTCCGGCTTTCGCCAGACCTGCTATCGTCATCGCATTCATCGCTTGACTCCGTACCATGGTACGGGACGTAGAGAAGCATCACCGACGTTCAAACACAAGGTGATACCGATGACACATACCTCTCCCAAGACTGCAATTCTCTATCGTATGGTGATGGACAAGCACATCTGCCCTTATGGCCTGCAGGCCAGGGCGTTGTTGCGATCCAAAGGCTACAGTGTCGATGACCGCTGGCTCACGAGCCGTGAGGCGGTTGAGGCCTTCAAGGCCGAGCATGGCGTCAAGACCACGCCACAGGCCTTCATCGATGGCCGGCGCATCGGCGGCTACGATGACCTCCGCCGCCATTTCGGATTGAAGGTCCGCGATCCCAAGGCCACGACCTATACGCCGGTGCTGGTGGTTTTCGCGGTGACGGCAATGATGGCGATGGCGCTCAGCCAGGCGGCCTATGGCAACGCCTTCACGCTGCGGGCGGGGGAGTGGTTCATCGGCCTGTCGATGATGGTCCTTGCCATGCTGAAGCTGCAGAACATCCAGGGCTTCGCGACGATGTTCCTCAACTACGATCTGCTGGCGCAGCGCTGGGTGCCCTATGGCAAGGTCTATCCCTTCGCCGAACTGGGGGCGGGGGCGCTGATGGTGGCGGGTGTCCTCACCTGGGTTTCGGCGCCGGTCGCGCTGTTCATTGGCGGCATTGGTGCGGTTTCGGTGCTCAAGGCTGTGTACATCGACGGGCGCGAATTGAAGTGCGCCTGCGTCGGCGGCGACAGCAGCGTGCCGCTCGGCTTTCTCTCCCTGACCGAGAACCTCATGATGATCGCCATGGCCACATGGATGCTGGCAATGACGCTCGCCGGACCCGGCGCCGTTGGCCATGCGATGGCGCCGATGGCGGAATTGGCCTCCACCGGGGCATGGAGCATCACGCCATGATCTCGTCGTTAATTGCCTGCCACGCCGGGTATTTCGATCTGGCGGTGACACCGGGAGCCGGCATGGTGACCACCGTGGCGCAGTGGGTCAGCTCCTTTCTCAAGTTTGTCGCCAGTCACTTCGCGGGGCAGATCTGAGCACATGCCGGGCGGTGGCTTGCGCCAAATCGCCGCTTGCCCGGCCTATTTGCCATGGCCATATTGAACATGCTGGTCGGTATCGATCCGCACAATCCAAACATTCGCCCGGCGCAATGCCGGGCCCGACCCGGCAGCCTCGGCGAACAACCAGAGGATGACGCCTTATGTTGCTGTCTGATCGCTATGCCGAAGCCCTGACCTATGCTGCCGCCGCCCACCACGGCCAGTTCAGGAAGGGCACTGGCATTCCCTATATCGCCCACCCGATTGCCGTCTCCGCGCTGGCCATCGAGAATGGCGGAACTGAAAGTCAGGCCATCGCCGCACTGCTGCACGACGTGCTTGAGGATTGCGGCGCGCATCATGGCCCGGAGATCGAACGGCGGTTCGGAGCCGACGTGCTGCGGATCGTCGAAGGCCTGACGGATGGCGTGCCGGATGACTCCGGTGCCAAGCCCGAATGGCGCAGCCGCAAACTGGATTATCTCGCGCATCTTGCCACCGCGGACCTGCAGACCGTTCTGGTCTCGGCATGCGACAAGCTTCACAATGCAACGGCGATCGCCGACGACCACGCGCTCATCGGGGAGAACATCTTCGAGCGCTTCTCGCAGCCGAAGTCCGAGACGGTGTGGTATTACCGCGAATTGCTGCGGGTTCTTGCTGACCGGCTTGGCGAAGATCACCAACTGCCGGTCAGGCTCAAGGCGGCGGTCGGCCGCTGGGCGCCGTGATCTTGCAACTGCGAATTCATGCAGCGATAGCCCTGACCTCGGCGCTGGTGCTAAGTGACTGCCATGACCCTCACCAATTCCGACATCGTTGAACTGATTGAATTCCGCCACGCGCTGCATCGCAAGCCTGAACTGTCGGGCGAGGAAGCAGAAACGGCGAGGGCGGTCGCGGCCTTCCTCGCGCCAACGAAGCCCGATCAAGTGATTACGGGTCTCGGCGGTCATGGCGTCACCGCAGTTTATGACGGAGCAGCGCCGGGACCGACCGTGATGTTCCGATCGGAGCTTGATGCCTTGCCGATCTACGAACTGGGAGACGTTCCGTACCGGTCGGAATTTTCCGGCAAGGGCCATCTCTGCGGACATGACGGGCATTCAACCATTCTGACCGGACTTGCGCGGTTGATCGCACGGCAACGGCCGGCCAAGGGCCGCGTCGTGCTGCTGTTCCAACCGGCTGAAGAGAACGGGGCAGGGGCGGCGGCGGTGATCGCTGATCCAAAATTCGACGCCATCCGGCCGGACTGGTCATTCTCATTGCACAACATGCCCGGCGTCAGGCTCGGACACGTGTCGCTGGACGAGGGGCCGGTCAATTGCGCTTCTCGGGGACTCAGGATCGTGCTGACCGGCAAGACATCGCATGCCTCGGTGCCGGAAGCGGGGGTGTCGCCGGCGGTGGCCATTTCCCGGCTGATCCCCGGCCTGAATGCTTTGGGGCCGGGCGGGGCGCTGGCGCCTGGCTTCAGGCTTTCCACCATCACCCATGTGCGCATGGGGGAACCGGCCTTCGGCATCGCGCCGGGCGAAGCCGAACTCTGGGTCACGCTGCGGGCGATGACCGACGCCGACATGCAGGCCTTGCTCGATGGCGCCGTGGCTCTCGCCGGGTCCGAAGCAGAGGCAGCCGGACTCAGGCTGGACCTCAGCCATCACGATATCTTTGCGGCTTGCGACAACAACAGAGAGGCGACAGCGGAGTTGCGCCGGGCGCTCGATGCGGAAGGCATCGGGCATGACCGGGGCGTATTGCCGATGCGCGGATCGGAAGATTTCGGCTTGTTTGGCAGTTTATCCAGATCCGCCATGTTCTTTCTCGGGGCGGGAGAGACACATCCCATGTGCCACAATCCGGATTTCGATTTCCCTGACGCGCTGATCGAGCCGGGCGTGCGGGTGTTCCACCGCATTTTGCGCAACCTTCTCGGCTGACATCACCAATCCGCCGCACGTCATGAATCAGGCTTGACGACATACCGACTGGTTGGTATGTCGTCAGTTATGAATACCGACATCAAATACGACTCCCGCCAGAAGCTGCTTGGTGCCGCCCTCAAGGTGATCCGCGAGAAGGGCTACGCGGCGATGCGGGTGGATGACATCTGCGCCGAAGCGGGCCTCACCAAGGGTGGCTTCTTCCATCACTTCAAAGGCAAGGAAGACTTCGCGGTCGCCGCGGCCAACTACTGGTCGGAAATGACCGGAGGGTTCTTCGCCTCGGCACCTTATCACCTGCTGCCCGATCCGCTCGACCGGGTGCTGGGCTACATCGATTTTCGCAAGGCCATCCTCAGAGGCAGTGTGCCGGAATTCACCTGCCTGGTCGGCACGATGGTGCAGGAGGCCCATGCCACCAATCCGGCGATCCGCGATGCCTGCGACGCGTCGATCTCCGGACATGCGGCAGAAGTCGCGAAGGATATTGCCGAGGCCAAGAAACTTTATGCGCCGGATGCGCGTTGGACGGCCGAGAGCCTGGCGCTGCATACGCAAGCCGTCATCCAGGGTGCCTTCATTCTCGCCAAGGCGAAGCAGGGGCCGGAGATCGCGGCAGACTCGATCGATCACCTCAAACGCTACATCGAACTGCTCTTCAATCGCGACAGCACAGGGAGAACCCGCGATGACCACCGAAACCCATGAACTCCGGATCACACGGCTCATCGATGCACCGCGCGCCGTGCTCTACCGCTGCTGGACGGAACCGGAGTTGATCAAGCAGTGGTTCACGCCGCGGCCATGGACAACGCCTGTCGTCGAGACCGATGTTCGCGCCGGCGGTTCAAGCCGGATGATCTTCCGCGGTCCAGAGGGCCAGGAATTTCCCAATGCCGGCGTCTACCTCGAAGTCGTGCCAAACGCGAAGCTGGTGTTCACCGACGCCTTCACCGATGCCTGGACGCCCTCGGCCAAGCCCTTCATGGTGGCCACGGTGACCTTTGCCGATGAGGGCGGCAAGACCCGCTACGATGCCGTGGTGAAGCATTGGACGGCCGCCGACAAGGCGCAGCACGAGCAGATGGGTTTCCATGAGGGCTGGGGCAAGGCCACCGACCAGCTCGAAGCGCTCGCCCGCACCCTCACGTAAATCAACCGGACAAGGAGGACATGACATGACGGACCGTCCGCAAGTGGGAAGTCTCACCCCGCATCTCGTGTGCCGCGGCGCCGCTGCCGCCATCGATTTTTACGCCAGGGCGTTCGGCGCCACGGAGATGTTCCGCATGCCCGACAAGCAGGGCAAGCTGATGCATGCTTCTGTCAGCATCAACGGTTCTGTGGTGATGCTGATGGACGAGTATCTCGATTATGGCGGCACCTCGCCGCAGCAGCTCGGCGGCACGGCGGTGGTGCTGCACCTGATGGTTCCCGATGTCGATGCCGCTTTCGCGCGCGCCATATCCGCCGGTGCAACGGTTGTGATGCCGGTGGCGGACCAGTTCTGGGGCGACCGCTATGGCCAGCTGCAGGATCCATTTGGCCACCGCTGGTCGCTGGCCACGCCGGTCAAGACGCTGTCGCCGGATGAGATTGCGGAGAATCTCCGCAAGATGGAACAGCAGAAATGAGTGGCGGGCCGAAGGTTTCCACATGCCTGTGGTTCGACCGCGATGGCGAAGACGCTGCCAAGCTCTATACGTCGCTGATCCCTGGTTCGGCCATCACCCATGTCAGCCGCTATGGCGAGGGTTCAGCAATGCCGGCCGGCACGGCGATGATGGTGGTGTTCAATCTGGCGGGCACGCCCTACATGGCACTCAATGGTGGGCCGATGTTCACGAAATCGGAAGCCTGCTCCATCGTGGTGACGTGCGACACGCAACAGGAGATCGATCACCTGTGGTCGAGTCTCACGGCGAATGGCGGGCATGAGTCACGCTGCTTCTGGCTGAAGGACCGCTATGGACTGTCGTGGCAGATCGTGCCGGGCAAGCTCGGTGAATGGATGACGAGCCCCGACAAGGCGGCCGCGTCGCGGGTCTTCGCTGTCATGATGGCGGCTGTGAAGCCCGACATCGCCGCGCTTGAAGCCGCATTCAAAGGCGCATGAGGAGGTTCGCATGACATATGTCGACGGGTTCGTCGCGGCTGCCAAGACTGCCGACCGCGACCGCTACACTGCTTATGCCAAGGAGGCCGCCCAGGTCTTCAAGCAGCACGGCGCATTGCAAGTGCTGGAGTGCTGGGGCGAGGACGTCCCGGAGGGCAAGCTGACATCGTTTCCGATGGCGGTAAAGCTCGAGCCGGATGAAACCGTAGTGTTTTCCTGGATCGTCTGGCCATCAAAGGACGCACGCAATTCCGGCATGGCGAAAGTCATGGCCGATCCGCGCTTCGACCCGGTTACCAATCCCATGCCCTTCGACGGCAAGCGGGTGATTTACGGCGGCTTCGTGCCGATCGTCGAGGTTTGACGGTTACAACAGGTAGAGACGCAGCGATCCATTGGAGGAAATCTGCGCCCCGACGACGCGGCTAATTGATATGCCGCGGCTGGCCAAGGCAGCGCGGGTCACCGGATTGGTTCTCAGGGCCGCTCTTAGCTTGGCAATGCCCCCTTGATACTTCCCGGCGAGGAGGCGGAATTCGCTGACATCGGGAATGGACTCATCGCGAAAGCGGGCCCCGGTGTGGACATCGAGGCGGATGACGCCGACACTTGGGACATGGTCGATGGCGGCAACGCGGCCGGCGCGGCTTCCAGCCAGCACGATGGCAGACTCAGCCATTTGAACATCAACGGTGGTTACCTGGGCAACGCCCGGAATGGCGAGTGACATCGGCGCGGCTGCCACGGCAAACACCAGCGCAGCAATTTTCAAGACCTTCATGTTTGCACTCCTCAAGCTTCGTGCAGATAATACATGGGGTGTCATTCGTGCAGTTTCAAAAGGCTGAGCGCCGGTTCGAGTTCGCGCAGGCCGCCCATCAGGGCATGCAGGAAGGTCTTGAGGTTGGTGCGCAGGCGCAGCGGCACGCCGCCTTCCTCGCCTTGCAGGAAGTTGCGAAACGAAAAGCGCTTGTGGCTGATGATGGCGTGAAGATCGGGATCGAGCTTTTCCATGGTCAGCACCACGCCCGGCACGCCATCGGGAAGGGCCGAGCCAACGTGGCGGTTGGCCGTCGGCACAAAAAGATCGGGTGTCAGAAGCTCCTCGACGGCGGCCGCCGTCTTCAGCGACTCTTCGTCGGCATCGATGATGTAGATCAACACCAATCTGAAGCCAGCCGCCTCATAGGCCTTGCGGAATTCAAGATCCCGCATCGCCTCGCAGAAGCGCGGCAGCTGCTGGGCGGGAACATCGATCACGTAGTCGCGGCCGGGGCCGGCGAGGATGGTGTCGAAGACCTTCATCTGGCCCGGCACGTGCTCGAAATCGACCAGCGCCGTACGCCCCGGAAAGAAGCTGCGCAGCGTTCCTTCCGGGTAGCTCAGGTCGAGGCAATAGGGATCGCGGCCTTCGAGCAGAAGGAAATCGACCAGCACGCGCGCCAGCAAGGTCTTGCCGTTGCGGTGCCGGTCGGACGTGACGACGGCGATCGTTGGCGTCGAGGCCATCAGGCCTGCGCCTCAGCTCAGGCGGGGGCGCCCGGCTGGCGGCCGCCAGTGACAATGTCCTGCAGCAGCTTCAGCTTGCCGAATTCCTGGTCGATCTCGGAGATCCACTTGCGCACATAGCCACGCAGCACAAAGGAGAACTTGCCGGCCTGGCCATCCGCGGTGCGGTTGTCGATGAAGTCCTTGAAGGTGACGCCGGCGACGTCGACCTGCTCGTAGGCCATCTCGTTGAGTTTCGGAATGTCGATTTCCTGGGCCTTGGGGATCGCCGAGAAATATTTGCGGGTGGTGGCTTCGTCCCACTCGAAGAAGTTGGTCTCGTTGATGAAGTTGCGGGCGACGATGTAGTCGACGCCATTGAGGTACTTGGCGATTTCGCCGATCTCGTCGAGCGAGGCGATGGAGGAGCCGACGATGTGGAAGAGGCCAAGCGTGAATTGTCCGGCGCGGGCGGCTTCGAGGACGCCGATACGCTCAAAAATATCGAGGGCGTAGGACAGGCCGCCGGCCTTCAGATCAACCAGGGTGACCGGCACGTTGGCGGTTTCCAGCGTGTCGAGCACCTTCATCTGGTGGGCGACATTTTCGAGGTCGATGATCTCGGTCGATGCGGGGTAGAAGCGCTTCAGGGAACCGCGGGGATTTTCCGTGTCGAAGGCGCGCGACAGCACATTCTTGCGGGCGAAATAATCGAGAAGAATGCGCGATGTGGTGGTCTTGCCGACGCCGCCCTTGTCGGCACCGACGAGAATGAGAGTTGGTTTCATGGCAAATCCCCTGGAATGACGTGGAAACGTAGCGGGGGTGTAACACGGCTTTTGGCTGGAGTACACCCGCGCGAAAGGTCGGTAGTGGGTCAGTTTGAAATGTTCTTTTTGTAAGAGCCGCGTGTACGGTCGATCTTCGCTTCTCCCGCTTCGACCAGCGCAACAACGTCGCCAATCTCCCAAAGCCGATCCGAGACGCCAGCGGCCATCGCGGGCGACATGCGAAGCTTGGAATGAACCTTGACGAAATTGTAGTACATCATGTGCAGGGCGACGGCGTAGGCGTGGTTTTCGACCTTCTTTGAAAAGCCATTGGTCAGGCGCGTGAAGCGGCGCATGTGCATCCGCATTGTCAGGTTGTGGCGCTCGACATAGGACGTGCTGACGTGAGTAAGATCAGGATCGCCCTCAATCCTGTTCTTGGTCGTGCCAATGCACTCTGCGGGGCTGTAGCGGCCCTTGGCCGTGTCCGATGAGGCCCCGTAAACCTTGTGCAGGACGGCATAGTCAATATCGCCGCCAAACGCGCCCTCGACGGCTTCCAAGTACGCCTTGTGACCATCGCTTGTGAGCTGGACGCGGTTTGCCAGACGGGCTCGGAGATCGTCAATGAACCACATAGCGCATTCACCGTCACGACCGCCGACGAAGTAGGACAGGATCATCTTGGAGTCGGCATCAATCGCCGTCCATGTCCACGTGTCACCCGCACCATCCGGTGCCGCCTTGGCGGCGGCAACGTTCTTTTGCTTCGCATAGGTGAATGACCAGATTTCATCGACCTGTACGCGCTTGGCAGCGACGTTGCGGACGTTTTCATCATGGTAGGCAGCGCAAGCCTTGCCAGCGTCCAGAAGCAGCTTTGTGACCGTGTTCTTGCTGGCACCCGTCAGCCGCGTGATCGAGCGGATGGAATTGCCTTCGCACAGAAGGTGGATGATCCGGGAGCGATTTTCGGTGCTGAGCTTGTGCATGAAATCATATTGGGCAATCTTTTGCCTCAAGTCAAGCATAAAGGTCAGTTTGGCTATTCGTATCAATTTCGCTTGAAAGAACAGAATCCCACATGATATACATACGCGGATGAATGTGGTGTTTGCCGATGAGAAGTTGGCTTTGATTGAGACCGACCAAGCAGGTTCAACCATGCTTGGTGTAGCCGTGATCAAATCCGCTCGACGCAAGCTCACCGTATTGCGGGCGGCAACCGATGATAGATCACTCAGAAACTGGAAAAGCTTGCATTACGAGAAACTCAAAGGTGAGCGCGCTGGTCAGCGGTCTATCCGGTTAAATGATCAGTTTCGAATGGTTTTCGAACTGGACGAACAAACGGAACCGCAAACCGTAACGATATTGGCGATTGAGGATTACCATTAATGGGCATGATGACACAGGCGGCGGTCGATCACCCCGGCACATTTATTGAGGAAGAGATTGAAGCCCGCAACTGGACGCAGGCCGATCTAGCCTACATTCTTGGTTGGGACGCCAGCCAGCTTAACAAGCTGATCAAGGGCGTAACTTCGATTACGCCGGATACTGCCGTCGCGCTTGGCGACGCCTTCGACATGCCTGCTGAGTTCTTCATGAACCTTCAAAAGATGCACGATCTGCAAAAGGCTCGACAGGCCGATCCTGGCGTAAAGACCCGCGCTGCGTGGGTTTCGATTTTCCCGGTCCGAGAGATGATCAAGCGCGGCTGGCTGGAGGAAACGGAGGCGGATCTTCTTGATCTCCAGATGATGCGATTCTTCGATGCCAACCGGATTGAAGACGTACCTCTTGTGGGCTGCGAAGCATTTGCGCACGCCGCAAAGAAGACTGGATATGACGAGATTACTGGCACACAGCTTGTTTGGCTTCACCGCGTTCGCAAGATTGCCGCAAGCGCTGCTGCCCCCACCTATGATCGCGAAAAGCTGCTGGAGACGATGCCGGATATCCGAGCGCACATGCTCGACTCTGATGACTTTGGAGAAATCCCCAACCTGCTTTGGAATTGCGGAGTGCGGGTAGTGTTTGTTCAGCCGTTACCGGGGTCGAAGATTGATGGCGTCTGCACATGGCTAGGTAGCGAGCCTGTCATTGGATTGAGCTTGCGTCTGGATCGTCCCGACAACCTTTGCTTTGTGTTACGGCATGAAATCGAACACGTTCTTCGCGAGGATGGAAAGATCGCGACTTATACTCATGTCGATGTATTCGATCCTGACAGGGATGAAGCCAACCTTCCCGATGAGGAACGCCGCGCAGACGCTGCAGCTGCCGAGTTCTTGATCCCGCAGGATAAACTGACTTCGTTTATGCAGCGCAAGGGCAAGTGGATTTCAGAGACGGATGTTCTGGCCTTTTCCGCAAGGCACAATATTCATCCTGCTGTTGTGATTGGTCAGATACAGAATCGCCGCCATAAGGCCGGCGATGAACGAGCATTCGCATTTCTTCGTAAGTATCTGACCAAGATTCATGAGCATTTTGTGTCGTGGCCGCTTCGCGATGGCTGGGGCACTGTTGCAGAAATCGGACTATAGGAGCGTACCGTGGCCAATTATAACGAACAGGTCATTCGTGCTTGGGACGAGTGGGAGGAACAGACTGGCGACGAAGCTAACGATCCCGACGATTTTATTGATTGGGCAATTGCGAATAATCGTCTCCACACTCCGCTGGAGGACGTCCGCAAAATCCACCGTCGCCGTGTATCAGAAGCTCTCCGTCAGGTTCATCGCGTCAATGACGAAGGCACAACGTATCGCGCCAAACAGTGCGTAACAATCATTGAGGATGGACGGCAGAGAACGCTTGTCTTCGATGTGGATAAGAACGGAACGCCTCAGCTACGCCGGAAAGCCGTCAGGCAACGTCGAGATGGAATCGCCAATGATGTGTATCGCGCGATGTCGGACGTGGAACACATGAACTTCGCATATCCCCATGATGAACCGATCCAGTTCGAGTTGGACTTTGCAGAGGATTATGAAGAGCGCAAAGCATTGGAGCGAATAGAGCGTACCCGGAAAAAGGCGGGTTAGCCTCTCTTCTTCCAACGAGCTTGGGCGGCCACACTTGCAATTTCCGACCTTTCCGCTGGCGTGAGTGCCTTGGCACGCGCAGGGCCGCCCTTCTTGCCCGCTTTGGTCGCCCGTTTGGAAAGCGCAGTCTCTTCCGGTTCCTGCTTTTCGCCAGACGCCAGGTCGATCATCAACTTGGCGAGCTGATTCAGGTCGCGTGGACGTTTCAGTTTTTTGTTCATGCTCTCAATATAGCCTGCCCCGTCCGATATTTCCATTATAGTCAAGCGGGGGGAGTTTCAAACTGACCCACTACCGAAAGGTCTCACAGGTGGATCAGAGGAATGCCATTCAATGCCAGGATGTAACAGGCAACCGTCGCGAGGGACATCGCCGCCGCGGATGCCCAGACAATTGCCCTCGACCCTGCGACGGCCGCCAATGGCAGTACCTGCATGATGTGGAGGCCCGCGAAATGCGCCGCCCGGAGGTCGCCGCCGGTGGTCGACCAGCCGATGACCGGCAATCCTGTGGCGTCGGTCTGATCGCCGCCAATCCAGTGCGATCCCATGCCGCCGAGGGTGAAGCCAACGGCCAGGGTCATCAGCGCGGCAGCGACGAACCCCCAGCCGGTGGCGCGGGCGATGAGCGTGGGCGATGCGTGACGGATGATCTGAATGCCGATGAACAGTGTCACCAGCATCATCAGCCCGGCGCCGGCCCCCATCAGATTGTAGAGGAATGCGGCCAGGGGCGATGCCGTGTTGAAGTGTGAGGCCTCTGCGAGGGCGGCGCGGTAGGTAATGTAGAGCATTTCAAGAATGGCCATCGCGACCATGGTTGCGGTGGCCAACTGGGCCGGCCGCGAGGTGCGGATCCTTTCCGGCAGCAAGATCAACCCGAAGCTCAGCGTCAGCATGTGGACGGCAAGAGACAGGAAGAACTTCGCCGGCTTCACCCAGATGCTGATGCCGTTGAACAGGCGTGGATCGATGGCCGCAAGCGTGACGCAGATGGCGCAGGCCATCAGAAAGGCGAGGCTGGTCCACCACATCGCGGGTGACGCGCTGCGCAGGCGTTGCACGAGGTGAGAATGATGAGGTGCCGTGATGGCGAGGATGCTCATTGCGCTATTCCCTTCTTGGTGAGGAGGAGGATACGGGCAAGTACGAAGCCGATTGGACCAAAGAGGAACGCGAGCGGCAAGATAGGTATCAGGAACAGGCGGGACAGCCCGCGCTCCATGATCTGGCGCGAGACGAGCGCGCCGATGAGCAGGTCATAGGCCAGATAGTGCACCCAGCCTGCGAGTGCGGCCCAGGGCGAGGTGAAAAGCTTCTGCACA
Source organism: Pseudomonadota bacterium (assembly GCA_963205315.1). Lineage (GTDB taxonomy): Bacteria > Pseudomonadota > Alphaproteobacteria > Rhizobiales > Aestuariivirgaceae > Aestuariivirga. The sequence goes on along the minus strand of CAUJIO010000045.1, from coordinate 39,658 downwards.
TTTTCAAGGGAATCGAAGCCACCATCGGTGCCCCGCCAGAACACAATTATGAGGACGGCATATACAGCGGACAGCGCCAGAGGGATGTAAAGGCCCGCGATACGGTCGCGCAACAGTGGGCGCTTCGACACAATGCCGGCGATCAGCACCAGCCAGCCTGCCAGGACGGTGGCATTGGCGATCGAGAAGAGGGTGGAGGGGGTCATGGAGGAGTCCATATTGACAACGTCAACTTATGAAGCACCATAATGTTGTCGATGTCAATATACCTTTTGACAACATGCATCCATTGTGGGAAGAGGGCGCATGCCACGCAAAACGAAGCCCTATCATCACGGTGATCTCTATGAGACGCTGGTGAATGCCGGCACGGCGTTGCTGAAGGACGAAGGTCTTCAGCACTTCACGCTCCGTGAATGTGCCCGCAGGGCCGGGGTGTCGCATGCCGCGCCGAAGAATCATTTTGCTTCGGTCGAGGATCTTTTGTGCGAGATCGCGGCGCGCGGTTTCGACCAGTTCGTCCGCGAACTGGATGCCATGGCCAACGCTGCCGGTTCGCAAACCCCCGATGACCGGTTGATTGCCATGGGCCGGGCCTATGTCGCCTTTGCGCGTGCGAATTCCGCGATCTATCTGCTGATGTTTCGCCATTCGCAGGCGTTTGCCAAATCCGATCACCTGCAAACCGCCGCCCAGGCCGCCTGGATGCAACTCGAGACCGCAGTGCGAGCCGTGATCGGTCCACAGCGTACAGACGCCGTGGTCCGTGCATCGCATGTCTGGGCGCTGGTGCACGGCATCGCATCGCTGATCATCGATGGCCGGTTGCCACCGTCGGCCGATCCCGCAATGGTGATCGAGCAGAGCCTGTCGACGTTACCCGCGGCTATCCGCGGGCTTGGAGCAACCTGATTTATCTGCCACAAGGCGCAACGGGAGAACGATCACATGACAGCACTCTATCTCGGCATCATCCTGTTCGGCGGCAGCCACCTGTTTTCGATCCTGTTTGCGGGTGCACGCGACAGCCTGAAGCTCAAGCTTGGCGAGAAGGCCTGGAAGGGCGTCTACTCGCTGGTATCGCTGGCCGGTCTGGTGCTGCTGGTCGTTGGCTACTGGCAATCCCGCGGTGGTCCGCTGGCCGCCGACTGGGTCTATGTCCCCTATGACGGGGCGCGGCATATCACCATGCTCCTGGTGCTGTTGGCGTTCATCCTGCTCGGCGCCTCGCATGGCAAAGGCTACCTGAAAAAGTGGCTGCACAATCCGATGTCAATCGGCATCGCGCTGTGGGCCACCGGGCATCTGCTCTCGAACGGCAAGCGCACGGCCGTCTATCTCTTCGGCATGTTTCTCGCCGTGGCGCTGGCCGACATCATCATGTCCGAGTTGCGCGGCAAGCGCCCGGCACATGAACCGCGCCTGCGCTCCGACATCATTGCAGTCATCGCGGGTGTCGTGCTCTATGCTATCTTCCTGTTTGGCTTCCACCCCTACGTTCTCAACCTGCCCATCATCCAATGATCATTCTTGCACTCGGCGTACTGATCACATCGCTGCTGCATCTCGTGGCGGCGTTTCCCTCACTCAAGGCCAGCCTTAAGGCGCGCACCGGCGAACGGGCCTATGGGCCGATCTTCGGCCTCGCATCGCTGGTGGGGGTCATCATCACCATCTTTGGCTGGCGCATGTCGGACTTCGTACATGTCTATGATCCGCCGGAATGGGGGCGGCATGCGAATTTCAGCCTGACGCTCGTTGCCTTCATCTGCCTCGGGATCTTCATCTTCCGAGGCGTGCTGCGGCAGCGTCTGCGCTTTCCCCTGGCCATCGGCGTGATGTTCTGGGCCACCGGACACCTGCTTGCGAATGGCGATCTCGCCAGCATCATCCTGTTTGGCGGTTTCCTGCTCTATGCCGTCGCGCATTTCGTCATCGCTTCGGCCAATGGCATCCGGCCAACGCCAGAGGTCCGCAAAGGCCACGATCTCGTTTCAATCATCATTGGAATAGCGCTCTACAGCGTCATGGCGCAGGCGCACGGGACCTTGATCGGCGTGCCTGTGTTCCAGCTCAGCTGACCGGCTGACGCTGACCTTTGACGTAGACACTGATGATGCCGCTGTCGGGCGGCCAGTGCTCCGGTGCCACGGGCGTCAGCTGCGCCTGGATGCAAAACCAGCCGCCATTGTTGCGCACATAGGTGTCGGTGTAGCTGGTCATGCCGGTGTGATCCCGGCCGTCGCGATGCTCGACATGCTTGTTGGTGGCGCGCACCAGCGCGAGGTCCTCCAGCACCGTGATGTTCTCGTCGCGCGTGTCCCAGTAGGTGATCACATTGGGATCGAAAAGCGTTGCCCAGCGCCGGAGATAGGCTGCCCGGTCCAGACGCACGCCGTTGCCGGAGATGCTGACGAAGTCCGGATGCAGGATCAAATCATGCGAGGCCACGTCATTGGTGATGAAATTGTGGATGAAGCGGGCATTGAGTGCGCGCAGATGCGCCAGTGTCCGGGCAAGGTCCTGCCGGTCCGGTTGGATGCTCATCTGGAGATCTCCACTGGCGCGCGGGCACTGACCCGGGCGAATTCTGCGGTGGCCGTATCGGCGGGAAAGAAACTCTCGATCTTCAATTGCTGGAGGCCTGCATCGGAGGTCAAGGCGAAGGTCGTGAAGGCCGAGAAGAAACTGAGGCCGAGATTGCCCATTCGCAACTGCATGGTCATGACCGGGCCGGTGGAGTGGTGCCGGGCCGCTGGCCGCCACACGCCGTTGAGATCAGGGTAACGTTTGATTTCCTCGAGCAGGCGAAGGGAAACCGCGCTGCCGCGCGCCACGTCGCCATGCAGCAGCTGGATCATGGCGCCGGCGAATTCCGCCCAGTTGACGATGAACTGCCGCAAGCCACGCGGATGAAAGACGGTATGCATGGCGTTGTCGGCCACGTCTGCCTCCATGTCGCAACACTTGCGGAAGGGGCCAAGCAGCCGCACCGCGGCGGCGTTGCGAAGCTTCACATCCCAGTGACCGTCAACGACGATCGCCGGGTAGGGCTCCTGTTGTGACAACATGAAATCCAGCGCCTGGCGGACATGCGGCATCGTTTCCGCCGTCACCTCCATCGCCGCATGAGGCGGCACGAAACCGGCGGCAAGATGCAGGGCATTGCAGGCATCGAGCGGCAGATCGAGGGCCGCCCCCAGCATTCGCACCATGTCACGGCTGGGTTGGGACCGGCCAGACTCCAGAAAGCACAGATGGCGCGAGGAGACGCCGGCACGGCCTGCCAGTTCAAGCTGGCTCAGCCGCCTTGAATGCCGCCAATGCTTCAAGGCCTGGCTGAATGTTTCGACCGGTGGTGGCGCCGGGTTCGTGCCGAACATGCTCATGCACAATCAGTAATCCTTGGCTCGGCACCCGGCAATTACCTTGAAGGTAGTCGGGCCGGCAGAGGGCTCTGCGGGCGCACTTGCCGGAGGCCTGCAGCGGGCGTAGTTTCCTCCCATGTCACAGCACAATGCCACCAAGCGCCTGACGGCGCCCGATATCACCGCCCGCAAGGGCAAGGACCCGATCGTCTCGCTCACCTCGTATCACGCGCACACCGCGGCGATTGCCGACAAGTACGTCGACTTCCTGCTGGTGGGCGACTCGCTCGGCATGGTGATGCATGGATTCGAGTCGACGCTGCCGGTGCCGCTCGACCTGATGATCCTGCACGGCCGCGCGGTGATGCGCGGCGCCAAGCGGGCGCTGGTCGTCGTCGACATGCCGTTCGGATCTTACGAAGAGAGTCCGGAGCAGGCATTCCGCAATGCGGCGATGGTTGTGAAGGAAACACAGTGCGGCGCCATCAAACTTGAAGGCGGCAAGCGCATGGGCGAGACCATCCGCTTCCTCTCCGAGCGCGGCATTCCGGTGATGGCGCATATTGGTTTGACGCCGCAGTCGATCAACATCCTCGGCGGCTTCAAAACCCAAGGCCGCACGCACGATCAGTGGGCGATCATCGAGGAAGACGCGCGCGTGGTGACGGAAGCCGGCGCCTTCGCCGTCGTGCTCGAAGCAATCGCCGAGCCTCTTGCCGCGAAGATCACACGCGAGATTCCGATTCCGACCATCGGCATTGGTGCGTCACCGGCTTGCGATGGTCAGATCCTCGTCATGGAAGACATGCTCGGTCTCAGTCCGCGCGTGCCGAAGTTCGTGCGCGAATTCGGCAAGGTCGGAGCCGCCATCGAGGGTGCCATCAAGATGTATGCCGACGAGGTGAGGGCACGGACGTTCCCCGGCAATGAGAACACCTATGAGATGAAGGACTAGTCCTTCGTGGCGTTGGCGTGATCGAAGAAGGCCTTCATCACGATTTGCCATGCGCCGTCATGTTTGATGAGCGTCAGATAATCGGTGAATGACGTGCCAAAGCAATCGTCGGTCAACTTGGCGAGGGCAACATCGCCGGTCACGTCGATCGAAACAATTTCCGCCGCATAGGGTGTGCCGGGTGGTTGCATCTTTTCCGATCCGATCGCTTCGATGAATTCGTCTCGCGGGAAGAATTCGTAGGAGCCCTTGTAGTGGCCTGCTTGCATGCAGAGCGGATGCATGGCGCGCCGCAGACGGTCGGGCTGTCCATAGATCATGCCTTCGAGATAATCGGTCACGACGGCGCGGATGGCCTGCAGCTCGCGGTCCCTGGACATTTGAGTCTCCATAGTCAGATGCGCGTGATGCACATTCCTATCTCAAATTTCCGGCGCCGCAAGCTGGTGCATTTGCAATCATCTTGCTGCCATAGACGCTGGCTAGCCTCGAACAGAATCAGTCAGGATTGGCCATGCTCCTCAATCGACGGCAAGTGCTCGGAACGGCATTGGGACTGGCCGCTACCCGCCAACTGGCTGTCGCCGCGGAGACGGCCGACGGCTTCACCGAGATCCGTGCGCAAGCCGTCACGCTCCATCTGCTGGACGACGATTCAGGCGAGACAGCGGCCTGGGGCTATTCAGGTGGACCTGAGCCCGCGGTGATCCGTGCAAGGCAGGGCCAGGAGCTCAAGCTGCGTTTCATCAACGATTTGCCGCAAGAGATCTGGCTGCATTTCTTCGGTGTGCGGGGACCTTCGGACGTCATGACGCTGAACGTTCCCGCCGGTGCCGACAACGCGGTGGATTGCGTGTTCACGCCGCCCGATGCCGGCACCTTCTGGATTGGACCGATGTCTGATGTTTCCCGGGCGCGAGACATGGGCCTTTACGCCGTTCTGGTGGTGGACGAGGCGGCTGTCGCGGCCAATCTCGCTGATCTCGTCCTCGTTCTGGATGACTGGAAACTGACGGAGGGCGGCGCAATCGAAGGCGATTTCGGCGATGCCGAAACCATGGTCGGCGAAGGCCGGATGGGCAACTGGTTCACCATCAATAGCCACTATCGCCCGAAACTGCATTTGGAACCCGGCAAGTTCACGCGGTTGCGCCTGCTCAATGCCGCCAATGTCCGCAGCATGGGCGTGATGTTCAAGGGCTATGATCCGCTGCTCATCGCGCGAGACGGGCAACCGCTGCAGCCGGCACCCCTGGACGGGAAGCCGCTGCTGCTGGCACCGGGCCAGCGCGCCGATCTGCTGGTCAGTCCGGAGGAGGGCGACATCGGTCTGGCGCTCGACCTGTTCGAGGATGTGGTAGAGATCGGATATCTGGTGCCGGGCGCCAGGGGCGAGGCGCCGCAACTCGCCGAAAACTTCATGCTGCCACCCAATCCGCTGCCGGTGCTGGCCAATATCGCCGAGGCCCGCAAGGTCAGTATCGTCCTTGATGGCGGGATCAAGGGCGGGTTGAAGTCGGCGATTTTCAACGGCGCGGAACGCGACCTGCGGACCCTGCTTGAGAACGGCAAGGGCTGGGCAATCAATGGCGTGGCGGGTCCAGCCCCGGAACCGTTGTTTACCGCCCAGAAAGGCGAAGCCATCCTGCTCGAGGTGGACAATCGCACCGGCTTCTCCCAACCGCTGCATGTTCACGGCCATGTCTGGCAGGTGGTGGAGGAAACGCCGAGCGGCATATGGCAGGACACTGCCGTGATCCAACCGAAAGAATTGCTGAGCCTGGCAATGGTGGCGGACAATGCCGGCACCTGGGCTATTCACAGCCTGGTGGCCGAGCGGGTCGACGGCGGCATGATTGCGTCCTTCAAAATCGTAGAGCCGGCACCTTGAAGTTAAGAAGTGTTAATCAATTCGGCGCCTAATCGCGAATACCGGGATTCGCCGCATGGGGTATTGCGCATGGTCTTCGAGCTTTTCGGCTTCGTTTCTGGCGTCGGTGCCATTGGTGCTGCATGGATATTGCTGCTGCGGCACGAGCGGTTCAAAGTCATCAACGGCTTCTATGCAGGGAGCCGGGCGGGCGGCGGGCGAGGAAATGCCTTGATTTGGCCAAGCCGCTGATTTAGGCCGCTCCTCAACATATTTGTGGTCCCTGAGGAGCCTTGAACCTGTGAGCGATGATTCCCTGTTTCGTGAGGTGGATGAAGAAGTCCGCCAGGAACAGTTCAAGAAACTGTGGGCGCAATACGGCAACCTGATCGTGGCCGTGTGCCTGATCGTCGTGGTCGGCGTCGCAGGCTTCAAGGGCTGGCAATATTGGCAAGTGAAGCAGGCGGAGGAGGCGGGCGATGCCTTCTTTGACGCCGCCAAACTTGCCGGCACGGACAAGTCCGATGAAGCCATCAAGCAGTTCGAGACCGTAACGCATGCGGGCTATGGCGTTCTGGCCAGGCTGCGTGAAGCCAATATCCTGGCCGCACAGAACAAGGCCGGCGATGCCGTGAAGATCTATGATGCCGTGGCTGCCGATGGCTCCGCCGATGCGGCCCTGCGTGATCTCGCCCGCGTTCGCGCGGCGCTCGCGCTGGCTGACAGCGCGGCGCCTGCCGATCTCGAGACGCGGCTGCAAGGGTTTGATGCCGCCGGCAATCCCTGGCGGCATGTCGCCCGCGACGTGATGGCTGCAGCACTCTGGCGCGCCAAGGACTACGCCGGGGCCGATGCCAAGGTGAAGGCGATTTTGGGCGACGGCGAGGCTCCGGCGGGCGTCACGCAGCGTGCGCGTGTCTTGTCGGAATTGCTGGTCCCGCTGTTGGCGAAAAAATAATGATGAGTTTCAGATACGCTCTGGTGGTTGGCGCGGCTGCCGCGGCGCTGGCAGGCTGCAGCACGGTCGACAAGATCACGGGGCAGACTGACGACACGGTGCTGCCGGGTCAGCGTGAGGACGCCATCCCGGGCCGTACCCAGTTTCCCGATCAACCGGATGCGGCAGTGCAGCGCGCGACGCCCGGACAGGCGCAGACGGCATCCTCTCCCGATGTTGATCAATCCTGCCTTCCCGACGATCCGTCATGCCAAACCGCCGCGAGCGGTGACGGCGCCAGCGGCGAGCCGCAATGACCGCAACCGTCGCCATCCTGGGGCGCCCGAACGTCGGAAAATCCACTCTGTTCAATCGCCTCGTCGGACGCAAGATCGCGCTCGTCGACGATCAACCCGGTGTCACGCGTGACCGCCGCGAAGGCGAGGCGAAGCTCGGCGATCTGCGCTTCCGCCTGTTCGACACGGCGGGCCTTGATGACGTGAAGGGCGACTCGCTCGAAGCCCGCATGTCGGCACAGGCCGAGACTGCGGTGGACGATGCCGATGTCGTGCTGTTCGTCATCGACGCGCGGGCAGGCGTCACGCCGACCGACAGGGAATTCGCAGAACGCGTGCGCCGCCGCGGTAGGCCCGTCATCCTGGTTGCCAACAAGGCCGAGGGCAGGGGGCAGAACCCTGGCGTGCTCGAGGGCTATGAACTGGGATTCGGCGAGCCATTGCCGGTTTCCGCCGAACATGGCGAGGGCATGGACTATCTCTACGACGCGATTCTTCCGTATACGGAGGAACACAAGGAAGTGGAGGGCGAGGAGCGCGGCGACGGGCCGTTGCGGCTTGCCATCATCGGCCAGCCCAATGCCGGCACGTCGACGCTGGTCAATACCATCCTCGGCGAAGACCGCATGCTGACGGGACCCGAAGCCGGCATCACGCGTGATGCGATTTCATCGGATTTTGAATGGCGCGGCCAGAAGATCCGCCTGTGGGATACGGCCGGCATCCGGCGCAAATCGCGCGTGACCGGCAAGATCGAGAAGCTGGCGGTCTCCGATGCCTTGCGCGCCATCCGTTTTGCCGAATGCGTGGTGGTGCTGGTTGACGCCTCGCTGCCGATCGAGCGGCAGGATCTGACACTCTGCGATCTCGTCGCGCAGGAAGGCCGCGCCGTTGTGCTGGCGCTGTCGAAGTGGGATCTGGTTGAAGACAAGCAGAAGAAGCTGAAAGAGGTGATGAGCGACCTCGAGGATGTGCTGCCGGAAATCCGCGGCGTGCCGGTCGTCACCATCTCGTCCAAGCAGGAACGCGGCATCGACAAGCTGCTGGAAGCCGTGCTCGGCGCCATGGAACGCTGGAGCAGCCGCATTCCGACATCGCAGGTCAACAAGTGGCTGGAAGGTGCGCTGGCGCGCAACCCGCCGCCGGCGCCGTCCGGCCGCCGCATCAAGATCCGCTATGCCACACAGGCCAGCGCCCGGCCGCCGACCTTCGCGATCTTCGGCAATCAGTTGTCGAAGATGCCGGAAAGCTATGTGCGCTATCTGATGAACGGACTGCGCAAGGATTTCGAACTGTGGGGCGTTCCCATCCGCTTCAGCATGCGCGGCGGCAAGAATCCCTTCGACAAGGACCGGTAGCCTGGTTCAGGGCTGACGGAAGAGCGCCAGCTTCACGCCAAAAATGATGAAGACGCCACCGGTCAGCCGGTCGAGCGTCTTGATGACCAGGGTTGTTTTCAACCAGCGGTCGAAGGGCACCGTTGCGGCGATGATGCCTGCGAACCAGACGAGCCCCAGCGCCACGTGAATTGCCGCGAGGAGCAGGGTGGTGAGAGCGACATCCGCACCCGCAGGCATGAATTGCGGCAGGAAGGCGATATAGAAGACTCCGACTTTCGGATTGAGCATGTTGGTCAGAAAACCCATGCGCAAGGCCTCGCGTCCACTGCGCGCGTGCTGGTCCGTGCCGTCGGCGAACGCGCTGCGGGGTTTCAACAACAGCCTGGCACCGGTCCAGACGAGGTAGGCTGCACCCGTCCACTGGACAATCGGGAAGGCCAGCGGTGATGCGGCGAGCAAGGCTCCAAGCCCGGTCGCGACGATGACGCCCCACGCGAGGCAACCGAGTGCAATGCCAATGGCAGCAAGCCATGCCGGCCTGGCGCCCGATGTTGCAGCGGTGCGCAGCACCATGGCGGTGTCCAGCCCCGGTGTGATGGTGAGAATGGAGGCGGCCGCCAGAAAGGCCAGTATCGACTGCGTGAATGTCATGCGGCTGCCTGCACGTGTTGAATCAGAATCGAACCGACACCGTCCCCAGATGCTCGAAAATGGCTTCGGCCGTGTCGCCCAGCCCGGCGGAGAAGAACTCGGTGATGACGCCGGTGCTGATGATGTCGCCCTGTTTCAGGCCCGTCCCATGTTCATTGAGGTGGTTGGCGAGCCAGGCCAGCGCGATATCGCTGCCGCCCAGTGCATTGGCGCCAACGCCTCCTACCCGCTTCTCGCCATTCCAGGTCACAGCACCCTTGAGCGATGCGAACTGCTCGCGGCTCAGCAGTTTGCGCGCCTCCCCCAGCACGATGCCCTCGTTGAGGCCGCCATCGACGATGAACCACGGCACGGGGTCGGCGAAGCCGTTGGGGGTGCGCGGATTGACGATCTCGATCGCCACATGCACGGAGCCAGCCGCGGCCATCACCTCGTCGAGGCTGTAGGCTTGCCCGCGTGGCGGCAGGTCCCGGGCCATGGTGAAGGCGACCTCGGGTTCCACCACGCGTTTGTTGGCGGCACTGGTGGGGAAGAAATCTCCCGACCGGTAGACACGGTTGGAGAACATGGTGCCGGGGAAGGGGCCTGAGGCGTTGAGCGCCTTCTGGGCGCGTTCCGAGGTGCAACCAATCTTCCAGCCGGCCTGGGTCCAGCCGAGTTCACGGCTGACGGCGCATTGCAGCGCAAAGGCGCGGGAAAGGTCAGGAGGCGTGGGTTCCGGTAGCTCCGCGAGCGGTACTTCGGCCTTGCGGGCCGCGGCGAAGGCCTTGACGACGCTGTCATCACTCACAGGGGATGGCTCCAAAAAACTTGAGGTCCGGCATCGCTGCCGAACCTCATTATATCGTATCCGAGCTTCGCGAGAAGGACGTCGCGAACTGCCGTATCAGGCTGCCTTGGCGGCCTTGCGGCGGCGGCCGAGGAGGCCCATGCCGAGGAGGCCCGCGCCGAGCAGCGGCAGGGCGGCGGGCAGCGGAACCGGTGCCACGTTGACAGTATAGTCAAAACCTGCACCAGCAATTGAGTTAGTCCAGCTGATCACCATATTCTGGCTGAGGTTGCCCGGGGCACTGAACAAGGTGGCGAGCGTCACAGATGTCGGCACGATAGCCGTGGAGGTCAGAAGACCGTTGACGGTGGAAACCCACGAAAGCGTCAATCCACTAAAGAAATTCGACAATTTCCCGATTGTCGCTTCTGCTTGTCCCGGGATCGGGCCAGACAACGCGGTAAAGTTAATCGAGCAAGAGCCTGCTCCACCTGTCGACACGAAAATTCCGCCGAACTCGGTATCGTCTCCCGGTTGTCCGATTGAATGTGATGAGCCGCAGGTTGCAATTGTCGCTGCTTGGGCAGATCCGACACTCATAGTAACTGCGGCGAGCGAAATCGCTGCTGCAGCAATCAGATTCTTAATCATTATAAAACCTCCTGCTAAACAACCTCTGTACCAAGAGGTGTGGCGCCCCATCCATCTTCGAATATCTTAAAATCGTAAGCAAATGTCAATTCACAACGTTCAGTTGGTGAAAAAAATTTTGTGAAGGTTAACATCTTGTATCAAAATGGGACAGGTCGAGCCTAAGGGGCTGATTTTTGGGTGATTTCAGAACTGCTTGAACAGGCCCTTGGGGTCGTATTTGTAGACCGCCCCGTTATCGGTGAAGTCAGCCAGGGACATCGGGACGATCTGGGCCGCCACTTCGTCGGGATGCGGCAGCGATTCCGGGTCTTCGCCGGGCATGGCGGTGGCCCGCATCTTGGTGCGGGTGGCGCCGGGGCTGAAGCAGTTGGCGCGGGCCGTCGAGGTGGCGATTTCGGCGGAATAAGTCTTCACCATGGCTTCGAGGGCCGCCTTGGAGATCGAATAGGGACCCCAATAGGCCCAGCACTTGTGTGCGAGGCCTGAGGTGACGAAGACGGCACGGCCGGCATCGGAGGCCCGCAGCAACGGATCGAGCGAGCGGATGAGGCGGTAGTTGGCGGTGACGTTCACGCCCATCACTTCGTCCCAGAGCTTGGGCTCGACATGCGCCACAGGCGTCAGCTTGCCGAGGATGCCGGCATTGCCGATCAGGATATCCAGCCGCTTCCAGCGTTCGAAGATCGCCGCGCCCAACCGGTCGATGGCGTCATAGTCGCGCATGTCGGCTGGAACCAGCGTGGCCGAACCGCCAAGGCTCCTGATCTCGTCGTCGAGTTCGGTGAGGCCGCCTTGCGTGCGCGCCATGGCGATGACATGCGCACCTTCCCTTGCCAGGGCAAGGGCGGCGGATTTTCCAAGCCCCCGGGATGCGCCGGTGACGAGTGCGACGCGGTTTGCCAGACGTCCAGTCATGAAATCAGCCTGCTTCTGCGAGCAGCGACAATTGCTGCTTCTTCGATTCACCGACGAGGTCGGTCAGGTGGGTGGGATAATCGCCGGTGAAGCAATGATCGGTGAATTGCGGACGCTGGCTGTCGCGGCCCGGCAGGCCAACCGCGCGGTAGACGCCATCCACCGACAGGAAAGCCAGCGAGGTGACGCCGATATAGTCGCGCATTTCTTCCAGCGTGTGGGTCGCGGCGAGCAGCGATTTCTGTTCCGGCGTGTCGATGCCGTAAAAATCCGGATGCTTGATCGGCGGGCTGGAAATCCGCATGTGGACCTCGCGCGCGCCAGCTTCATACATCATGCGCACGATCTTCACGGACGTGGTGCCACGCACGATCGAGTCATCGAGCAGCACGACGCGCTTGTCCTTCACCACCGCACGGTTGGCATTGTGCTTCAGCTTGACGCCCAGCGAGCGGATGGTCTGGGTGGGTTCGATGAAGGTACGGCCGACATAATGATTGCGAATGATGCCGAGCTCGAAGGGAATGCCGGTTTCATGGGCGTAACCGAGTGCTGCGGGAACGCCGGAGTCGGGGATCGGCACAATGACATCGGCATCGATCGCCGCTTCGCGCGCCAGTTCGCGGCCCATGGCCTTTCTCACTTCATAGATCGAACGGCCACCGAGCATGGAGTCGGGCCTTGAAAAATAGATGTACTCGAAGATGCAGGGCCTGGCTGGCTGGGGCGGGAAGGGGCGCAAGCTTTCGACACCTTCGTCGGAGATCACGACCACTTCGCCATTTTCAATTTCACGAACGAACTTGGCGCCGATGATATCGAGGGCACAGGTTTCCGAGCAGAGAATATAGGCGCCATTCAACTCGCCGAGGATCAGCGGGCGGATGCCGAACGGATCGCGGGCGCCAATCAACTTCTTGTTGGTGAGGGCGACCAGCGCGTAGGCGCCTTCGATGGAGCGCAGCGCGTCGATGTAGCGTTCGACGATGCGATGCTTCTGCGAGCGCGCCACCAGATGCAGGATGACTTCGGTATCGGACGTCGACTGGCAGATGCAGCCCTGGGCAATCAGTTCGCGGCGCAGCGTCAGGCCATTGGTGAGATTGCCGTTGTGGGCGACGGCCAGGCCGCCGGCGGCCAGTTCGGCAAACAGCGGCTGGACATTGCGCAGGATGGTTTCGCCGGTTGTCGAGTAGCGCACATGGCCGAGGGCCGAGGCGCCTTGCAGGCGATCGATGACTTTCGAGTTCGAGAAGTGATCGCCTACCAATCCCTGGCGGCGTTCCACCTGGAAGCGCTCGCCGTCGAAGGTGACGATGCCGGCCGCTTCCTGGCCGCGATGCTGCAGGGCATGGAGGCCAAGGGCCGTCAGGGCCGCGGCGTCGGGATGTCCGTAAATGCCGAAAACGCCGCATTCCTCGCGGAGGCGGTCTGCGTTCAGTTCGAAATCGAGATCAATGCTCATTGGCCGTTGCTCTGTCCGAATGCCGGTTGCTGGGTTTCGCCGCCCGTTCCCTGAATCAGATTTTCCAGTCCCTGGTTTTCGGTATTCTTGTAACCGCTCTCCGGCGGATCTGTCTTCTGCTCGCCGCCCGTCTGGTCCGGGTTTTTCAGCAAGGCCGTGTTCGACAAGGTTTCGGCGATTTCCGCCGGCATGAGGGCCAGAAGCGCACTGCCAGTCGACTTGATGACCGGCAGCGACATGGCTGTCCTGACCCATGGCTCCTGCTTGTCGAAGGGCAGAAGCCAGCCGTAGAACAGATAGGCGATGGCAACGAAGACAAAACCGCGTGCCAGCCCAAAAACGAAACCGAGCGAACGGTCGAATGCGCCGGCGGCGGAATCGACCACGAAATCCGAAATCTTGACACTGATGATCGAGACGATGATCAGTGTGATGATGAAAGCCGCGCCACCGACGGCGATCTGCGCGACCATCTCCTTCTCGAGATAGGGGACGTTCTGCATGGCGAATTCGATGAGCTTCGGCTGCTTGATGGCGAAATAGGCGGCGACGGCCGCAACACCCCAGGCCACCAGGGACAGGACTTCGCGCGTGAAACCGCGCATCAGGGCCAGAAGGCCCGAGATCAACATGATGCCAATGAGGATGAAATCAAGAAGCGTCAGCGGCATGCTCTTTCCTGTCGGGGTGCGCCACCCGGTTGAAGGCACCTTATAGAAATGTTTTTGGCCTCCGACTAGGCGATTCTCCGTTGTCCACGATCTTGCGCTGCGGACCAGGCGACGAGATCCATGATCGTCTCCATCGGCTTGACTTTCAGGCCCTTGACGCCGGGCAGTTCGGCGGCAGAGGCGATCACCGCCTCCTTCAATCCCAGCTTTTGGGCTTCCTTGAGGCGGGCCTCCGTCTGGCCCACCGGGCGAATCGAGCCGGACAACGCGATCTCACCGAAGACCGCCGTACCGGGTGGAATGACGGTGCCGGTGAGGGACGAGAGCAAGGCCGCGGCGACGGCGAGATCGGCCGCCGGTTCCCGCACCCGCAGGCCGCCCGCAACATTCAGGTAGACATCGTTCTGACCGATGGTGACACCGGCCCTGGCCTCGAGTACGGCGAGGATCATCGCCAGCCGGTTTGAATCCCAGCCTACCGTCGTGCGGCGCGGCGTTCCCAGGGGCGATGGCGACACCAGCGCCTGAACTTCAATGAGAAGCGGCCGTGTGCCTTCCATGCCCGCGAACACCGCCGTGCCCGGCGTCGGGTGTTCGTTCGAACCCATGAACAGGCGCGACGGGTTGGTCACCTCGGCCAGTCCGCCGTCCGACATTTCGAAGACGCCGATCTCGTCGGTGGGGCCAAAGCGGTTCTTGACGGCGCGCAGAATGCGGAACTGGTGGCCACGGTCGCCTTCGAAATAGAGGACTGCATCGACCATGTGCTCGACGACCTTGGGTCCGGCGATCTGTCCATCCTTGGTGACGTGGCCGACCAGCAAGACGGCGGTTCCGCGCTGCTTGGCAAAGCGGATCAATGCCTCCGAGCCGGCCTTCAATTGCGATACAGTTCCGGGAGCGGCTTCGATTGACGGCGCCCACAGCGTCTGGATCGAGTCGATGACGGCGATGGACGGCGGCTTGTCTTCCGACAGCGTGGCAATGATGTCGGAGACGTTGGTTTCGGTGGCCAGCAACACGGCGGCATCGTCCAGCCCCAATCTCTGGGCGCGCAGGCGCACCTGGGCAATTGCCTCTTCGCCGGAGATGTAGACGACGCGCTCACCCTTGCGGGCCAGTGCCGCCATCGCCTGCAACAACAGCGTCGACTTGCCGATGCCTGGGTCCCCGCCGATCAGCACACCGGAGCCCGGAACGAAGCCGCCGCCCGCCACCCGGTCCAGTTCGTCGATACCGGTGATGATGCGCGGAGGAGCCGGACTTTCCCCACGCAAGCCAACAAGTCTTGTGGCGCGGCCCTTGGGCAGGCTGGCGCCTTTGGCACCGGACAGCGGTGCGGAGGCCTGCTCCTCGATGATCGAATTCCACTCGCCGCAAGAGTCGCATTTGCCCGACCATTTGTTCGAGACGGCGCCGCAGTTCTGGCAGACGAAATGAGAGGATTTGGCCATGGCTTCTGTCTAGCGGAACATTAGAGGAACGCAAGGCCAGTTTTGATGCAGGTCATATGGAAATCCGCACAATAAGTCATACATCACTGTGGCTGGGGGAATTTACACGAGATGGAGGTTCAGTTGGCCAAGCATTTCCTTCCCGATCTGTTCGGACGCAGTTCTAGCACAGACATGTTTTCAACCCTGCAGCGTGAAATCGACCGGGTGTTCTCGGACTATAGCCGCGGGGTACCGGCCTTGGGCGAGTTCGGTAAGAGCGGTCTTTCGCTCAAGGTCAATGTCGCGGAAACCGACGCCGCAGTAGAAGTCACCGCCGACATTCCCGGCGTCGACGCCAAGGACATTGATGTGCAGCTCAAGGATGGCGTGCTGACCATCAAGGGCGAGAAGAAAGTCGAGACTGACGAAAAGAAGAAGGACTACCATGTCGTGGAGCGGTCCTATGGGATGTTTGAGCGCTCGTTCACCATTCCAGCCGATGTTGATGCCAGCAAGGTTGAAGCAACCTTTGACAAGGGCGTATTGAAGGTTACATTGCCGAAACTGCCTGCAGCGCAAGCCAAGACGCAGAAAATATCGGTGAAATCCGGCGCCTGATCGCCGGCGTCATGACTGAGGAGCGGAGCGCGGGACGGCCTCCGCTCCTTTTCTATTTCTATTCGTTGGCCCGATGCCTGCGGAACATGAACTGCTTGTAATGGAACAATTCTCCCCGCCGCACCGTAGGCCTTACGAGGGCGCTGCCGCCCTCTGAGTGGGAGATCAACATGTCGGACAAGTTACTTCTGGTTGCGGGTTTTCTTGGTGCGTTGACAGCAACAACCGCGGGTACGGCCTGGGCCGATGCGGCCCAGATGAGTTTCTTTGTGACCAGCGTGGGCAAGGGCGATGGGGCCAACCTGGGGGGCCTCGATGGAGCCGATGCGCATTGTGCGGCGCTGGCCAAGGCGGCGGGCTCGGCGAAGACCACTTGGAGAGCCTATCTCAGCACCACCGCGCCGCAGGGCGAAGCGGGCGTCAATGCGCGCGACCGCATCGGCAAGGGTCCGTGGCAGAACGTCAAAGGCGTCGTCGTCGCCAACTCGGTCGACGAGTTGCATTCAGACAAGACCAATGTCACCAAGGAAACCGCCCTGACAGAGAAGGGCGAGGTCATCAAGGGCCGTGGTGACGAACCCAACGAACACGACATGCTGACTGGCTCCGATCCGCAGGGCATGTATTCGACGGCGGGCGGCGACACCACCTGCAAGAACTGGACAAGCAATGGCGAAGGCTCTGCCATCGTTGGACATCATGACCGCATCGGCCTCAAGGACACGCGCCACATGACGTCGTGGAATTCGTCGCATGGCTCGGCCGGATGCAGCCAGGAGGCTCTGGTCAAGACCGGAGGTGCCGGTCACTTCTACTGCTTCGCCGCAGAATGACGGTAAGACCCTCTCCCTCGAAGGGAGAGGGTCATCTCACTGCTCAAAGGTGACCCGGCCATCGCAGATGGTGGTGACGGGGCGGATCGTCGCAAAGGCATCGGCCGGCGTGCGTTCGAGATCGGCATCGAGAATGGCGATGTCGGCGAGATAGCCGTCCTTCAGCGTGCCCTTGCGGTCTTCCATGAATTCCATATAGGCGCCGGCTGCGGTGAAGGCATGCAGCGTGTCCATGAGGCTCTGGGCCTGCGATGTGCAATCGCGCCGCAATGGCTTTGCCGTCAATGCCGCCTGCATGCCCTGGAACGGGTTCAGCGGTGCGATCGGCCAGTCGGATGAAAAGGCGACGACCGCCCCGGCGTTGCGAACAAGCTGCCAGGCGTATGCATAGGGCAACTTGTCGCCGACGCGGCTGAGGATCGGCTCCAGCAGGTTGCCCGGCACGGTCGGCGCCGTCACCGGCTGCAGCGAGGCGACGACACCCAGTTCCTTGAGGCGTGGAATGTCGGCGGGGTCGATCAGTTCGATGTGCTCGATGCGGTGGCGCGAGTCGCGCTTGCCATTGGCCTTCGCTGCGGCCTCATAGCCATCGAGCGTGCGGCGCACCGCGCCATCGGCGATGGCATGGGTCGAAACCTGCAGGCCATGAGAGTCGACGCGGGTGACCAGCGCGTTGAACTCTTCTGCGGTGAAGAGTGGGGCGCCCTTGTTGCCGGGCGCATCCGGGTAATCGTCGATCATCAGCGCCGTGAAGGTTTCGAGCACGCCGTCGATGAACAGCTTGACGCGGTCGCAATGCAGCATGTCGCCCTGATACTTCGCCCGCATCTCGATCGCCTCGTCGACGCGTTCGAGCGGGAAATAGTTCTTCTGGTGGAACGGAATTTCGACGCGCGCATCGAGTTCGCCGTTGTCCAGCAGGCTCTTCAGCAATTCGAGCTGATACCAGTTCCCGTCCATGTTGTGCATGGAGGTGATGCCGAGCGAGGCGGCATGCGCTATGCCCTGCTTGAAGAATTTCAGGTCGGTGGCGCGCTGGGCGGGGGTGGCCGGCGGGTGGGGATCTTCACCCGTGGTCATGCCCAGCCATTCGCGGCCGCCAGTCGGGGTCAGGGCCTGCACCAGCATGTAGGCCGCGGGTTCGCGCAGTTCGCCGGTGGCGATGCCGTTGTGGTCGAGCACGATCTCGTTGCCGACGGGAAGGGCGCGTCCCTTCATGATGCCGGCGGCTTCCAGTGCCTTGGTGTTAGCCCACATGGTGTGATGATCGAAACAGCCGACGATGAAGGGGATGTCGGCGACGATGCGGTCGAGAATCTGGCGGGTGATGGGCTCGCCGAAGCTTTCATGCGCGATGCCGGTGGCGAGCAGCACGGTATCGCCGGGGCGCTTGCGGCGGTATTGATAAACAGAGTCCGCAATTGCGTCGAAGCCATTGAGACCAGACAATAAAAGCGTGTCGAGCTCGACGCCGCCGCCGAACAGGTGGACATGGCCCTCGATGATGCCGGGGATCACCGTCTTCATCTGCGCATCAATGACGCGGGTGTGCTTGGCCTTCAGGCCGGTGACGTCATGCTTCGAACCGACGCGCAGGATGCGGTTGCCCTTAATGGCGAGCGCCTCGGCGCGGGGCTGTGCGGCGTCCATGGTCAGGATGCGGGCGTTGGTGATCAGGATGTCGGCAGAAGTCATGGTCAATCCTCGTGGTATTGCCCCTGTAAATGCCCGCTTGACGAAAGCCGGGCAAGAGGCCACCTTTGTCACATCGTCAACCATTGAAAGGAGGTGATCCGATGTCGAGTGAGTTCACTGTGTCTGGAGCAACTCTGAAGCGGATCGTCGGCCTCGCGGGAGCGAAGGCCTGACATTATCCAATGTCGGATCGCTTCCGGCACAGCTCACGGAAAGGCCGCTGGAGACAGCGGCCTTTCTCTGTTTTGGAGCGGAGGAGGGGGCGGGTTCGTCAGGCCGCGCGGCTGCCCCGCAGGCGTTTGACCGTATCGGCCTGGGCGGGCGGCGTCTCCACCTTCTGTTCGCTTGTTGCCGGCGCAGCAGCAGGGGCTTGCTCGGTGCGTTTGAGCCAGTCAGGTTCGAGAATTCCGGCTGCCCTGGCTTCGGCGGAAGCGACCAGTTCGCAGGCGCGCAGCCAATGGTCTTCGGCCCTGCCTTCGGGGCGTCCTTCCTCTTCCCACAGTGAGTAGGCGATGGCCCGGATGTGGGAGTCGCGGTCAATTCCGGTCGAGTCTTGATGCACACTCATCACAGGTATCCTTTCTGCTGCCTGTATCAAGGCGAAAGGCCTGTCGTCACGTCACTGCGAATCACCTGTAAGCGGCAGCAAACACATTTTATGACTGAAAGCGAATCGCGGCCAGCATTTTGAATGCTCCGCATGCTGACAATCGCTACGGCTTCAGCACGTCCATCTGGATCGGGCCTTCGGCGCGTCCGTGGATGAATTGTTCGACATAGGGGTTGCCGCTGGTGTCGATGGTCTTCGCGGGGCCCTGCCAGAGGATCTGGCCCTTGTGGATCATGGCGATGTCGTCGGCAATCTTGCGGGCGGATGCCATGTCATGGGTGATCGAAATGGTCGTGGCGCCCAAGCGCTTCACGCAGTCGACGATCAGGTTGTTGATGACGTCGGCCATGATCGGATCGAGGCCGGTGGTCGGCTCGTCGAAGAAGATGATCTCGGGGTCGGCGGCGATGGCGCGGGCGAGGCCGACGCGTTTCTGCATGCCGCCCGAAAGTTCGGCCGGATAAAGCTTCGCCACTTCCGGCCCGAGGCCCACCTGGCCCAACTTCTCGATAGCGATGTCCTTCGCCCTGGCGCGGGCCATGTGACGGCCCTGGATGAGGCCGAAGGCGACATTCTCCCACACGGACAGCGAGTCAAAGAGTGCCGCGCCCTGGAACAGCATGCCGAAGCGCTGCAGCATCTGGTCGCGCTCCTTGCCCTTGAGGCCCACGACATTCTCACCGGCAATGCGGATCGTTCCTGAATCCGGCTGCAGGATGCCGAGGATGCATTTCAGCATCACCGATTTTCCGGTGCCTGAGCCGCCGATGACGACCAGCGAGTGTCCCTTTGGCACCGACAGCGTGACGCCGTTCAGCACCTGCTTCGGCCCGAAGCTCTTGCGGAGATTTTCGAGAACGATGTGAGCGTCCGCCATCGCCATCAATCCGCGAACAGCAGGGAGGTGAGCGCGAAGTTTGCCGCCAGGATGAGGATGGCGGCGGAGACCACGGCGTTCGTCGTGGCGCGGCCGACGCCTTGCGCGCCGCCCCTGGAATTGAAGCCGTGATAGCAGCCCATCACCGCGATGATGAAACCGAAGACGGCAGCCTTGATGAGGCCCGAGGTCACGTCGTCGAGTTCAAGGAAGTCGGCGGTGTTCTTGATATAGGCATAGCCGTTGAGGCCGAGCGAGCGCGTGCCGACGATATAACCGCCCATGATTCCAATGGTATCGCCGATGGCCACGAGCAACGGCAGCGTTACCACGGCAGCGATGACGCGGGGCCCGACGAGATATTTGAACGGGTTGGTGGCCAGCGTCACCAGCGCATCGATCTGCTCGGTGACCCGCATGGTGCCGAGCTCGGCGGCAATCGAGGCGCCGACGCGGCCCGCCACCATCAATCCCGCCAGCACCGGCCCCAGTTCACGCGTGATGCCCAGTGCGACGATCGAGGCGACGAGGCTTTCGGCATTGAAGCGCGATGAGCCCAGATAGATTTGCAGGGCCAAGGCGCCGCCGGTGAAGAAGGCGGTAAGGCCAACGACGGGCAACGAGAAATAGCCGATGCGCATCATCTGCTCGAAGATCTGGCGCAGGAAGATCTTCGGCGTGAGGCCCTGCAGCAAGGCATCCTTGATGAACAGCGCCACCCGGCCGATCTCCTCGAGGAGCGACAGCGTGGCCCGGCCGATGTGTGCGAAAATGTTCAAGCTTGGGCGTCCGATTCGAGGCCTGTGTAGAGTCTTGCATAGCGGCTGCCGAGGCGGGTGAGCAACTCATAGGAAATCGTGCCCGCCCATGCTGCCGCTTCGTCGATCAGGATGTTGGACCCAAGGATCTCGGCCCTCGTGCCGCGCACCACCGAATGCGGCATGAGATCGGTGATGTCGGCGGCCATCATGTCCATCGAGATGCGGCCAATGACCGGGCAGCGCTTGCCGTTGATGAAGACCTGTGCCGGGCCATCGGTCTGCTTTGACGACAGGGCGCGCGGCACGCCATCCTTGTAGCCCGCACCCAGCACGGCCACGCGGCTGGGGCGCTTTGCCTCCCATGTGGCGCTATAGCCAACGGTTTCGCCAACCTTCACGTTCCGCACCTGCATCACCGTACCTTCGAGATGGGCGACGGCGCGCATCGGATTGGGTGAGCCGGGAAGTGGATTGCCGCCATAGAGCGCAATGCCGGGACGAACCAGATCATGGGTAAAGCCATCGCCGAGGAAAATGCCGCTGGAATTGGCGAGGCTGGCGGGAACGCCGGGAAGGCGGGCGCGCACGGCGGCGAAGGCATCGCGCTGTCTGGAATTGAGCGGATGCGGCGGGTCATCGGCACAGGCGAGATGGCTCATCAGCAGGCAGACATTCAGGCCTTCCATCGTGAAGTCATCGGCGAGCAGGGCGTCGAATTCTGTGCCCGAGAGCCCAAGGCGATTGATGCCTGTGTCGACATGGATGGCGCAGGGCAGCTTGCGGCCATAGATGCGGCCAAAGCCCGCCCATTCTCGCGCTTCCTCGATCGAGATCAGTGCCGGACAAAGATTGAGCTTGGCATAGAATTCCGCCTGTCCGGCGAACAGCCCATCAAGCACATAGATGGTGGCTTCCGGCAATAGGCTGCGCAGCTCCTCGCCCTCCTTGGGCCGGGCGACGAAAAAGGAACGGCAGCCCGCCTCCCACAAGGCCTTGGACACGGGGGCAATCCCCAGGCCGTAGGCATTGCCCTTCACCGCGGCGCCACATTCGGCGGCCCCGGCGCGATCCTTCAACAGGCGCCAATTGTCCTGCAGCGCCACCAGGTCGATGGTCAGCACAGCTCCAGCGAGATCTTCCGGCGTCCCACTCAATTGGGCTCACTCACACTTTCGGGAGTGTTGCCTTAAGGTGAGACGGTGGCGGGATCAAGGGCGGATATGGACCAGCCGGTCAATGCCGCAGCTGACTTTCAGACCGCGACTGTCGGGCACGAGTCGCGCCTCCGCCGATCCGTTAGCGATACTGCAGAGCTATAGAATGCTGTGCCGCTGTCAGCGATCCGAAGAAGCCCAAAGTCTCTTTGAGAGTGACGACCAGCCGTCGCCGTTCAGGGTCGAAGCCGGGATCGGATGCCGGCCGTCTGACCGCCACCTTGACCTTGAAGGTCTTGCCCTTGGGTGCGTCGATCGTCTGTGTTGTCGCCGTTGAATTCAGGCACTGGGCAGTGGTGGCGTTCATGGGGCAGACAAAGGCGGTGAAGCGCGCATTGCTGGCATCGCTCGTCGGCGCCAGCACATCGGCACTGAGCTTCAGCTTCGCGGCAGACCCGTCATTGGCGATAGCAAGCTCATAAACCCTTCCCGCGACCGGTACGTTCAGCACATCACCCTTGAGATCGGGCAGGGGCATCAGGTGCGACTTGAACGATTGGAGTGTCGTCAGATCAAAACGATAAGCATCGGCAATTTGTGGAGTGAACTTGTCGGCGTTTGTACATTGAACGCGCACGGTATTGTTGCCGCCGCTCAACCGCGCCACATCGCTGGTAAGGCCGACGACAAAAGGCAGGCGTTGGCCGGGTTCGACATCGAAGACCGGGTTCAATTGCGAAAGGAGTGCTTGTTTCGCCGCGCTATAGCGATGCCACGTCACCCTGAAGGAGGCATCGAAAAGTTGCGAGAACTGGCAGCCGGCCGCTTTCACCGTTCCTTCATTTGCGATCTCGAGCGGAAATGCGCCTGGCCCGCCGATCGCCGCAGACTCGATCAAGGGTACGCTGCGCAACTTGAGATCGACGCCAGCCGTATCGGATCCGAACACCGTCAAGACCGCCGGTAACTTGGCGTTTCCAACGGTGTTGCCACCTGCCATCGCCGTGAACTTGAAGACGCCGGAGATCGTTCGCAATGCCGTCTTGTCAAAACTGCCGTCGAATGTGAAGGATTTCAGAACCGATTTTCCAGGTTTGAGCGTGAAGTCCGCAGGCGGGATCGAGCCCTGTCCCAGTGGAGTATCGGCCTTGACGGTGACGGTCCTGTCCGTCGCATTGTGCAGTAGAAAAACCGGCGATGGACAAGACGAGAGCCCGCCCGACCCAAGGGCGCAAACCCAATCGGCTCCCGGAAATGTGCCAGCCGGAATGCCATCCACCAGAAAAGCGGTGATGCCACCCGCGCGGGGAAGGGCAAAAACATCCATGCGGACGTTGCCTTCGGCCCCCGACTTCGACCCCAGTTGCACGCTGTATGTCCGCCCAGCCTCGGCGTCAAAGCTGACGAGGCTTGAAGTCGCTTCGCCCCCCGTGACGGGCGCGTCGTCGTTGAAGGCAATCCTCGTCAATGCGTTCAACCGGCTGCCCGTATAGACGGCAAGCGCCGTATCGACTTCGGAGCCGTAGGTGTGAATCACCACGCGTGACGGCTCATCCACGGCGAAGCGCCGCCACACCGTGCGTTTCATGACCCCTTGCGGATTGGACTCACCCGCCTCAGTCCCAAATCCGGAATTACTTGTTTTCAAGCTGAACGGAGTGCTTGGCCTGTCGACTGCCGTCAAAGCCCTGCGATTGCTTTGGCCCACTCTGGGGCTCAGCCTAGCGACAGCGACCCAAATCAGTTGTCCATTCACATCGCGCTGAATAATGTCGCTCTCTGGATGGTCTTCCGCTATCTCGCAGGCCTCCCAAATATCGTTACACGGATCTTGGGGGTCGTCTGCGACAGCATGGGTTGGAAAATTGCATACCAAGAGCAGACCAGCCAACAACCACCGCATGAAGCGCTCCATCGTTGATTGTATTTAGTCCAACATTCAACGTGCAATTTGTCAACGCTGAAACAATCTCCTACTCGAACCGCTCCGGCAATTGGTCTTCGCGGGCAAGGTTGCTGAATCTGGTGAATCTACCGTCGAATTGCAGTTCGACGGTGCCGGTGGGGCCGTGGCGTTGCTTGCCGATGATGACTTCCGCCTTGCCGTGGGCGCGGGAGGCCTTTTCGAACCAGGTGAGGAATTCCGGCGAGCCTTCCTCAGGTTTGAGGCGTTCGAGATAATATTCCTCGCGATAGACGAACATGACGACGTCGGCGTCCTGCTCGATCGAACCGGATTCACGAAGGTCGGCCAGCTGCGGGCGCTTGTCCTCGCGGGCTTCGACCTGACGCGACAGCTGCGACAGCGCGATGATGGGGACGTTCAGTTCCTTGGCGAGTGCCTTGAGCCCCACGGTGATTTCGGTGACTTCCTGCACGCGGCCTTCGGACGCCCGCTTGGCCGAACCCGCCAAGAGCTGCAAGTAGTCGACAACGATGAGGCCCAGCCCGCGCTGGCGTTTCAGCCTGCGGGCGCGGGCCGAAACCTGCGCGATGGTGAGGCCGCCGGTGTCGTCGATATAGAAGGGGAGCGACTGGAGTTCGCGCGCCACGCTGACGAGGCGCTGGAAATCCTCATCGGTGATCTTGCCGCGCCGGATATATTCGGATGACACTTCCGCCTGGCCGGAGATGATACGGGTGGCGAGCTGCTCGCTCGACATTTCGAGTGAGAAGAAGGCGACGAGGCCGCCGTCCTTCACCTGTGTCGAGCCATCGGGCAGATACTCCGCCTGGAATTTCCGCGCCACGTTGTAAGCGATGTTGGTGGCGAGCGCCGTCTTGCCCATGGCGGGGCGGCCGGCGAGAATGATCAGATCCGACGACTGCAGGCCGCCGAGTTTTTCGTCGAGATCGCGGAGGCCCGTCGACAGGCCCGACAATCCGCCGTCGCGCTGGTAGGCAGCACTTGCCATGTCGATGGCGTGGGTGAGCGCCTGCACGATGGGCTTGAAGCCCTGGCCGTATTTTCCGGTCTCGGCCATGGAGTAGAGCGTCTGCTCGGCGCGCTCGATCAGGTCCTTGGCCGAGTCCTCGACATCCGGGTCGAAGGCCTCGTTGACCATCTCGGTACCGATGCCGATGAGCTTGCGGCGCTGCGCCAGCTCATAGATCGAGCGGCCATATTCCTCGGCGTTGATGATGGTGGTGGCGCTGGCGGCAAGCCTTGCCAGATAGGCGGTGCCGCCGATGTCGCGGATGGTCGCGTCGTTCTCGAAATAGGTTTTGAGCGTCACGGGCGAGGCGAGCTTGCCGACCTTGATCAGCGTCGAGGCAGCCTCGAAGATGCGGGCGTGCAGCGGTTCGAAGAAATGCTCTGGCGCCAGGAAGGACGAGACCTTGTCGCAAGCCTCGTTGTTGACGAGGATGGCACCCAGCAGCGCCTGTTCCGCTTCCAGATTGTGGGGCGGGGTGCGGATGGCGTCTTCGCCGGGATCTTGCTCGATGGCGCGGAGATTTGGAATCGGGTTCATGGTACCGGAATAGACGGTTAACGGTTCAGCATGGCGCCATTATGCGCTGTTTGCCCGCTATCCACAGCCCTGAATTCGAGTCCGGTCCCGTTTGTCTTATTCTGCCGGAACCGACTTCAGGCGGGGCAGGCGCGAGTCGATGGCCCGCAGCCGTTCCTCTTCCTGGATCATGTAGTTACGGGTCAGCGGCAGGGCATGCTGGTTCTTCACGAACTGGATCTGGAAGTTGTTCATGCCGGAGAAGCGGAAAGCGCATTCCGAGGCTGCGAGATAGAATTCCCACATGCGGCAGAATCGCTCGTCATAGATCTCCTTGGCGCGCTCGCGGTTGTCGGCAAAGCGAATGCCCCAGTCGTGGATGGTCTTGGCATAATGCAGCCGCAGGATTTCGATGTCGGTCACATAGAGCTTGAGCTTTTCAATATGCGGCAGCACTTCCGACAGGGCGGGAATATAGCCGCCCGGGAAAATATACTTCTTCACCCAGGCGCTGGTGGCGCCGGGGCCATCCGAGCGGTTGATCGAGTGCACGACAGCCACGCCGTCGTCGGCCAGCAAGGTCTTGATCTTGTCGAAATATTCCCTGTAGTGGCCGACACCCACATGTTCGAACATACCAACCGAGACGATACGGTCGAATTTCTGCTCGAGGTGGCGGTAATCCTTCAGGAGGAACTGGGCGCGATCCGAAACCCCGCGCTGCTGCGCGCGTTCGTTCGACAGCTTGTGCTGCTCTTCCGAGAGGGTCACGCCGGTCACTTCGGCGCCGCAGATTTCAGCCAGATAGAGGCCGAGGCCGCCCCATCCTGACCCGATGTCGAGCACCTTCATGCCTGGCTTGATATTGAGCTTCGCGGCGAGATGCCGCTTTTTGGCCAACTGCGCGTCTTCGAGCGAGCCGTCATCGGTTTCGAAATAGGCGCAAGAATATTGCCGGTCGCGGTCGAGGAAGAGGTCATAGAGCTGACCCGAGAGATCGTAGTGGTGGGCGACGTTGTCCTTGGCCTTACCGACCGGATTGTACTGGTCGACGCGCTTGATCATCTTGCGCACGGCATAGGCCGCCTTGGCCACGTTCGGCATGGAAAAGGTTTCGGCATTGTGCATGAGGAGGGCCAGCACGTCGTAGATGCCGCCCATGGTCGGCACGAGACCGCCGTCCATGTAGCATTCGCCCAGATACTTGTCGCCGTCGGTGGCGATCTTCAAGGCCGCTGCTGCGTTGGTGATATGGATGCCAACGGGGGTGCCGGTTCCGTCGCCATATTGATAATTGCGGCCATCCGGATCGGTGACATGCAATGTGCCGGTTCTGACGACTGACTTCAGCGCGCGATCGAGAATCCCATACATCGCCAACTCCCTCGGCTCTCCGCTGCCGCCTGAACGGCAGTACCCCACCCAAATTTTATTATTAACTAAAGTTTAATATCAGGATTTCACCAGATGCAAGGGGGCGATGGCCAGCACGGTTAACAGGCATGTGGCAGACGCAAGGCATTGATTTTGCAATGTTGCAGAGGCTTGCCCTGCGGTTCCCTGAAACGAAAACGGGCGGCCCATGGGACCGCCCGTTGCAATTTCTGACCTGATGCGATCAGGCGTTGTCTTCCGCTGCGGCGTCGGCCTGGGCTTCCTCGAAGAGGGCCTCGGCGGCGGCGCGGATCTCGGCGCGGTCAGAGACGGGACCCGAAAGGTCCTCGCCGCGGGCCTGGGCTGCTGCTTCTTCCGGCGAACGGGCGACGTTCACGGTGATCGAGACCTCGACCTCCGGGTGCGGCGCGACGCTGACCTTGTACAGGCCGATGGTCTTGATCGGCGAGAGCAGCTGGATGTGGCCACGGTCGACCGCCACTCCGGCCGCGGCTGCGGCTTCGGCGATGTCGCGCGGGCTCACCGAGCCGTAAAGCTGGCCCGATTCACCGGCCTGGCGAATGAGCGTGAAGCTCATGCCGTCGAGGGCCTTGGCTTCTTCGCCAGCGGCGGCACGGCGTTCGGCGTTGCGGGCTTCAAGCATGGCGCGCTCGCGCTCGAACTTGGCCTTGTTGGCGTCGGTCGCACGCAGCGCCTTGCCCTGGCGGAGCAGGAAGTTGCGGGCGAAACCGTCACGCACCTTGACCACTTCGCCCATGGCGCCGAGCTTGGGAACGCGCTCAAGAAGAATAATGTCCATCGTGAGCTACTCCTTACTTCAGCACATAGGGCAGGAGGCCGAGGAAGCGGGCGCGCTTGATGGCCTGGGCCAGCGCACGCTGCTTCTTCGCGCAAACCGCTGTGATGCGGCTCGGCACGATCTTGCCGCGTTCGGAGACATAGCGCTGCAACAGGCGCACGTCCTTGTAATCGATCTTGGGTGCGCCTTCACCGGTGAAGGGGCAGCTCTTCTTGCGGCGGAAAAACGGCCGGCGGGCTTGCGGAGCAGACATCAGTTGGCCTCCTCAACGGTTTCACGGTCGTCACGGCGTTCGCGGTCCTCGCGGCGGCGCATCTGCGCCGACGGGCCGTCTTCCAGCGTCTCGACCTTGACGGTCATGTAGCGGATCACGTCTTCCGAGATCGACATCTGGCGTTCCATCTCGATCACAGCGGCCGAGGGAGCGTCGATATTGAACAGCGTGTAATGCGCCTTGCGGTTTTTCTTGATCCGGTAGGTGAGGGACTTGAGGCCCCAGTATTCGGTCTTGGTCACCTTGCCGCCGCCAGCGGCGATCAGCGCCTTGTACTGCTCCGTCAGGGCATCGACCTGGGTCGGGGCAGCGTCCTGACGGGTCAGGAACACATGCTCGTAAAGAGCCATAGGATATAGCCTTTCGTTTCGTTACACTTCAGCCTTCAGCATCCGGCGCAGAGCCTCTTTCGAACCCAGGTTAAAGGCTCGAAAGACCGGTCAAACGAAAGAGCGGAGACACGGGAAGACGGGGTTCGACCCCTGACTGCTTGCACAGTCCTTCCGTTCAGCCACCAGCCGGGTGCCTATCGGCTGGCGGCTTATGGCGGAAATGCCGCTGCATTGCAAGGGTGGCCAGGGGGGTGCGGTGACGCGGTCCGTTGCGGATACCGGCAAATCGTGCATAGTTCCACTTATGCGCAGGCAAATGCCAGAGTCGACGGGCCGCGGGTGGAGAATCGCCATCCTGTCACCGGCCGTTGCGCTGCTGTTTGTCATCACGTCGATCTTGCCGGTGTTTGAGGCCGAGGCATCGATCGGGCCGGCACGCGCAATGCAAGGCATTGCGGCCGCCGATTGCCCCATGCACCAGAGCGGCGGGAAAAATGCTCCGGCGAAGACTGCATGCTTCTGCATTCTCTGCGTCACGGGCGGCCTGGCCGCCTCGCCGGAAGGTGACTATATCGCCATTCCTGAGCGGCTCTTCGTCGCCGCCAACATCCATTTCGCAACCGGGGTATCTGCAACACACGGTCCCAAGTGGTCCGCAAACCCGCCGACGGGGCCCCCGGCCGCCTGACGCCCTATCGTCAGTCCTTGCATCAACCCGCCGCGTGCGGGTTTCACATTACTTATGAACGGAGAGACCCTCATGTCTGGAATGAGGACGCTGCTTCTTGCAGCAACCCTGCCACTTGCCGCCTTCCTCGCTGCTGCGCCGGGAGAGGCACATGAAACCAAGATCGGCCAGATCGTCATTGAGCACGCCTGGTCCAAGGCATCGCCGATGGTGGCGAAAGCCGCCGCCGGCTACATGAAGATCACCAACACCGGGACGGAGGACGACCGCCTGCTGAGCGCCACGGCCACCATTACAGGCAACGTCCAGCTTCATGACATGAAGATGGAGGGCGAGGTGATGAAAATGGTTGAGCTGACCGACGGCATTGTCATTCCGGCAGGGCAGACGGTGGAGCTCAAGCCGAAGTCGCTGCATGTGATGTTCCAGGACATCGAAAGCATTCCCGTCGAAGGATCCTATTTCAACGGCACGCTGGTCTTCGAAAAGGCGGGTAGCGGCCAGGTGGAATATGAAATGATGGCGCCGAATGCGGGGATGACGCCCTGATGCGCAGACTGCACCTTGCAGTGCTTGGAGCGGCGGCGGTTCTCGCTGCCGCTCTGAGCTATCTGCTGGTCCTGCGCGCGCAGGATGGCGCCACCTCACTCTTCGACCTCCGTGACGGTTTCCATCTTGCCTCGTCAAAGGGCGGTGAAGTTGATTCCAGGGATCTGGCGGGCAAGCCCTATGCGGTGTTCTTCGGCTATACGCATTGCCCGGAGGTGTGTCCGACGACGCTCTATGAGATGAGCAATGCGCTGACCAAGCTCGGCGGCGCGGCCAAGGATTTTCGGGTATTCTTCATCACCGTCGATCCCGAACGCGACACCGTCGAGAAGATGGCTGAATACATCGCCAATTTCGATCCGCGCATGGAGGCTCTCGTGCCGACACCGGAGCAACTGCCGAAACTCGCCTCCGACTTCCGCGTCTATTATGCCAAGGTGCCGACCAGCGACGGCGGCTATGTGATGGATCACACAGCGACGGTCTTCCTCATCAACGCCGACGGACAGCTCGGCGGCACCATATCGTTTGGCGAAGCGGCAGAGATGCGCGAAGCCAAGCTGAAGAAACTCCTCGGACTGTAAGCCCAGCGCCTTTTCTGCTAGGTCTTCGCATGAGCGGAGATCTCAGTCAGATGCGTCATCTGTCTATTGCAGCCATATTGCTTCTGGGAACGACAGCTGCCCTCGCGCAGGATCAGCCTGCCGTTCCGCCAGAGGTGCAGGCGATCTTTCCGCTGAATGCCGATTCCTGCTACGCGGCACGCGTCTCCCCGGCGGACATGAAGCCGAAGCAGAAGCTGACGGAGTTTTATCTCTACCGGCTCTATGACCCGAACCCGGCCCTGGAAGAGGTGCAGCTCCCACGCGACCAGGCGATTGCCTATTTCAGCAAGCCGGAGACCGCCAACTGGACTGATCTGGCCGCCCGTTTCAGCGATACACCTTACCTTTATACGCAATCGCTCGCCTGCTGGGTGTCAGGCGAGACGGGCCGGCAGGTGTTCTGCGGCGTCGAATGTGACGGTGGCTCGTTCAAGCTCGATCACGATGGGGCAGGGCTGGCGGCCAATTTCGACAGCGGCGGCGGCCTGTCGCTGAACCAGAGTTGCGGCGAGCCGGATGATGAAGGCTATGACCGCTGGATGACGGCCAGCGATGCCGGCCGCACGGTTGCACTTCAGAAGGTCCCGGCTTCAGTCTGCAGCAAGATTGAGCGCGCAGCACGTCCGGCCTTCGCTGCCGACCCGGTGCCGCTGCGCGAGCGCATCGCAATGCTCGGCTGGCGCTGCCTGAGCCGCAGCTACGACAAGGCGCACCTGGCCAAGCATCCGAAGCAGAAGGTCACCTCGATTGCCGTGGCGATCAAGGAGGCGCCCCGGACAACGGCCCCGGACAACGAGTATCCCGAGACACTTCTCGACGTGTCGCTCTCCTTCAATCTCCGCGACGGTAAGGTCAAATCCCGCGCGGTGCAGTGCCGGGCCTCGCAGTATGAGTTTTTCTGTGAAGGCGGCTTCCGCCTCCGCCGCCGCGATGCTTCGAGCGCCTGGCTGGCCGCCGGGGAATATACAGACAAGAATTCGCCGCCCGTCATGATCGATACAACGCTCGGTTCGGATGATGCGCTGTTCCGGCTTGATGGCGGAACGCAAGTTGATTGTTCCGCCAGATGACGTAGCGTCGATGATTGACACGGCTGCCGGTCTGATGGAACTTCAAGAAACAATCTTTCCCGGCGGGCTCGTGGCGCAAGATCAGAACGTTATCGAATTCAGGCAAGTGACCAAGCGCTTCGGCACCGTCGCGGCGGTGGCCGACAATAATCTGAGCGTGAAGGCGGGAGAATTTCTCTCGATTCTCGGACCCTCGGGCTGCGGCAAGACCACAAGCCTGCGCATGATGGCGGGCTTCGAACAGCCGACCTCAGGCGAGGTTTTCATTCGCGGGCAGAATGTCACGGGCGTTCCGGCTTACCGCCGGCCGGTGAACATGGTGTTCCAGCACTACGCGCTGTTTCCGCATCTCTCGGTTGCCGACAATGTGTCGTACGGATTGCGGCAGCGGACACCCAGGCCATCCGCATCCGACATCAGCAAGGCTGTGGACGAGGCACTCGCCATGGTGAGGCTCGATGGCTACGGCAAACGCCGCAGCTATGAATTGTCGGGCGGACAGCTGCAGCGCGTGGCGCTGGCCAGGGCGCTCATCAACCGTCCCGCCGTATTGCTGCTCGATGAGCCGCTCGCGGCCCTCGACCGCAAGCTCCGCCGTGACATGCAGATCGAATTGCAGAACCTGCAGCGGGATGTGGGCATTACCTTTCTGCTTGTCACGCATGACCAGGAAGAAGCCTTGTCGATGTCGGACCGTGTCTGCGTCATGCGCGAGGGCAAGATCGTGCAGACGGGATCGCCTCGCGAACTGTATGACCGGCCGGTCAACCGCTATGTCGCGGATTTCGTCGGCAAGACGAATTTCTTCAAAGGTCCGTCCACGGATGAAACCTTGAGCGTCCGGCCGGAGATGATCGAGATCGCGGCGAGTGTGGCCAGGCTGCCGGAGGGGCTGGCGGCGCGCGTGCCGGTGAAGGTCCTCAACCGCATCTTCCTCGGCGA
This sequence comes from Pseudomonadota bacterium, assembly GCA_963205315.1. GTDB lineage: Bacteria > Pseudomonadota > Alphaproteobacteria > Rhizobiales > Aestuariivirgaceae > Aestuariivirga. Next base: position 7,677 of record CAUJIO010000045.1, on the reverse strand, counting down.
ACACACCGAATACCGCGTCGCCAGCGAGGCGCTCGGCGAGTTCATGGTGATGGCGCCGCGCAAATCCGAGCGCGAAGCCGGGGTCTATGATATCGGCGACATGATCGCGGCAGGCTGGCGCGCGGAGTCCGAACGCATCCTGCCGAATACATGAACGACAATAACAAACCAGGGAGAAGACCATGACCAAGACACCAGGCCACATCAGCCCGCAGAAGTTTCTTGACGAGTTGCGCCGGTTCCAGAAGGGCAGCGTCACCCGCCGCCATTTCCTCGGCGTGACGGGACTTGGGCTTGCAACAGCGGTGATCGGCGGCGCTGTGCCGGGCCTGCGCCCGCGCAAGTCTTATGCTGCCTTGTCGGGCACGCTGAACTTCACCACCTGGCCCAATTATTTCTCGCAGGAGAACCTCGACAACTTCACCAAGCAGACGGGCGTCACCATCAACGTCAACGTCTTCGGCTCGAATGAGGAAATGCTGGCGAAGCTTCAGGCCGGCTCCACCGGCTGGGACGTGTTCGTCCCCACCAACTACACGATCTCGACCTACAAGCAGCTTGACCTGATCGAGCCGCTCGATCTGAAGCTCATGCCGAACTATGATGAGAAGTCGCAGGATCCGCGCTTCCTCGGACCCGGAACCATCGATGGCACCGTCTACGCCGTGCCGAAGGACTGGGGCACGACGGGCTTCATCGTCAACACCAAGGAAGTGTCGCAGAACCCGGCGAGCTGGAAGGAGTTCTTCGAGCTGGCGCAGGGACCCTTGTCGGGCAAGGTGATGGTGCATGACTATCAGCTTACCACGATCGGCAGTGCCGCCAAGGCTCTGGGCTATTCCTTCAACACGATCGATCCGAAGGAACTGGCGGAGGTCGAGAAGCTGCTGATCGCCACCAAGCCGCACCTGTTCGGCATCAACTCCGACTACCAGCCGTCGATGCGCAATGGCGACGCGACCATGGCCATGTGCTGGACCAACGATGCCGCACAGCTGCACCGTGACATTCCGGACATGAAATATGTGCTCGGCAAGGATGGCGGCGAGATCTGGGTCGACCATTATGCCGTCGTCAAGGGCGCGCCGAACCGCGAGGCGGCTTACGCCTTCATCGACTACATCCTGACGCCGGAGATCAACGCCAAGGAAATCCAGGCGCATGGCACGCCGTCCACGGATGCGCGCTGCCTGAAGCTGTTGCCGAAGGAGATGCTGGAAAATCCGATTCTGTATCCGGCGGCCGAGCAGCTGTCGGCCCTGGAATATGGCGCAGCCGAGACGCTCACCAGCCCGGCGCGTGCCGAGCTGATGGCGCGCTTCAAGTCGGCTTAGTTCGTTGCCGCCGCGCAGCTCGCACATGTTCGTCATGCCCGCGCTTGCCGCGGGCATGACCGTCCCTGCCGATGGAGATGACCGGGTCATGCCCGGTCATGATGGCTCTTGAAGGAGAGACGCTCGCGCGCCCTGACGGCGGCGCTGCTGGCGCCGGCGGCAATGTTCTTCGTCTTTCTGCTTCTGGTGCCGCTGGTTGTCGTGCTGGTCTTCTCGTTCGGCGTGCGGGGCCCGGCGGGCGGCTATCAGGCCGGCTTCACCTTCGACAATTATCTGAACCTCGCGGCGCGCGGCAAAGCCTTCTACAACACGCTCACGCTGGCGCCGCTCGCCACGCTGCTCACCGCGCTGTTCGCCTTTCCGATGGCCTATTTCCTGGCGCTGAAGGCAAATCCGAAATACCGGGTGGCGCTGCTCGTCCTTGTCATGGCGCCGTTCTGGACCAGCCAGCTGCTGCGCTACTATGCGTGGATCATGCTGCTCGGCAACAAGGGGATTCCATCGTGGCTGGCCTGGATCGGCATTCATGACGTGCGCATCATCAACACGCCGGTGGCGGTGCTGATCGGCGCGGTCTATGGCTTCCTGCCGCTCATGGTGCCGCCGATCTATGTGTCGCTTGAAAAGCTCGACAAGCGGCTCCTCGAGGCTTCGGCCGATCTCGGTGCCACGCCGGTGCGCACCTTCTTTCAGGTGACCTTGCCGCTGGCGCTGCCTGGCGTCGCCATGGGGTCGATGCTGGTCTTCATCCTGCTGATGGGCGATTATATTCTTCCGCAATTCCTCGGCGGCGGGAAGGTCTTCTTCATCGGCAACGCGCTGGTCGACCTGTTCCTGCAATCGCGCAACTGGCCGTTTGGCGCCGCCGTCTCCGTGGCGCTGGTGGCCATCATGTTCGTCACCATCTATTTCTACATGCGGTTCGTGCTGTCGAAGACCGACACGCGGCGCGCGGCGCTGGTGTAGCGGCATGCGCATCTACGCCATCCTCATCTACATCTTCCTCTACGCGCCGATCGCGCTGATCGTCGGTTTCTCCTTCAATGCCGGCAAATACGCCATGGACTGGCAGGGATTCTCGGTCGAGTGGTACGCCAAGGCGTTCTCCAATCCGCTGATCATGGAAGCGCTGCGGACGTCCGTGTTCATCGCCTTCTCGACGGCCTTGCTTTCGGCGATCATCGGCACGCTGACGGCCCTGGGGCTCGAACGCGTCTCGGGCTGGCTTCGCACCGCATTTGATGCCTTGATCTATGTGGCGATCATGGTGCCCGGCATCGTCATCGGCATCTCGACACTGATCGCCTTCGTGTCGTTCTTTGATCTGGTCAATCCCTGGCTCACGTCCGCGTGGTCGATCAAGCTCGAGATGGGCGCCTGGGCGGTGATCGCGGCGCATGTTCTGTTCAACATCGCGGTGGTGGCCCTGCTGGTGCGGGCGCGGCTGCAGGGCATGGACCGCAGCCTGGTCGAGGCGTCGGAAGATCTCTACGCAACGCCGCTGGGGACATTCAGGCAAGTGGTGTTGCCTTTGCTGGCGCCGGCCATTCTCGCCGGCTTCCTCCTGGCCTTCACGTTCTCGTTTGAAGACTTCATCATCGCCTATTTCGTGGCGGGTCCGAACACCACGCTGCCGATCTATGTCTTTTCCTCGATCCGCCGTGGCGTCACGCCGGAAATCAATGCGGTGGGCACCGTGGTGCTGATGACGTCCTTCGCGCTGCTGATCGTCGCACAACTCATCCTGCAGCGCGGGCAGAAGACGGCGCGTTAAGTCCGTCTGCTTCAGCCGTTCAAATACCGCGCCCTCAGATGCGCCTCGAAGTATTTTGCCGACAGCGGCTCGCCGGTCGCCTGCCGCATCAGGTCCGGCGTCGACAGCGTCGAAGCCTTCGACCAGATGTTCCTGCGGCGCCAGTCATTGATGGCAGTGAAATCGCCACGCGAGATCTGGATGCCCGCATCGGCAACGGCGCGCTCGACCGCCGCCCATTGCTGGGCCGCCATCATGGCGCCCAACGTGTAGCTGGGGAAATAGCCGAAGGCGCCTGATGGCCAGTGCACGTCCTGCATCGGGCCGTCCTTGGGATTGTCAATGGTGGACAGGTCCAGATAGTCGCGCATCCTGGCGTCCCACATCTCGGGAACATCCTTCGGTGCAAGGCGGCCGGATATCAGCTCCTGTTCGAGTTCGAAACGCAGGATGACATGCAGCGGGTAGGTCGCCTCGTCGGCATCAACCCGGATCAGCCCACGCTCGACGCGATGCACATGCGCCAGCATGTCCTCCATCTCGAATCCTTCGAAGTGCTCCGCCCCCAGATGTTTCCGCGCCAGCGGCAGGGCGAAGGCCCAGAACTCCGGCCGCCTGGACAATTGCATTTCCTGAAACAGGCTCTGGCTTTCGTGGGTGGCCATGCCGCGGGCCTTTGCGCTCGGCCAGTGGCCGAGATCGCGCGGCAGGTTCTGTTCATACAATCCGTGGCCGGTCTCGTGCAGGATGCCCATGAGGGACGAGAGGAATTCATCGGTCCGGTAGCGCGTCGTCATGCGCACGTCGGAGGGCACACCGCCGCAAAAGGGGTGATGCGAGACGTCGAGTCGGCCGTGGCTGAAATCAAAGCCGATGGCCTGCATCAACGCCTGACCCAGGGCTTTCTGCCGTTCGATCGGAAAGACCGCACGGAATGTCTTCAGCGGACGCCGGGCACGGCGCTGAGCCTGCGCGTCCAGCGCCTGCGGAATGAACGCCTTCAGGAAACCCTTGAGGTCCGCGAAGACCCGGGCGATTTCGGACTGGCGGCTGCCCGGATCATATTGCTCGATCATCGCGTCATATGGATCGAGCTTCAGCACATCGGCGCGGCGCTGGGCTTCCTCGCGCGCCAGTGACACGATGTTCTCGAACGAGGGGAGGAAGTCCTTCCAATCTCCCTTTGGGCGCAGTTGCCGCCACAGCTGTTCGCAGCGGATGCGGGCATTCACCTGCCGCGCGACGAATTCGGAGGAGAGGCACGTCAGGTTGGTGTAGGTGCGTTTGAACTCGCGCACCGCCGCCTGCTGGGCATCATCGAGGTCCTCGGACTGGGCCTTGTCGATCCAGTCGGCGATGTGAGGTGCTGATGCCATTTCGTGCGACATCGAGGCCAGAACGGACATGGCCTCGGCACGCTTTTCGCCGCCGCCTTCCGGCATGTTCACGGCCTCATCGACACCCAGCATGGCCTGGGCATGGTCAAGGGCTTCGAGGCGGCGGCAGAGAGCGTCGATCTGGGCAAAGGACATGCAGGGGAAACTCCATCAATGCTCTTACTCTAGCCGACGCTTCGTTGCTTTGACTACAGCACAGTCTTGCCATTGAGATCGTCATCGAGGCCTTCGATCCGGGTTTCGTGGAAGACGCCCAGGCCGATCGCGCACCAGCCTGCGCATGACGATTGCGGACGTGGAGCAGAGGTCACTTTGCGGCAGTCTCGATGCGATCCATATAACTGGCGAGAAAGTCTGCGTCCCGTCCGACAAATGACAGGATTGCGGACCGGAATGTGTGCATCCAATGCAGGCCGAGAAAATAGAGTCCCGGACAGGCGGTCACACCGCGCTGCTGGAGAGGGGCGCCTTTCGCATCCAGAACCGGCAGATCAACCCAGTCGAAGCCATAGCCATACCCGTTCGCCCAGATGATGCTGGTGATACTCTTCTCCAACAGGTTCAGCGATCCGATCTCGTCGACCCTTGGAGAGGCCAGCGGCTCCGGCGCATCCGGCGAGTCAAGCGTGGAACGCACCGCTGGCGTTTCGGCCAGCGCGTCGGCATCGCGGATAAAGGCCGCGTAACTCTTGTCGGCTGCTTCCAGTATCGGTCCGGCGTCATTGGCCAAGGCCAGTGTTGCGTCCTCGGCGCCCAGTACGCGGCCGAGCAATGTCGCTCCGTCATTGCCGAGACGGCGCGGGTCCAGATCGTAGCCACCATTGACGCCAGTCATGATGGATGTCGGCGGATATCTTCGTCCCGGGAAGGTATCGACGTTCACATCGAAGCGTCCAAGTTCGTCATACCACCAGATGACGTCCTTTCCGCGGTAGCGCCGGGGCACCCGGGTGTGGCGGCTGACTGACAGGAACACACGCCGCCCGCTGCGGAGAAGTTCGTCAGCAATCTGGCAGCCGGAATTGCCAGTCCCGACCACCAGCACAGCTCCAGGCGGCAATTCTACCGGGTTGCGGTAGTGGGCGGCTTCCGTCTGATAGATGCTCTGCGGAAGCGTCTTGCCAAAGGCGGGAATGAGCGGACGCTGAAACGGTCCGGTGGCAATGACGACATTGCGGGCATCGACCTGACCATTGGTGGTTTCGAGCCTGTAGCCGACGCCGCTCTCTGCGGCAGCGAGGCGGGTGACTTCGACGCCGGTGCGGACCGGGGCTGCAATCTCGTCGGCATAGTCGAGGATGAACCGAATAACATCGGTGTGGTGGGAAAAGCCGTTGATGTCAGGTCCCCCATAGGCCTTTCCCGGCAGCTCAAGCCATCGGTTCGGCAATTGGAAGCGCAGCGAGTCCCAGCGCTCCGTGCGCCACCGCTCTGCCACCCGCCGTCGTTCGAGAATGATGTGTTCGCGTCCGCGCTGGCGCAAGTGATAGCTCATGGCCAGGCCGGTCTGGCCGCCGCCAACGATCACTGTGTCCCACTTCTCCCGCATGTCGCCTCATTGCGAGATCTTTGTGCCGTTTATTTAGGATAACACGGAGGCTCGCGTCCAAAAACTGGGACTCTCAGCTTTGCGGGCAGGGACCGGCGAGCCTCGGCAGTCCGGCAACGGGGATCAGGTCTGGCCACTCCAGCGGGCGCTAGGCGCGCCTCCATCCGGCAACCGGATCGATCTGGTGGGGCGGTTTTTGCGGTGTGAAGCGGGCCGCAACACCGGTGGCACCTTCCAATCCGAGAAGTGCTGCGCCCAGTCCGGCGAGTTCCGGTTCGTCGATCACATATATCGCTTCGCCAAAGATGCTGGCGCGGAGTTCCATGAGTCCTGCCGACCGCGACCAGCCACCGGTCGCGAATATCGGTCCGGCCGGCACACCGGCGCGGTGCATGTCAGCGAGATGGCGCTGCGCCTGCAGCGCCATGTCTTCCAGCACGCGGCGCAGCCGCGCGGCTTCGGAATCATCTGCGCCTGCAAGGGGCAGATGCGGGAGCGCCAGATATTTCCGCACTGCCGCTTCGCCGCCAAAACTCTCCATCAGGGTTGCGGAAAATTCGGTGACGCCGATCAGCGCGATGCCGGGGCCGCCGCGCGCTGGAACCGAGACTTCCAGGTTGCTACCTGCGAGATCCGGCTGCGAAACCTTGGTCTCGCCATAGATGGCATTGGCCGTGCCAATTGAATCAATGCGGGACTGTGCATTGATGCGCTGGATCGTGGAGGAGGCGATGGGGTGATCATGACCGCCGGCAACGATGACAGTGGCAGCGCCTGCGGCACCGCAACTGCGCAAGCGGTTGCTCTGCACCGTCCCCGCAACGTCACCGGCTTTCAGCACGCGAGGCAGCGGCGGCGCCTGACAGAAATCCAGTGCTTCCTTCACCCATCGACGCTCAAAGACATCATAGCATCCGGTGCGGGCGGCCAGCGTTTCGCTCATGAAGGGCGCGCCGCACCAGATTGAAGAGGCATAGTCGGTAAGCGCAATCCACAGCTTTGCCGCGCCGATCTCGTCGGCGCGGTGACGCCGGAGCCACATCCATTTGGTCGCGGTGGTGTAGAAGGTGACACGCGTCAGCGCATAGGCTGCGGCAAACGCGTCGCGTTCTGGCAGTGCGCGCTTGTCGAACCACGGGATCACCAGCCCCAGCGGCTGAAGCTCGGCATCGGCATTGATGCCGTCCTCGCCAACGCCAGTGGCGGCGATCGCGGCCAGCGGCTTGCCACCGCCAATTGCTTGCCAGCCCTCGATGATCATGTCCTCGAGCATTGTGACCAGCGCCGCGGCATCCGTGGCGATGCCGATGCCATCATGGCGGCGCGGCGTGGCAACGGCCTTCACCCAGCGGCTGCGGCCGTCTTCGTCGGCCAACACCACCTTGATGTTGGTGCTGCCGATATCGAGACCACAATACAGCATGGCCGCGACTACGCCGCTCCGTCTCTGGCCTTTTCCATCAATCCGACGAAGCGCCTGAACAGGTAGTGGCTGTCCTGCGGGCCGGGGCTGGCCTCGGGGTGATGCTGCACGGAGAACACCGGTTTGCCTTCGAGTGCAATTCCGGCGTTTGAGCCGTCGAACAGCGAGACGTGAGTCTCGACAACGCCTGCGGGCAGCGAATCACGGTCGACCGCGAAGCC
>CAUJIO010000044.1 GCA_963205315.1 Pseudomonadota bacterium | reverse complement strand
GATCTTGTCGCCGGGGAAGTTGTACTTCGAGAGCAGCTCGCGAACTTCGAGTTCCACGAGGTCCAGAAGCTCCGGATCGTCGACCATGTCCACCTTGTTCATGAACACCACGATCGACGGAACGCCGACCTGGCGCGCCAGAAGAATGTGCTCGCGCGTCTGCGGCATCGGGCCGTCAGCCGCAGACACAACCAGGATCGCGCCGTCCATCTGCGCCGCACCCGTGATCATGTTCTTCACGTAGTCCGCGTGGCCCGGGCAATCGACATGCGCATAGTGGCGGTTCGAGGTCTCGTATTCCACGTGCGCCGTCGAAATCGTGATCCCGCGCGCCTTCTCTTCAGGCGCCTTGTCGATCTGGTCATAGGCCGTGAACGTCGCACCGCCCGTCTCCGCAAGTACCTTCGTGATCGCAGCCGTCAACGACGTCTTGCCATGGTCAACGTGACCAATCGTGCCAATGTTGCAGTGCGGCTTGTCGCGGTTGAATTTCTCTTTGGCCATCGTCGTTTTACCCTGTTTGCCGAACCTGCGGCGACTTCACGATTCAAACTTTTGGAGCGGGTGAAGGGAATCGAACCCTCGTATTCAGCTTGGAAGGCTGCTGCTCTACCATTGAGCTACACCCGCCCGGAAAACCGTCGTCCGAACTCCTTTACCCTTTTAACGTCCGACTTCAAGCGATGGTGGGGGAAGAAGGACTCGAACCTTCGAAGCCGTACGGCAGCGGATTTACAGTCCGCCCCCTTTGCCACTCGGGACACTCCCCCATGCTCGCCGCCCAATGACAGAAAACTGTTGCTTGAGCCAAACGCCAAGGAGCCCGGGGGTTACCCGGGCCCTTTGAGTTGCGGCGTTATGCAAGGGTTGAAATCCCAAGTCAAGGGAATGATTGAGGCTTCAGATCGATTGCCGCCATGCCTCACCGGTACCTGCCGCGCCAAATGGCCACCGGCCTCAGCCGAAGTTGACAAATCAGCTTCAAACAGTGCGCTAATCTACTGATAGTTATAGATAATGTTTGCGCGACAAGAAATATTCCGAGGCCATTGACCTGACGGCGCGATCGCGCTTCCCTGCCAGCATGGAACTGATCACGACAACCGAATCATTGGCCACCCTCTGCCGCAGCCTCGCAGCCGAGAGCTTTATCACCGTCGACACCGAATTCATGCGTGAGTCCACCTATTGGCCGGACCTCTGCCTGATTCAGGTGGCCGGCGAAACGCTCACCGGGCTGATCGATCCGATGGCGCCCGGCATCGACCTGCAACCCTTCTTCGACCTCATGAACGATGCCAATGTGCTGAAGGTATTCCACGCGGCGCGTCAGGACATCGAAATCATGGTGCACCGCGCCGGAATCGTGCCGCATCCGGTCTTCGACACGCAAATCGCCGCCATGGTGTGTGGCTTTGGTGACCAGGTCGGTTATGAGGCCATTGTCCGCCGCTTGGCCAAGGAGCAGATCGACAAGTCCTCGCGCTTCACCGACTGGTCGCGTCGCCCCCTGACCGACAAGCAGCTGATCTACGCGCTGGCCGACGTCACCCATCTGCGTGTTGTCTATGAGGGCCTCAAGAAGGAACTCGACAAGACCGGCCGCGAGCATTGGCTGCGCGAGGAAATGGACATTCTCACCAATCCCGCAACTTACCGAACCGAGCCGGAAGACGCCTGGAAGCGCATCAAGGTCCGCTTGCGGTCGAAGAAGCAGCTCGGCGTCCTGGTGCAGGTTGCTGCCTGGCGTGAACGCGAGGCGCGCGACAAGAACGTGCCGCGGTCACGCGTGTTGAAGGACGATGCCCTGGCCGAGGTCGCCGTACAGTCGCCGCAGACCCGCGAGGCGTTGAACCAGCTCCGGGCGTTGCCCAAGGGCATCGCCACCTCGCGCATCGGCGACGCGATCCTCAAGGCTGTCAAGGATGGCCTCGACATGGACCCCAAGTCTCTGCCGCAGCCAGACGACGGCCGGGACGACATGAGCGAGGCCACCCAGGCCGCCGCCGAAGTGTTGAAGCTGGCGTTGAAGGTCGTTTGCGAAAAGGAAGGCATTGCCCCGAAGCTCGTCGCCTCGAGTTCCGACATCGAAGCGATCGCCGAAAGCGACACCGCCGATGTCCACATGATGCACGGCTGGCGCCGCGAACTCTTCGGCAATCTGGCACTTGCCATCAAGAGGGGCGAAGCCGTCATCGGCTTCCAGCGCGGCCGCGTGCGCGTCATCCCGTCGAACGCCCCAGCCCAGGCCGCGGCCGAATAGGCTCAGCTTCCGATCACCACTTTGCCGGTGCGGCCCAACTCGGCGGCAAGTCCCGCAAGCCGCTTGTCGATCCGCTCACCGCCCAGGTCGGCAAGCTTTTTCGGCAGCGTCAGCACCAATGTCCTGTTGTCGCCGAACTTCAATCCGATCTTCGGCAGCATGCCGGGCATGGCCGCTGACAGGATATAGGCCAGCCGGAAGATACTGCTCAGCAGATGCGCCCGCTGGTGCGCCTCGTCGTCGATCAGGCGCGTAAGATTGTCGTCATCGTTCTCGCCGTCGTAGCGGTAGAACACTGTGAGCGCCAGAAACACCCGGCCCGGATGATCGATGCCGACGAAGGCCGCCTGCGAGATCATGCCAAGCGACCGTTCGGCGCGATAGTCCGGATGCGCGCGCCAGCCGATATCCGCCAGCAGGCAGGCTGCATAGCGCAGGCGCTTCTGCTCCTCCGTCTCTTTCAGCACTCCGGCGCCAAACAGTTGATCCGTCCAGTCGCACAGCTCCAGCTCATGCTCGGGCGAACGCGCGTATCGCCTCGCGAAATCCCAGCATGATGACAGCAGCGCATCACTGTCGCGCTTGCGGACCGGCAACTTGGAGAACAACAGCCCTTCGCGCACGCCGTACACCGAAATCTCCACTGCCGAAGGTTCGCTGTTGGCCAGCAACCGCTCCAGAACCAGCGCCCCGTAAGGCATCGTGTCAGTACGGCTCTTGGAGACTTCCCGCACTTCCTTGAGTGAATTTGCCGACAGCCCGGACACCAGTCCGGACAGCGACATGGCCTGCTGCCGTTGCAGCCGGTAGCAATGCAGGACATGCAACGGGTAATGGCTCTGTGCCATGTGCAGCTTGGCGAGGTTTCGCCAGGTGCCGCCGACCGCGTAGAAACTGCGGCTCTTCAACCTCTTGAGGATGTCGGTCTTGGCAAAGGCCTCGTCGACGATCACCTTGGCTCTCTCGATCGATCCGCCCGACATGTCGATCAGCCGCAAGGGCCCAAGTGGCAGCGTGACGCCGTCGCGCAGTTTGCCGTCCTTCACGTCGATCAGCTCCAGCGAGCCGCCGCCAAGATCGCCGGCAATGCCATCGGCCTCGGGGATGCCGGCCATCACGCCCAGTGCCGCGTAGCGTGCCTCTTCCTTGCCGGAAAGAACGCTGATGTTGCAGCCCAGGGCCTTTTCCGCCCTGGCAATGAATTGATCGCCATTCGTCGCTTCACGTGCCGCGGCTGTGGCCAGAGCATAGACCTGCTTGGCGCCGATCTGCCGTGCCAATGTCCGGAAACGCTTCAGGGCGGCAAAGGCGCGGGCCATGCCCTCGTCGTTGAGCTTGCCCTTGGTGGCAACACCCCGGCCGAGACCGCACAGGATCTTTTCGTTGAAGATCGGATAGGGTGAACGGCGCAAGCCGTCATAGACGACCAGGCGCACAGAGTTCGAACCGATGTCGACCACGGCGACGGGCCGGTACTTCGGCGGTTCGGTACGGAATCCTTTGTGCCAGCTCAATGTTTCGCCTTGGTTTTCTTCTTGGGACGCTCGATGATTTCGGGAGGCACATTACCCGCCAGCGAACGCCCGCGTCCAGACAGCGACGGGTTGTTCATGAAATATTCGTGTGCATTGAACGGATCCTCATCCGGCCCCGGCGCGATCCGCCGCGACGATCCGTCGGCCAGCAATTCCCAGCTCTGCTGATTGTCCTTGAGGTTGGCCATCATGATCTGGTCCATCACCTGATCGTGCACCGTCGGGTTCTCGATTGGAATGAGTGTTTCCACCCGGCGGTGCAGGTTGCGCTGCATCCAGTCGGCCGAGCTGATATAGACCTTCGCGCGGTTGTGCGGCAGCGCATTGCCTGCACCAAAGCAGATGATGCGCGAATGCTCGAGGAAGCGGCCGATGATGCTCTTCACACGGATATTTTCGGACAGGCCCGGAACGCCCGGCCTCAGGCAACAAATGCCGCGCACGATGAGATCAATCTGAACACCCGCCATGCTGGCACGGTAAAGGGCGTCGATGATGCCGGGATCGACAACCGAATTCATCTTGGCCCAGATGTTGGCCGGACGCCCGGCCCTGGCATGTTCGATCTCTTCATCGATATGCTCGAGCAGCCGTGTCTTGAGGTTGATTGGTGACAGCGCGATCTTTTCAAGATCCTCCGGTTGAGCATAACCGGTGATGAAGTTAAACAGCCGCGACGCATCGCGCGCCAATGCCGGATCACACGTAAAGAATGACAGGTCAGTATAGACCTTCGCCGTGATCGGATGATAGTTGCCGGTGCCGAAATGCACGTAAGTGCGCATTTGCCCTGCCTCGCGCCGCACCACCATCGAAACCTTGGCATGGGTTTTGAGCTCGATGAAGCCGAACACCACCTGTACGCCGGCGCGTTCAAGATCGCGCGCCCACTGGATATTGGCTTCCTCGTCGAAGCGCGCCTTGAGTTCCACCAGCGCCATGACCGATTTTCCGGCCTCGGCCGCCTTCGCGAGCGCCGCGACGATGGGCGAGTCCTTCGATGTTCTGTAGAGCGTCTGCTTGATTGCCACGACGTCCGGATCGTTCGCGGCCTGCAGCACGAATTGCACCACGACATCAAAGGATTCATACGGATGATGGACGACGATGTCCTTCTGCCGAATCGCCGCGAAACAATCCCCGCCATGATCGCGGATGCGCTCGGGGAAGCGCGCCATGAACGGCTTGAACTTAAGATCCGGCCGCTCGTCGAGGATCAGCTGCTTGGTGTCGGAATAGCCGATCAGGCCACCGCATTCGACGATGGCGTCGAGCGGCACATCGACCTCGTCTGCAATAAAGTCGCGCAATGACGGCGTCGTCGCGGCATCGACCTCCATGCGGATGACCTGGCCGCGGCGGCGGCGCTTCAATGCGGTTTCGAACACCCGCACCAGATCTTCGGCCTCTTCCTCGATTTCAATATCGCTGTCGCGAATGATCCGGACCAATCCCTGCCCAAGCACCTCATAGCCAGGAAACAGCCGCGGGATGAAAAGCGTCAGCATGTGCTCCAGCGACATGAAGCGCACCGTGGCCGAGGCATCGGTCGCAGGCAGCCGAACGAACCGGTCGAGCTGCTGTGGAATGGGCAGCAGCGCCCGCATTTGGCCGCCATCGCGCTTGCGCTTCAGTTCAAGACAAATGATGAAGCCGCGATTGGGAATGAACGGAAACGGATGCGCCGGATCGATGGCGATAGGCGTCACGACCGGCAGGATCTGTTCCAGAAACCGCTGGTCGAGCCAGGCCTTTTCGGCCGCCGATACATCGCTGCCGTCGGTCACCAGGATACCGCTGGCTGCCAGTTCGTCCTTGAGCTGGTGCCAACGCCGGTCCTGTTCCGCCATCAACTCCGCTGCAAGGCTTCGCACCTGATCCAGCTGTTCGGCTGCCGTGAGCCCGTCGTCGCTGATCTCGCTGAGGCGTTCACGCACCTGCCCCACCAGGCCCGCCACCCGCACCATGTAGAATTCATCGAGATTGTTGCCGGAGATGGACAGGAAACGCAGCCGCTCGAGCAAGGGATGCGCCAGATTTCGCGCCTCTTCCAGCACCCGCATATTGAAACCCAGCCACGAAAGTTCGCGGTTGATGTAGCGCGCCGGGGACGTGGCGGTGATCGTCGCAAGGGTAATGGAGGCTGGATCGGTCATGCTTGCCTTCTGCATCGTGTCCGGCGTAGCCGGTCCTTCGCGGCACTATAACACTTGTATGACAGAGCGGTGAACGCGTTAAGAGCCGCCTCAGGCGTCGTCCGGAAACAGCCCGGGCTCAGTCATCTGCTGCAGCACCCGCGACACCAGTGGTTTGGTGATGGCGGACTTTTCTTCCAGTGCCAGCCTGTCGATTTCCGCCACCAATGTGCGCGCCACCTCGAGCGAGCGCGGCATCCTCAACATCATATAGGAGACAACTTGCTCCTCGACATTCAGTTGCCGGTCACCAAACAGCTTGACCAGCACACCTCGCAGCAACGCGTCGTCGGGCGGCTCCAGCTTCGCCACCGGCAGGGCCTTCAGCCGGGAGGCAAGGTCTGGCAGCGTGATTGCCCAGGACACCGGATGTGTTTCGGTGGCAATCAGGATATGTCCGCCCGTCTGCCGCGCCAGATTGAACAGGTGGAACAGCGCCCGCTCGTTCAGCGCTCGACCCGGTGCATTGTCGATGGCCAGCGCCGTCACGGACTCGGTTTCGCCCGGTTGAAGGCGGCCCAGGTCATCGGCCTGAACCAGCCGGGCGCCGGAAGCCTGCCGCCACACCTCGAGCAAATGCGATTTGCCGCTCCCGGCCGCACCCAGCAGAACCATGGCGTAGGACGGCCATTGGGGGTAGCGATCAATCATCGCCACGGCTGCCTCATTGGACTGGGTCACCAGAAAATCCTCACGCCCCAGCGCGGTCCGCAAGGGGAGTTCCAGCACCAGCTGCCGTCCGGCCTTTGTCGTCATGAACCTGATCGTGCCTCGCGCGCCGGCTGGCCGATATCCGCGTCGATCAATTCGACTGGCACCGGCACTGGATCGGACAGCTCGTTGCTGCTGCCGATATAGAGGTTGCTGTTGAGATACTGGCGCAAGCCAAAGCGCACCAGCACGCCCGCCACAGCCGCCAACGGCACAGCCAGGAGCAGTCCGACGAAACCGAAGGCATAGCCGAAGGCAAACAAGGCGAACATCAGCCACACCGGATGCAGCCCCACGCTCTTGCCCACCAGTTTGGGCGACAGGAAATTGCCCTCGATGAATTGTCCGGCCAGGAAAATTCCGACGACCAGCAGGATCGACCACGTGTCGGGCCAGAACTGCACCAATGCCACCCCGATCGCCAGCACGCCACCGATGAGTGACCCGGCATAAGGAATGAAGGTCAGAAAGCCGGCCACCAGTCCGATGGCCAGCCCGAACTTCAATCCGGCAACCGAAAGTGCCACGGCATAGAAGAATCCCAGCAACAGGCACACGGTCCCCTGCCCGCGGATGAAGCCGGCCATCGCCATGTTGATGTCGCGGCCCAGCGCCCGGACCGTGTGCACGTGGTCACGCGGCAGCCAGCTGTCCACCTTGGCGATGATCACATCCCAGTCTTCCAGCAAGTAGAATGCGACGATCGGCGTGACCACCAGCAGCGAGACGAGATTGACCAGCGCCATGCCACCTGACAGCAGCGTAGATAGAACAGTCAGGATCCATTCCGCCGCCTTGCCCGCAATACCCGTCACCGAACCCTGGACGTCCGCACCGGTATTCGCGATCGCATCCTTGATCCATTGCGGCGCCAGTTCGTTGAAACGCTCGACCAGAGTCTTGATCAGCAATGGCAGGTCGGTGGCGAAACGCCCAATCTGTTCCGCCAGCATCGGCGCCAGAATGATCAGCGCGACCACCAGCACGAGAATGGATGACACCACAATCAACAGCGCCGCCGCCAGCCGCGGCAGGCCCAGCCGTTCCAGTGCGTCCGCCACCGGATCGAGAAAATAAGCCAGAACCAGCCCGGCGATGAAGGGCAACAGAATGGAGCTGAACACCCACAGGAACACCACCAGCACCAGAAGCGAGATGGCCCAGATGGCAAACTGCCGCTGCAGTGTCATGGAGACGGTCCCTCCCGCGGCGCGCCTGGCGCCTGGTCATTCATGTGCTCAAGCCAAGCCTTGAGATAGGCTGCACCCGAGGCCACCGTCAACAGCGCGACGGGAATGCTGCCGTAGTTTACAAGTGCATCCAGCGGGCGGCCAAGCGCTGCCACGCCCAGCACCAGCACCACGAAGGCGATCTGCACGACGGTGTTCAGCTTGCTCAACATCAGCGGCGCCACCCGCACCGGCTTGTCGAGCAGCCGCGACAGCAGGATGGCCGCCACGATCAGCACGTCTCGCGAGACAACGATGATCACCAGCCAGGCCGGCAACGCCTTCAACACGCCGAGTGTCACGTAAACCGAGGCCATCAGCGCCTTGTCCGCCATCGGATCGAGATAGGCGCCGAGTTCGGTGCGCCAGTTGAAACGGCGCGCCAGGAAACCGTCGATGCCGTCGCTCACACCCGCCACCACGAAGCTGATGAAGGCCCAGCCGTAGGCCTCTGAAATGATCAGCCAGACTGTGACGGGCACCAGGATAATGCGGGCGAAGGTGATGAGATTGGGGATATACATGCCATCACATTGGCTGGATGACCCAGGTCGAGCCATACTGCGACAGTCGCAGGCCGGCCCTCTCGAGATTTCCGGTCAGGTCCTCCAGTGACCGCGAAAACATCAGCTTGATCACCGCCCCTTCCGCCGAAAGCGTCGTGAGGTCGACGCCAATGACATTCGGCGTCGTCAGGATGCGCGAGCGGATGGCATTCCATTCGCGCGGGCTGCCAAACGGCACCGCGACCGCCATGCCTTGGGTTCTGTTGGCGTTCTTCTCTGCTTCTGCCGCGGCCGCGACCTTGGCCTCGCGCTTCTTGTAGGTGTTCTGAATCAGTTCCTGGAATTTTGCCACAGCGCCGGCTGCCGCCGATTCGGGCTGATTGTCGTCGGCCTTGTAGATCTTGTTGAAGGTCACCTTGCCGAGGCGCGTCTCGCCCTCGATGTAGACGTGCAAGCCGCCATCTGCCTGGGGCTGCGCCTGCGCCACCAGAAGGCTCGGGGCGCCATAGCGCTTCCGAATCGCCTCAAGCTTGATCGGATCGTTGTGAAGCGCATCCTCCACCGTCAGCGTCTCGGTATCCTCAAGATCGCCCAAAGGCACGATGAGTGGCACCAGCCCCTGCTCACCGTTCAGGTCGAGCCAGGCTTTCCGCCAGCCATTGTCTTCCCACATCTTGTTGGCGTCTGCCCCACGCCAGACGGGCAGGATGAGTATCGGCTCGGCCTGCCGCGTCGGGACGTTGATGCCGTAATCCTCGAAAAACTTCTGCATCTTGGCCGGCAGGAACCGCACAGTGAACTTGCCGATATAACGGCCCGGCGCCGATGTTTCCTGTTCGATCGATAGCGATCGCAGATAGGGCACGATGTCTTCCGGTTTGAGCTTCGTCTGTAGGTCGGCGGCGAGTTCTGGCGTGCCGAGCTTTTCGACCAGCTGGTAGAAGGCCTTCACCTGCACATCCATCAGCGCCTGGTTCTTGGCAGCGGTGGCGTCCGTACTGGTCACGTCGACATCGACACCCTGGACGGCAAACACACTAGTTTCGATCGGTCCGCCTGCTTGAGCCGGAAGCGATATGCCACACACCAGAATCCCGGCCGCGAAGGCCAGCCATGTCCGGCCCCAGATCCGGCCAATCCACACACGAAAATCGATCAAACTGCCGGTCCCAGGTTTCCACATCTTCATCCGGCGGCACGAGCGCGCTTTATTCGCAAAGCACTTCGGGGTATGGACGCCGCTTGATACAGCACTCCCACCAGAGAATTGGGGCAAACTAGCGGCATGAGCGGCGCGAAACAAGCAGCAGGTAACGGGATCAGCTACGCCGACGCGGGCGTGGACATCTCAGCAGGCAACGCCCTGGTCGAGGCAATCAAGCCTCTGGCGAAATCAACCCGCCGCAAGGGCGCCGATTCGGCGCTCGGTGGCTTTGGCGGCCTCTTCGATCTCAAGGCCTGCGGCTTCAAGGACCCCGTTCTGGTAGCGGCCAACGACGGTGTCGGCACCAAGCTTCGCATCGCCATTGAAACCGGCCGCCACCACGGCGTCGGCATCGATCTGGTCGCCATGTCGGTCAATGATCTGGTGGTGCAAGGTGCCGAACCCCTGTTCTTTCTGGACTATTACGCCACGGGAAAGCTGGATGTGGTTGCCGCGCGGGAAGTGATCGCCGGCATCGCCGATGGCTGCAAGCAGGCGGGCTGCGCCCTGATCGGCGGGGAAACCGCCGAGATGCCGGGCATGTACCATGGCGGAGACTATGATCTTGCGGGCTTCGCGGTCGGTGCCGCCGAGCGCAAGAACTTGCTGCCGAATAAGGACGTGAAGCCAGGCGACGTGATCCTCGGCCTCGCCTCGTCGGGCCCGCATTCCAATGGCTATTCGCTGGTTCGCAAGCTGGTCGACGTGAGCGGCTTGGCCTATTCCGCCAAAGCCCCCTTCGACAAGTCGAAAACCCTGGCTGAAGCCCTTCTCACCCCGACGCGCATCTATGTGAAGTCCGTGCTGAAGACCATCAAGGCCACGAGTGCGGTTAAGGCGCTGGCCCACATAACCGGCGGCGGCTTCATCGAAAACATTCCACGCGTATTGCCCAAGACCGCGGTCGCCGACATCGATCTCGATCAGGTGCCCTACACAGCGGTCTTCAACTGGCTGCAGGCTGTCGGTGGCGTGGCCGAGCGTGAAATGCTGCGCACGTTCAACTGCGGCATTGGCATGATCGTCGTCGTAGCCGCCAAGGATGCCAAGAAGGTTGCGGCCTCGCTCAAGCGGTCGGGCGAAACCGTGGTCACGCTTGGCACAATCCGCAAGCGCAAGGGCACAGAAGAACAGGTGGCACTGTCCGGCACACTGAGTGTGAAATGATCAAGGCCCGCGTCGGCGTCCTGATTTCAGGGCGCGGCTCCAACATGATGGCGCTGGTCGAAGCCGCACGCGATCCTGCCTATCCCGCCGAGATCGTCTGTGTCGTCTCGAACCGCGCCGATGCAAAGGGACTGGAATATGCCGCAAGCCACGGCATCGCTGCCGAGCTCATCAACCACAAGCATTTTGCGACGCGTGAGTCATTCGAAGCGGCGCTGGACGCCTATTTGCGAAAGATGAACGTCGAGATCATCGCCTGCGCCGGATTCATGCGCATCCTGACACCCGGGTTCATCTCCGGCTGGCTAGGCCGCATGATCAACATCCATCCTTCGCTGCTGCCGGCGTACAAGGGCCTTCACACCCATGAACGTGCCCTGGCCGATGGTGCCAAGGTCCACGGCTGCACCGTGCATCATGTGACGGCCGAGCTGGATGCCGGTCCCGTCATTCTGCAAGCCCAGGTCCCCGTTCTGCCGGACGACACGCCCGATACGCTCTCCGCCCGCGTGCTGTCGGAGGAACACAGGATTTATCCCCAAGCGCTGGCCATGCTGGCCCGGCAGCTCAACTGAATACATCCATGTCCCGCACCCCGTGAGTACGTTCAAGCTCTTCATGCATTTGTTTCAGTAAAGCCTTGCGGCGGCCGGGATATTTCTGTTCCAGCACCGCCATGCTCACCATCCGGTCGGTGCGGAAAGAACGGAATGCCTGGCGCAGTTCGCACCACGCCACGATCAGCCGTTGGGCATCGTAGTAAGCCACCGCCAGCGGCCAGATCACCCGCTGCGTTTGCTTGCCGTCTTCTGCCTTGTAGAGCAGTTCGGCCTTCCGCCCTTCGCGAATGGCATTGCGCAATTGCGCCACGTCGACGGAATCCCGGATGACACGGTCGCCCGGCGGCACCAGCAAACCGGCATCGAACAGGAACGGCCTCAGACGCTCGGGCAATACCGCCCCGATCTTCGACACCGTGTCCTGTGCGGCTCGCGACAATTGACCGTCACCGCGCCTTGCCACCCAGCGCAAGCCCAGCATCACGGCTTCCAGCTCGTCCGGCGTGAACATCAGCGGCGGCAAGTCGAAGCCTTCGCCCAGCACATAGCCGACACCCGCCTCGCCGCGGATCGGCACGCGATCGGCGATCAGCGAAGCGATGTCGCGATAGACCGTGCGCAGCGACACTTCCAGCTCTTGCGCGATGGCGTCACCCGTCACCGGCCGGCGGTGCCGGCGGAGAATCTGCAGCAGTTGCAACAATCGTTCGGCGCGTCTCATGTCATCACCGTAACGCAGATGTGCTGACATGATTTGTCAGCAGCGTGTCAGTATGACCCGGCCGCATGGAAAAACACAATGATGACGCTCAACGGCGCCACGCTGCATTCCCACGGCTGCGCTGATCAGCGTTCCATGCAGGCCTTTGGCAATTGCCCGCACAAGCTCGGTCCTCTAAGACGGCTCCTTTCCCGGTGAGGAGTAAATCATGAGCAAGCCGCATCCCATCATCATCGACACCGATCCCGGTCAGGATGACGCCGTAGCGATCCTGCTGGCCCTGGCATCACCCGAGTTCGAGGTGCTGGGCATCACGGCGGTCGCCGGCAACGTACCCCTCGCGCTGACAGAACTGAACGCCCGCAAGATCTGCGAGCTGGCCGGAAGATCCGACATCAAGGTCTACTCCGGCGCCATCCGGCCCATGGTGCGCAGTCTGGTCACAGCCGAAGAAGTCCACGGCAAGACCGGGCTCGACGGTCCTGTCCTGCCGGATCCTGTCATGCCATTGCAGACGCAGCACGCCGTGGATTTCCTGGTGGACACGTTCATGTCCCACCCCGCCGGCACGATCACGCTCTGCACGCTCGGGCCACTTACCAACGTTGCCCTGGCCCTGGTGCGTGAACCCCGCATTGCATCGCGCATCAAGCAGATCGTCGCCATGGGCGGTGGTTATTTCGAACAGGGCAATGTCACGCCCTCGGCCGAATTTAACATCTATGTTGATCCGCATGCGGCACGCATCGTCTTCGAGGCAGGCATCCCCCTCACCCTAATTCCGCTCGACTGCACCCATCAGGCACTAACGACGGCCAGCCGCGTCGAAGCCTTCCGCGCCATGCCCAACGCATCCGGTCCCGCTGTCGCGGCGATGCTGGATTTCTTTGAGCGGTTCGATGAAAACAAATACGGTACGGACGGCGGCCCGCTTCACGATCCTTGCGTCATCGCGTGGCTGCTGAAGCCCAGCCTATTCACCGGCAGGCTGGTCAATGTCTCCGTCGAATGCGAATCGGAATTGACCATGGGAGCCACCGTTGTGGACTGGTGGGGGGTCACCAAGCGCCCGCGCAACGCTACCGTGGTCCGCAGTATCGACGCCGAGGCTTTCTTCAACTTGCTGATCGATCGGATCGCCAAACTTCCCTAGCGAACAAGGCGGGCAAACCTCTACGCGGCATCGAGCGCTGGCAACTCTAGCGACGCACCGGCGCCTTGAAGCCCGAGGTCAGCCGGATGTCACGGGTCTTCATCGATTTCACCGTTGTGGCCCTTGCCCGGTCTGAGGACAATTCGATCGCCGCAACAACCTGGCGAGCGACGGACGGGTGCTTCTTGGACGTGCCGGCAAAAGCTGTGGCAGCAGTCGCCGCAGTGGCCAGGGCCAGCATCACCGCCATCAGGATCATTGCTTTGCGCGACATCGACATTTTCAACCTCGGAAGGCCTTATGGCCTCAAATCATGTGAACTTGAGGGCACATTAGCGTCAGGAACGTGAAACCAGGCTGAGGTGGCCGTTCATCCGGCGTTCATGTTCGCAGCCGTTCAGGCGGGTTTGAGCCACACCCGGTTGTCGTGGAAGGCGCCGCCGCCGCTGGGGGCCGGCTGGTCGCAACCGGTCAGGGTGTTGATGCCCTGCCCATCCTCGAAGGCTTCGTTGGGCCAGATCGATTCGGCGATCAGCACACCGCGCCGCTGGCCGTCATGCGCCTTGGCATGCAGCGTCACCACGCCGCGCGCACTCCCCACCTTCACCTTGTCGCCATCGGCCAGCCCGGCAGCAGCCAGGTCGTCAGGGTGCACGAAGAGCGTCGGGCGCCCCTCGCGCTTGAGCGATGACGGTGTCTCGTTGAAGCTGGAATTGAGGAACGTGCGCGCCGGGCTGGTTGCAAGCCGGAACGGATACTCTTCCGTCGCTTCCTCGATCACCGCGCAATAATCCGGAAACTCCGGCAGCTTGTCCGTGGGACCGAGCGACGCTGCGGCTCCCTTGAACCTCACCGAGCCCCAGCGCGGCCGGAAATGGAACCTGCCGTCGGCGTGGCCGAAGCCTTTGAGATTATGTGCCGTCTCGAAATCCGGCTGCACGTCAATCCAGTTCTCGTCGTCAAGCCGCTCAAGGCCCGGCCGCTTCGAATTCACCATGCACCAGTCGATATGTTCCCGGGGGCTCATCTCGAATCCCGGATGCTTCGCCCCGACGCGGCCAGCGAGTTCGCAGATCACCTCGTGATTGTTGCGGCACTCGCCCGGCGCTTCCACCAGCTTGCGGCCGTACATCAGATGGCTGTGGCCACCGCCCTGATAGATGTCGTCATGCTCGAGGAACATCGTCGCCGGCAGCACGATGTCCGCGAACTTTGCCGTCTCGGTCATGAACTGCTCATGCACGCAGGTGAACAGGTCCTCGCGCGCCAGGCCCTGTTTCACCTTGGTCTGGTCGGGCGCCACCGAGGCGGGATTGGTGTTCTGGATGATCATCGCCGTCACCGGCGGCCCGCCGGCCAGATCGTAAGCATCGTTGAGCAAAGCCGGTCCGATGCGGCTCTGGTCGATGGTGCGCACGCCGGGTTTGCGGACGTCCAGCCCCTCGATCATCGTCTTGTTCATGCGGTACATGCCGCTGTTGGAATGCAGCGCGCCACCACCCTCATATTGCCAGGCGCCCGTGATCGCCGGAATGCACGACACCGCATGCATGTTGACCGAACCGTTGCGCGAGCGCGTGAAGCCATAGCCAAGCCGGAAGAAACTCCGCGGCGTCTGGCCGATCAGCTTGGCAAAGGCCTCGATCTCGGCCACCGGAATATCGCAGATCTGCGATGCCCATTCCGGCGTCCGGGTTTTCAGATGCGCCTCGAACTCCGGCGAGACATCAGTGTATTGCGCCAGATATTCGCGGTCGGCATGGCGGTCGCGGAACAGCACATGCATGATGGCGCAGGCGAGCGCACCATCCGTGCCCGGACGAATGAGCAGCTTGATGTCCGCCTGCTTCATGGTGCCGGTGTCGTAGATATCGACGCACGCGATCTTGGCGCCGCGATCCTTACGCGCCTTCATCGCGTGGGTCATGACATTGACCTGGGTGTTCACCGGGTTGCCGCCCCAGATGACGATGAGATCCGATTTCTGCATCTCGCGCGGATCGACGCCAGAAATGGAACCCGTACCCGCCAGAAAGCCCGTCCACGATAGCGCCACGCAGAACGTGTCGTACATGTTGGAATAGCCCTTGGCGTGCCTGAGCCGGTTGATGCCGTCGCGCATCACATAGCCCATCGTACCGGCATAGAAATACGGCCAGACGGCTTCAGCACCATATTTGGCCTCGGCCTTGAGGAAGGCCTCCGCCGTCTCGCCCATCGCATCGTCCCAAGAAATACGGGTGAACTCGCCCGAGCCCTTCGGCCCCTTGCGCTTCATCGGATAAAGCAGCCGGTCCGGATGGTGGATGCGCTCGGCATAGCGCCCGACTTTCTCGCAGATCACCCCCAGCGTATAGGAGTTGTCCTTGGCGCCCCGCACCCGTCCGATGGTGCGCTCGTCCAGCAATTCCACCTCCAGCGCACAGGCAGAGGGGCAATCATGCGGGCAGACCGAAAATCCGGTCCTGATGTTCGGGATGATGTTCATGGACGCCTTCTATACCCCAACCTATAACGTTCGTCATGCTCACGATCACCTCCCCTCACAATCCAACCATCAAGCTGATCCGCACGCTGGGCGAAAAGCGCCACCGGCAGGAACATGGGCTGTTCATCGCCGAGGGAGAGAAGGTGTTGGACCGTGCCCGAAGGGAAGGCTGGGAACCGGATTATCTGCTCACCACGACCCATGCCGAGCCCTGGGGCAATGCGTCCCTGATGCGCATCGACGACAAGATGATGGGAACCCTCAGCGCCCAGAAGAACCCGCCCCGCCAGCTCGGTGTCTTCCGCCAGCGCTGGTGCCCCTATGCCGATCCGAAGGGCTGCTGGGTGGCGCTCGAAGACATGCGCGACCCCGGCAATCTCGGCACCATCATCCGCACCGCGGATGCGGCGGGCGCGACAGGCATCATTCTCGTCGGCCAGTCCTGTGATCCCTGGGGGCCGGATTGCGTGCGCGCCACCATGGGCTCGATCTTCGGTGTGCCCCTGGTGCGCCTCGCGTCGGTGGACTTCCTCGACCTCTGCCGCGCCTGGCCCGGCGAATCGGTCGGCACCCATTTGAGGGCCACCGAATCGTTCCGCCGCAGCTACCGCCAGCCCAGCCTTCTGGTGATGGGCAGCGAGGGCAAGGGCCTGTCGGACGAGGCGTCCGCCGCCTGTTCCGCGCTCGTCCGCATTCCCATGCGGGAAGGCGCAGAGTCGTTGAATGTCGCTATTGCCACTGGCCTCATCCTATACGAAGCCCTGAAACGTTGAGGTTATCCGGCCCAGCGAGGCCGGAGTACATGGCCGAAATCGCCTGTTCTCCAACTCGTTTCGCATTGTCGATTGGTGCCAATTCCAGTGAACGGCGAACAAGTGACTAATGTTCTGAACTGTTGTGTGTCGCTGGCTTTGCAGCAACCGACTGATCGCTGAAGCAGTTTCGAATCCTCTCGATAACCTTGGCGCTGCCTTCAAGTTCGAACTTTTCATTGAAGCTGTCGGATGAAAGATCGATCCTGTGGCCATTCTCGATGAGGCGCAGCAGGGATATATGGTCAAGGTCCGCGATCTCCAGAAGGACCTGCGTCTTTGCCTCGGCTGTTATGCGAAGCCGGGGATAGAAATCGATCAGAGCAACCATGGTGTATCGGCGCAAAGGTGGCAGCCGCCAACCGGGATTGGAGAATTGCAGGTACCACTTTCCGTCTTTTCGTTTTGTAATCGCAAACGTAGTGCCGTCGTCAAACGTCGTGCTCGCCCAGCATTCTTCGAAATTCGTGTTGTTGGGACCGGTTGCGATGTCACCGTGCCAGCGGCCGTCGACAAATGGGATCATGGGCGCACCACTTGCACCGGTGATACTATGCAGCAGGCCTACAAAAACGGCCGCGAGGAACAACCCATAGCACATCGCCATGAACTTCCGGGAGTTGGATCAACTTCAATTGCTTCAAGAGCCTAAACCTTGAAACAGCAAAATTGCAATGTCAGCGCCAGATATCGATCTTCCGAATCTGGTGCATCTGCACATTTGGCTCACGTCGGAGTCTTTTCGCGGCGCAATCAATCGGAGTTTTCGGCTGGGCTCCAATCTCTTCATGGTCATGCCGTGATCCGGCCATTCAGAGCTTCAGCGCCCTCAAACATCGATATTCTGACGTATCGACCCAGAGCCGATAATGGCAAGTTCAGTCGCAAACGCAGCACATAGCGATCGCATGCGGCCAGCAAAAAGCCCGTGGTGAGCTACTCTCACCACCCCCACGGCCCTTTGCCCTTGAAAATCGCCTTGGACAGGTGAAGAGGATCGACTGGACCTTGAGCAGTGGCGGGGCACGGGATTACTCTCGCCATATCGAATTCGGAGACATCAAATGAAGTCGCATGCGCGTGTGGTGGTGGTGGGCGGTGGTGTGATGGGCGTGGGGCTCCTCTACCATCTGGCGCTGGAAGGCTGGAGCGACATCGTCCTCATCGAGAAGGGTGAACTCACATCTGGATCCACCTGGCACGCCGCCGGCCAGTGCCCGCATTTCAACGGCTCGCTCAACATGACCAAGGTGCACACCTATGGCACCGAGCTTTACGCCAGCCTCGAACAGCGCACCGGCCATGCCGTTTCCTGGCACGGCTGCGGCGGCCTGCGCCTCGCCACCACGGATGAGGAAGTGAACTGGCTGAAATATGTCTACGGCATCTCGCGCCTCGCCGGTTACGATTGCGAGATCATCGGTCCTTCCGAGATCCCGCAATATCATCCCTATCTCGAGACCTTCGGCATCAAGGCAGCCTTCCACACCATCAATGACGGACACGTGGCGCCTGCCGACATTACCAACGCCATGGCCGCCGGCGCCCGCCAGCTTGGCGCCGAGATCTACCGCCGCACCCGCGTTACCGACATCAAGCTGCTGCCCAACGGCGAATGGCGGGTCTTCACCGAAGCCGGCAATATCGACTGCGAACACGTGGTCAACGCCGCCGGTTCATATTGCGATGTCGTCGGCTCTTGGACAGGCCACAACGTTCCCATCGCCAACATGCTGCATCACTACATCATCACCGAGCCGCTGAAGGAACTGATCGACCTCAAGATGGAACTGCCGGTGGTGCGCGATCCCTATTCCCACGCCTACCTGCGCGAGGAAACCAACGGCGTGCTCGTTGGTCCCTATGAAACTGCCACCGCCCATGTCTGCTGGGATGGCAAGCCGCCACGCTGGGACTATGAATCGGAGCTCGAGGCCCCGGAACTCGACCGCCTCATCCCCTGGCTGGAGAAAGCCACCGAGCGCCTGCCGCTGTTCGGCCAGACCGGCATCAAGTCCATCGTCTCCGGCGCCATCACCCACACGCCCGACGGCACCTATCTGTCAGGCCCCGCCCACGGCCCGAAGAATTACTGGATGCATTGCGGCGCCTCGATCGGCATCTGCCAGGGCGGCGGCGCCGGCAAGTATCTGGCGCAGTGGATGGTGCATGGCCAGGCCGAGATCAACATGCGCGAATTCGATCCGCGCCGCTTCGGCAACTGGGCGACCAAGGACTACACAGCCGAAGTCTCCGTCGCCGACTATCACCACATGTATTATTGCTACAAGCCGGCCGAACAGCATCAGGTTGGCCGTGGCCTGCGCAAGTCCTCGCTCTACGACAGGCTGAAGACCGAAGGCGCGCAATTCGCCCAGATCTTCGGCTGGGAGCGGCCGCGCTGGTACGACAAGTCCGGCCAGGGCGAGACCTACTCTTTCCGCCGCTCCAACTGGTGGACTGCGGTGAAGGAGGAAGCGCTGGCCGTGCGCGAGCGTGTCGGCCTCATGGACCTCTCGACCTTCTCGAAGTACGACGTGAAGGGAAAGGATGCCCACGCCTTCCTCGAGCGCATCTGCGCCAACAAGATCCCGGCGAAGGATGGCGGCATCATCCTCGGCCATCTGCTGAACGCCAACGGCTTCATCGAGTCGGAAATCACCGTGACGCGGCTGTCCGCCGATCACTACTATGTGCTCTCCGCCGCTGTGGCGCAGCTCCACGACTTCGACCAGCTGAGCTGGCGCAAACGCGATGACGAGAGCGTCACCATCACCGACATCACCGATGACTATGGTGTGCTGGTGCTGGCAGGCCCGCTGGCCCGCGAGGTTCTCGGCCAATGCACGAGCACCGACCTTGGCAATGCGTCCTTCCGCTGGCTCACCGGCAAGACCGCGACCGTCGCCGGTATCGATGGCGTCCGCCTGCTGCGCGTCAACTATGTCGGCGAACTCGGCTGGGAACTGCACGTGCCCATGGCCAGCATGCCCAAGGTCTTCGATGCGCTGATGGCCGCCGGCAAGCCGCATGGGCTACGGCTTTTCGGCACCTATGCGATGAATAGCCTGCGCATGGAAAAGTCCTATCGCGGCTGGGGTTCGGAACTGACCACCGAGATCGACATGATCGAGGCCTCGATGGAGCGCTTCCTCCGCCTCGACAAGGCCGATTTCATCGGCAAGGCCCCGACCCTGTCGAACAAGCAGCGCGGGCCGCGCATGAAACTGGTCTACATGGAAGTCGACAACACCGATTCCGACTGCATGGGCAACGAACCGGTCTATCATGGCGGCAAGGTGGTGGGCGTCACCACCTCCGGCGCCTTCGGCCACAAGGTGCAGAAGTCGCTGGCCTTCGCCTATGTCGATCCGGCGCTCAGCACTGATGGCACAGAATTCGAGGTCATGGTCTTCGCCGAGAAGCGCCGAGCCCGCATCATCCCCGAGTCAGTCTGGGATGCCGAGAACGCAAGACTGAGAGGCTGAATCGCGTCTATTGTCCGTCGATGACCTCCCGTTCCGCCCACCCGATTCTCGGCATCGGCCTGATGCTCACCGCCATGGCCGTCCTGCCGTTTCTCGATGTCGTGGCCAAGCACCTCGGCCGTGAGGGCATCCCGGTCATGCAGATCGTCTGGGCGCGGCTGTTTTTTGGCGCGCTGATCACCTTGCCCCTCGCAGCGCGCCTCGCCGGTGCCAGGGGCCTTGTGCCCAACATGCCCTTCATGCATGCCATAAGGGCCAGTTTCCTTGTCGCCGCCACAGGTTTCTTTTTCTGGGGTCTGCATTATCTGTCGATCGCCGATTGCCTGTCGATCTTCTTTGTCCAGCCCCTGATTGTCACCCTGCTCTCGCCTGCCGTTCTGGGCGAGCATGTAGGCCTCCGCCGCTGGGTGGCAGTCGTCATCGGCTTCATCGGCACACTGATCATCATCCGCCCCGGCTTCCAGGAACTGAATCCCGGTGTCATCATGGCACTGCTGGCGGGAATGTCGCTGGCCATCTACATGCTGCTGACGCGCAAGATTTCGGGCTCGGCGCCGGCCATGGTGACGACCTTTTACACCAGCCTGATGGGCGCCATCATCACCAGCGCCGCCGTGCCTTTCATCTGGCAGGACATGACGCCGCTACAATGGGCGATGTGTGTGCTCCTGGCCCTCATTGCCAACGGCGGCCATTTCCTCATCGTCAAGGCTTATGATCACGCCGAGGCCTCACTCCTGGCCCCGCTCGCCTACAGTGAAATGATCATGGCCGTGGCCGCCGGCTGGTATTTCTTCGGCGACTTTCCGGACGTCTGGACCTTCGTCGGCGTCGGCATCCTGATCGCCTGTGCCGTATTCATCTCACTCAGCGAAAGGGCCCGCCATAGCGAGCCCCAACGCGACCTTGAACGTGAGTTTGAGCAGCCCTGACGCTGCGCGCTTACTTCTGGCGTCCGTCGACGCACACTTCGGCCTTGCCCTTGAAGGTCGGGAGCGAACGGTAGAGCAGATCAACTCTCTGGATCCCGCGTGCATCGCCGGCGAGATCAATGGCGTTGCTTTCCGAGCCCGCCGGAACCTTCTGGTTGATCTTGATATCCTGGCGCTGGCCATTGCCAAACACCACCCGCACCGCAAAGAATTCGATCGGCGCCTGCTTCACCTTGAGCTTGATGCTGCTGAACGCGCCCTCCTTGCGGCCGACCTCGATCGTGTCCTTGTCGACGCCAAAGCCCACCACTTTGCAGCCAAGCGGTTCCCAGTTCGCGGCCTTGCCGGCTTCCACACCGTAGAACAAAATCTTTGCCGGGCCCTTGGGCAGATAGGTGACGATGATCTGCTTGATGGCGCGCGCCTTGCCGGCGAGATCGATCTCGCGCGACGACGAGCCAGCCTTGAACATCTGACGCACCTTGATGTCTTCGCCTGATCCGTTGCCATACACGATCTTGAGATCGAGGATCTCGACATCGCTCTGACGCACTTCCATGCGCACTGCTTTGAATTGTCCGGCGCGTCCGCCGATGTTAATTGTGTCGCGCACCGGCGCATAATTATAGGTGGCCGTGCCGATCACCACTTCTTTGGCCAGTGCCACAGTGCCGCTCAGAGCCGTCGCCGCGAGTGCCAAAGCCAACAGTCCAGATTTCAGTGTGCGCGTCATTCTAGAGATCTCCAGTGCTTGTGACGTATCGTGCAGGCGGAGCGCGGCGGCTATCGTTCCGCACCGCGCTCCGGCATGCTTTAGTTCGGCCTGCCGTCGACGCAGACCTCAGCCGTTCCCTTGAACGTCGGAACTGATTTGTAGACGAGACGCACTTCCTCGATTCCGCGCGACTTGCCGTCGAGATCGATGGGGCTGCTCACCGAATCGGCAGCCACTTTCTGCTCGATCGCAATTTCCTGGTCCTTGCCGTTTCCAAAAACCACGCGGATGTGGGAAAACTCGATCGGCGCATCTTTCACCCGCAACCTGAGGCGCTTGAACTGGCCATCCGCCTTGCCGACCGGAACTGTGTCCCTGTCAGCCGTGAAATTCACCTTACGGCATCCCAGCGTCTCCCAATCCTCTGCAGCATATGCCGCAGGAGCCGAAAGCGCCGCCAAGCCGAGAGCGGCCGCAAGACCCGTCAATTTCAGAGCTGTCGTCATACAATTCTCCCTTGTCCCCGTCTGACTGCAATCCGCAACTACAATGTCGAATTGAGTCTCACAACGCCGGGACGTCTCATGCAGGGCGCTTTTGTCGCAATTGTGACGGTAGGGAGGGATGACGGCGGGCATTCGAAGTCCACCTCCAGCCGCCCGGTTTCAGGTTTCGGATCCCTTGGGCAATCCTTCGACCAGCGGCACGAAACGCACCGGCAACAAATGTTCGCGCTCCACGCCTTCCGCCGTTCGGGTGATGCGGTAGAGGTCCTGCTTTCCGGCGCGTTCCTCAAGCGGAATGACCATGATGCCGCCCACCACCATCTGTTCCCACAGGGCCCTGGGCACATCCTTGGCCGCTGCCGTGACGATCACCCGGTCAAACGGCGCCAGCTGCGGCCAGCCCTTGTAGCCATCCCCCACTTGCTGCGTCACGTTCCTGATCTTCAGCGCCTTGAATCGCGACGCTGACTTTTCTGCCAGGGTACGAAAGCGCTCCACCGTGTAAACCCGCTTGCACAGTTGCGATAGCACCGCCGCTTGGTACCCAGAGCCCGTTCCGATTTCCAGCACGCGGTGCCCGGCGTCGACATTCAGCGCTTGCGTCATGAACGCCACGACATATGGCTGCGAAATCGTTTGTCCGCAGCTCATCGGAAGCGCCTGGTCGGCATAGGCCTGATCGGCGAAGGCATCTTCGACAAAGGCCTCTCTCGGGACAGACTCAAGTGCCGCCAGCACACGTTCGTCCGAGATGCCCTGCCGCCTGAGACCAGCAATCAGAGTCGTTTTGCGCGGGTCCGGCGTCACGGCGCGTCGAGCACCGCGCGCACCGCTTCCATGGCCTCAACCTGCGTCAGGTTCATGTGCAGCGGTGTCACTGAAATGCGTTTGTTGAATGCCGCCCACAGATCGGTTCCAACTGCCGGATTGCCGCGCTCGCGTTTGAAGCCAAGCCAATAATAGGGATTGCCGCGCGTATCGATCCGCTCGTCGACCGACAGCAGGTTGACGTCGCGCTTGCCCTGCCGTGTCACTTCCGTGCCGATCACTTCATCCGGCCGGCAATCCGGAAAGTTCACATTCATAAGTACGCCGGGACCGAAAGTCATCGTCACCAGCTTCTTGACGATGGCAGAGCCGTGATGCTCCGCGACGTCGTAGGAAAACCCGTTGCCGTGAATGCCGGTCACCTGGCTGAGAGCGATCGACTTGAAGCCCAGTTGCGTGCCTTCCATCGCGGCGGCAATCGTGCCCGAATAGGTCACGTCATCGGCGATGTTCTGCCCGCGGTTGACGCCTGAGAGAACCAGATCGGGATCGCCGGGCAGGATCTTCCGCGCCGCCATTACCACGCAATCGGTCGGCGTTCCGGATACCTCGAAGCGCCGCTCGGCGATCTTGCGGTAGCGGATCGGATTGGCCAGCGACAGCGAGTGGCCCGCACCAGAGTTCTCCTCATCGGGCGCCACAATCCACACGTCATCGGAGATCGACCGTGCAATGCGCTCGAGTGTCTCAAGCCCGGGGGCGTGAATGCCGTCGTCATTGGTGACCAGAATACGCATGCTCATGCCCTCGTGATTTTTTCAGCCCCGCCCATGTAGGGCCGGAGCACTGCAGGAATTGTGACGGTTCCATCCGCATTCTGGTAGTTTTCCAGCAGCGCCACCATGGTGCGCCCAACGGCGAGGCCCGAACCATTCAGCGTGTGGACGTAGCGCGTGCCCTTGCCATCGGCGGGCTTGTAACGCGCGTCCATGCGCCGCGCCTGGAAATCGCCGCACACCGAACATGACGAGATCTCGCGGAAGGCATTCTGTCCCGGCAGCCACACTTCGATGTCGTAGGTCATGCGGCTGCCGAACCCCATGTCGCCCGTGCACAGCCGCATCACGCGGTACGAGAGACCCAGCGCCTGCAGCACGCTCTCCGCACATCCTGTCATGCGTTCCAGTTCGGCGCGCGAATCTTCCGGCGTGGTGATGGAGACAAGTTCCACCTTCGAGAACTGGTGCTGGCGGATCATGCCGCGCGTATCCCGGCCCGCCGCTCCCGCTTCGGCGCGGAAGCAGGGTGTATAGGCCGTCAGGCGCAGCGGCAGGTCCTTCTCGTCAATGATCCGCTCACGGACGAGATTGGTTAGGGACACTTCCGCCGTGGGAATGAGCCACCGCCCATCGGTGGTCTTGAACAGATCCTCGGCAAATTTCGGCAGCTGGTTGGTGCCGAACACCGCCGCGTCATTCACCATGAACGGCACATAGTGTTCGGTATAGCCATTGGTGCCAGTCTGGAGGTCGAGCATGAACTGCGCCAGCGCCCGCTCCAGTCTGGCCAACTGTCCACTAAGTACAACGAACCGCGCTCCGGCAATTTTGGCAGCAGACTCGAAATCCATAAGTCCCAGCCATTCGCCGATGTCGAAATGCTGCCGCGCCTCATAGGCGAACTGTGGCGCATCACCCCACCGGCGCACCTCGACATTTCCGGTTTCGTCCTTGCCATCGGGAACGTCGTCGAGCGGGATGTTGGGAATACCGGCCAGAACCGCGTCAAGCTGCTGGTTGAGATCGCGCTCGGCCTGTTCGCCCGACGCAATGAAGTCCTTGATCGACCCCATCTCGGCCTTGAGCAGCTCGGCGCGGGCCTTGTCGCCCGCCTTCATCGCCTCGCCGATCTCCTTGGACGCCGCATTGCGGCGGGCCTGCGCATCCTGCAGTTTCTGCATGTGGTCGCGCCGTTGCGCATCGAGCCGCAATAGCTCTGCCGCAAGCGGCGCCATCCCCCGCCGGCCAAGCCCCCTGTCGAATGCCTCCGGATTGTCGCGGATGGCCTTGATGTCGTGCATGTCGTGAATCCCTTTTGCCGCCCTCCTATAGGACGCCAAAGGCCCGGCGGGAAGGGTTCAGGCGGAGGCTTCGTCGGCCGCGTCTTCAGCCGCCTCGCGCCGCTTGCGGCGGAATTCGATGAGCCGCACGGCTTGCACCGATAACTCGTAGAGGGCCATCAACGGCACAGCCATGGCGATCTGGCTGATCGGGTCGGGTGGAGTCAGCACGGCCGCGACGATAAACACCCCGACGATGGCAAATTTCCGCCCCTTCTTAAGCTGGTCATAGCTGAGGATGCCGATCTGCCCCAACAGCGTCAGGATGACCGGAAGCTGGAAGCACAAGCCAAATGCGAGAATCAGCATCATGACGAAATCGAGATAGGCCTTCACATCCGGCAGAAGATCGACGTTGATATCGGCGACCAGCGAATAGAAGAACTTGATCGCCACTGGCAGCAGGAAGAAATAGACGAGACAGGCACCAAGAATGAAGAACACCGGCGTGGCGATCAGGTAGGGCCGGAAGGCGTTCTTCTCGTTGGTGTAGAGCCCGGGCGCCACAAACCGGTAGACTTGCGTGGCAATCACCGGGAACCCGATGAACAATCCACCGAAGAATGCGATCTTCAGCTTCACGATGAAGAATCCAAGCAGTTCGGTCGAGATCAGCTGCGGATCCTTGCCGGTTCCCCATTGGAACGGCAGCACGAGAATCTTGAAAATATCCGACGAGAAATAAAAGCTGACGATGAATGCCAGAATGAAGCCGACGACGCACCAGATCAGTCGCGTCCGCAGTTCGATCAGATGTTCGATCAGTGGTGCTTCCGAAGCGTCGATTTCCGACTTGCTCATGTCGAGGCCTTGGGCGTGCTCGCCGCATCAGCCGGCGGCGGATCGCCGAACAGCTTCTTGAAATCGTCTTCCTGCTTCTTCACGTCGGAAACGACGTCTTTCTTCACTGGCTCGATCGGGTTGATGTTCTTGAGGTTGTTGAATTCCTTCTTCACCTCGTCGAGGCCGGCATCTTTCATCGCGCTGTCGAGATGGCCCTGAAATTCACGCGCCATGCCCCGCATCTTGGCAACGGTCTTGCCAAGAGTCCGCAGCACTGCGGGCAGTTCTTTCGGTCCGATCACGATGATTGCCACCACGGCAATCACGAACATTTCGGTATAGCCGATGCCGAAGTCAAACATGGGTCATGCGGGCGGAAATGCGCCAGACTGCCTCAGCTCTTGGATTTTTCGGCATCGGCCTTGACCGCGGCCTGTTGTTCGATTGTCTTGGCTTCGCCGCTGGCCGTCGCCGGTTCGTCGTCAGCCATGCCCTTCTTGAAGCTCTTGATGCCCTTGGCCACGTCGCCCATCAGGTCGGACACCTTGCCACGGCCGAACAGCAACACCACCACCAGAATGACCAATGCCCAATGCCAGATCGACAAAGAACCCATGCTACAAACTCCCTCTATTCGGAGAGAGTTCCCCCTCTCCTACACATTTCGCGGCACTAAAGCAGAAACATTTGCGCGCCGCAACCAAAGCTCATGTGTTTGCGGAGATGGGATCGCCGCGGCCGGATTCAAAGACAAAAACATGCTGCGGATCGACTTTGAACCAAGCCACCTGTCCTTTTGGCGGTGCGGACGGCGAGTCGATCAGGGCAGTAAGCGGTTCATCGATCCCGTTGAACATGATGCTGCAACGGACATCGTCGCCCTGGAATCGAGCCTGGGTCACCAGCCCCTCGACCCCCTCGCCCTGGCGCGCCCGGTTCAGCCCCTGCGGCCGGATCATCACCAGCGCCTCGGCGGAAGCAACCTCGACAGGTGCCGGAAATACCCCAAGCGGCGTGTGAACGA
The DNA here is from genome assembly GCA_963205315.1 of Pseudomonadota bacterium. GTDB lineage: Bacteria > Pseudomonadota > Alphaproteobacteria > Rhizobiales > Aestuariivirgaceae > Aestuariivirga. The sequence continues at coordinate 29,580 of CAUJIO010000044.1, read as the reverse complement.
CGCGATCCTTCACCTTGCCTGCAATTTCGTTGGCATCGGAGAAAAACCGCGCCGCCGCGGCGTCCACCGGCTGCTTGTATAGCTCTTCCGGGGTTCCCGCCTGTACCAAGCGCCCTTGCCGCATCAGGAAAATCCGGTCCGCCAGTCCCATGGCTTCAACCGGGTCATGTGTCACCAGAAGGCAGGAGGCTCGGGTTTCGCGAAGCAACGTCAGGGTCTCGGCGCGCACTGACTCCCTCAGCCGCTGGTCGAGGCCCGAGAACGGTTCGTCCATCAGCATGACCTGCGGCCGCGGCACCACGGCGCGGGCCAACGCCACGCGCTGCTGCTCACCGCCCGACAGGTGATGCGGATAATTCGCCGCATATCCCGCAAGCCCGACCCGTTCCAGCGCGTGCAGCGCAATCGACCGCGCTTCCTCGCGCGGCAAATCCTTCAGCCCGAAGGCCACGTTGTCAAGGATCGAGAGATGTGGGAACAGTGCGAAATCCTGAAACATCAGCCCGATGTTGCGCTTCTCAGGCGGCACGAAGCGTTGCGGGCCGGCCATCTCTTGCCCGTCGAAAAGCAGGCGGCCCTGATCCGGCCTCTCGATGCCGGCGGCGATGCGGAGCAAGGTCGTCTTTCCGCAGCCCGATGGCCCCAGCAGGCAGGCGATTTCGCCGGGATGCAGCTTGAGGCTCATGTTCTTCACGGCCTCTGTCTGCCCAAACAGCTTGGTAATGCCGTCGAACTCGAGCAGGCCTGCAAATGTTGCCCCCGCTGTGCCGCGCGGGCCCCAGCGGCCGGCGCGATCTTGGGTCAAGTTGTCAGCGGGGCCTGTCATGGCGCCGGGGTCTACAACAGTTCGGCACGGATGGAAATGCCAGGACGGTTCACGCTGCCGAGAGGATCACCCGGTTGCGGCCTTCGCGTTTGGCGCGATACAGGGCCTTGTCGGCCCGCTTCAGCAGTTCCTCAACACCTTCGTCGACATTCGACAACGCCGAAATGCCAACCGAGGCCGTGATGTTCAGCAGGCAGTCGGGCGCGGCATTGAACGGCTTCGAGGCCACCGTCTTGCGAATACGCTCGCCGACGCGCTCGGCCGTTGCAATATCGGTCGCCGGCAGCACCACGACGAATTCCTCGCCCCCCGTGCGGCAGGCCAGATCGATGTTGCGGATCGACGAGCGGATGCGGCCGGCGATCTCCTGCAGCACCCGGTCGCCGGCATCGTGTCCATGGCTGTCATTCACCGCCTTGAAGAAATCGACGTCGAGCGTCAGCACCGAGAGCGCCTTGCCGCGGTTGACTGCATGTTCGATGAGATGCGCGAGATGGGTTTCGAGATAGCGCCGGTTGTACAGTCCGGTCAGCGCATCGGTGACCGCCATTTCGATCGAGGCACGCACCGACGTGCGCAACTGCTCGGTATAGCGGTAGCGGCGGATCTGCGTCGCGACGCGAGCCTGCAGCTCCTGCTTGTCGATCGGACGGATCAGATAGTCGTTAACCCCCATGTCGAGGGCGCGCAACAAACGTTGGTGATCGTCCGGATCGACGATGATCAGGATGGGCGTCTGCCGCGTCTGTTCCAGCGATTTGAGCTGCGAGCAGATGCGCAGGGCATCGACGCCTTCCATGTCGAGATTGACGATGATCAGCTCGAACGCCGAATCCGAATGTCCGCAGGAGTCGAGAGCCACCTGCGGTTCGATCGCGACCGTCACATCATGCTTGCCGGCCAGCGCGCCCTTGATGCGCTCGGCCACCGCGACGCGGTTATCGATCACCAGAACCCGGCCAGGCTGTGAATCAACCGATGGAAGCTCGCCGCTGACCAGGCGCAAGGGATCATTGCCGGTGCGCGTGCGCAACTCATCAGTCAGCATCTTCAGCCGGACGAGGCTTTTCACCCGGCAAAACAGCGACACATCGTTGACCGGCTTGGTCAAAAAATCATCTGCGCCGGCCTCAAGGCCGCGCACCCGGTCTTCAGGCTGGTCCAGCGCCGTCACCATCACGACCGGAATATGCTGGGTCGCCGGATTGCCTTTCAGCCGCCGGCAGACTTCGATCCCGTCGATTCCCGGCATCATCACGTCGAGGAGGACGATATCGGGCTTCGTCCGCTGCACCGCTTCCAGTGCGTCGACGCCATTCATGGCCGTCACGACATCGAAATACTCAGCAGCCAGTTTCGCCTCGAGCAGGCGGACGTTGGCCAGTATGTCGTCGACGACGAGAACGCGCGCGGTCATTCCGGTTTCTTCAGATAGCTGTCGATGGTCTGCAGGAAGCTGACCACCGAGATGGGTTTGGAAATATAGGCCTCGCAGCCGCCTTCGCGGATCTTCTGCTCGTCACCCTTCATCGCAAATGCAGTGACCGCGATCACCGGAATGTGACGCAGCGCATCATCTTCCTTCAGCCACTTGGTGACTTCGATGCCGGAGACTTCCGGCAACTGGATATCCATGAGAATGAGGTCGGGACGATGCTTGCGCGCCAGATCGAGCGCCGACAGTCCGTCGCGCGTCTGAATGACCTGATAGCCATTTGCCTCCAGCAGGTCGTTGAACAGCTTCATGTTCAACTCGTTGTCTTCAACGATCAGGACGCGCTTTGGCATGGCCGGTATTGCATCGGGTGTCCGCATCACTCCAGCCGTGGGCGAATTATTCATTGTCATATGGCGCCGGTCTCTGTTGATGCAACCCGAAGTTTTCCCCGGCCTGCAGCATCCCCTCTGTTGTGGCCATACTCTCCACTCTGGCGGTAACCAACAGCTTAACCTCCTGTCGCTCCTGTTCAACGAGGTTCAAGGGTGGTTAATTACCAGCCATGAGACTGAAAGACACCAGGGAAAATACAGAGGAAGCAGAGATCATCGCTTTGAATGTGCTATCTTTTCTGCTCAGTGACAGCGAGAGGACGCAGCGTTTTGTCGACCTGTCGGGCTTGGGGCCCGAGGCGATTCGCGCCGGCGCCGGCGACAAGACTTTCCTCGGCAGCATCCTCGACTACCTTCTGGCCGACCAGACGCTGCTCTTGATCTTCACCGGAGAACGTGGCCTTAACCCTGAGCGCATCGCGGTGTTGCGCCGCAAACTGCCGGGAGCCTCTCTTGATTTCTGATATCACCAGGAAACAGCTCGATACGCTGAGCTTCACCGGCCGGCCCCTCGTGATTTGTGATGTTGATGAGGTCATCGTCCATTTCACCCGCGATTTCGAGACCTATATCACTCGTCACGGTCTGTGGCTGGACTTCTCCAGCTTCGCGCTGAACGGCAACATCCGCCACACCGCGAATGGCAAACCGGCGGACGAACAACTCGTTGCCCGGCTGATCACCGACTTCTTCGACGAAAGAACCCGCCACCTCGAACCAATCGATGACGCGGTGGACTCGCTTCTGCACATTGCCGAGACGGCCGATGTCGTGCTGCTGACAAACCTGCCGCACTCCGCGGGCGATCACCGCCGCGAAAACCTGGCTGGCCATGGCCTCAGCTTTCCCGTCGTGACCAATTCCGGCCCCAAGGGTCCGGCCATCAACGATCTCGCGTCGCGGGCGGCCGCACCGACCGTCTTCATTGATGACAGCCCGTCGTTCATCGCCTCTGCATTCGACCATGCGCCGGAGGTTCATCTCGTGCACTTCCTGCACGACGAGCGATTCGCCCGCCACATCGAACCGCTCGACTATGTCTCGTTGCGCACCGGCTCTTGGAAAGACGCCAAGCCGCATATTCTCGGCCTGATTTCAGGATAGTCTGACGTCTGCCGCACCCTGCGGAGCCGGGCCTGACCAGGCCCGGCAGGGGTTTTTGGGAACTACCCCCCGTAGCCGCCGAGATCGACCACGCCGTGCGACTCGAGTGCAGCCTTGAGTTTGGGCCTCGCACGGACAGCCGCAGCCAGCTTGGCGATCCTCGGGAACCGCTGATGCAACGCTGCCTCGCTGGGCTTGCCCCAGATCGAAAGCATGAAACAGTAGAAATCGAGTGCTGAAAATTCCTTGCCCATCAGCCAAGGCCCGTGTTTCGCCAGCCGATCGTCCAGAAGCTGCCAGTAACGGTCCGCCAGCGCCGTTGCAGTTGCCACGATATGCGCATCCTGAGCTGACGTTTCGGCATATGCGCTATTGCCGGAGGCAAGGCTGATGGTTGGATAGAGTTCCGTGCTCATCAGATGCAGCAGGCTCATGAACTCGCCGTAGTCATTGCTGCCGAAAGCCGGCGACATTCCTCCATCCGGATGTGCCGCAACCAGAAAGCTGACGATCGCGGCCGACTCATAAAGCGAGCGCCCGTCGGCCAGCCCAAGTGCCGGAATCATGCCCAGCGGATTGATCTGAAGATACTCGGGCTCGCGCACTTGGTCTGCCGTCATCCAGATGTTGGTGTAGGGAACGCCGAGTTCTTCCAGCAACAGATGGATCGACAGCGACCCCCAGGCCTTGACGTTGTAGAGCTTGTACATGCGCAGTCTCTCCCGAGTATCCACCGGTCCCAGGCACAGTGTTTCGCAATTCGCCGGCGAGGGCTAGTATTCATTTCATGGATGACAGCGCTGCAACACCTGGCTTCTGCCGCGACTGCTTCACGCCGCTGCAGGGCGCTGGGCGCCGCTGCCAGGCCTGTGGCAGCCCGCGCGTGTTGCGCCACCCCGAACTGCATCAGTTGTCCATCGCCCACATCGACTGCGATGCCTTCTACGCCGCCGTCGAAAAGCGCGACAATCCGGAGCTGGCCGACAAGCCGGTGATCATCGGCGGCGGCGTGCGAGGCGTCGTGTCCACGGCCTGCTACGTCGCTCGCATCCGCGGCGTCAAATCCGCCATGCCGATGTTCAAGGCGCTGAAGCTCTGTCCCGAGGCCGTGGTGATCAAGCCCGACATGGCGAAATATGCCGAAGCGGGCCGCCATGTGCGCCGGCTGATGATGGATGTGACCCCACTGGTCCAGCCCCTCTCGATCGACGAGGCCTTTCTCGACCTGACCGGCACATCCAGGCTGCATGGCATGTGCCCCGCCCTCACCCTCGCCCATCTCATCGCCCGCATACAGACGGACGTTGGCATTTCCGCCTCCGTCGGCCTGTCTCACAACAAGTTTCTGGCGAAGCTGGCCTCCGATCTCGAGAAGCCACGCGGCTTTTCGGTGTTGGGAAAGGCCGAGACGCTTGGCTTTCTGGCAGCGAAGCCCGTCGGGTTCATCTGGGGCGTCGGCAAAGCCATGCAGGATCACCTGGCGAAAGATGGCATCACCATGATCGGGCAACTCCAGTCCATGGACAAGGTGGAGCTGATGCGCCGCTACGCCAGCATGGGTGTTCGCCTCTATCATCTGTCCCGTGGCGAGGATGACCGCCACGTCTCGGCCGATGACCAGTCAAAATCGATCAGCGCCGAGACAACCTTCAACACCGACATTTCGGATCGTGCCGAACTCGAGCGCATTCTCTGGCCCTTGGCAGAGAAGGTCTCCCGCCGCGCCAAGGCCGAAGGTGTGGCCGGCCAGACCGTGGTGCTGAAACTGAAAACCGCCGACTTCAAGCTGCGTACCCGCAACGCCTCGCTCGCCGATCCGACGCTGCTCGCCAATCGCATTTACGACGCCGCCATTCCGCTGTTGCAGCGCGAAGCGACCGGCATCGCATTCCGCCTGATCGGCGTCGGCATTTCGGGCCTTGCACCGGCACAGCCCGAACAGGAAACCGAGACGCTTGATGCCAGCACCGCCGCTCGCGCCAAGGCCGAACTCGCCGTCGACAAGATCAGAGACAAGTTCGGAAAGGCCGCGGTCGGCCGCGGCATCAATTTTGGGTCGGATAACTAGAAAGTCGCCACTCCCGGCCGCCTTTTTCCCTCTCCGTCTGGTGAGGAGCTGAAAGCGGTGGCGTCGATCGGATCGGCTCTTTCCTGCGTCCGCGCCTGAACGGCCCGAACTGGGCAGCCTCCTCAAGCCGCCAGGCGGCGGGATTCGACCAGGTCGCTGGCGCGCTTGTGGAAATAATGCGCGAAACCGCAGAAGCCGCCGATGATGCGCGCCTTTTCCGATGCCCACTGCTCGTCGAGGCAGTCGACATTCACGGAAAACATGATGTTTCGCATCGGGCCATCGGTGAAGTGATAGGAGAGTCCGTGCTTCGAGATGCCATAGCGCGAGGCCGCTTCCTTCATCGCATCGGTGGTCGGATTGACGGCACTGGGTTCAGACCAGTCGATCATCCCTGCTTTGTGCGCATTGGTTTCGAAGGCAGGATCGCCAAGCGGCGTGTAATGCGTCATGTAGTAGGCCATGTAAGCCGGGTCGTAGGTGGCAATCCACGTCACCTCGTCGGGCTGGCCATGACTGAGCGCGAGACTCCAGTACGAGAAGTGGCGCACCATGAACACCCGGGCCATATGCTCCAGGTATTGGGTCGCCTCTTCAAAAGAGGTAAAGGCCTCCTTGGGCTCGCGTTTGGGATCAAAGCACATGACAATCCTCTTGAAGGAACGTGCTACAACCCAGACGCTCAAGACCAGTTTAAGCAAATTGGTTAAGTTTGAGTCAATTACATCGACATGAGTGCCGCATTCCCGCCAGACGCCGTGGTGTCGGTCGAGCACACGCGCTCCGTGGCAAAACGATGGAGGTAATGTGGACCGCCTGCCTTGGGTCCAGTGCCCGACAAGCCCTCACCGCCGAATGGCTGCGCTCCGACGACTGCGCCGATCTGGTTGCGGTTCACATAGATATTGCCGACCCGCATGCGGCGGCGCACCTCAGCGGCAGTGGTCTCGATCCGGGTGTGAAGTCCCAGTGTCAGTCCAAAGCCGGTGGCGTTCAGCGCTTCACAGACATCCGCGATCCTGTCTCCGGCAAATCGCACCACATGCAGCACCGGCCCGAAAACTTCGCGCTTCAAAGGTGCAAGTGATGCCAGTTCAAACGCCGCCGGCGCAACGAAAGTGCCATGTGCACATTCACTCCCAAGTGGCAGATCAATAAGGACTTTCTCTTCCGCCTTCATGCGGGCCTTGTGGCCCTCCAGCGTGGTGCGCGCCTCTTCGTCGATCACCGGCCCCACGTCCGTTGCATAGTCCAGCGGGTCGCCGATCTTCAGTTCCGACATGGCGCCTTTCAGCATCTTGGTGACCCGGTCAGCCACGTCGTTCTGCACAAACAGCAACCGCGCCGCCGAGCAACGCTGGCCAGCACTGTCAAAGGCAGACGCCAGCACATCGCGCACCGCCTGTTCGGGAAGCGCGGACGAGTCGACGATCATTGCGTTCATGCCGCCAGTCTCTGCGATCAATGCCGGGATCGCGCCGTCACGCGCCGCAAGTGCCCTGTTGATGATTGCCGCGGTCTCGTTCGATCCTGTGAACGCCACACCGGAAAGCGCTGGGTGGGCCAGCAGCACCTTGCCGATCCGCGCCCCGTCACCAGGCAGCAAATGCAGCATGGAGGACGGAACGCCCGCCTGATGCAGCAACTTCACCGCCTCGAAGGCAATGAGCGGTGTCTGCTCGGCCGGCTTCGACACCACGGCGTTGCCCGCAGCGAGAGCCGCCGCGATCTGCCCGGTCAGGATGGCCAATGGGAAGTTCCACGGCGATATGCAGGCAAACACGCCGCGTCCGTGCAACGACAATTCGTTGCGCTCGCCAGTTGGACCAGGCAACACCACAGCACCTTCAAACTCGGCCCGCGCCTGAACGGCATAATAGCGCAGGAAGTCCACCGCCTCGCGCAAATCTGCAATGGCATTGTCGAGTGACTTCCCCGCCTCACGCACCAGCAGCGCCACGAAACGCTCGGTATTTGCTTCATAAAGATTGGCTGCGGTTTCCAGCGCCGCGGCCCGCGCTGCGCCACCGGCGAGATCCCAGTCCCTCTGGGCGCCGCTTGCTTCATCCATGGCCCGCGCGACAGCCTTCTCGTCCGCCTCCCACACTTCACCGATTTGCAGCCGCCGGTCATGCGGCGAGGTAATTCGGCGCAGGGGGCCGGTCAGTTCAGCTTTGCCCCCGACCAGCGCGTGACCGTTCACAGGTTGCGACAGCGTGTGCGCAACGCCGTTCACGAGACGCGCTCGCGTGGCATCGTCCCAGATGGCCGCACCCGCCGAATTCGCCCGCCCTGCAAAGATTTGCGCCGGAAGCGGTATCCTGGGATGCGGAATCTCGGCGAGCTTGCCAACTTCGACCACCGGATCGGCGATGATCTCGGCGATCGGTGCCTCATCATCCGCCAGGCGATTGACGAAGGACGTATTGGCACCATTCTCCAGCAAACGCCGCACCAGATACGCCAGCAGATCCTCATGACTCCCCACCGGCGCATAGATGCGGCACGGCTGGTTCATCTTGTCCTTGCCAACGACTTGCTCATAGAGCGCCTGCCCCATGCCATGCAGGCGCTGGAACTCGAAGCGCCGGTCGCTCCCGGCCATCACCGAGATGGCTGCCAGCGAGTGCGCATTGTGTGTGGCGAATTGCGGATAGAACACATCCCGGCGGCTGAGCAAATATTTCGCGCAGGCGAGGTAGCTCACGTCAGTCGACACCTTCCGGGTGAACAGCGGATAGGCCTCCAGCCCCTGCTCTTGCGCCCGCTTGATTTCCGTATCCCAATAGGCGCCCTTCACTAGACGCACAGGGATGATCCGGTTTGTGGACTGGGCCAGGTTTGCCAGCCATTCGAGCACTGGCTTTGCCCGCTTCGAATAGGCCTGCACCGCGAGTCCAAGGCCATTCCAGCCAGCCAGCCGCTCGTCCTGCATCAGCCGCCCGATCAGCTCCAGCGACAGATCGAGCCGGTTTACCTCTTCTGCATCGATGGTGAGGCCAACATTCAGCGATCTGGCCTGAACTGCAAGTTCCGCGACGCGTGGCAGCAGCTCCATCATCACACGCGCCTCCTGCTTCTCTTCGTAGCGGGGGTGCAGCGCTGAGAGCTTTACCGAGATTGAAGCGCGCCCGAAGATATCGCTTCCCTTGGCCTTTGCGCCGACGATCTTCAGCGCATTCTGATAGGATGCGTAGTAGCGGTGAGCATCCTCCATCGTGAAGGCCGCCTCGCCCAGCATGTCGTAGGAAAAGCGATAGCCCTCGGCCTCTAGCGGAGCCGCGATCGACAAGGCCTCGTCGATGGTCCTCCCGAGGACGAATTGCTTGCCCATGATGCGCATCGCCTGCTTCATGGCATTGCGGATGATGGGCTCGCCTGAGCGCGTCACCAGTTTCTTGAGATAGGAGCCGACGTCGGTCCTGGCGATCCGGTTGAGATCGACGAAGCGTCCCGTCAGCATCAGTCCCCAGGCCGAGGCATTGACGAAAAGTGATTCCGATTGCCCGAGATGGCGTTCCCAATCCTTGCCGCCCACCTTGTCGGCGATCAGCTTGTCGGCGGTGCCGGCGTCAGGAATGCGCAGCAGCGCTTCCGCAAGGCACATCAGCACGACGCCTTCTTCAGATGACAGGGAATATTCCTGCATGAACGCATCGATACCGCCCTGTTGGCGCCGCGCTGCACGCACCGCCGCCACCAGTTGCCTCGCCAGTTCCGCCACCCGCTTGCTGTCTTCGGCCGAGAAGGCCCCTTCTGCCGCCAGTGCCCGCACGGTCGCGGTCTCGTCGGCAAAAAGCTTGGCAGCAATGGCGGAACGGTCTGGCAAGACGGTCATCTTTGGTTCTCCCTGAACGTAGCTCTAGATGCCATGAATTGGAGTTTGCTTCTCACCAAACTTGAAGGGTGGTAGAGAGATATCAATCAGTTGAAGGAAGTTATATAGTGATTTCATGCCGTCACGATCGCCACAGCCAGTGAATCTCGATTCAGTCGATCTGGCAATTCTTGCCGCCCTGCAGGATAACGCCCGGCTCGCGGTGGTCGATCTCGCGCGGCTCGTCAATCTCTCCCCCACACCCTGCACGCTCAGGCTTCGGCGGCTGGAAAAAGACGGCATCATCTCCGGCTACCACGCGCGCTTAAACCCCAGGGCGCTGGGCCATGCTCTCATGGTCTTCGTCACCGTCAGCCTGAAGTCGACTGACGAGGCAACACTCAAGGCCTTCAATTCCGCAGTAAGGCCAGTGAAGCAGATCCTCGAATGCCACATGGTTGGCGGCGGCTTCGATTACCTCCTCAAGATTCGCGTCCGCGACATGGGCGAGTATCGCGCCATTCTGGGAGGCGTCCTTGGAGCACTGCCGATGGTCGAAAGCACCCATTCCTACTTTGTCATGGAGGAGGTAAAGGAAGAGCCGATACTTGATCTGGCCCACGCCAAAGAGTCCCGTGCATGAAACCGAAACTCGTCCGAACCGTCGCCGCCCTTCGCCGCGAAACCGCGAAGTGGCGCGCTGAAGGCCTCAGATATGCTGTCGTGCCGACCATGGGCGCCATTCATTCCGGCCACACCCAGCTCGTCACTGAAGGCCTGAAACGCGCCGACCGCGTCATAACCACCATCTTCGTCAATCCGAAGCAATTCGCAGCCCACGAGGACCTCGGCAAATACCCTCGCGACGAGGATGGCGATGTCCGCAAACTCGGGAAGGCCGGCACACACCTGATCTTTTCGCCTGCCCCGGATGAAGTCTATCCGCCCGGCTTCAGCACCACGATCTCGCTGGCCGGACCAGCCAAGGCCGGCCTTGAGGATAAGTTCCGGCCGCTGTTCTTTGATGGTGTCGCAACCGTGGTCGCCAAGCTCTTCACCCAGACAGGTGCAGATATCGCCATGTTCGGCGAGAAAGACTATCAGCAATTGCAAGTCGTGACCCGCATGGCGAAAGATCTCGACATCGCGATCGAGGTAATCGGCGTCCCCACGGTGCGCGAAACCGATGGCCTGGCAAAGTCATCGCGCAATGTCTACCTGTCGAAAACCGAGCGCCAGCAGGCCGTGGCCATCTACCGCAACCTGCAGAATGCCGCCGAACGGATCCGCTCCGGCGTCAATCCTCAATCTGCCACCCGTTCCGCCACCCGCACGCTGATGGCTCTGGGCTTCAAGGTCGACTACGTCACTGCCCGCAACGCGCAATCTCTGAGCATTCCACAGAACAGGGACGAACCGTTGCGTCTCATCGCCGCCGCCTGGCTCGGCAAGACGAGGCTGATCGACAACATCCCCGTGTGATCCGGACTTTATCCGCGTCGGCGTCTTCCCCGACATGGTCAACGGCGCGCCGGACGGTTGCAACTCACCGCCGTGCCTCGCATTCTCCGATCAGCTGCGCCGTATTGAAATTTCAGAGCAGGCCGAGTTCGGCCAGTTCCCGCCTCATCTTCTCTGGCATTCCCTCGGCCCGCGCCGCCTTTGGCAAGTCCGGTGGCGCATCGGAGGCCTCAAGATAGCGCCAACCCTGAAAAGCCCGCTTTGGCGTCGGCCGGACCGGAATGATTTGCGGCTTGAACACGATGCGGCAGCGTTCGATGCCATCGGCGCCCGTGACGGCTTCGAGATCGGCGATCGGTTGGCGGCAGAGGATCATGCCGCGAATGACCCAGTAGAGCGAACCGCCCGGAACGATCTCCTCGCGCCTCTTCGGGAACATGCGAGTCGTGTGATCCAGCGTGTCGCGGCCGGCACGGCAGTCTTTCACCCAGGATTCCAGCTCCTCGATCTCGGTGACGCCGACGCAAAGTTTGAGAATGTTGAGGGCCATGCCACGCCTGAATTCGTTGATCCGCCGGATGGCATCTTATGCTAGCCTGCGACGGGTGGAAACCGAGACTGTCCTGTTTTCCCCAGCACCAATGAAGGGATCAGATGCCATGACCAATGCCGTTGCGAAAGTCATCGAACTCACCGCGTCCTCTTCGAAGAGCATCGAGGACGCCGTCGAAAACGGTATCAGGCGCGCCGACGACACGCTCGACAATGTCGAAGGTGCCTGGATCCAGGACATCAAATGCGTGGTGAAAAACGGCAAGGTTGCGGAGTGGCGGGTTAACATGAAGATCTCCTTCCTGTTGAAGGAGTAACAAGCCCTCACTCAACTGTGAGCGGTAAAACAGCCATGTGATTGGCGGGTGAACGCGGGGTTTGGCATTGAAAATGGCGAACCCGGAACGCGGTTCTCAGAAACAACAGGAGAAACACCCATGAAGCACATTGGCAAATCAGGCGCTGCAGTCGCAGCGGCCGCCTTCGCTCTTGCAATCTCGGGGCTGGCACCCGCACCGGCTCACGCTGATGATGCGAAAGTACAATGCATCGGCGTCAATTCCTGCAAGGGCCAGTCGGAATGCAAGACTGCCAATTCATCCTGCAAGGGACTGAATTCCTGCAAGGGACAGGGATTCCTGTCGATGACCAAGGCCGACTGCGATACGGCCGGCGGAAAGGTTGCCGGCTGAGACAACGGACGCCGCGACCCGTTTGGGCCCGCGGCGTTCTCAATGAAATGATGCAGCATCGCCCTCAAAGCCTGGGGTTCGGCCTCGGCCTTCGCGCCCAGCACTACCGTGAAATCCTCGATGGCAACCCGGCCGTCGACTGGTTCGAGGTGATCTCCGAGAATTACATGATCCCCGGCGGCCAGCCGCTACGGATGTTGGACGCCATCGCCGAGCGTTATCCGGTCGTCATGCATGGCGTCTCGTTGTCCATTGCTTCCGTCAGCCCGATTGACAGGGCGTACCTCAAGGATCTCAAGGCACTTGCAACACGTGTCAAGCCACGCTGGGTATCCGACCATCTGTGTTGGACAGGCGTCCACGGCATGAATCTGCATGACCTGCTCCCGGTCCCTTACACCGAGGAAGCGCTCCAGCATGTCGTCTCACGTATCGCCCAGGTTCAGGACTACCTTGGCCGGCGTCTCGTCATCGAGAATGTCTCCAGCTACATCGAATACGAATGTTCGGAAATGAACGAGTGGGAGTTTATTGCCGAAGTCGCGCGCCGCGCCGATTGCTGGCTGCTGCTCGACGTCAACAATGTTTTTGTTTCCAGCACCAACCACGCGTTCAATTCCAGATCCTTTCTCGATGCTATTCCGGCGGATCGCGTGGTGCAGTTTCATCTTGCTGGCCATAGCGAGGGTCAAACCTGTCTGATCGATACGCATGACCAACCCGTCTGCAACGAGGTCTGGTCTTTGTATGAACAGGCGCTGCAATGTTTCGGCCCGGTGTCGACGATGATCGAACGGGACGACAATATTCCCCCGTTGTCCGAACTGTTGGAAGAACTGAACCAGGCGCGCAGCATTGCGGCCAATGTGTCAGGCTGGCGCGCAACATCATGACAAAGCTAGCTGAACTCCAGTTCCTCATGCAGCGCGCCATTGCGTCGCGGTCAGTTGGCGCGTCAGGTCTCGTTGCTGCTCCACCGATGGGAAACGCTGACGATCGGATCGCCATCTATCGCCATGCCTATGTCGAAAGACTGACGGAATTCCTCTTGCATGACTACGAGAAGCTCCGCGCCTATCTGGGATTTGTGCGCTTCTCCGAGATGGCAGGCAGATATATCTCCGCGCATCCCTCCGATCAGCCAAATGCCCGTTGGTTTTCGCGCCATCTGCCGGAATTCCTGAAATCCTCTCCTCACTATCGCCGCCACCCGGAGATCGCGGAGCTCGCCCTGCTCGAACGGGCGATCAACGATGCTTTCGATGGTCCGGATCATCCCATCGTAACGATGGCGCAACTTGCCATCATTGCGCCTGAGGATTTTCCAGCCGCCACTTTTCTGATCGCCCCAACGGTCCACCGTTTTTCAGTGTGGACGAATGTCGCCAGCCTCTGGTCCAGCCTCAAATGCGGAGAGACACCACCACCGTCGGAAGATTTCGCAGTTCCCTCCGAGATCCTGGTCTGGCGTCAGGGCGTCGGCTCGCGTTTCCGCATCGTTGGAGCCGAGGAAGCCATGGCCATCGACAAAGCGCGCGACGGCCTGTCATTCAGCCTGATTTGTGAGACGATTGCGATGTATGGCGATGCCGATACGGCTGGCTTGCGCGCGGCAACCTATTTGCGCGGCTGGATCGAAGCCGAAATCATCGCCGCAGTTCAGCTTCCTGGTGTGGAAGAGAAATAAGTTGAATCGATCCGCTTGAGCTGAAACGACTCTCTGATCTTCACGCCGATGTTGTGGCGGATCATCAATTCCGCCAGCCTGCTACCATCGATCAGCACAACACGCCGGCTGATCCGCGAACAGAATTCCGCCGCCCCCGGCGAAAAATGTGTGGTGGTCACAAACACGCCTTTTGCCGCGTGCCTGGCCTCGAGGCTGCCTGCAAAATCGCGCACTTCACCGATCGGAACAGGATTGCCCGGCCGCAACCGTTTTGCCTGAATGCAGACTTGATCGAGGCCGAGTTCATCAAGGGCGATAACACCGTCGACGCCACCATCACCGGTGCGGCCCAGACGCTGCGCCATATCATGCCTGCGGCTGCCGTAGCCCATGGCCAGCAGCACGTCGATCACTAGATGCTCGAAGAATTCAGGCCTCTGCGAGTGAATGCGGGCAATGAGATCGTCGACCAGCACAGCATGAGCGGCCCGTAACATGACCGCAACAGCGTGATCGATGCCGCTTCCCACCGCACCGGGCGCTCGGGACTCTTGTACTGTGGTGTATCCAGCCTCATCAGGCGGCTGCATCAACCGCTGATATTCCGCGACAAGCGACATCACTGGTCCTCCTTCCCTAAAGTAAGGGAAGAAGATTTATGATTACGCTAAGACAGCCCACCCAATCTTAACGAGTGTGGCAGTCGCCATCCCTCAGGATGCCGCCTTGCTGATGTAGCATTTCACACCCTTGGACTTCAGTCTCGAGCATTCGCTGTTGGCATCCGACTGTGTATCGAATCCGACCAGACGTATGCGGTAGAAGATGCCCTTCGTGCCGAGGTCTGCCTTGACCACGACGGGTTCCTTCGACACCAGGGCTTTGTGCTTGGCTTGCATCTTCTTCCAGGTCGACCACGCGGCATCCTCGGTCGCCGCCGACGCAATTTGCACCGACCAACCACTGATCTTGGGGGCGTCGGTTTGCGGCTCGGCTGCAGGTTGTGAAGCGGCCGCGCCATCGGTTGCCGCGACTTCCTCCGGCACGTTTTCCACTGCGAGGATCTTCTCCGTGCCTTCGGGTGCAGAGGACGCCGGTTCCACTCGTGCAGTCTGGGTTTCGGGGATCACGCGGTCGGCGATCTTCTTTGTGATCTTTGTCTTTGCCACCGGCTCCGGCGCAGTCTCCTGCTCCAGAAGCTTTACCGAGGGCGCCTGAGCTTCCGGCAGCTTGGGCTGGCTGACAGCAGCCGTCACGATATGATCGGATACCGAGGCCGCCTGAGGCAGCTGCTTGCCATCCAGGACCGCAAGCCGCTGCAATGCAGGTTCATACTTGGGATTTGCAGCAATCGCATTGTTGAGTGAATCGCGGGCGTCCGACGTCCGGCGCAATTTCTCGAAGGTCAGCGACTGGGCAAAATACACGCGTGCGGGATCTGGATAATTGAAGCGCAGCGCCTTGTCGAAATCCGCGAGCGCGAAGAGATATTGTCCGCCATCGCGCAGCAGCGTTCCGCGGCTGTAATACGCATGGCTGAATTGGCTGTCGAGGAACAGGGCCGAGGTAAAATCCTCAACCGCCTGGGCATTGTTCTGCATCCGCTGATTGGACAATCCACGATTGTAGAGCGCAAGTGCCCTGAGCTTTCCCGACATCGCGTCGATACGCATTGCGGCCGTGTAATCGTCAATTGCGGAAGCGTGTTCGTTGATACGCTGGTATGCGAGTCCGCGGTTCAAGAGCGCATTTGCCAGCAATTCCGGCTCGAGGTTCCGCGACTCGATAGCCTTCGTATATGCTCTGACCGCTGCCTCGGCATCGCCCACTTGCAGCGCCTTGTAGGCCTGCGACACCAGTTTGCTGTCGGTATTGGCGGCAGCCGCTCCGGATGCAGCTGCACTTGCAGCGAGAAACGCGGAACAAACAGACGCGAGAAGGATTTTGCGGACGCTCATGCCAACAGTATTGGGAGAATAGGGTTAAAACAGAGTTTCCCGCCGGGCCTAACTGTATTGCGAAGTCATTAACGCCTCTCCCCAAAGCGTGTCGTTTTTGGACGCCAGCCCGGTTGGAGACAGTTGACGAACCGCCCCAAGACCTGTCACAACATCAGCCGTGTGGTGCCTGAAGCCAGAAGGCAGAAGGCCGAACAGGGAACACGGTGTGGACGACCCAATCGGGGCCAAATCCGTGACTGCCCCCGCAACTGTGAGCGGTGAGGATCTTGGCACTCTTGGCCACTGGGTAACCGGGAAGGCCGCCTGGATCTTACGACCCGCAAGTCAGGAGACCTGCCACACGCAGACGACAGGGCAATCGCGCCCGGAAACCAACGGGTCACCACGGAGGGTGTTCATGACCGCTCGTACCAATTCTCTCTCGCTCTCGATCTCGCAGCGTATCGCAGCCGGCTTGGCACTTCTGTTCGTCGGCCTGTCCCTGACCTATGCTGTCGGCTTCTCCAGTCTGGCTGTCGCGCACAACACGGCGCACGATACACGCCACGCCATCGGCTTCCCCTGCCACTAGGCTTTCGGCAGATACATGATCGGGCGAGTCATTCTCGCCGCGCTCCTGGCAGGGATCGCGGCGGGGCTTATCATGGGCGCCATCCAGCATGTGCGGCTGACGCCCCTCATTCTTGAAGCCGAGACTTATGAGTCTCAATCTCACAGCCATGATCATGCTGCACCCGCGGCAGGTGAAGCTGCACCCGCCGCCGAGGCCGGGCATGATCACGGCGAAGGCTGGGCACCGGCGGATGGCTGGCAGCGAACGCTCGGCACCACGATCACCGCAGCCCTTCAGGGTGCTGCCTTCGCGGCGGTTCTCGCTGGCATCTCGCTGCTGACCGGACTTCCGATTACGCGGGAGAATGGCATCATCTGGGGACTATGCGGATTTCTGGCTGCAACCGTGGCTCCGGCCGCTGGCCTGCCACCCGAACTTCCGGGCCTTCCTGCGGCAGACCTCATGACACGGCAAATCTGGTGGATCGGCACGACTGCAGCGACCGGCGCCGGTCTCTATCTGATTGCCGCACGCCGTGAAGCCTGGGCCGTGGCACTTGCCATTGTCCTTGTTGCGCTGCCGCATGTCATTGGCGCGCCACTGCCGGTAACGCATGAAAGCGCCGTACCACCGTACCTCGCCGCAACCTTCGTGGCCAACTCGATCGCCGCCAATGCCATTTTATGGTCGCTGCTCGGCCTGTTTCTTGGTCTTGCTTTGAACCGCCACGCCCGGGACATTTACGCCACATGAGAACTGAAAAAATCCCCACCACGGTCATCACCGGCTTCCTTGGAGCCGGCAAGACAACCCTCATTCGCAACATGCTGCAAAATGCACAGGGCCGCCGCATCGCCCTCATCATCAACGAGTTCGGAGATGTCGGAGTTGATGGCGAAATTCTCAAAGGCTGCGGTGACGAGGTCTGCCGCGAGGAAGATGTGATCGAACTCGCAAATGGCTGCATCTGCTGCACGGTGGCCGATGATTTCGTACCCACCATGAAGAAGCTTCTAGATCGGCCTGATCCTCCCACCCACATCGTCATCGAAACATCGGGCCTCGCCCTGCCGCAACCGCTCGTGCGCGCCTTCAACTGGCCGGAAATCAAGTCGCGTGTCACCGTCGACGGCGTCGTCACCGTTGTCGATGCAAAGGCATTGGCCGAAGGCCGCTTTGCCGATGACGAGGCGGCTGTGGCAGCCCAGCGCGCTGCCGATCCCAACCTCGAGCATGAGAACCCGATCGAGGAGCTGTTCGAGGATCAGCTCAACTGCGCCGACATGGTCATTCTCAACAAGACCGACCTGCTGGATGGCGGCGAACAGGCTCAGGTGTCGGGTGAGTTGCAGGCGAAGGTCCGCAGCGGCACAAGGCTTGTGCCCACCCGGCATGGCGTCCTCGATATCGCCGCCCTGCTCGGTGTCGGCGCCTCGGCCGAAGACGACCTGCACAACCGCCTCTCGCATCACGAGATGGAAGGAGAAATCCAGCACGACCACGACGACTTCATCAGCTTCATCGTCACACTCGGGCCGCAAGCCTCGAAAGACAACCTGCTGAGGCGCATTGAACAGACCATCGCCGCTCATGACATCCTGCGCATCAAGGGCTTCGCCGATGTGGGTGGGGCATCCGCCCGGCTTCTGGTTCAGGCCGTTGGCCCTCGCCTCGACAGCTATTTTGACCGCCCCTGGAGAACCGGCGAGGCTCGCGCCACGCAGCTTGTCGTCATCGGCGGAAAGCATATGGACCGTGCCGCCATCGAAACCATGTTGCGGGGCTGATGCACCTTCTCGCCACAACATCCGGCGTCATCGATGGCTCCGCCGAAGCCATTGATCTCAAGCAGACACCGGCCGATCTGGTTGTTCTCTCCGCCGCCGACAGCGAACTCGCGTCGCTCGCCCGCGCGCATGATGCGGCCCCGCTGCCGCTCCGCCTCGCAAGTCTTCTGCAACTGCAACATCATCTCTCCGCAGATATCTATCTCGAGAAGACGGCCGCGCATGCAAGGCTCATCGTGCTGCGGCTTCTTGGGGGTGACGCTTACTGGAGCTATGGACTGGAACAGCTTGAGGCCCTCGCCCGCGAACGTAACATCATGCTGGCGGTTTTGCCTGGAGACTCCCAGCCCAATCCCGAATTGATGGCGCGCTCGACCCTCGCGCCCCACCACTGCGAACGTCTGCGGCAATACCTGGCAAGAGGCGGAATGCAGAATGCGACGGGCTTCCTCGCCTATTGCCGCCATCTGCTGGACGGCACGGTGGTTCCGCAGCCCGCAAGCGAACTTCCCAAAGCCGGCATCTATCGCGACACGTCGCAAGCAGACCTGCCGCTGGCCGCCATCACTTTCTACCGTTCCGTCCTCGAAGGCGCCCAGACAGCTCCGATCGATGCCCTTGTCGATGCGCTTCTCGCACGTGGAATCGGCACCAAAGCCTTCTTTGTCGCCAGCCTCAAGGACCAGGCCAGCGTCGCGTGTCTGGACGCCAATCTGCAGTCTCCGGATATCATTCTCAATGCCACCAGCTTTGCGATTGCCTCCGGTGGAACCGGCGATCCCCTGAGCCGGCATGGATGCCCCGTCCTTCAGGTCGTTCTCGCGGGCTCGTCGGAAGAGGCCTGGCGTGAAAGCGCACAAGGCCTCAGCGCGCGCGATCTTGCGATGAATGTCGTCCTCCCTGAACTCGACGGCCGCATCATGTCGCGCGCCGTGTCGTTCAAGGCCGATACACATTGGCATGAGGCAACCCAGTGCCGCATCGTAACCTACAGGGAAATTCCGGATCGCGTCGCCTTCGTCGCCGATCTGGCTGCAAACTGGATCAGGCTCCGCCGCACGCCCGCGGCGCAGCGCAAGGTGGCAATCATTCTCGCCAACTACCCCAACAAGGACAGCCGCATCGCCAATGGCGTCGGCTATGACACGCCAGCCAGCACCATCGCAATCCTCGATGCGATGAAGGCCGATGGCTACGCTGTCGCCAATGTTCCTCCTGACGGCAACGCACTTGTTCAGGACCTGTCGGCATCCCGGCGCAAGCCGGAACCCGGTGGGCCGCAAGCCTGTGATGGCGTAGACTTCGACGTGCAGGACTACGAGCGGCATTTCGCAGCGCTGCCTGAAACCGTCCGTACACAGATCACCGCCCGCTGGGGAAGCCCGGCGCGTGATCCCTTTTTTGCCAATGGCACTTTTCGTCTTCCCGTCCAGCGCTATGGCAATGCCGTCGTAGCGATCCAGCCGGCGCGCGGCTACAACATCGACCCGAAAGCCACCTACCATGATCCGGCACTCGTGCCGCCGCATGGATATCTCGCTTTTTATTTCTGGGTCCGCCACCACTTCGCTGCCCATGCCATCGTTCACAACGGCAAGCACGGCAATCTCGAATGGCTCCCGGGCAAGGCCAACGCACTCTCGGCCGAGTGCTACCCCGAAATCACACATGGGCCGTTGCCGCAACTCTATCCCTTCATCGTCAACGATCCGGGTGAAGGTACGCAAGCCAAGCGCCGCACCGGTGCGGTGATCATCGATCATCTGACACCGCCCCTCACCCGCGCCGAAACCTATGGCCCATTGAAGGACCTCGAAGCGCTTGTCGATGAATACTATCTGGCGTCCGGACTTGACCGCCGGCGCAGCGACGCTCTGAAGCGTGACATTCTCGATCTCACCAGATCGTCCCGCATCGATCTCGACGCGGGCTTCAGCGGCGACGCAGACCAGGACCTGCAGCGCCTCGATGCGTTTCTCTGTGATCTGAAGGAGGCCCAGATCCGTGACGGCCTTCATGTTCTCGGATCCTCGCCCCAAGGCCGGCTGGAAACGGATTTGCTTGTGGCCCTGACGCGCGTTCCCCGTGGCCTGGGCGAAGGCGGCGACCAATCCCTGATCCGCGCTCTGAGCAAGGATTTCGGATTTGGTGATTTCGATCCCCTCACCTGCGACATGGGTACGCCCTGGACGGGACCAAAGCCCGATGTTCTGCTCACCCTGACGTCTGACCCGTGGCGCAGCAACGGCGATACCGTGGAACGGCTGGAACTCTTTGCGGCGCATGTCCTTTCGCCATCCCGGCAAGAGCCTGGATCTGCTGGGTGGACGGAAGCGATTCCCGGACTTCGTCCTGATGGCGAAACCCGCAAGGTGCTCGACAACATCGACAATTCAATCGCGCCCGCTCTCGGCGCCTGCGGCCCAAGCGAAATTGCCTCGCTTCTCAAGGGCCTGTCCGGCCGCCACGTTGCCCCCGGCCCTTCCGGCGCGCCCACCCGCGGCCGCCTGGACGTGCTGCCGACCGGCCGCAATTTCTATTCTCTCGATAACCGCACGCTGCCCACGCCCACAGCCTGGACTCTCGGTCAGAAATCCGCCGAAGATCTGCTCACCCGGCATTTTCAGGATACCGGACAATATCCCAAAGCCCTCGGTCTCTCGGCTTGGGGCACCTCCAACATGCGCACCGGTGGCGACGATATCGCACAGGCATTGGCCCTCATCGGAGCAAAGCCTGTGTGGGAGCCCTCCAGCTGGCGTGTCACCGGTTTTGAGATCATCCCGCTGCCAAAACTCGCTCGTCCGCGGGTCGATGTCACCCTCCGCATCTCTGGTTTTTTCCGCGATGCCTTCCCTTCGCAAATCGAACTTTTGGACAAGGCCATGCGCGCCGTTGGCGCTCTCGATGAGGACGCGGATGACAACCCAATCGCCGCCCGTATGTCCGCTGAGTCAACGGAGTTGCAGTCCGCAGGCATAGCCAAGTCCGAGGCCGATGCGATGGCCGGCCATCGCATCTTCGGTTCGAAGCCAGGCGCCTATGGTGCCGGGCTACAGGCCTTGATTGATGAAAAGATCTGGATCGACCGGGCCGATCTCGCGGCAGCATATGTCACTTGGGGTGCCTATGCCTATGGCGCCAAAGCGCAGGGCATCAATTCTGAGAAGACTTTTACCGCGCGCCTCAAGCGAATCGAAGCCGTTGTCCACAATCAGGACAACCGCGAGCACGATCTTCTCGACTCGGACGATTATTACCAGTTCGAGGGTGGCATGACGGCAGCGGTTGAACAGGCCTCGGGCGCCCGGCCTCGCGTTTATCACAATGACCACTCGCGTCCGGAGCGGCCCGTCATCCGCACGCTCGGAGAAGAGGTCGGCCGCGTCATGCGCTCTCGCGTCGTCAATCCGAAATGGATCTCAGGCGTCAAGCGTCACGGATACAAGGGCGCCTTCGAGATCGCAGCGACAGTCGACTATATGTTCGCATTCGCCGCCACGACGGGCGCCGTCCGCAGTCATCATTTCGACCTGGCCTTCGATGCCTTCATGGCCGATGACGAAACCCGCAGCTTCATCCGCGACAACAACCCGGCAGCCCTTCATGACATTGCCGAACGTTTCCGCGAAGCCGCCGCACGGGGCCTTTGGACTCCCCGGCTCAATTCCGCCTATGATCTCCTTGAGGAGCTGATCCAATGACCGAGGAAACCCCCGACCACGACAACGTCCGTCACCATGAAAAGATGGCCAAGAAGAAAGCCGCCCGCGACAAGATCATGGCCGGCAAGACCATCGAAAAGGGACTGCTCATCGTCCACACCGGCAAGGGCAAGGGCAAGTCGACCGCCGCCTTCGGCATGGTCTTCCGCTGCATCGGCCACGGCATGAAATCCGGCGTCATCCAGTTCGTGAAAGGCGCCTGGGGCACCGGCGAACGGACGGTGCTGGAGAAGTTCCCCGACCTTGTCACCATCAAGGCCATGGGCGAGGGCTTCACCTGGGAGACGCAGGATCGTGAGCGCGACATCGCGCACTCCCGCGCTGCCTGGGAAGAGGCGAAGAAAATGATCGCCGATCCGGACTACAAAATGGTGTTGCTGGACGAACTCAATATCGTGCTGCGCTACGACTATCTGCCGCTGGACGAGGTGCTCGAGGTTCTGAAGAACAAGCCGACGGACAAGCACGTCATCGTCACCGGGCGCAATGCCAAGGATGAATTGATCGAAATTGCCGATCTCGTCACCGAGATGGAGCAGGTGAAACACCCGTTCCGTTCGGGCGTGAAGGCCCAGGCTGGCATTGAATTCTGATTCCGGCGAAACTACTGCGCGCCGCAGGCCTCGCCTGCCGGAGCCTTGAGCGATGAGATGAGCCTGTCGCTCATCGGCAGGATGTCGCCGATGTCCGACTCGAAATGCTCGAGCCGCACGTAGACGGCAATGCTTCCACCGCAAGCCACGATCGCCTTTTGCTGAATCATCCGGCCGTCAAGTGTCGCAGAATAGACATGCCAGCCTTCGGGGCCCTCCTTGAGGTCCATGTTCCATCCCATATCGGCGGTGATGGTCCACCCCATGTCCTTGTCGGATTTCACCCGGTCGGCAGCATCGGTCTTGAAACCCTCGAGGATGTTCGATCCCCAGGCCAGGATCGTGGACCGGTCATTGGCGGAACGCCACGTCTGCCCATCGCCGTTCTCGGGCGGCGGTTGCTCTTTCCAGCCTTCCGCCGGTATCTCGACGGTGAAGCCATAGCGTGGATTCTCGTAGGTCTTCCAGTCCTCCGCGAAGGCTGGCGAAACCAACAGGACAAGCGCTGCGACGGCCATCAACTCTCTCATGGACCGCATTCTGACCGATAAGGACGCTCCTGTGCAAGCCTGCGTCGCTCCGCTTGCTTGACCGCTCCTGCGACGCGGACTACGAGGCTCTATCAGCAGCGTCCCCAGCGATGGGACTGAGAGCACATTCCGGTGCGGCCGACCCAACAAGGGGGCCAAGCCCGGGGCTGCCTTCCGTAACCGGATCATCCGGTGACGCTGCGCGCAAGGAAGGCAGATTCTGATGACCGAAAAACTGGGTGTGATGCTCTGCGGCCACGGCAGCCGCGACAAGGATGCGGTGAAGGAATTCGCCGTTCTGGCCGAGCACCTGAAAGCCCGATTGCCGCAATATCCGGTCGAATACGGCTATCTCGAATTCGCCACGCCGATCATCCGCACCGGCCTCGACAAGCTGAAGGCCGAGGGCGTCACCCGGGTGCTGGCCGTGCCCGGCATGCTGTTTGCGGCGGGCCATGCCAAGAACGACATCCCCTCGGTCCTCAACACCTATGCAGCCGCCAATGACCTGCGCATCGACTATGGCAAGGAACTCGGCATCGACCCCAAGATGATGCGTGCGGCGGGCGACCGCGTGCAGGAGGCTCTCGACAAGGCGGGCCCCGGCGTGCCGAAGCATGAGACACTGCTGGTCGTCGTCGGCCGCGGTGCGTCCGACCCCGACGCCAACTCCAACGTTTCGAAAGTCACCCGTCTGCTCTGGGAAGGTTTCGGCTTCGGCTGGGCCGAGACAGCATATTCCGGCGTGACGTTCCCGCTGGTCGAACCCGGCCTCGAACATGCCGCCCGCCTCGGCTACAAGCGCATCATTGTGTTCCCTTACTTCCTGTTCACCGGCATTCTCGTCGACCGCATCTACGACGCGACCGACGCTGTGGCCGCGCGCTATCCCGGCATCGAGTTCATCAAGGCGCCCTACCTCAACGATCATCCCCAGGTCATCGCCACCTTCGAAGAACGCATCCAGCAGATCCTCACCGGCGACATCGCCATGAACTGCCAAATGTGCAAATACCGCACGCAGGTGCTGGGCTTTGAGGCCGATGTCGGCGCCGTGCAGGAAAGCCACCATCATCATGTCGAAGGCATTGGCACCTCGGCGGACTGCGAATATTGCGACGGGGTCTGCAACCAGATGTGCAAGACCATGCCGAAACACGCAAAGGCAGCGCCGCTGCTCGAGATCGATCCCGATCTGGTGCTCAGCACGCGTGCCGCACACCACCATGGCGGCCACGACCATCCGCATGATCACAGTCACGATCATTCACACGGCCACACGCATGGCCATGATCATGACCACGGCCATACCCACGCCCCCTACCCGCACGCGGATCATCCGCTGGGGCCCAGGAGCATGACAAAGAAGTGATTTCCTACCTCCGCGACCCCAAGGCCATCTACACCCGCTCTTTCGAGATCATCCGGGCCGAAGCCGATTTCTCCAAATTACCCAAGGAATCGCACGCCATCGCAACGCGTGTCATTCACGCCTGCGGCATGCCGGAAATTGCCGCTGATCTCCGCATCACCGCCGACTTTCTGAAATCAGCCAACCGCGCCATCCAGAACGGACTGCCGATCTTCGTCGATGCCGAGATGGTCCATCATGGCATCATCGACAAGTCATTGAACGTCGTCTGCACACTGAATGATCCGAAGACGCGCGGACTCGCCGCCTCGCGCGGCACCACCCGCTCCGCGGCAGCAGTCGATCTCTGGGTGCCGAAGCTCAAGGGCTCGATCGTCGTCATCGGCAACGCGCCGACAGCACTTTTTGCGCTGCTTGAGTTGATCGACAGTGGTGCCGGAAAACCCGCCGCCATTGTTGGCATGCCGGTGGGCTTCGTCGGTGCGGTTGAATCGAAGTCCGAGCTCGTCGCCGATCCGCGCGGCATTCCATACGCCACATTGCTGGGCCGTCGCGGCGGTTCCGCCATGGCCGCTGCCGTCATCAATGCCATGACACGGGACGAAACTGCATGAAGTGGTTGACTATCGTCGGCGTGGGTGAGGACGGCTACGACGGATTGCTGGCGCGCGCCCGTCTCGCCATCGCGGAGGCCGATGTCATCGTCGGCTCAGAAAGGCTTTTGGCCTTTCTCCCTGACAGCAACGCAGAGCGTCATGAATGGCCGCAGCCATTCTCCGCCGTTGTGGAGCGCATCACGCCATTGCGTGGCCGCAAGACCGTCATTCTCGCGACCGGCGACCCGTTGAACTACGGCGTTGCCCGCAAGCTGATGACATTCATTCCGTTTGCAGAGATGCAGATCATTCCGCAACTTTCCGCCTTTTCATTGGCCGCGTCCCGCGTCGGCTGGTCGCTGCCGGATTGCGACACGCATACGCTGCATGGCCGCCACGCCGCCAATATCGAAGCCTTCATCCAGCCCGATGTCCGCCTTCTCGTGTTGACAGAGGATGCCTCGACCATTACGGAAGTTGCCCGCCGCCTCGTGGCTCGCGGCTTTGGCAAGAGCCAGATGATCGTGCTCGAAAACATGGGCGGCCCGCGAGAACGCCAGTCATCCTTTACGGCAGAGGCCGTACCGCACATGGATTTCTCTCCGCTCAACACGCTGGCCGTTCACTGCATCGCGACACCGGGTGCCACCATGCTGTCGCGTCTCGCGGGTCTTCCCGATGACGCGTTTGAGCATGATGGCCAACTCACCAAGCGCGAGGTCCGGGCCGCCACGCTCGCCGCCCTGTCACCTTCGCCGGACAAGTTGCTGTGGGATGTTGGCGCCGGCTGCGGCTCAATCGCCATCGAATGGATGCGCGCCGCACGTGGCTGCGAGGCCATCGCGTTCGAACATGACCCGGAGCGCCTGAAGATGATTGCCGCCAATGCTGACCGCCTTGGCACGCCCCGCCTCAAACTCGTGGCCGGCGAAGCGCCGGTCACGCTGACCGGACAAGCAGCACCCGATGCCGTCTTCATCGGTGGCGGACTGGGCATTCCCGGCGTCTTCGAAACCAGCTGGGCAGCACTGAAACCCGGTGGCGCCATGGTGGTGAATGTGGTCACCATCGAAGGCGAACTCCACCTCTATGATCTTCACGAAAAACACGGCGGTAATCTCGTGCGCATGGACGTCTCGCATCTCACTCATGTCGGCCGCTTGCGCGCCCTGAAGCCGCGTATGGCTGTCACTCAATGGCGGACCCATAAACCATGGTAAAACACGGCACAGTCTATGGCGTCGGCGTCGGCCCTGGCGATCCCGAACTGATGACAGTGAAAGCCTGGCGGCTGATCTCCACGGCGCCGGTCATTGCCTATCTGGCCGCCAACGGCAAGGACTCCACCGCCCGCGACATCGCACTGCCCTTTATTCCAGACGACGCCGAACACCTTGTCATCGACATGCCGATGCGCACCGAGCGTGAGCCTGGCGAGAAGGCCTACGACTTCGGTGCCAAAGCCATCGCTGTTCATCTGAAGGCTGGCCGGGATGTCGTCGTGCTCTGTGAAGGCGACCCCTTCTTCTATGGCAGCTTCATGTATCTCTTCGCGCGTCTGGCGAAGGCCCACACAACCGTGGTCGTTCCCGGCGTCACCTCGATCACCGCATCCGCCGCCGCCATCGGCAGGCCGCTTTCTGCCCGCAACGAAGTGGTCAAGGTCCTGCCCGCCACTCTGGCCGAGGACCGTTTGCGCGAGGAACTGCTGACCACCGAAAGTGCGGCCATCATCAAGGTCGGCCGGCATCTACCCAGGGTCCGCAATATCCTCGGGCTACTCGATCTGACCACCCGCGCCCACGTCATCATCAAGGCGACACACGAGGATCAGCAGACCATCCCGCTGGCCGAATTCTCAGGTGACACCTTGCCCTACTTCGCCACCATCCTCGTTTACACCGGAGCAGAAGCGTGGTGAGGCCGGTCATCTTCGTTCTGGGCGCCTCGGCCCTGCCACTTGCCCAACGGCTGAAGACCGCACTGGGTGGAGAAATCCACGCACCTGACTGCGTAAGCGGTGGCGACGTCGCCTACCCCAAGGCCACGGCTCACCTGGCGCAACTCTTCACGCAAGGCCACAGCATCATCGGTCTCTGCGCCGCCGGCATTCTCATCCGCGCCATCGCCCCGCACCTGAAAGACAAGCACAGCGAGCCGCCGGTGATCGCCGTTGCGGAAGATGGCTCCTCCGCAATCCCGCTGCTCGGCGGCCACCACGGCGCCAATGATCTGGCCCGCCGCATCGCCGGCGTTTGCGGTGGACACGCGGCCATCACGACCGCCAGCGATGTGCGGCTGGGCCTGGCGCTCGATGAACCCGCAGAGGGGTTTGCACTCGCCAACCCCCAACACATGAAGCAAGCCACCGCCGCCCTGCTCGATGGTGCGCCACTGGCCCTTTACCCGCAGAGCAGCGAAAGCCGGAAGCTTCTCGCCCCATTCCCACAAGCGGAATTTACAGAATGGACACCAGCTTTCTCCGGCGTGACGGTCAAGGTCACTGAGTCGACCGCAGCCGGAAGCCCGGATACGTTGATCTACCACCCGCGCATCCTCGCCATCGGAGTGGGATGTGAGCGCAACGCGTCGCCTGATGAAGTCATCACACTCGTCAACCAGGTCCTCTCGCAGCACGATCTCGCATCGGCCTCGATCGCCGCAATCGCCTCCATCGATGTAAAATCCGACGAAGCAGCCATCCATGCGGCAGCAAGGCACTTCAATGTCCCGGCGCGCTTCTTCCCGGCCCATGTCCTCCGCCTTGAAACGCCGCGCCTGAAGAACCCGTCCGAGATCGTTGAACGTGAAGTCGGAACCCCAGGTGTCGCCGAAGCAGCAGCGCTTGCATTGGCGGGACCGGACTCCGACCTGCTCGTGGAAAAGACCCGCAGTCTGCGGGCCACATGCGCCATCGCCCGTGCATCATCACCATTGCTCGACCTGGGCGGCAACTCACGCGGCATCGTCCACGTCGTCGGCATCGGTCCCGGTACGCCCGATTGGCGTGCACCTGCCGCGCGTTCCGCACTTGAAGCAGCAACTGACTGGGTCGGTTATGGCCTCTATCTCGATCTCGTCGCCGATCTGAAGACCGGGCAACAGGAACATCGCTTTCCCCTGGGAGGCGAAGAAGACCGCGTCCGCCATGCCATCACCTTGGCCAGGGAGGGCAAGCAGGTCGCACTGGTGTGTTCGGGCGATGCCGGTATCTACGCCATGGCGGCACTCGTCTATGAAGTGATCGATCTCGAACCCTGCCGCATTGAAGTCAACGTCGTCCCCGGCATTTCCGCCTTCCAGGCCGCGGCGGCGAAGGCTGGCGCCATGATCGGCCACGACTTCTGCTGCATCTCGCTCTCCGACCTGCTCACCCCCTGGGAAGCGATCGAGAAGCGGGTGAAGGCTGCGGC
This sequence comes from Pseudomonadota bacterium, assembly GCA_963205315.1. GTDB lineage: Bacteria > Pseudomonadota > Alphaproteobacteria > Rhizobiales > Aestuariivirgaceae > Aestuariivirga. Next base: position 1,031 of record CAUJIO010000044.1, on the reverse strand, counting down.
CGAAGGCGACTTCGTCATCTCCTTCTACAATCCGCGCTCGCTGAAGCGCCGCGACCAGCTGGAGCGCGCCTTTGCCATTCTCGCACAGCACCGCCCCTCCGATACGCCCGTCGTCATCGCCTCGAACCTCGGACGCCCCGAGGAAAATGTGCGCATCGTACGATTTGCGGGCTTCAACCCGGATGACGTCGACATGCTGACCCTCGTCATGGTCGGCTCATCGCAATCGAAAACCCTGACGCGCGGCGACGGCAAGACCTATGCCTATACGCCACGCGGCTACGCCAGGAAGAGAGACGCTGCAGAATGACCGTTCACTTCATCGGCGCCGGCCCCGGCGCGCCTGATCTCATCACCTTGCGCGGACTGAAGCTCATCCAGTCCTGCCCGGTCTGCCTCTATGCCGGCTCGCTGGTACCGGAAGAAATCGTCAAGGCAGCACCCTACGGTGCACGCGTCGTCGATACGGCCCCCCTCACCCTCGACGATATCATCGCCGAGATCGAGGCGGCCCACGCCAAGGGCCAGAACGTTGCGCGCGTCCACTCCGGCGATCCATCCCTGTACGGAGCAATTGCCGAGCAGATGCGGCGTCTCGACAAGCTCGGCATCGACTATGACGTCACCCCCGGCGTTCCCGCCTTTGCTGCCGCGGCAGCTGCCCTGAAAACCGAGTTTACCCTGCCGGAAATCGCCCAGACGGTCATCCTGACGCGCACCACCATGCAGGCCTCCGCCATGCCCGATGGCGAGACGCTGGAAGAGCTCGGCCGCTCGAAGGCAACGCTCGCGATCCACCTTTCGATCCGCAACCTCGCCTACATCGAGCGGGCGCTGACCCCGCACTATGGAGCGGATTGCCCGGTCATCGTCGCCTATCGCATCACCTGGCCCGACCAGATGATCATCAAGGGTACGCTCTCCACCATCGCCAGGAAGGTCCGCGAGGCAAAGCTCACGCGCACCGCGCTGATCCTCGTCGGCCATGTGCTTGATGCCCACGACTTCCGCGATTCCGCCCTCTACGACGG
>CAUJIO010000043.1 GCA_963205315.1 Pseudomonadota bacterium | reverse complement strand
GCAAACTCGCTGGCTCGGCGATCATCGAAGCTGGAAGCTGAGAATTGCTTGGCGGGCCACGCAATATTGCTTACCCGCCGCGCCCAGGCGCAACGTTCCGATTATTTGCCCCCGCATACTTGGCTTGACAGATACTTTCTACCCCCATTTGGGGGGAGCACAAATAACTTAATAAATCATTAATGGGTGCAGATGCGGTCAGGACCACAACTGAATCAACAAGCAACCGGAGAAAAAAAATGTCCACAGCAACTTATTGTTACGACGGTTCCGCTGAGAACGTATGCGAACTGAATGTCGGTCCGTACTGCATCGACCTCGACTGTGTTCCCGAAGGCTACCCGACCAAGCCGAAGGATATCACTCTCAAGGATCTTATTGGCGTAAAATTCAACTTCGCCAAGTGGGATGGAACACCCGACGACTTCTGGATTGCAACGAATTCTGGCACATCCGGCAATGACGTCATTGATGGAAATGGCCTCCTCAAGGCAATCGATGACGGGAGCTTTGGAACTGTCGCTCAAGCCGCGAACGGCACTTACCTGGGTGACAACGTCTATTTTGTCCTCAGCGGTGGCGACGGCAATGACACGATCACCGGCGGCGCAAACTATGACCGCCTGTATGGCGACGGCGGAGACGATGTGCTGAATGGCCTCGGCGGCTCTGACGAAGTTTACGGTGGTGACGGCAATGACACCGCCAAGGGCGGGGACGGCAATGACTGGGTCGACGGCGGCGCCGGCGACGACACGGTCAGCGGCAATCTCGGCAACGACAACGTCGTTGGCGGCATCGGCAATGACAAAGTCAACGGCAACGATGGCGATGACAACCTGTTCGGCGACACGAACGGGATGGATTGCGAGAAGGACGAACGGGGTCATTATTACGCGCCAGAGACGCTTGGCGATGGTAACGACACCATGGACGGCGGCGCCGGCAATGACATGATGTTCGGCCAGGGTGGCGCTGACATCATGCAGGGCGGACTTGGCGACGACGGCATGGACGGCGGTTCCGGCGACGACAGCATGAATGGCGGTGTCGGCATCGACAACATGACCGGCGGCAGCGGCAACGACACGATGTCGGGTGACGATGGCGACGACCTGATGAACGGTGGTTCCGACGATGACATCATGAATGGCGGTGTCGGCAACGACTGGATTGCTGGCGGTATCGGCGACGATGAATTGACCGGCGGCCTGGGCAAAGACCATTTCGTCTTCTGCGACGACTGTGGCTGCGACGGCGACGACTACATCAGCGATTTCAACACGCTTCGTCAGCGTGATCAAATCGACCTCACAGAACTGAAGAGCCTTGACCTGGTCATCTCATCTGAAACAGGCGACGCCAAGAGCGCGTTCCTCGAGCTGATCAGCTATGGCGAAGATGGCAAGTGCGGCGGTGGCGACGACTATTCCATCGGTACAATCTACATCGACAGCGCGCAGAAGATTGGCCGGGTGTTCGATTTGGATAGCACTTTCGGAACGTCGGCGAATTCTCTCGTCCGCGTCTGCAGCGGTGTAAAGATCGACTTGCCATCGGATTCATTCGTCTACAATGGCGAGTTCATCGTATAAGCGAGGCAGCCGGAAACTAATCTCAATAAACTGATTTCCAAAAACTATAAAAAGGGGGGCTGCCAAGGCAGTCCCCCATCTTCCGTTTCTGTTAGCGGCATTTTGGCGGGCGGATGATCATGCGCCATACAGCTTGAGCTGTACTGGCACACAGATATGGGGATGCCGGATGCGGCGTCAGTCATTAACGCGCCGCATCGGGCGGCTACCTTAGACTGACAACAAATTGGGACAAGGTCTGAACTACGGCGACGCTGATATGACCCGGATCAGATCGGCCTGGCGGTGTACGCCCATCTTGCGGAAGATCGACTTGAGATAACCACGGATCGTATTCTCTGTAACGTTGAGTCTGACCGAAACTTCTCTTGGGGCGAGCCCGGTGCAGATCAAACGAACCACTTCGGACTCAATTCGCGAAAGCCCAAACATCTGCTGCAATTGAATTGAGCCGTGGTTGCTAGCGAGCGTGGTATCGGAGATAAACACCGCGATACTGGGATGACGCCCTTCGGAGATCCTGACGAGTTCTCCCAGTCTGACAAGCCTGATCAGCAGCGAACCTTTGCCGTCTTCCGACTCGGACTCGGCCACGATCGTGCGGCTCTTGGTGGCGGTATCGGTGGAAATCTCGCGCAAGGCGGTCTGCAAACGGGCCTGATCTGATGCCCGCTTCATTCCCAACCTGCCGTTGGAAAGCATCAAGTATTCGGATGTACGCAGAAAGCCCAGCGCGCTGCGATTGCTCGCCGATACGCGGCCATCGGGTCCAACAAGCACCACCCCCAAACGCATTTCGTCGAGAATTTGCCAACCTACAGAACCCGTGCTGGCTATTTCCGGGCTGATTTGTTTCGAGAGCAGCCACTCGAACATCGGCAGAATGGACTTGAACAGCTCCATCTCATGTAACTGAAATTGCTGATCGGCTGGGTCTCTTACGAATATCAACGACCAATAACCCTTCTTCTTGTTGTTCATCGTGATGACCAGGATTTTGTGGTCACTGCCTGGTCTGCTTTGCCCATTGCCATCACGATGCGGACTTGCAATTCCGGCTCCAATAGAGTTCGCCCCACTGCCCGGAGTCGCGGCCGCAAGTCTGTCAGCTGTTTGGGATAAGGATCTCGCAATGCCCAGGCCAACTCCTGCATCTTTTCCGGATGAAGAGAGGCAGGAGAGAAACTTCAACGATTGATCGTGTAATGCAATAACACACCCGGTGGCCGCCACCAGACGAGAGGCGCACTGCAATATGACGTCTGCAGCAGCGGGCTCGCTTCTTGTATCTCTGCCGGCAACGATCGACTCCGGAGTCCGGCCCGTGACGCCGAAAGTGGATGCAGAGCCCTCGGCGGGCCCAGTCGGCAGCGGATTCAGATCATCCGGACGCCTGCTCATATTTGATCTTTCCCTGCTTGAAATACAGAGTTAGCTGCTGTCCAAATCACCAGAAAGGTTTGCAGTGCATCAAAACCTGGCGGTCATCCCGGCTTTGCCGCCTGGACGATTGGCCATCGACAATAAATATCATCTACATCCGGTGTCACTTAATTAACGAGTAGCACATGCTAAACAACATTGACAGTTTAGTCTTTGTTTTAGGTCAAGTTCACGGCTCGCTGGACATCCATAAGTTTTCAAATCTCGAAGATCAAGATCCGCTCCGGCGGTCTGGCGATCTGCCGGCCCATTTCAGCCATCGAACATGGGGACCTAAAACCAGCCGTGTTTTCCGCATAGCGGCCCGACAAGGTGGCCCTTGTTAGCAGGGGGTGATTGCGCCTAGGTTTCGCCAAACTGAAACCTGGGAGAATAGCATGAAGATTCTGGTCATTGGCGGCGGCGGCATGGTTGGCGTGAAGCTGGTCAACCGGCTTGCGGCAGACGGCAAGCTCGGAGCTTCCGCCATTTCCAAAATTACCCGCCACGACGTCGTGTTGGCACCGCCGCCGCCGGTTTCGGATTTTCCGATTGATACGCTGATTGGTGACCTTTCGACGCCGGGTGAGGCTGAAAAGCTGGTGGCGCTCAGACCCGACGTGATCTTCCATCTGGCCGCGATCGTGTCCGGCGAGGCAGAGGCCGACTTCGAGAAGGGCTACCGGATCAACCTGGACGGGACCCGGTTCCTGCTTGAAGCCATCCGCAAGGTGGGTCAGGGCTACAAGCCGAAGCTGGTGTTCACCTCGTCGATCGCCGTGTTTGGCGCGCCATTCCCGGAAGCGATTGGCGATGAGTTCTTCACCACGCCGCTGACCAGCTATGGAACGCAGAAGGCGATTTGCGAACTTCTGCTGTCGGACTATTCGCGCCGCGGATTTGTCGACGGCGTCGGATTGCGCTTTCCGACAATTTGCGTGCGTCCGGGCAAGCCCAATCTTGCTGCCTCCGGTTTCTTCTCCAATATCATCCGCGAACCCCTGGCCGGACTGGAGGCTGTGCTGCCGGTGGGCGAGGACGTCCGCCACTGGCACGCCAGCCCGCGTTCCGCGACGGGCTTTCTCCTCCACGCGGCCAGCATGGACACCTCGGCACTTGGCAACCGCCGGATCGTGACATTGCCGGGCGTGTCCTGCACTGTCGGCGAACAGATTGCGGCACTTCGCAAGGTCGCAGGGGACAAGGTCGTGGCGCGCATCCGCCGCGAGCCGAACGAGACCATCATGAAGATCGTTTCCGGCTGGCCGCGGAACTTCGATGCCAGGCGCGGGCGCGAACTGGGGTTCGTTTCCGAGACGAGCTTCGAAGAGATCATCCGCGTCCACATCGCGGATGAACTGGGTGGCAAGATCGCCTGATGCCAAGATCAGTTTCCTATGACGCACTCGCCGGATTTTCGCGGGCGGTGCTGTTGAGTGCAGGCGCCAATACTGAATCGGCAGACGCCGCCACCTGGGCGATGATGCATGCCTCGGCTCACGGCGTCGATACGCATGGCATAAGGCTGCTGCCATGGTACGCTGACTGCCTCCGGAGTGGGTTGGCCAAGGGCCATCCGGAAATCCGGGTCGAACAAAAGCGACGGGCGGCGGTCTGTGTGGATGCGGACGGGGGCATGGGTCATTTGGCGATGTACCGCGCCATGGACGAGGCATGTGCCCTCGCGCGAGACTGCGGAATCGGCATGGCCCTCGTCGTCAACTCGACGCATTTCGGGGCGGCGGGCGCTTACACGCTGGCCGCTGCGCAGGCCGGATTCATCGGGATGGTGACAGCCAATTCCGGCGCATTCGTTGTGCCGCACGGGGGATTCAAGCCGATCCACGGCACCAGTCCCTATTCCGTCTCGGCTCCCAATCCAGGCGGCGAACCCTTCCTGCTCGACATGGCGACGAGTTCCATACCGTGGAACAAGGTTCTCAGATATCGAACGGAAGGCCTTGAATTACCTCAGGGAGTTGCCGTTGATACAAGCGGCGCCTTTGTCACGGACCCGCATCAGGCCGTGGCCTTGGCACCCGCGGGAGGCAAGGACTATGGCTACAAGGGTGCCGCCATCGCCGGAGTGGCTGAGGTGCTGGGCGGCGTCCTGACGGGCATGCGGCTGTCACGCGAGCAGGATGGATTGGCACTGGCCGATTCCCGCATGGGCCATTTCGTCATGGCCATCGATCCGACGCTCCTCATGCCTCTCGAGGCTTTTGGTCTGCGGCTGGAGGATTATTTCGACGGTTTCAAAGCGCAACCCGGAACCTATGCGGCCGGTGGGCCAGAGTGGGAGCACCGCCGGCGGCGCGAGGCCGAGGGCATTCCATTGCCCGACGGACTCCATGCCGAGCTCAAGGCGGCTGCAGAAAAGGCAGGCGTGGATTTCCTCGCCTGATCGCTCGATGGCACCTGACATGAAGGAAAATCGGACGGCCGGCATCCTCTGGATGCTGGCCACGATGTTTTGCTTCATTTCGCTCGATGCCATCATGAAACATCTGCTCGAGACCTATTCACTGGTGCAGGTGACCTGGGCGCGGTTCTTCTTTGCCTCGATCGTCGCCGTATTTGCCTGCGGCCCCCGGATCACCACGCTGGCGATCAGCCGTCAGCCAAAATTGCAGGCGTTGCGCTCGGTGCTGCTCATGTCGACGACCGGCCTGTTCAACGCCGCGATCCGCACGACGCCGCTTGCCACCGCCACCACCATAATGTTCCTGAACCCTATCCTGCTGACCATTCTCTCCATTCCACTACTTGGTGAGAAAGTGACTCCAAGACGCTGGTTCGGCGTCATTTTCGGGTTTCTCGGGGCAGTCGTCGTAGTGCAACCATGGAAGGAGGGACTGGGATTCGTGGATCACGGCGTCTTGTTCCTGCTGGTCGCCGCTCTGTTCAATGCCAACTATCAGATCATCACGCGCAAGGTGCGCCGGGACGATCCCCTTACTTCACTGCTCTATACTGCGGCGGCGGGCGCCGTGGTGACCTCTGTCATCGTGCCGTGGTTCTGGCGGTGGCCGGCGGCCTTCGACTGGCTGCTTCTGGTGTCCAGCGGGTTGGCAGGAGGCCTCGGCCATCTCTGCTTGATACGCGCCTTCCAGGCTGCGCCGGCGTCGGTGGTCGCACCATTCTCCTATTCTTCGCTGATTTGGGCCACCGTCTTCGGCTTTGTCATCTGGGGCGATTTCCCGGATATGTGGACGTGGCTTGGTGCTGCCCTTATAATTGGGTCTGGACTGTATATTTTCTACGGGGAGCGCAAGAGTCATGAAGACCGTTGATTTCGTCGCCATGAAGGATGGAACCCGGGAGGAGTACCTGTTTCTCAAGCCACTTGAAGACGAGCACATCAAGGGTACGGCGGCGCGGGTCATTCGCGAGTTGCGGTTGCAGGAGGAGGAGACACTCCCGGGCTACAAGATCAGCCGGCTGGCACACGGACTTCAGGCCGCGACCCGGGCCTACCGGGAAGGCGCAGACATCGACTGGGTTGTTGCCGCCCTCCTCCACGACATCGGCGACGGGCTTGCGCCGCAGAACCACGACCGCTTCGCCGCCGAGATTCTCCGGCCCTACATGCGCGAGGAAGTGGTGTGGACGGTGGAGCACCATGCGGCGTTCCAGATGTACTATTATGCTCATCACTATGGCTGGAACCAGCACGAGCGCGAGAAGTACCGTGATTCCATCTACTATCAGTCCTGCGTCGATTTCTGCGAACGCTGGGACCAGTCGTCGTTCGATCCGGACTACAAGACGGAATCATTGGACTACTTCATCCCGATGGTGATGGAGGTGTTCAGCCGCAGGGCGCATGACCCTGCCGTTCAACAGAAAGGCGTGGTCAGAGGGCTTCCCATGCTGGCGACGGCTGCAGAGTAATTTCTGCGGCCACGGCGGCCGGCGCCTTTGGCAACCTCGGTGAGAACAACACGCCACCGGGCGTGATGTGTGGTGATTAATTCTAATTGCATTCTTTTCGGCCTGTCGCGAACACACCGGTTGTGGCTTTTCGTGACGCCGCGTAGCTTGCACGAGTCGAACATAAAATCATCTCACAGTGGAACCCAGGAATGCCAATCAGTCGAAGCCCTTCGGCGGCAGCGCGCGTGTCGCTCGCCGCTCTTGCCCTCATACTGTCAGGAATTTCGGCGGCGCATGCCGATGGAACGTTTGCAACCATCGCTCAAGACACTTTCGTCGGCGATGGCCTCACGCATGGAGCGGATGGCTCGGTCTCGGTGAGCCCCAGCAAGTCGGCACTGCTCCGCTTTTCGCTTTCCGCGCTGCCGCAGGGTGTCACGGCCGCCGATATCGAAATCGCACAACTCGTCATCTATCCGAGCGGTATTCAGTCGTCCGGAGCGGTCGATGTTTTTGCCGTTGCTTCGCAAACGGCCCGCTGGAAGGAGAATGCCACAACGGTATTGCCGCCCCTCACCGCTGCCGTTTCGGCAGACATTCCAATCTCCACCAATGGAGAGGATCGGGTCCTGAGGTTCACGGTGACGGATGCCGTCAAGGCCTGGTTCAACCCGCCCTTTGACGCAACCTGGCCCTATACGAACAACGGCCTAGCCATTGTCGCCCGGCCGGGAACGGCACCCGCGTTCACGTTCGATTCGAAGGAAAACACCGCGACGTCGCATGAGCCCCTTCTGCTGATCACGTTGAAGAAGAATGCAGGACCTCAGGGCCCACAAGGTGTTGCCGGTCCTCAAGGCATACAGGGTGTGGCCGGCGCGGCTGGACCTGCCGGTCCGATTGGGCCTGCTGGACCCTCTGGGCCGCAGGGGCCGATCGGATTGACAGGACCGCAAGGCATAACCGGACCAGCCGGCCCTGCAGGCAGCCCCGGATCAACCGGTTTAACGGGACCTATTGGACCTCAAGGCCCCATTGGTCCTCCAGGACCCGATTCGCGTTTCGGCAACTTGACAGGCTTGGCTGCGGCTGGAAATGGCGGAGACTGTTTCATCGGTCAAATCATGCTCACCGCCGGGTCGGTCGCCAATGGCATTCCGGCGAATGGGCAGATCTTGTCCATTGCCCAGAACACTCCCCTGTTCGCGTTGCTTGGGACAAACTTCGGTGGCGATGGGCGCACAACATTCGCGTTGCCGAACCTCAATGGTTCCGCACCGAACGGCCTGACCTACTCGATTTGTGATCAAGGCATCTTTCCGTCCAGGCGGTAAGGTCGTCGCAAAGTCATTCCTGCAACACCACGCAACCGCGACAGATTCATCGCGGTTGCGTTTTTTGTCACCTGCACCAACAGGCCACGCGTCATACGCCGCAAGCGGATCAATCATGCCGCGCCATGGATGGCGGATCAGCATGGAACCCAGCATGCTGGTGACATGACGTCGACCACCCATATCCGTACCCGCAACCTGATCGGCATTGCCGCGCTTGCGCTCGGCGTCTTCACCTTTTCCATCCAGGATGCCATTCTCAAAGGCCTCAGCGGTGATCACGCGGTCACGCTGGCGATCGTCATCCGCTCGCTGGTCGGACTGCCGATCCTGTTGGTCATGGTGCATTTTGAGTGCGGACTGAAGCGCCTAGTCAGCGGCAAGTGGAAGATCCTGATCCTTCGCGGCCTTATCCTGCTGACGTCCTACACCACCTATTACATGGCTTTTCCGGCCCTGCCCCTGGCCGAGGCAATCGCTCTGTTCTTCACCTCGCCGATTTTCGTCACCATCCTGGCCAGTGTATTTCTGCAGGAGAAGGTGACGCCCAGAGCCTGGGGTGCCGTGATTGCGGGGTTCATCGGTGTGCTGATCATCCTGCAGCCGGGCTCCGGCCTGTTCGAGCCAGCAGCACTTCTGAGCCTGTTCAGCGCCGCGAGCTATGCCTGTTCAATGGTACTGGCACGCAAGTATGGGGCCGACGAGCCGTCGACCGTGATGGCCTTCTATGTCAATGCTGTCTACATGATCGCCGCGGCATTGATCGCGCTGGGCTTCAGCATTGCGGGGATCGAGGTCCTTGGCCATCCCAGTCTGGACTTCCTGGTGCGTCCCTGGGCGATGCCGAACGCGCGTGATCTGATGCTGATGGGATTGTGCGGCGTTATCGCCGCAGTTGCCATGTCGCTGCTCACGCACGCCTATCGCTCGGCCAATGCCAATCTGGTTACGGTGTTCGAATACACGGGCATGATCTGGGTGCCGCTATGGGGCTTTCTGTTTTTCGCAGAGGTGCCGAAGCTGACGACGCTCATCGGCACTGCCATCATCATCGCTGCGGGCATCTTTGCGGTCCGGTCCGCGGCCCGAACCTAAGGCGCCAGGCCCTCACTCAGGATGCGGAAGTCGCCGACGTAGCTCTTCCCGGCCGTTGCCGTCCCTGCGACGCGGAGCCAAAGACCCTTGCCCTCGGCGCGCCCCGGAATAGCATAGGTATGGGGTTCGGCCGATTGCGGCAGCGAGAAGCTGAGGACAGGGCGCCCCGAAGCCTCAAGCTGGCCTTCGGGCAGGACCATGACATCGACCTTGGTGACCATGCGGGCAGGATCGACACCTGCTGGCGGCAGGTATTCGATTGCAGTGACGTTGTGCGAGGCATTGTCCTTGAAGGTGACGAGAATATTCAGCTCCTGGTCAGGCTGGGTGATGGCAAGGAACGTATCGTCCTGGCCATCGAAGAGGTTGCCGAAGCTGTAGCGGGCCTCGCTGCCATCCTTGAGGGCGGCGGCATACGTGGCCCCAGGCGCCAGATCCGTGACTTCAGTGGCGACGGCCGGGATAGCGTCCGACTTCAAAGCAATCGAATCCGGCAGTCCCGCATCGGCCTTCTGGGGATCGAGCGCAACGACGACGTTCACTGGCTGCTGGCTTGTGCCTGACGGCGCAAAAGCCTGATAGGCCGCAATCGCAACACCGGCGATTGCAGCCATGGACGAAACGAGAATGTGAAAGTTGGTAAGCTTCACCGCGTTAGGCTTTGAGGATTGAACGTCCTGCATATGTCGCCTGCGATCCCAGTTCTTCTTCGATGCGGAGCAGCTGATTGTACTTGGCCAACCGGTCCGACCTTGCCAGAGAGCCTGTCTTGATCTGACCGCAGTTTGTGGCAACAGCAAGATCGGCAATGGTCGAATCTTCCGTTTCGCCCGAGCGGTGAGACATGACGGCGGAATAGCCCGCCTTGTGCGCCATCTCGACAGCTTCCAGCGTCTCGGAGAGCGAACCGATCTGGTTAACCTTGACGAGAATCGAGTTGGCCACACCCTGCGTTATACCCTGCTTCAGGCGCTTGGTGTTGGTGACGAAGAGATCGTCACCGACCAGCTGATGCGACTTGCCGATGAGCCTGGTCACCTGGGCCCAGCCATCCCAATCGTCTTCGGACATGCCATCCTCGATCGAGAAGATCGGGTAGTCTCGCGCCAGCTTGGCGAGATATTCGGCCTGTTCGGTGATCGACCGCTTCTTGCCTTCGCCTTCGTAATCGTAGACGCCGTTCTTGAAAAATTCGGTCGCGGCGCAATCGAGAGCGAGGAACACGTCCTTGCCCGGCTTGTAGCCGGCCTGCTCAACCGCCTTCATGACGAAGTCGAGTCCGGCCTCGGCCGACGGCAGGTTGGGAGCAAAACCGCCTTCGTCGCCGACATTGGTGTTGTGACCGGCCTTCTTCAGTGCGGCCTTCAGCGTGTGGAAGATTTCCGCCCCCATGCGAAGGCCGTCGCGGAAGCTTTCTGCCCCCACCGGCATGACCATGAATTCCTGGAAGTCGATGGGGTTGTCGGCATGGGCGCCGCCGTTGATGATGTTCATCATCGGCACTGGCAGCGTGCGGGCCGCTGCACCCCCGACGTAACGATAGAGCGGCAGGCCCGATGCATCGGCGGCGGCCTTGGCAACGGCGAGCGATACGCCAAGGATGGCATTGGCGCCGAGCTTGGCCTTGTTGTGGGTGCCGTCGAGCTCGATCATCGCCTGATCGATGGCAATCTGATCTTCAGCTTCCATGCCGGCGAGCGCATCGAATATCTCGCCATTGACGGCGGCCACGGCCTTGGTGACGCCCTTGCCGAGATAGCGTCCCTTGTCGCCATCGCGTAGTTCCACCGCCTCATGGGCACCGGTCGATGCGCCTGACGGTACAGCCGCGCGGCCCATCGAACCGTCTTCGAGGACCACGTCCACTTCAACCGTCGGATTGCCGCGGCTATCGAGGATTTCCCGAGCGGTAATGTCGATGATGGTGGTCATGGCCGTCTCCCTGAGGTGCGTATGTCAGGCGGCGTTATGAGGGTGCTGCAGTTGGTTTGCAAGTGGGTCGCGGCAGGACTATGAGGATGATCATGAAAACCACAGATGTCTCAGGCCTGACGCAACTCGGGACGCATACCACCCTGCCCGCCTCGCCCTCGGAGGCTGTGATCGAGCGGGTGCCGAATGACCAGAGCGACGTCAATTATCTGGTGCGGTTTGCAGCACCGGAATTCACCTCCCTTTGCCCCATGACCGGGCAGCCGGACTTCGCTCATCTGGTGATCGACTATGTACCGGACCAATGGCTGGTGGAATCGAAATCCCTCAAGCTGTTTCTCGGTTCGTTTCGCAATCACGGCAGTTTCCACGAGGACTGCACCATCGGCATCGCCAGGCGGCTGGTGAAGGAACTGTCGCCGCGCTGGCTCCGGATCGGCGGCTACTGGTATCCGCGCGGCGGCATTCCGATCGATGTGTTCTGGCAGACCGGAACTCCGCCCGATGGAGTGTGGATTCCGGATCAGGGGGTAGCAGCGTATCGGGGACGCGGTTAGGCTGCCGCTTCCTTTGCTACCTCGTCCAATGCCATCAACGTCCGCAGCAAGGCTTCCAGCGAGTCGAGTGGCACCATGTTCGGGCCATCGCTCGGCGCATTGTCGGGGTCCTGGTGGGTTTCGATGAAGACGCCGGCGACCCCGACCGCGACGGCTGCGCGAGCCAGGACAGGCACCATGCGACGGTCGCCGCCGCTCGATGTTCCCTGCCCGCCCGGCTGTTGAACCGAGTGCGTGGCATCAAAAATTACCGGCGCACCCATAGCGGCCATGACGGGAAGCGCCCGCATATCCGAGACCAAGGTATTGTAGCCGAATGACGCGCCGCGCTCGGTGAGCATGACATTGGGATTGCCGCTATCGACAATCTTGCTCATGACGTTCTTCATGTCCCATGGGGCGAGGAACTGCCCCTTCTTGACATTGACGACCCGGCCAGTGTTGGCGGCAGAAACCAGCAGGTCGGTCTGACGGCAGAGGAATGCCGGAATCTGCAGCACATCGACCACGCTCGCCACTTCGGCGCATTGGCCGTTCTCGTGTACATCGGTGAGTGTCGGCAGGCCAAGGTCCCGGCCGATGTCGGCAAAGACGGCGAGCGATTTCTCAAGCCCAAGACCACGCCGGCCGCCGAGGCTGGTGCGGTTGGCCTTGTCGAAGCTCGACTTGTAGACGAGGCCTATGCCGAGGCGATTGCAGATGTCCTTGAGGCGTCCCGCCATCATGAATGCGTGATCGCGGCTCTCCATCTGGCACGGACCGGCGATGAGAGCCAGCGGCAGCGCGTTACCGAACGATACGTTGCCCAGAGAGACGACGGAATTGGCAGTCATGCAGGATACACCAGAAAAGTGCCGGAGCCGTGTGCGTAGAGTTTGCCGCTGTCATCCACAACCTTTGCTTCGGCCGTGAACATGGTGCGCCCGGCGTGAATGACGGTGCCGGTGCAGAGCAGACGGCCCACGTCCGCATCGATCTTGCGGACATAGTTCACCTTCAACTCGATGGTGCCGTAACCGATCTTGGCCGGCAATTTCGTTTGCACGGCACAGCCGAGTGCGGAGTCGATCAGCGTTGCCGCATAGCCACCGTGGACGCGATTTTGCGGATTATAGTATTTGGATGTCGGGACCGCCTCAAACGTGGCGGACCCATCTGCCACCGCAACGAGGCGCATGTTCATAGTTTCAGCCATGGCCGAACCATGCCAGTCTTTGAGACTGAGTTTGAGATATTCGAGGCCAGAGAGCTGGCCGGAGCTGTCGTTCATGGGTACCTACTTCTGTGCCGCCTGAATTACCGTAATCGGCACAGGAATGGTAATGCCTTTTTCGCGGAACAGGATGAGGAGCGCGAAGCGGATGTCGCTCGCTACACCACCGGCGTCCAGGACATCGGCAACGCTGCCGCGCAATTCGAAATCGAGCCCGGTGGGAGCAAACCGCGATAGAACGACAGATGGCTCCGGGTAGGTCAGGACCTTCGAGTGCTCGCGAACGGCATCTAGCATCAGCTTGCGTACGGTTTCGGCGTCGCAGGAATAGTCAACCGTGACGGCGACCATAAACTGGCCGATGGTGTCAGCATGAGTCCAGTTCTTGACCACGCCGGTGATCAGCATGAGGTTGGGCACGATGATCGAACACGAGTCGAAGGTTTCGATTTCGGTGGCACGCACGTTAATGCGCTTGACCAGGCCCTGACCGGCATCGAGCACGACCCAGTCTCCAACGCGGATCGGCCGTTCGGCCAGCAGAATGAGACCCGAGATGAAATTGTTGACGATGGACTGAAGACCAAAGCCGATACCAACGCCCAGGGCACCGGCAATGATGGCGAGGCTGGAGAAATCAAGGCCTGCTGCGGTCAGCGCAAAGCCTGCCGCCGCAATGTATCCGGCATAACTAGCGCCCTTGCGGACTGAATCCTGAACCCCTTTGTCGACACGCGTCTCACTGAGAACACGGCGGTCAAGCCAGCGGATGACAAGATTGGTGAGAACAATTCCGCCGGTGAAGATCACGATGACCAGCGCGATCGTCCAGGGCGAGAGCGTGATCTCCCCCAGCCTCACGCCCGCGGCGAATGAGTTCAGCAGACTGCCGAAATCAACCCAGGTTACGGTCCACAGCAGCAACAGCAGCGGCAAGCCTGCCAGCACCAGCAACACATCGACCACGATACGGAACATCAGACCCAGACGTTCGATGGCGCGTTCGCCCAGTCCCGTCACGCGGCGGAAAAAGCGTCCAAAACCGCTTTGCGGATCGAAGCTTGCGGCAACGACTGCATCGGCAAGATGATGCAGCAAGAACAGCAACGCTACCAAGACTCCAGTCTGGAATATTTGCTGGGCAATATAATTGGCGAGCGCCAGATAGCCGAAGATCAGGGCTGTGAAACCCAGGGCGATCAAGAGCCACAAAACAGGTGTGAGCGGGCTGGCCCAGGTGAAATAGACGCGGCGGCCAGATGGGTTTTTTAATCCCTCCTGATGGCGCAAAGTCAGCAGCATGAGACTGATCAGCACCAGCATGATGAGAGCAGCCATCGCCGACTGGCCGATGGAATAGGCAACGGGAAGGAACAGGTCGTCCGCCAGTTTGCTCAGTTGCTCGTTTGCGACAGACACAAAGGCGGTCAGAGAAACCAGGAGCGACATGCGGGCGGCCGCCGTGTCGTCAAGGTCCACAACTCTCCATGCCGGCAAACCAGGGGCAACGACGCGCCGCGCAAACATGCTGTAGATGAAAGTTCCCAGTACGGTATCGAGGACGGCATTGAGAACCAGCTCAAAGCGCGGCGTGAGATAGCCGCTAAACTGAAGCGCCAGATAGATCGGCACGAAGAAAATGAATATGGCGGCGAGCAACGTGATCTGGCTGCCGGCGATGCGCCACAGCCGGGTGATATCGTCCGGTGCGCGGTTGGCGGCGGCGTGTGTGGTTGTCCAGCGCAACAGCCAGTGGCGGATGGCGGCATAGCCCGTGCCGAAGGCCAGGACGAACACCGGGATCAGCAGCAGCCCGAGTGGATTGGCGTTTGGCTGGACGTCGGCCCACCACGCGGAAAACAGGCTGCCGAGGCGCGTGAGAAAGACGCCAACGCCGAGACCCGTATCGAACCACAGCAGCGGGTTGAAGATAGACCGCCCGGCCTCGAATATGCGCTGGAAGAATTGACTGCGTTGCAGGGCAGCGACCCGGCCTGCCTGCTGCTCTGCCTCGACAGAGACGACATCGAGCTGCGACTTGACACTTTGCAGCTTGTCACGGGAGGCAAGGAGATCGGCGCGGGCTTTGGCAACGGCTTCAGGTTCGGTCTTGCCCTCGGCCGGAGCAGGTCCCAGCGACTCGATCTGCTGGTTCACTTCGCTGATAGGCCCCAGGAGCAGGTTCGATTGCTCGATCGCCTTGGTGCGAATGGTTTCGAGCGCGCCGCGATGGTCGGTCAGCTGTTGTTCGCTGAGGGCCGGATTGCGCAGCTCATCCGAGATCCGTGTGAGGTCGGCGCG
Organism: Pseudomonadota bacterium; assembly: GCA_963205315.1. GTDB lineage: Bacteria > Pseudomonadota > Alphaproteobacteria > Rhizobiales > Aestuariivirgaceae > Aestuariivirga. Next base: position 1,509 of record CAUJIO010000043.1, on the reverse strand, counting down.
GAAACCTTGCAGCGAGCGCTCGGCCTGGCCGAGGATTGCAGCATCGAAGGCGAAGGCCTGGGCAAGCGCCAGCCAGAAGACGCAGAGGGCCGCGAGCGCGATCCTCATGCGCGCCATCCTCACACCAGCCGGCTTTGCTCGATCGCCGCCGCGATAAAGGAGCGGAACAGCGGGTGCGGATCGAAGGGCTTGGACTTGAGCTCAGGATGGTATTGAACGCCGATGAACCACGGATGATCCGGGTACTCGACCGTCTCAGGCAACAACCCGTCCGGCGACATACCGGCAAAGCTCATGCCCGCCTGCTCAAGGCGTTCGCGATAGCGGGTGTTGACCTCATAGCGATGACGATGACGCTCGGAAATATGAGTCGAACCATATATCTCGGCGATCTTGCTTCCGGCCTTCAACGTCGCGTCAAACGCGCCGAGACGCATGGTGCCGCCGAGATCGCCTCCGGCCTTGCGGATTTCAAGCTCGTTGCCCTTCATCCATTCCGTCATGGTGCCGACGACCGGTTCAGCCGTTTCGCCAAATTCGGTCGAGCTGGCATTTTCAATGTGGCAGAGTGAACGCGCCGCCTCGATGCAGGCCATCTGCATGCCGAAGCAGATGCCGAAGTAAGGCACCTTGCGGGTACGGGCAAAGGTTGCAGCCTTGATCTTGCCTTCGGACCCGCGCTCGCCAAAACCGCCCGGGACCAGAATGCCATGCACGCCTTCGAGGTAAGGTGCCGGGTCTTCCTTTTCGAAGACCTCCGACTCGATCCATTCGAGATTGACCTTGACCTTGTTGGCGATGCCGCCATGCACCAGTGCTTCCTGCAATGACTTGTAGGCATCGAGCAGGCCCGTGTATTTGCCGACGACAGCGATCGTCACCTCGCCTTCGGGCTGGGTGATGCGGCTCATGATCTCCGTCCAGCGGGTGAGGTCGGGCGCCGGTGCATCCTTGAAACCGAACGCATCGAGCACTTCCTTGTCGAGCCCTTCGAGGTGATAGGCGCGCGGGACATCATAGATCGACTTGACGTCAAGCGCCTGAATGACCGCGGATGGGCGGACGTTGCAAAACAGAGCGATCTTGCGGCGTTCGTTCACAGGAATCTCGCGATCGGCCCGGCACAACAGAATGTCGGGCTGAATACCGATCGACCGCAGTTCCTTCACCGAGTGCTGGGTGGGCTTGGTCTTGAGTTCGCCCGCCGTCGGAATATACGGCAGCAGCGTCAGGTGAATATAGATGCAGGATCCGCGCGGCTGCTCCTGGCCAAACTGGCGGATGGCCTCGAAGAACGGCAGGCCTTCGATGTCGCCGACAGTACCGCCGACTTCCACCAATACAAAGTCGGACGCTTCACCGCCGGTCTTGATGAAGTCCTTGATGGCATCGGTGACGTGCGGGATGACCTGCACTGTGCCACCGAGGAAATCGCCGCGCCGCTCCTTGGCGATGATGTCCTGATAGATGCGGCCAGTCGTGATATTGTCCTGGCGGTTGGCGTGGCGC
>CAUJIO010000042.1 GCA_963205315.1 Pseudomonadota bacterium | reverse complement strand
CGAGATAGTCGTTGGAGCACCACACGGTGATCTCCGCCGTGCCATCGGCCCCATGCCGCATGGCGCGCGGGAACGCCCCATTGCGCCGCTCCAGATCCGCAAACACACGGTAGCGGCCTTCAGAGCGCAGGACGTCGAGTTCAGATTTGAAAAAGTTCTCGTAGTCCATCTTGTTCTCTCCTGACCGGCCGGATTCGCCCTGGGGCAGCTCTCGCGATTTCGGTGTCATATAACTCAATCTCCCCCATGAGGATTTGCGCGATTTCGCCGCGTCGAAAAAGCTGTCCATCGGCCGCGCTCTGGTCCTTTTTGAGGCCAACCGGCCGGGCCGACATTGACTTCGCTCAATTCGTCATATTCTGGGAAGGCCAGCGATGAAGGAGAGAGGCTCTATGTCGCAATCCTCAGAGTGGGCAGCCTGCTTGCGCAACCCGACGGGTTCGCCCTAGATGGCGTTTGCAGGTCCGGCACGATCCTCAAGCGGTATCGCACCGTACTGTTTCTTGACAGCAACCCAAAGGGGAATTCCATGTTCAAGCGCACCGTTCTCGCCGCCTTTGCCACCACTGTTCTGATTGCCGCGCCGGCACTGGCCGACGGCGATGCTGAAAAGGGTGAGAAGACATTCAACGCCTGCAAGGCCTGCCACGATGTCGAGAAGGGCGTTAACAAGGTCGGTCCGACATTGAAGGGCGTCGTCGGCCGCAAAGCTGCAAGCGTCGCAGACTACAAGTATTCCGAGGCCATGACTGCCAAGGGTGCAGAAGGTATCGTCTGGGATGAGGCGACGCTTGCTGCCTATCTGCCCGATCCCAAGGCTTTCGTGCCGAAGACCAAGATGGCCTATGCCGGCCTGAAGAAGCCGGAAGACGTGGCGAACGTCATCGCCTATCTCAAGGCGCATCCCTGATTGCCAGAGACGTGACAGGCGCGGATTCGTCCGCGCCTGGCAAAGTCATGACGATGACGGACAGAATTTCCCGGGCGCTGGCGCTGATCGATGCGGCAAATGCAGCGGATCCAGCAGGGCAGGCGCAGCTCTATGGCGAGCGCATGAGTGCGGTTCTTGAGCGCCTCGCACCGGACGCCCCGGAGACATTGAAGATCGCGGCGCGGGCCCAGCATATCGAACGCTGGACCATTCCGCGCAGTGAATACCCTGAAGGCCGCATCCCCTACCTCACCTGGCGCAAGGAACTGCAGAAGCTGCATGCCCGCCGCGCAGGCGAGATCATGGCGTCCTGTGGCTATTCGGACGACGAGATCGCCCGCACCGGCTCACTGCTTCGAAAGGAACGGCTGAAGCAAGATGCCGATGCCCAGATGCTGGAAGACGTCATCTGCCTTGTCTTTCTGGAGTTCGAGGCGCCTGCCTTCATCGCCAAGCACGACGACGAGAAGGTGAAGGATATTCTCGCCAAGACCGCGAAGAAGATGTCGGCCAACGGGCTCGAGGCGGCGGGCCAGCTGCCGATGGATGCGCGGCTGGCGCGGTTGCTGGGCGAGGCGCTGGCGGGCTAAGTGATTGCCTGCATCAGGCTTCCTGTGGCGGGAAACAATGGGATGAGACAGGCCTGGAGCGCGTGATAGAGGTCTGGCTTGCCGGTGAAGAACAGATCCACCGGTTTCAGGTCGTCACCCAGTTCGCTGAACCAGCCACCGTTTGACGGGTCGATGAAATGATTGGCCGAGAAGCTCCAGACCTTGCGATACCACGTTTCATAGATCGGATTGGGCCGGTGGGCGTTGATGAAAGCGGCGGCGCCGATGGCTTCAGTGGCAGGCCACCAGATCTTGTGGGCGAGCGCGGGCTTATGGTCGAAATCGAGCGTGTAGTAGAAGCCGCCCTTGTCGTGGTCCCAACCGCGCGACACAGAGCTTTCGAACAGCTTGGCCGCAGCATCGGGAAGCCAGTCCAGTTTCTTGCCGCCTAGCACCCAAAGCTGCACCAGCAATCGTGACCATTCGAGCCAGTGGCCGGGGGTGGTGCCCGCCGGGCGGAACATGTCGGAACCCTTGTAATCCTTGTCGAGATTCCAGTTCTCGTCGAAATGTTCGGCAACGACATAGTCAAGGGCCGCCGCATGCCGGCCAATGATAAGGCTGGCGATACGCTCTGCCATCCCCAAGTACTTGGTATCGCCCGTCGCCTCGAAGGCGGCCATCAGTGCTTCCGTCATGTGCATGTTGGAATTCTGCCCGCGATAGTCGGCGATCTTCGACCAGCCGCGGGCGTATTCCTCCGAGACGGCGCCGTGACGTTCCTCCCAGAAGTGGGTTTCGATCACCTCGGTGATGTCGGCAAGCATCCGGTCGGCGAGAGGATGGCCCAGCACCTTGGCATCAGCGGCGGCAAGCAGCACGAAGGCATGACCATAGGCCTGCTTGGAATCATCCTTGAAGCCATCGTCATCGAGCGACCAGCAGTAGCCGCCATAAGCCGGGTCACGGTGGCCGTGCCAGAGGAACTGCATGCCGTGGTCGACAATGGAATCGCAGCCGGGACGGCCCAGCTTGTGGCCAATCGCGAAGCAATGCACCATGCGGCCCGTCACGTGAATCTGCCGCAGGCTGCCGAACGGTTTTCCCGTGGCATCGAGATCGTAGAAGCCGCCTTTCGGATTGACCGCATTGAACTGGAACAGGTCGAACTGGCGCTCGGCCTGGTTCATCAGCCACTGGCGGTGATAGGGGCGAGTGGTCCAGGGCGTGTCGGCGGTCATGATCAATCCTGCGAAAGCAATGCGATGTGCAGGTTTATACGCGGCGGCCAAGGCCGGTCAAACCGCTCATTCCAGGCGGATGCGGGCAGTTGCCGTCTGGCCCTTGGCATCGATCACCGAGAGCCGCGCGAAGCCGCGCCCCGGTTCCTCCCAGAAGGTGTCACGCCGGAACTCGTGTGCCGCCACTGGGACGCCATCGACAAGCCAGGTGAAGGGCGGGGTTCCGCCATAGGCTTTCAAACTGACGGAGGCCGTATCGGCGCCGCTCAGGTCGATCCGCGCGCCATCGGGCGGAAAGGCGATGGAGAGTGGGCCTTCACCCGTGGTGACGCTGGCAATCTGCGGCAGGGAATCGGGACGGAAGCGCTGCAGCGCGGCTGGCAGTTCATTGGTGCGGGCAATCACCGTTCCCGGCGGTGCCGGGGGCAGCGGCTTGCGCGCCTTGCCCAGGCGCTGGAAGGCCTCGAACAGAATGGGGGCCGCCGCCGTGCGCCCGGTGATGCCGGACACGGCGGCACCATCCGGCCTCCCCACCCAGACCGCAATGGTGGTGGCGCCGTCGTAACCCACTGACCAGGCATCGCGGTAACCGTAGGACGTTCCTGTCTTGAAGGCGATCTGGCCGCTCAGCGCATTGGTGGGCGCAGGTGCTCCCTTCAACACATCACTCACCATCCAGGCGGCGTTCGGCTCGAACAGGCGGCGCAGCTTCGGAGCTGTGTCGTAATCCTGCAACCGCCAGACCAGAGGTTTTGAATCGCCGCCGCGCGCCAGCGAAAGGTACAGCGCTGCAAGTTCGGTAAGGCGCACGCCCGCACCACCGAGGCCCACGGCGAGGCCGGGTGCGGCGGCATCCTTCGGCAACACGAGCTTCACGCCAGCATTGCCGATGCGTGCCATGAGGCGATCTGGACCGACGGTATTGAGAATCTGCAGGGCAGGCACGTTCAGCGATTGCTGCAACGCGGTGCGCACCGTCACCGTGCCATGGAATGAGTCGTCGAAATTCTCGGGCGCATAGGCACCATAGCGGATGGCGCGGTCATCGATGAGCGTTTCGGGATGAACCACGCCATCCTCGAAGGCGAGGCCATAGATGAAGGGCTTCAGCGTCGAACCCGGGGAGCGGAGCGCCTGTGCCAGATCCATTTGTCCGGCGCGCAACATATCGAAGAAGCCGGTGCCGCCGACATGCGCGCGCACCTCGCCGCTGTCGTTGTCGACCACGATGATGGCGGCGGCAACGCCGGAGCCAATGGCCAGGGCCCGTTCACGTGCGAGCGTTTCGAGCGAAGCCTGAAGGTCGCGGGCAATGGTGGTCTGTTCCACCGTGCCATCGGGGGCCGATTTAGCCAGGCGCTCGGCGACATGTGCCGCCAGCATCGGGAAAGCCAGGCGTCCTTTCGGTGCGCTTTCGATTGCCGCTGCTTCCGCCTGATCGGCATTGATGATGCCATCGTTCCGCAGACGGACGATTACGCGGTTGCGCGCTTCAGCTGCAAGTTTCGGCTTGCGGTCTGGCCGACGGGTTTCTGGAGCTTGCGGCAACGCGACGAGGAGTGCGGCCTCTGCCGTCGACAGATGTTTGGGCTCCTTGCCGAAATAGGCGAGCGAGGCGGCGCGTGTGCCTTCGATATTGCCGCCATAGGGTGCCAACCGCAGATAGAGATCGAGGATCGGGCGCTTCGAAAGGCGCCGCTCGATCTGCACGGCGCGGATCATCTCGGCGATCTTGTCTGCCAAGCGCCGCTGCGGCCTTGGTTCCAGCAAACGTGCCACCTGCATCGTCAGCGTTGAACCGCCGGAGACCACATGGCCGCTGGTCAGCGCCTGCCAGCCGGCGCGTATCAGCGCCTGCGGATCGACGCCGCCATGTTCGTAGAAGCGCTTGTCCTCATAGGCGATGAGCATCTTGAGGAAGCGTGGATCGACGTCGTCGGCGGTGACCGGCAAACGCCAGTAACCATCATGGGTGATGAAGGGCCGCAACAGCTTGCCGTCGCGGTCCGTTACCAGCGTCGAGAAGGTGAGGTCCTTGCCAAGCGGCACCGGTCCAAGGCGCCGCAGCGTTTCGGTGGCGGTGAAGCCGATGCCATTGGCAAGCAGTCCCAGCGTGAGCAGCCCCGCATAGAGGCGCAAGGGCCATCTGCTGCGGGGCGTGCCGGTCATGTCAGGGCGCCGAGACGATGACGGATGTGGTCGGGCCGCGGGCATTCAGCTCGGGCCGGTACATGTCTTCGACATAGGCGCCCGGATGCGCATAAGTGCCCGGTGCCACGGCGCGGATCATGTAAGCGAGCTTGGCCGTCGAGTTGGTGAAGCTCGCCACGAAGCGATCATCTCGGAACTCGGTGTAGCTCGCCCAGGTCGTGTCGGTGAGCCACGGGATATTGGCCGTACCGCCAGAGGCCACCAGCGTCGGGTTCTCGATCTCGAAGCCGGCGGGCAGCGGGTCGACCAGCAGGAATGTACCGTTCTCCGACTGGCCGTCAGGCTTCATCACGCTCAGCACCGCCACAAGCCTGGTGTTCTGCTGGACTGTGGCGATATCGACGGGCTCTCCGGCGGTGGTGAAGTATTTCCGTTCCACCGTCAGACCATTGCTGCTGGCCGGTTCCGCCACCAGCGGCGATCCCGACACGGCGACCACGGCGCGCAAGGGCTGGTCGCCCTTGTTGGTGACGCGGACATCCTGTTCCAGCGCACCATCGCGGAACATGCGGTTGAGGGTGCCGTTGTGAACGGAGCCACCGACGTCGAGCGCAATCGTCTTCGACTGCTCGATGACGGCGCGCGCCGCCAGCACCATCCAGGACATTTCCTGAGTGGAGGCATAGCGTGTGCGGGCGCGCTCAACCTCGATCGCACTCATCGCCGTGCGAAGGATCTCGGGCTTCGCCTTGGCATCGGTGGCCAGCGCCAGAATGGCCGAGGCATCGCGCAACACGCTGCCATAGTCGGCACGCCAGAAGCCACGATTCGTGTCCTCCACATCCTCGCCGAGCTTTTCGATGGCGGAAGCGAAGGCTGTGTCGGCACGATCGCGGTCGCCGAGCATTGAGAGGGCGGCCGCTACCTGCGCACGGGCCAGCGGCGAACCGAAGTCATCGAGCTTGGTATCGGTGAGATACTTGAGGTCGCCCACCGGAGCGCGGCCGGCCCGGGCGAGAACATAAAGCGCATAAGCCATGTCCTGGCCACCGCCTTGCTCGATGTCCGGCGCGTTGCCAACCATGTTGCGGATATAGTCGATGCCGTTCACCAGCACGTCTTCCGGCACCTCGAAGCCCTTTTCGCGGGCCCGCAACAGGAAGTCGGTGACGAAGGACGACAGCCACAGGCTGGAGTCGTCGCCATAGGCCGACCAAAGGCCGAACGAACCCGAACCGGACTGACGGTTGACGAGACGGGCCACGGCCTGCTGCATGCGTTCCTTCAATTCGCCGTCGATGTCCTTGGGATCGACGCCAAGATCGCTCAGGTAAAGCAGCGGCAAGGCGCGGCTGACCGTCTGCTCCGAGCAGCCATAGGGATAGCGGTCGAGATCACGGACGAGGCCCGCGACATCAATCTCGGGCAGCGGGCTGACCGAGAGCGCGACCGACGCCGTGCCCGGCAGCATGTCGGCCACGATATCCTTGCTCAGGGTGAGCGAGCCCCCCTTTGCCGCAAGCGGCATGGTGGTGCGGTGCGTCACCAGTGGGTTGGCAGGCACCACGCCCAGCGCGAAATCCTGATCGAGGATCAGGTCGCCCGGTCCTTTCAGCGTGGCGATGACGCTCGCCACACCGGGGCCGGTCGCGGTGATCGGCACGAGGATGGTGGAGCGTGCGCCAGCTGCTGCGATCGTCACCTTCTGGATTTTCGCTGCGGCATCGGCTGAGACCGGGCCGTCGATCGAGATGCCGAGCGTGTAGTCGCCGGCCGGTGCTTCGGCATTGACGATGTCGAAGCGCAGGCGCGAAGTGTCGCCCACCGCCATGAAGCGCGGCAGGGTGCCCGAAACCACAATCGGGTCGCGCACGATGACATCGCTCGAGGCATGGCCGACCTTGGTCTTGCTCCAGGCTACCGCCATCACCCGCACCGTGCCGTTGAAGGCCGGAATCTCGAAGTCGATGGAGGCCGTGCCATCGTCATTCACCTTGACGATGCCGGAATACTGGCTGAGGGGCTTCTGCGCCGGGGGAGGAGCGGTAAAGGCTGCACCGCCGTCACCGCCTGAGCGCAGCTTGCCGCGTTCGCCCTGCATGCCGTCGATCAGCACGCCATAGATGTCGCGCAGTTCCGCCGTCAGGCGCTTCTGGTCGAAGTAATAATTCTCGGGCGCGGGAGGATCGTAGCGGGTGAGATTGAGGATGCCGACATCGACGGCCGCAAGCGTGATAAAGGCTTCTTCGCCGGGCGACAGATTTTCGACCTTCACCGGAACGGTGAGCTTTTGGCGCGGCTTCATCATCTCGGGCGGCGTCAGCTTGATGCCGAGAGTCCGCGAGGCGCGGTCAATGCCGAACCAGGCGAGGCCCATGGCACGCGAGGGCATGCGCTTGGCCTTGACGTCCATCGGCTTGTAGAGGCTGGCGAGTACATAGGCGCCGGTGCCCCAGTCGCTGCCGACCTTGATTGGCAGGGTGAGACCGCCTTCCGGCACGTCGATGGTCTGGCTGGAGAGCAGGCGGTCACCGACGACCTGCACGGTCGCCTTGCCGGCGTAGCGGGCTTCGATCTTGACGTTCACCGTGTCGCCGGACTTGGCGTCGGTGGTGTCGAGCGCCACTTTCAGCGTGTCGGGCGTATCGGCCTTGGAGGTATCGCCGTAATAATAGCCGGCGGAGAAATCCATGCTCACCGGCGTCATGCCATCCGCCGCGATCTCGAGGCGATATTCGCCCCAGGACAGGGTGCGGGCAAAGTCGGTTGGCTTGTCGGCCGCAATGTCGATGACGCCATTGGCGATCTTCGAGGTGCGGGTGATGCCCTCCCAGCGCCATTCGCCATCCATCTTGAACCACTGCCAGTCACGCGACAGACGCTTCAGCGTCCAGGCCGCACCTTTGGCCGCCACCTGCTTGCCGGTCTTGTCGATGGCGATCAGCTTGAAGGCCGCGGGCTCGCCTTCGGGAGCCGCACCGTAGTCGAACCCGGCCTTCAAACCGAGCATCGGCTGGGTGGCCTCAATGGGCAGGCTCGCCGTCTGTTCGACGGCACGGCCGCCCGGTTCGCGCATGCGCACCGAAATATCGGCACGCAATTGCTGCGATGTCACCGGCAGATCGGGCAGGCGCACCACGACATCGGCATGGCCGTTGATGTCGGTCTGCGGCAGATCGCTCAGCGTCGTCTGGATGGTATCGATGCGTTCGTCCATCAGGCCGAACTGATAGTCTTTCCACTGAGCGAAGGGCCGGCCGTCTGCGGTGATCGACAGGCTGGCCTCGAGATCAAGACCGGCGGCGGGCGCGCCAAACAGATAGCGTCCGTCGATCGCAAAGGCTGCGCCTTCACCGACGGTTGCCGTTGCCGATTTCGACTTCAGATCGAACTCGATGCGGTCCGGCACATAGTCCTCGACCAGGAAGGACGTCTCGCCGATGGTCTCGCCATTGGGATCGGTCAGCGCCTTGATGCGCCAGGTTCCGCCCTGCGCCACCGCATTGATGGCGAAGTCATGGGAATGCCCGCCGGCGCCTTTGTCATCGAGCGTGATGGAGAGGTATTCGACGCCGTCAGGGCGTTCCACGACCAGCGTCACGGGTGTTCCGCTCAGAGCGTTGGCGGCATCGTCGCGCAGCAGCACGGTCGCATGAACGGTTTCGCCACGGCGATAGACGCCGCGTTCGGCATAGACGAAAGCGTCGATTGCGCCGGATGGGGCGCGGCCGTCAACGCCACGGTCGGTGAGGTCGAAGGCGGGCTGCGTCAGGTCGACGAAACTGTAGTCACTGGCGGCACTTTGGGCGACGACCAGTGCCGGGCTCAATCCGCCTTCGCCCTTCAGCAGGCCAGGCGCGAATATCACCGTGCCCGTGGCGTCGGATTTGGCGGTGGCCAGGATGTCGTTGTTGCGGGCGATGAGGCGCACCTCGACATCCGCCAGCGGATCGGCCGTGGCGATCGAGCGCAGGCCCACGTGCAGACCATCCTTACCACTCATGGTCGAGAGGCCGAGATCGGAAACCACGAACCACTGCGTCGCCACCTGGTCATAGCTGTCAGTCTCGATGTCGGCGGGCGTCGCCGTCATCACATAGAGGCCGGGCTGCAATTGTCCCATCGCCTCATCAACGGCGAAGGCGGTTGTTACGTCCTCGTTGAGAGGAGCGGGTGTTTCCATGGTGCCTTCCCAGACAAGATTGCCCTTCTGGTTGGCAATGTCCTGGGCGGAGTATCCGTTGATCTGGGAGCGGAAATCAGAGCCCATCACGTTGTCGATGAGGTTGCGGTCGCCGATGCGATAGAGCGCCAGCTTGGCTTCCTTGCTGTTGACCGAAATCACCGGAATGCCGGTCTGGCCGGTGCGCGGCAGCACATAGCTCTTGCTGGCGAAACGCACCGAGGGATTGCGATCCTTCACATAGAAATCGAAGGAGAAGTCCTTGGCCATGGTGTCATCGGCGGCGGCGGGCAGGCCCTTGCGGGCGGTGATGGTGTAGCGCTCGCCATGCTTCAGGCCCTCAACGCAGAGTCTGGTTCCCTCCGCCGTGACAGCGGCGACGGGGCCTGGTTCCTGGGTGAAGTAGGAGGTGAAATCGGTGACGGTGCGCGAGATCGGCTCGGACATTTCAAAGCAGGCGCGCGGCGGTGTCGCATCATTCTCGACCTTGTAGTCGGCAACGCGGAAGCCATGATCGATGCGCATGGTTTCGTAGGTGTCGCGGACCTCGGCCATTTCGACGAGTTTGAGGCTTTCCTTGTAGGCCAGGAGGGCCGGGCGCCAGTTCTCGCGCTTGGCAAAGCCCTGACCGGCGATCAGAAGAGCAGCAGCCTCATCGGGTGCGGTCTTCGCATAGGTGTAGGCGCGAAGTCCTGCGCCGATCATCTTGGACGGAAGCTGGTAGCCATCTGAATCATTGATCGGAGTGGAGACAGCCAGCTGCTGTGCAAGCTTCAGCCACAACGCGCTATCGGTCGGGCGCTTGGTCAGAAGCTGTTCAATGGCCGCTGCCGTCAGCCTGGCATTGCCGGCAGTTTCCGCCGACTGGATATCGGCTAGCAGCTCCGCTTCGGTCTTCTTGAGATCCTTGGCGAGCTTGGCGAGCTCATAATCGTAGTCACTGAGGTAATAGCTGAACTGATCGACGGGGAAGGGCTTGGCCGCCTGCGCCGGTATCGACGGCATCAAAAGAGCAAACAGGCTGAGGATAGCCAACCAGACCACTCTCGCCTGAATCCACGGCAAGGCATGAACAGGGTTGCGATGCGCCGTCATCGTGGATCCTCCGTCGATATGTTGTTATACGACGGAGCTTCCGACCGCCGCCGCCCGCTTGTCAACGGGCACCTTAACTGATCGGCAAGGTTTGCGGCATTTTGGTGAAGCTTGTTGGATCTTGGTCGCGAAACTCAGGGTTTCGGCTTGTCGTCATCCTGCAGAATGCGCCAGGACGCGCCTTCGAGGTCATCAAACTGTCCTGACCGCAGCGACCAGATGAAGGCCGCCAGGCCCAGTCCGCCGAGAAACAGAGCGACGGGAATGAGAATCAGCAGGCCGTTCATGCAGCATCTCGCAGGTTTGCGGCAGCGACGCTGTGCTTTGCCGCGGGGGTGCTCGTACCAGCTTTCTTGGTCTTGCCCAATCCAACCCGCAGTGCGTTGGCGACAACGATGATCGAGGAGGTGGACATCGCCACCGCCGCCACCAGCGGCGACACAAGACCCGCCATGGCGAGCGGCACGGCGAGAACGTTGTAGCCGACGGCCAGCAGGAAGTTCTCCTTGGCAATGGCCTGGGTCCGGCGGCTGACCTGGATGGCTTCAGCGACAGCGGAGGCCGATTCCACCATGAAGACGGTTTCCGCCGCGGTGCGGCCGATGTCGGAGGCAGAGGACGGCGCCATGGACGTATAGCCGGCGGCCAGGGCGGGTGCGTCGTTGATGCCGTCACCAACCATCAGCACCTTGCGTCCGGCCTTGTTCAGGGCCTCAACATAAGCAAGCTTGGCCTGCGGGGAGGCGCGTGGCACAGCAGTCTCGATGCCGACTGCAATGGCCACGCGGTTTACTGCTGCCTCACGGTCACCCGACAGCAGCGACACGTTCAGCCCCATGTCCTTTAGCGTTCGGATGGTCTCGGCAGCATTGCTGCGCAGCTTGTCTTCGAAGTGGAACATCACGGGCGCACGGGCGCCACGGCGGAAGGCGAATTCCAACAGCCCGTGGTCCTCTGCACTTTCTTCTGCGCCGCACCAGGCCCGGTTGCCGAGCCGCAATCTTTCGCCATGATAGGTGCCAGACAGGCCCTGTCCCGGATGCTCGACGATGTCGCTCACCGATAGCGGCGTCAAACCGCGCCGCGCGACTTCACGCGTCAGCGCCTGTGACAGGGGATGCTTGCTCGATTGCGCCAGGCCGGCGGCGATCGCCAGCGTTTCGGTGGATACGGTCAGCGGCGAAACGAGAGCCGGTTCGCCACGGGTCAGCGTGCCGGTCTTGTCGAAGATCACGGTGTCGACATCCGCCAGTTTCTCCAGCGCCGCGCCATCCTTGATCATCACACCGGCCCGGAACAGGCGGCCGCTCGCCACCACCTGCACAGCCGGAACGGCGAGGCCGAGCGCGCAGGGGCAGGTAATGATGAGGACAGCGACGGCCGCCATCAGGGCGTCGTGCCAGCCATGGCCCATGAGCAGCCAGCCAGCCAGCGTGATTGCGGCCAGGGTGTGGACGGCCGGAGAATAATAACGCGCCAGCCGGTCGGCGATACGGATGTATCGGGACTGGCTCTGCTCGGCTGCCGTCACGAGGCGCACCAGTTCCGAGAGGAAGGTATCGTTGCCTGCGGCGGTGATCTCGACAATCACCGGTGCTGTCAAATTGGTTTCGCCGGCGTGTACGAGGTTTCCGGGCCGCACGGTTTCGGGCGCGGATTCTCCGGTCAGGAGCGAGCGATCCATGTCGCTGATGCCGTCGACGATGCGGCCGTCCACGGGCAGCTTGTCGCCGGCCGCTATGGCGATGAGCATGCCGGGCTTCAGATCGCGGGCAGCAAGATAGCGGCGGCTGCCGTCGGGCTCGACAACGGCGGCGCCATCGGCGGATAGCGAGACGAGCTGGGCGATGGCTGAACGCGCCCGCGCCCGCATTAGGTGATCAAGATAACGTCCGGCGAGCAGGAAGAATAGCAGGGTGACTGAAGCATCGAAATATGCGTGCTCTGCACCATTGATGGTTTCGTACAGGCTCATGAAGGAGGCCAGCAGCACGCCGAGCGAGATCGGCACATCCATGTTGACCCGGCCGAGGCGCAGGGCGTTCACGGCGGAATAGAAGAATGGCCGGCCGGCGTAGGCGACGGCGGGCAGGGCGATCATCGCCGAGAGCCAGTGAAAAAAGTCCCGTGTCGCGTCTTCGGCCCCAGACCAGACGGAGACCGAGAGCAACATGACGTTGCCGGCAGCGAAGCCGGACACCGCCAGGGCCCGCAGCAGCTTTCCGCCGTCACGATCATCCTTGGTCAGACCCGTCTCGCGCGGATCGAAGGGCCTTGCCATGTATCCCAGTGATCCAAGCTGATCGATCAGCACCTGGGGTTCTACAACGTCGTCGGCATAGATGAATGTCACGCGGCGGCCGGTGAGATTGACGCGGACTGATTTCACGCCGTCAAGTTTCGGCATTTCCCGCTCGATCTCACTCATCGCCTGTGGCCGGTTTGCCTGCGGGACAAGGAATTCAATGCGCTTCAGTCCCGGCCCTGCCGTCGATGTCCAGCGGTCCGCGTCCTCGCCCTCGAGCTTGAACGGCTGGAAATATTCGCCATCGATGGTGCAGCAGGGAAGGGTCATGGCTTCAGCCCTTGGTGATGAAGCGGAAGGTCTTGCGGTAATCCGCACCGGCGCCGCCCTTGGCGTCAATCTCGACGTCCCAGACACCGGGGCTCAGGACGGCGGGGGCCGTATAGACGCCAGAGCCCATGCTGGAAAAGGTCAAGACCTGGTCTTCCTTGTCGGTCACCGGGCGTTCAAGCTTGCCGGTAATGCTCAAGCCTTCGATCTTAGCCTTGCCGGCGTCGGCAAACGTGATGCGGATGCGGCCGTCGGCGTGTGAGAGGGCCACAGTCCAGCCCAGTGCCTCTTGCGCGCGCTGGCGGGCAAGATCCTTGTCAAAACTCTGGCTCGCCACATAACCATTGGCGACCACGAGCCCGGACCATGTGGAGTTGGCCAGAAAGGCCATGGTGAAGTTGACGCCGAAAATCACAGCGAAGAAAGCGATGATCGACATCAGCATGTGCTTGCCGGTGAACTGCTTCTCGGTGGCGGCAATGGCCATGATCCTTAGTCCTCTTCGTCGTTATCAGGTGCGTGGAACACCGTTTGTTCCATCGCTGTTTCGGGCTCGCCCGTGACGTTCAATTCTTCGACCCTGAATGTGAATTCCGACTTCCCATGCTTCAGAACGTCATGGTCGGCCGTCGACACATAGATCTTCACGGCTTTGAGCTTGTCCGGTTCCACAGCGATCTCGACAACTTCGCGCGGCGCGCCTTCCTCGCCGACCATTTCCATCGTGGCGCCCTTCAGCCCATCGATCAACAGGCGGAACGTCCGCAGCTCCTGTTTCTGGTTCAGGATCTTGACGGTGTAGCCATTGCGGATAGCACCATCGGAAAGCTGTACGAACAGCGGATTGCGATCGGGCACGACATTGACATCGAGCTGCGAGCGATTGATCAGCGTCACCAGCATGGCAATGCCGACGGCGGCCCACACGGTGAAATAGATTGCCGTCCGTGGACGAAGCAGGTGGCTGGCGTTCCAATGTTCGTTCTTGCCGGCGACATTCGCATTGTAGAGGCTCGACGTCGTATAGTTGATCAGGCCCTTGGGACGGCCGATCTTGTCCATCACCGTGTCGCACGCATCGATGCACAGGGCGCAGTTGATGCATTCGAGCTGGTTGCCGTCGCGAATGTCGATACCCATCGGGCAGACGGCGACACAGGCATTGCAGTCGACGCAATCGCCCACTTTCAATCCCTGTGCCTCGGCCTTCTTGCGGCCCGCATGCCGGGGCTCGCCGCGCCAGGCATTGTAGGTGACGATCAGCGATTCCTCATCGAGCATGGCGCCCTGAATGCGCGGCCACGGGCACATGTAAGTGCAAACCTGTTCGCGCATGAAACCGGCGAAGGTGAAAGTGGTCGCGGTCAGGATGGCAATGGTGAAATAGGCGACCGGTGCAGCCTGCCCGGTGACCAGCTGATGCAGGAGTGTCGGCGCGTCGGCGAAATAGAAGACCCAGAACCCCCCTGTCGCGATTGCAATCACCAGCCAGATCGCCATTTTGATGACGCGCTTGCTGATCTTGGAAACGCTCCAGGGCGCAGCATCAAGCCGGATGCGGGCATTGCGGTCGCCCTCAACCTTGCTCTCGACCCAAATGTAAAGGTCAGTCCAGACGGTTTGCGGGCAGGCATAGCCGCACCAGGCACGGCCAACCAGCGAGGTGACGAGGAAAAGTCCGACGCCCGCCATGATGAGCAGGCCCGCGATATAATAGAATTCCTGCGGCCAGATCTCGATGAAAAAGAAGTAGAAGCGGCGGTTCGCTAGATCGATGAGGATCGCCTGATCGGGCGCATTGCCGGGCCGGTCCCAGCGCAGCCACGGCGAGATATAATAGATGCCGAGAAGAACGAAGACGAGAATCCACTTGAGGCGGCGGAAGGTGCCGGCGCCGGCTTTGGGGTGGATCTTCACCCGCGAGGCATACATCGGGCGGTTCTCGGCCTTGTTGACCGCCGCGACGTCGTGCTTGTCGACCTCGGAAGAGTCGACCGTATTGATGACTTGAACCATCGTTCCCCTCAGATCACGGACTAGGGCCTTGGCTGTCAGGTAGGCGCCGTGTCTGTTCGATTGAAGTTGGCCAGTGGCCGCGCGCCATGTTGCCACACTTGGCGCGGCCACCGAAGCCGTTTCGTTACTGTGCGACAGGCGCCTCGCCGCCGCCGAGTGCGTGGACATAGACGGCAAGCTGCTTGATCGTCGCCTCGTCGAGGCGGGCAGACCAGGCCGGCATCACACCCACGCGCGGCTTGGAGATCTGCGCTTCGACGTTCTCGATCTTGCCGCCATAGAGCCAGATCTTGTCGGTCAAGTTGGGCGCACCCATGTCCTTGTTGCCGAGGCCGGTATCGCCATGGCACGAGGCGCAGTTGGTCGCATAGAGCTCCTTGCCCGCTGCTGCCTTGGCGGCGTCGGCTTCACCACCCGAGAGCGTCATCACGAAATTCGCGACACTGGCGATCTCTTCAGGCTTCAGCACGGCTGCGTTGCCGTTGGCGGGATCGGGTCCAAAAACCGGCATATCCATCACACGCGTGTCGGCGTTCTGCACGTAGCGGATGCCGTTCTTGAGCGTGGTGTGGATCTGCTCGGGCTGGCCACCCCAAAGCCAGTCGTCATCGTTGAGATTGGGATAGCCAACCGAACCGGCCGCGCCGGCGCCATGGCACTGCACGCAGTTTACCTTGAAGGCAGCGGCACCGCCGGCACGGGCGAAGGCCAGCAGCTTTTCGTCCTTCAGGATGTCCTCGACGCTCGCCGCGGCGATCTTGTCGAGGTTCTCCTTCTGGGCGGCTTTGGCCACGTCGACGGTCTTCACCAGTTCGGCGCGCGAGGAATAGCCCAGAACGCCCGGTGTCGCTCCCGAGATCATCGGCCACGCCGGGTAGAACACGGTGTAGCCAAGTGCCCAGATGACACAGGCATAGAAGGTGTAGAGCCACCACTTGGGAAGTGGAGTGTTCAGCTCCTTGATGCCGTCCCACTCGTGGCCGGTTGTGTCCGTGCCGGATATTTCGTCTCTTTCGATTTTCGTTGCCATGGGATCAGTCCTCGGAGGCATTCTTCAGGGGGATGCGCGCGGCCTCTTCATAGTGAGCCCGGGAACCGGGCCGGAAGACAAAGGCCGTCGCGGCGGCAAAGAACACGAACATGGCGATGAGGCCCCAGCTGTCCGCGAAATGCCGCATTGTGTCGTAGGTGCTCATCAGCGCGGCTCCACTTCTGTCTTGAAGGTCGAGAAGTCGACAAGCGTACCCATCATCTGGAGATAGGCGATGAGAGCGTCCATCTCGGTCACCTTGGCGGGCTGGCCGTCGAAGTCGCGGGCCTGTGACTTCGGATAGCGGGCGAGCATTGCATCGGCGTCGACACCGGTGGCCTGGGCCTGCAGGTCGGCCTCGGCGCTGGCCACTTGTTCATCGCTGTACATGTTGCCCTTGCCGTTGTTGGCGGTCAGGTTCAGCGTCGCGAGGTGCTTGCCGAAGCCGGCAATCTTGACCTCCTTGTTCATCAGGTAGGCGTAGCCGGGCATCACCGATTCCGGCACGACGTTGCGCGGATTCATCAGATGCTCGCGATGCCAGTCGTCGGAGTACTTGTTGCCGACGCGGGCAAGATCGGGACCAGTACGCTTCGAGCCCCACTGGAAGGGGTGGTCGAATTGCGACTCGGCCGCCAGGCTGTAATGGCCGTAGCGCTCCACCTCATCGCGGAAGGGGCGGATCATCTGGCTGTGGCAGACGTAGCAGCCTTCACGGACGTAGACGTTGCGGCCCGCCAGTTCGAGCGGCGTGTAGGGGCGCATGCCTTCGACCGACTCGATGGTGTTCTGGAGATAGAACAGTGGAGCGATCTGGACGAGGCCGCCGACGGTGACCACGAGGAAGCTGAAGATCAGCAGCAGCGTGGCATTCTTTTCGAGAGATTCGTGTTTCATGACACGTGTTTCCTTATTCTCTTATTCGGCCGCTGCGAGCGCTGCACCGGGAACCGCGACCTTCACGGGCCTCTGGCCGCCGATGGTGCGGTAGAGGTTGTAGACCATGATCAGCGCGCCCACGAGGAAGAGCAGGCCGCCGAAAGCGCGGATGACATAGTAAGGATGCATGGCCGCGACCGTCTCCGCGAAGGAGTAGACGAGGAAGCCCTGGTCATCATACTCGCGCCACATCAGGCCCTGCATGATGCCCGACACCCACATGGCCGAGGCGTAAACCACGATGCCGAGGGTGGAGAGCCAGACATGCCAGCTGACGAGACGAAGCGAGTAGACTTCCTTCTGGCCCCACAGGCGCGGGATCAGGTGATACATGCAGCCCATGGAGATCATGCCAACCCAGCCGAGAGCGCCGGAATGCACGTGGCCGATGGTCCAGTCGGTGTAGTGAGACAGTGAGTTCACTGCCTTGATCGACATCATCGGGCCTTCGAAGGTCGACATGCCGTAGAAGGCGACCGAGATCACCATCATGCGCAGAACCGGATCGGTGCGCAGCTTGTCCCAGGCGCCGGACAGCGTCATGAGGCCGTTGATCATGCCGCCCCATGAGGGCATCCACAGCATGATCGAGAACACCATGCCGAGCGTCTGCGCCCAATCGGGCAGGGCAGTGTAGTGGAGGTGGTGCGGACCGGCCCAGATATAAAGGAAGATCAGCGACCAGAAGTGGACGATCGACAGACGGTAGGAATAGACCGGACGTTCGACGCGCTTTGGCACGAAGTAATACATCATGCCGAGGAAGCCTGCGGTGAGGAAGAAGCCCACGGCGTTATGGCCGTACCACCACTGGGTGAGGGCATCCTGCACGCCTGAGAAAGCCGAGTAGCTCTTCGAGCCGAAGATCGAAACCGGGATCGACAGGTTGTTGACGATGTGCAGCATGGCGATCGTCACGATGAACGACAGGTAGAACCAGTTTGCCACGTAGATGTGGGATTCCTTGCGCTGCAGAAGCGTACCGAAGAACACCAGGAAATAGGCGACCCAGACGATCGTCAGCCAGAGATCGACATACCATTCGGGTTCGGCATATTCGCGGCCTTCCGTAACACCCAGAAGGTAACCTGTGGCAGCCAGCACGATGAACAGCTGGTAGCCCCAGAACACGAACCAGGAGAGATTGCCAAGCGCGAGGCGCGTGCGGTTGGTCCGCTGGACCACGTAGAAGCTCGTCGTGATGAGCGCGTTGCCGCCGAAAGCAAAGACCACTGCCGAGGTGTGCAGCGGACGCAGCCTGCCGAAGTTGAACCATTCAAGATCCGGGTTCCAGCCCGGGAAGGCCAGTTGCAGGGCAACCACCACGCCGACAAGGAAGCCGACGACTCCCCAGAAAACGGTGATGATCGCGCCGTAGCGCACGACGCCGTCGAGATACCCCGACGTGTCAGGTGCGGGCTTGCCGAAGCTGCGGGCCTTGAAAACCAAGGCGAGCAGGGCGGCAGCCGCGAAAATGTACATATGGACGGCAAATGGCAGATCTTCCGCCTTTGCGCCCATGGTTATGGCGAGAAGTGCAAGCAGTGCCCAAAGGCCCATTTGCACAAGTGATCCAGCCCCCATGAGAGACCCCTTTCTGATAACGTTCAGTTGCGTGCATGCTAGCAGGCGCACGCACCAGCATTGACCTGGATCAAAATACCGGTCCTGGCCCGGCTCATCTTTCGTCCGACCAAGGGAAATAGTCCTATGTCGGCGCAAAATTGGGCAAAGGCGCATTCGGCTTGATTCGCAGACCCTTAGGACCGATCATGCCAGATGTGATCGGAGAATGGACCATACTTGCCGCCGGCCTTGTCTATCTGGGGGCGCTTTTCGGTGTCGCGACCTATGGCGACCGGATGGCGCGTCAGTGGAATATCCGTGCTGGCCGGCCGTTCATTTATGCTTTGTCACTGGGGGTTTACTGCACGTCCTGGACGTATTTTGGCAGCGTCGGAATCGCCTCCAGAACGGGACTCGACTTTATCCCCATCTATCTTGGGCCGATCCTCGTTTTTGCCTTGGGCTGGAAACTGCTGCAGCAGATCGCGGCCATCACGAAGCGGCACAATATCGCGTCGATCGCCGACTTCCTGTCCGCGCGCTATGGCAAGAGCGAGGCCCTCGGCGCACTTGTTGCGGTCATCGCGGTGATCGGCATCGTGCCCTATATTTCGATTCAGCTGAAGGCGGTCTCGGCCTCACTTGAGGTACTGATCAGCGAGCCCGACTGGTCGCGCGAGTTTCTCAGGCCATCCACGGGACTGGACGGCTTATCTCTGCTTGTCGTGCTGACCATGGGCATATTCGCCATGCTCTTCGGCACCCGTCACATCGATACGACGGAGCATCAAGACGGGATGATCCTCGCCATCGCCGTTGAATCGCTTGTGAAGCTCATGGCCTTCGTGGCTGTAGGATGTTTCGTCGTCTTCGGCATGATGGGGGGACTAGGTCCCTTTCTGGATCGGGCGGCGGCCGAATCATCTGTAACGTCATTGTTTTCCGGCGGTCTGGACGGCGGCCAGTGGCTCACCATGACCTTGCTCGCCTCCTTCGCCATTGTGCTGCTTCCCCGGCAATTCCATGTGGCGGCCGTCGAGAACACCAACCGCCAGGAATTGCGCCGCGCCGCCTGGATGTTCCCGGCCTATCTGGTGGCCATCAATATCTTCGTCATTCCCATTGCCATTGCCGGCCTTCTGCTGCTGCCTCAAGGCGCCGACGGTGACACCTTCGTTCTCGCCCTGCCGGTGGCGGATGGCAGCAAGCTGTTTGCGCTGGTGGCTTTTCTGGGAGGTCTTTCGGCTTCCACCGCCATGGTGATCGTCGAATGCGTGGCGCTGTCGATCATGGTCTGCAACAACCTGGTGGTGCCGCTCCTGCTCCGGCGGCGGGGTGCGCGCTCGGCCATGCACCAGAATATGGGCGAGACGCTCATTCTCATCCGTCGCACCGCCATCTTTTTCGTCCTCGGCCTTGCCTATGCCTATTACCGGATGATCGGCTCGTCAGCAGCACTGGCGCAGGTCGGCCTGATTTCGTTTGCGGCGGTTGCCCAGTTCGCGCCGGCTTTCTTTGGCGCCATGATGTGGAAGCGTGCAACGGCGCGCGGAGCGATGTGGGGCATCACGGCGGGCTTTGCGGTGTGGCTTTACACCTTGCTGCTGCCATCCTTCGCCGATGCCGGCTGGATCGGCCGGAGTTTCCTCGACGAGGGACCTTTCGGCATCGGTCTGCTCAAGGCCCGCACGCTGTTTGCGTTGGACTTCAATCCACTGACGCATGGCGTGATCTGGAGCCTGCTGGCGAATGTCACGGGCTATGTGGCAGGCTCATTGATGCGCCAGCCGACACCGATTGAGCGCGTTCAGGCAGCCAGCTTCATGGCGCGCGAGTCGCAGACCGGCCTCGGCAGCGGCTTCAAGCTGTGGCGTACGGCGGTCACCGCAGACCGCTTGGAACAGACGGTGGCGCGCTATGTCGGTTCCGAAAGAGCACGCGCTGCGTTTGAAGGATTCCGCGCACAACAGGGGGCGGTCCGCAGCGGGGAGGCCGACGTGCGGCTGATCCGCTTTGCCGAACATCTCCTGGCGAGCGCGGTGGGCGTGGCCTCGGCGCGGCTCGTTATCGCGCTCATGCTCGAGCGGCATTCGACCAATGCGCGCGGCGCAATGAAGCTGCTGGATGATGCATCCGCGGCCATCCAGCATAATCGGGATTTGCTGCAGTCCGCCATCGACAGCGTGGATCAGGGCCTTGCCGTTTTCGAACCGGGCATGACTCTGGTGTGCTGGAACAACACCTTGCCTGGTTTTTTCGGATTGGGGCAGGACCTCAGCCGGGTTGGCGCGCCGATGACGGAGGTCTTCAGCCAGTTCCTGTCGCGCACCGAAAGCGGCCGGGGCGCTCTCGATGACAGGGTCGAACGCGTGGCCATCACGCATGACGTCTTCCGTGAACGGAGGGTCGATACCGGACAGGTTCTGGAGATCCGCTCAAGCCCGATGCCGGATGGTGGCATTGTCGTTACCGTTATCGATGCGACGGAGAGCGTGGCCGCAGCGGAAGCTCTGCAGCGCTCGAACGAATCGCTTGAGAGACGAGTGGCGGAGCGAACGGCAGAGCTGACCCGGCTCAATGACGAACTCGCGAAAGCCAAAGCCGAAGCCGATGACGCCAATCTATCCAAGACCCGGTTCATCGCGGCGGCGAGCCACGACATCTTGCAGCCGCTCAATGCCGCACGGCTGTTCACGTCGAGCCTGGTCGAACGGTCAAAGCGCACCAAGGATGGTGAACTCATTCGCAACGTCGATTCATCGCTTGAGGCGGTGGAGGAAATTCTCAACGTGCTGCTGGATATTTCGCGGCTCGATGCGGGCGCCATGAAAGCTGACCCCGCGCCTTTCCGCATCGATGATATTTTGCAGGCGCTGGCGCTTGAATATGGAGCCGCTGCACGCAAGAAGGGTCTGCGCTTCAAAGTGATGGCCTGCGGGCTGACCGTCATGTCCGACCGCCGCCTGCTGCGGCGCGTGCTGCAGAACTTCGTGTCGAACGCGATCAAGTACACGAAGGAAGGCCGGGTGCTGATGGGCTGCCGCCGCCGGGGTGGAGCGCTGCGGATCGAGGTCTACGATACCGGCGCCGGCATTCCGGAGTCGAAGCTCGACATCATCTTTCGCGAATTCCAGCGCCTGCAGGCGGACGGCGACGGCACGACGGGCCTTGGATTAGGACTGTCGATTGTCGAACGCATTGCCAAGGTTCTGGGTTCGGCGATCACGCTGCGGTCGGCCCCGGGCAAGGGATCCGTGTTCGCCATCGATGTACCGCTGGCAGCGGCGCAGCCCGTGGCACAGGCCGCCAAGCCCAGGCGCATTCAGCCTCCGGTGCTGGCGGGCGCCTTCAACGTGCTGGTCATCGACAACGAGAAAGCGATTCTCGAGGGCATGGAACTGCTGCTCAGCGGCTGGGGCAACACGGTCTTTACCGCAAGCGGTGAGGCTGAAGCGTTGAAGGTGCTGGCCGAAACCGGCAGCAAGATTGACATGATCCTCGCAGACTATCACCTGAACAATGAGGATGGCATTTCGGTCATCAGAACACTGAGGGCCAGGGCGAGGCGGTTGATCCCCGCCGTGCTGATCACCGCAGACCGTACGCCTGCCGTCGCCGATCTTGCACTGGCGCATGACGTGCATCTGCTGCGCAAGCCTGTAAAGCCTGCCGCATTGCGTGCCGCCATGTCGCACGTTGCCTTGCGGTCGGCAGCGGCGGAGTGATCAGTCGGCTGATGAGACTCCGTCGATGCGGCCGGCGGCAATCACCGCCTGCGTGCGGCTTGAAACGTTGAGTTTCTGAAGGATGGCCGACACATGCGCCTTGATCGTCGCCTCTGAGACATTGAGTTCATAGGCGATCTGCTTGTTGAGCAAGCCTTCCTTCAACATCATCAATACGCGGATCTGCTGCGCTGTCAGGGTTGCGATGCGCCGGGCAATGTCCTCGCCTTCCTTGTCAGCCACTTGCGGCCGGTCATAACCTTCCGGGGCCCAGATCTCGCCGTTCAAGACGGCGTTGACTGCTGTGACGATTGTTTCGATGCCGGAGGTTTTGGGAATGAAGCCAGCAGCATTGAGATTGAGTGCCTTTTGCACCAGTCCCCCGTCGTCTGCAGCTGTGACGATGACGACGGGTATGTTCGGGTACTGCGCGCGCAGGTAGATCAGCCCCGAGAGGCCCTGAACGCCGGGCATGCGGAGGTCGAGCAGGATGAGGTCGAAATTGTCGTTCTTGTCGAGCAGTGTCCGGGCAGCATCGAGGGAACCCGCCTGCGCGATCTCGGCGCCTTTCACACCACCGGCGATGGCGCCCTTCAGCGCCTCACGAAATAACGGATGGTCATCGACAATCAGTATGCGCGTGGCCGACACGTCCCGGTACTCCCCCCAGCCTGCTGACGTTTCCAGTTCTTGCCGGCATGTTCCACCATGGCAGCGACAAGATCAAGCTCGGTGCTTGCAGGCTTCGCCGTTCAACCGATCTTCGGCCGTGACACTTCCTCAAGCGACAGTTTGCGATCAAGGAAGGTTTTCCGCATCCACGGCACATCAGGAGCCGTCCAGTTGGGCTGCAGGCCCACCACCATATCAAAGAAGGCAATGGCGTTGGCGGGGTTTTCAGCGGCGTTTTCGCGGAATGAATCCCAGAAGCGGGGATCATCAGCAATGCCCGATTCCGTCGGCTCCAGATCGCCGGTCTCGTGCAGTACCGCTCCTGCGACCGAAAGGCAGAAACTTGTATAGGCATAGCCTTCCGGCCAGCGTTTCAGCCGGTGGTCAAGCTTGTCCGGAATTGCGGGCAGACCCAGCTCGGAGGGCACGATGGCGGTGATGGGCCGCGCCGCCAGCAGTTCCTTCAGCATCATGCCGGCAGCAAATATCACGAAATCCTGCCGGTTGATGTCAGCCAGGTGCTTGGTCTGGTCGAAGGCCTGGCGCCAGCGTGAAAAGGCCATGGCCAGGGCCTCGTGGTCGACCTCGGCGGCCAGGCCCGTTCCCTTGAACAGCAAGTCGATATTCTTCTCGAACGACCAGAGGATCGTACGAAACCGCCGCGCCTCATGCGCGAGATCGCCAACCTTTTGCACTTCGTCTTTGAGGGGCGTGAGCATGACTAGTATCTTAGGGGCTGTTTGATGCTTTGGCCACCATCTCCCGTCCTGTTGCAAATCGCCGCAAAAGGGGGTCTATGGCGGGGCCAGGGAGGACCAGTTTCATGGCATCGCCGATCTCGAGCGACCTCAAGTCGGGCGCGCTCATTTACCATGCGGAACCCAAGCCGGGTAAACTCGAAATCCGCGCCACCAAGCCGCTTGGCAACCAGCGCGACATGGCGCTGGCCTATTCGCCCGGCGTTGCAGCGGTATCCGATGCAATCGCGGCCGATCCGGCTCTTGTGTCGAAATATACAGCCCGCGCCAATCTGGTCGGCGTCATCAGCAACGGCACAGCGGTGCTGGGACTGGGAGACATCGGGCCGCTCGCCGCCAAGCCGGTGATGGAAGGCAAGGCGGTGCTGTTCAAGAAATTCGCCGACATCGACGTCTTCGACATCGAAGTCGCTCAGTTTGATGTTGCGGGCTTCGTCAACACTGTCGCTGCGCTTGAGCCCACCTTCGGCGGCATCAACCTGGAGGACATCAAGGCGCCCGAGTGTTTCGAGATCGAGCAGCAACTGCGCGAGCGCATGAACATTCCGGTGTTCCACGACGATCAGCATGGCACTGCCGTGATTGTCGGCGCCGCGGTCACCAATGCGCTCATGCTGGCGGGCAAGGACATTGCCAAGGTCAAGATCGTCGCGTCGGGAGCCGGGGCGGCCGCACTCGCCTGTCTCAACCAGCTGGTGAGCCTTGGCGCGTCGGTCCGGAACATCTGGGTCAGCGATCTCGAAGGTGTGGTCTACAAGGGCCGCGAAAAGCTGATGGACCGCTGGAAGGATGTGTTCGCGCAAGAGACCGAGGCGCGCAAGCTCGCTGATGTGATCGCGGGCGCGGATATCTTCCTTGGTCTTTCCGCCGGGGGCGTGCTGAAACCTGAGATGGTGAAGCAAATGGCGCCCGATCCATTGATTCTGGCGCTGGCCAATCCCAACCCGGAGATCATGCCCGAAGAAGCGGTGGCAGTGCGTCCCGATGCGATGATCTGCACCGGCCGGTCGGATTATCCGAATCAGGTCAACAACGTTCTGTGTTTCCCCTATATTTTCCGGGGTGCGCTCGACGTCGGCGCTTCGACCATCAACGAGGCGATGAAGCAGGCGGCGGTGAATGCCATTGCCGGGCTGGCGCGCGAGGCGCCCTCCGACGTGGTGGCGCGCGCCTATGGCGGCGAGACACGGCTGTTCGGCAAGGACTCATTGATTCCGGCGCCGTTTGATCCGCGTCTGATCCTGCGCGTGGCGCCGGCGGTTGCGAAGGCGGCGATCGACTCCGGGGTCGCCACGCGGCCTATCGCCGATCTCGAGGCCTATGCCGAGACCTTGCAGCGTTTCGTCTTCCGCTCGGGCTTCGTCATGCGGCAAATCTTTGCGGCCGCACGCAAATCGCCGCAACGCGTTATCTATGCCGATGGCGAGGACGAGCGCGTGCTGCGGGCCGCCGAAGTGGTGATCGAAGAACGGATCGCCAAGCCAATTCTCATCGGCCGCCCCGCCGTCATCGAGACGCGCCTCAAGCGTTACGGTCTCTCGATCAAACCGGGGCAGGACTTCGACATCGTCAACCCCGAAGACGATCCGCGCTACCGTGACTATGTGGCGACCTATGCCGAGGTGGCAGGTCGCAAGGGCATCACGCCAGACGCTGCACGCACCCTGGTTCGCACCTCGACGACGGTCATCGCTGCCGTCGCCATGCGGCGTGGTGAGGCGGATGCGATGATCTGCGGTCTCGAAGGCCGCTACCGCGCCAAGCTGCGCCACATCCGCGACGTCATCGGGCTGGCTCCCGGCGTGCGGGAATTCGCTGCGATGAGCCTGATGATCACCTCGCGCGGCATCGTGTTTCTCACCGATACGCACGTCCAGGCCGATCCTTCGGCGGAAGCCATTGCCGACACTGTGCTGATGTGCGCGGCGCATGTCGGGCGCTTCGGCATAGCGCCGAAGATCGCACTGGTGGCGCATTCGGATTTTGGTGATTTTGACACGCCGTCGTCGCTCAAGATGCGCAAGGCGCTGGATATTATCCACGACCGCGCGCCGGAGCTTGAGATCGATGGCGAGATGCAGGCCGATACGGCACTGATCGAAGCGGTTCGGGCGCGCAAGCTGCCAAGCTCGACGCTGAAGGGCGAGGCCAATCTGCTGGTCATGCCAGATCTGTCCTCCGCCAACGTCGCCTACCAGATCGTCAAGGTCTTCGGCGAGGCGCTGCCCGTCGGCCCGATACTGCTCGGCACCGCCATGCCGGCGCATATTCTCACTGGCTCTGTAACGTCGCGTGGTGTCGTCAACATGACGGCAATTGCCGTTGCCGAAGCAGCCACACGCGCCGTGGGAAGCCGATAGTCAATCATGAGCAGCAAGACCTATCTCATCGGCGTCGATACCGGCGGCACCTACACCGACGCCGCCGTCATCGAGGCGCAGGGCCACAAGGTCGTGGCATCGGCCAAATCGATCACCACCAAGGGTGATCTGTCGATTGGCGTGTCGGGGGCCATCCGCGCTGCCGTGGCCCGTTTGCCACAAGGATTGAAGCCGGAGAACATCTCGCTGGTCTCGGTGTCAACCACGCTTGCAACAAATGCCGTGGTCGAAGGCCATGGCAGTGCCGTGGGTGTCATCCTCATTGGCTTCGATCCGGCGATGGCCGAGCGCACCGGAATTGCCAAGGCATTTCCCGGCATGCCGATTGCGATGATTGCGGGCGGCCATAACCACAGCGGTGACGAGGTGTGCCCGCTCGATGTTGCGGCCCTTGAAACTGCGGTCGCCGCCATGCCGGTCGATGCGTTCGCCATCGCGTCGGCCTTTGCGGTGCGAAACCCGTCGCATGAACACAGGACGCGTGACATCGTCATGCGGATCACGGGCAAGCCCGCGACCTTGTCGACCGAGCTGACCTCGGCGCTCGATGCGCCGCGACGGGCACTCACGGCCGTACTGAACGCGAGACTGATCTCGCGTGTCTCGATGCTGATTTCGGCGGTGCGGCGCTCGATGGCCGAGCTTGGCATTTCCTGCCCGCTGATGATCGTCAAGGGCGACGGCACG
Source organism: Pseudomonadota bacterium (assembly GCA_963205315.1). Lineage (GTDB taxonomy): Bacteria > Pseudomonadota > Alphaproteobacteria > Rhizobiales > Aestuariivirgaceae > Aestuariivirga. Next base: position 6,392 of record CAUJIO010000042.1, on the reverse strand, counting down.
CTGGCACTGGCCGAACGCGTTGCGCTGAGGCCGATCGAGACAGTTCTGTCAGGACCCGCCGCCAGCCTGGTTGGTGCCTCGTGGCTATGCGGCCGCAAGGACTTCATCATGTCCGACATGGGCGGCACCACCACCGATCTCGGCGTGCTCGCCCATGGGCGGCCGCAGGTGGCAGAGCACGGCGCGGAAGTGGGCGGCTGGCGCACCATGGTGAAGGCGATCGACGTCAAAACCATCGGACTGGGTGGCGACAGCGAGATTTCGATTGGTCTCAATGGACGGATCGATGTCGGTCCGCAGCGGGTGGCGCCGATTGCGCTGCTGGCGTCGCGCTACCCGGAAGTCGTTGCCTTGCTGGAGGCTGATCTCGCCGATACCGATGGCGGCTCGATGCATGGCAAATTTGTCCTGCGGCCGTTTGGAGCCGGTGCCGAGACACTATCGGCCGAAGTCAGCCCGCGTGAGGCAGAAATTCTGGCGCTGGTCGATGAACGTCCCCGTCCGATCCGCAAGATCGCCGTCTCCGCGGCTGCACAGCGCGCCCTTGCCTCATTGAAACGCAAGGGTTTGGTGCAGACCGGCGGCTTTACCCCGTCGGATGCGGCACATGTGCTGGGCCTGCAGGACAACTGGCCAGGCGAGGCCGCCAGGATTGCCGCAAAGCTGATCGTGCGGTTCCGCGACATGCGGCTGGGCGATGCGGAACGGGTCGAGGCTTTCTGCCGCGACGTGTGGTCCGAAACCGTTCGGCGGACGTCCAAAGTGATCCTCGATACGGCATTTGGCAAGAGTTTCGGTGAAGACGGACTGATCGATTCCGTGTGTTCCGGACGGCGCAGCCTTGGCCTGGCCAAAGTGTCGCTGTCGCCGACCGTGCCGGTCGTTGCGGTCGGCGGTCCGGTCAAGGTCTATTACGGCGAAGTGGCGAAGCGCCTGGATTGCGAGATGATTTTCCCGCCATTCTTCGATGTCGCCAATGCGGTGGGTGCGGCCACCGGGGTCATCGCAAGCGTGGTGAGCGTGGCGGTCGAAGGCGACGGCAGTGGCTTGTTCCGCGTTCACGGCGGCGCTGGCGTGCAGTCATTCACATCGGGCAGCGCAGCACTTGCGGCGGCAGAAGGGATCGCGCGACAAGCCGCGCTCGCCGCCGTGATGCAGATGGGGGCACATGATCCGCAGGTTCAGATGAGTGTTACCAAGTCTCATTTGCCGGATGCCGTGGACGACAATGGCATCCTGGAAGCGCTCGTCCGCGCCGAGGCGATCGGGCGTCCCGAAACGGCCTGAACGGCTGCGTTAATCGCTTCTTAGCCATAGGGTTCTTTGCTGCGAAAGCGTGTGCAGCAAAGGTGCAAGTTTCAGGACCGAGGCAAGGGTCCATTAACTGCGGGCCTCCTAAACATGATGGTAACGATATTCCGAAAGGGCCATCATGAACCCGCCAGTCAATTCCGCCAGTCTGAACCAGCCTTTCACAGGGTGGGAGGAACTGCGCTCGGGTGCGGCGGCTCCGGCACCGGCCTGGAAGATTGAGAAGCCGCAGGTTCAGGCCCGGCATGAGACGCTGGTGCCGTTCTTTCCCGACCAGAACGGCAAGGTCTATGAACTGTTGCTGGCCAATCTTCCGGTCATGCTGCATTGCATGGACGGGCAGGGCCGCATCACCTCTGTCAACAAGCAGTGGGCGGCTTCGATGGGCTATGCGCCAGACGAGGTGCAGGGCCGGTCGTTCAATGAATTCCTGGCGCCAGAGTCACGTGCGCGCCTCGTGCAGGAAATCTACCCCAACTATTTCCAGTCTGGCGCCTGCCGTGCGGAGTTGCTGACGGTGATCCGCCGCGACGGCTCGCCTGCCCAGATCCTCCTGTCGATGACAGCCTATCGCGGCGACAAGGGCCGCATCGACCGCTCGGTCTGCCTGATCGACCAGCCGGTCTCCGTCAATGTCGAGCAACCGGTGACCGTGGTCGACGATCAGCGCTTCAAGGGTGCCTTTGAACATGCCATGCATGGCATGGCGCTGGCCGGCCCGACGGGCGAGATCAACCTCGGCAACGCGGCCTTCTGGACACTGATGGGGCGCGACGCATCCGACATCTCCCTCGATCAGCTGATCCTGCCCGCTGACCGCAACGGATTCCTCATGGTGATGAGCGACTTGCTGCAGGGCGGCAAGGATACGGCCCGGCTGGAGTTGCGCTTTGCGGTGCCTGATGGCCGCGTGTTGCAGGCCGATACGAATGTCACGCTGGTGCGCAGTGAGACCGGCACCATCGAACAGCTTATCGTTCAGGTGAGCGATGCCAGCGAGAAGAAGCAGGCAGCATCATCACTGCAGAGGGCGCAGAAGATGGAAGCCATCGGCCAACTGACCGGCGGCCTGGCGCATGACTTCAACAATCTGCTCACTGTCATCATCGGCAATCTCGAATTGCTCGAAGGCAAACTGCCGGACGACCGCACGACCAAGCGGCTGTCGGAAGCCATCGATGCAGCGCGGAAAGGGGCGGGCCTCACCCGCCAGATGCTGGCCTTTGCGCGCAAGCAAGAACTCGAGCCGCGCGAAGTGAAGGTCAACGATCTGGTCAGTGGCATTGCGCCTTTGATCGCCCGCACCATCGGAGAGCAGATCCAGTTGCGTGCCGACATGATGGCGGGCGAGCCAATGGCGGTCATCGATCCGTCGCAGCTTGAATCCGCAATTCTCAATCTGTCGATCAACGCACGCGATGCGATGCCGCGGGGCGGACATCTGACCATCGAGACGCAGCCGGTCTATCTCGATCAGGCCTATGCCGACAAGAACGCCGACGTGATGCCCGGCCATTATGTCATGGTCGCCGTGTCAGACACCGGTGCCGGCATGTCGTCGGAACTGCTCGAAAAGGTGTTCCAGCCGTTTTTCACGACAAAGGAGCAGGGCAAGGGCTCCGGGCTCGGGCTTTCCATGGTCTATGGCTTCATCAAGCAGTCTGGTGGCCATATCGCCATCTACAGCGAAGTCGGTCATGGGACGGCGGTGAAGATGTATCTGCCGCGCAAGTTCGCGGCAGGCGAAACCATTCCGGAAGTGCTGGGCGTGGCACCTCAAATGATCGCGCCAGGCGAGGCCGAGACGATTGCCGCAGCGCCCGAACCGGCCGCGCCGCGGCTGCCCAAGATCCTCGTCGTCGAAGATCAGGAAGCGGTGCGTGCCGTGGCCTGCGGTTTCCTCGAGGACTTTGGCTATGACGTGATCGAGGCTGAGGATGGGCTTCAGGCGCTGGCCAAGCTGCAGGAGAATCCCGATATCGATCTGATGTTCTCTGACGTGGTCATGCCGGGCGGCCTCAATGGCTTCGACCTCGCGCAAGCTGCGCGCGGCATCAGGCCGGACCTGAAGGTGGTTCATACGTCGGGCTATCCCAAGGGCGCCATGGTGCACCAGGAGGAGCCGCGGTTCCGTGAAGGCTTCATCATCATGAAGCCATATCGCCGCGAGGACCTTCAGAAGATCATCCGCGACGCGCTGGAATTTCAGAACTAGGCACAGGCGCCACCCTCACACTGTATTTCCCTCGCACCAACTCAACGCTGAGTTCGTGTGCGGTTTGCCCCAATGGCACTAATGTGATTCCGCCGGGGGGCGACAGTGATAATGGGGACTTACGATGAAGGGTGCTGCTCGACTCTTTTTTATGCTTGCTCTCGCCTATGCCATTTGCGGCATGGTGCTGGGTATCTACATGGCCGCCAGCCATGATCATTCGGAAATGCCGGTTCATGCCCATACGATGGTGGCGGGATGGGTGATGTCGGCGATCTTTGCATATTTCTACCATCTGTTCCCGGCCATCGGCGGAAGCCGCATGGCTCTTGTGCATTTCTGGGTGCAGGCCGTCAGCGGTGTCGTGCTGGTGGTGTCGCTGTTCTTCCTGCTGGCCGGCAACGAGGCGCTTGAACCGGTGACGGCTCTGGCCTCATTCGGGTTCCTGGCTGGCACATTGCTGTTTGCCTGGAACGCAATGCCCGCGCTGAAAACTGCATAGGGCTCACCCTGCATGATCATCGCCGGACCTGGTCCGGCGATGACTTTGTCTGGCAGGTGGCGCGCGTTCACCCTAGAGCAACCGGCGCTCAATTGAGTGCCGATAAGTTGCTCGATCACTTTGAATCTTGCGCATTTTTCGCATCGCAAGTGATTCCACTTGCTCGCCCAATGCGCTAGTTTCGGCCGCATGTTCGTTCACACCGTTTTTGATCTTCTTGCCGCGGCCTCGGCCCTCACAATGACTTTGCTGGCCTATCGCTGGCGGTTGAGCAGTGCTGCGCAGGTCATTGAGACCGCGGGGATCGGCTATGCGCTTGCGCTGGTGGTGGGTGCTGTCATTGGCGGGTTTGGAGCAGGGACACTCAATCTCTGGCTCACGGGTTTGCCGGGGATTGGCCGCAGCATCGTCGGCGCGCTGGCGGGGGCCATTGCGGCCATCGAAATTTTCAAGGCACGGCGAGGCCTCAGGGGATCGACGGGGATCATTTTCGTTCCGGCCTTTGCCACCAGCGTGATGGTGGGGCGGTGGGGCTGCTTCCTGTCGGGCCTCGACGACCAGACCTACGGCACACCAACCACGCTGCCCTGGGGCCATGACTTTGGCGACGGCATTCTGCGCCATCCCGTGCAGCTCTATGAGTCCTTCACAATGGCGGGATTCCTGCTGTTGGCTCTGGTACTGATCGGCCGCCGCAATGCGATGTTCATGCGCAACGGCTTCTATCTGCTGGTGCTGACCTATGCCGCGCAGCGCTTCCTGTGGGAGTTCCTCAAGCCCTATGGGGCGGTGCTGGCGCAGTTAAATCTGTTAAATCTGTTCCATTTCATTTGTGCGGGACTCATGATCTATTCTGCCGTCATGATAAGCGGGAGGAAGGCCTCGGCATGACGCGGGCGGATTTCTGGTGCCGGGTTCTGGGCTGGCTGCAGGTGGCAAGCGGGGTGGCCACGGGTGCCCTGATCTGGCTCTTATGGAACATACTGTTCAGCTGGATCGACATCGAGGACGGTGGATTCTTCGCATTCCTGATGTGGATCATCATCGCCATCTTCGTGTTGCCGGTTTTCCTCTCGGGACTTTTCACCATCCTGTTTGCCAATGCGGTGGAGCAGGCGCGCAACGGCCTGCGGGAGCAGGGCAAAATCTTGTTGCGCCTCCTCATGGCACTGAGCGGGCTGTGGGCGGCGGGCTTCATCGGCTTTGCGGGCCTGAGCTTCCCCGTGCTTGGCCTGTTCGGCATCCTGTCGCTGCTGACGGTGGGGCTGGCCATCATGGGACCGGACTGGACCGCCGATCTCTTCGCTTCGCAGGAACCAGCCTCATGAACGCGCCCATCCGCAAGATCGCGCCCTACCTCTTCTATGGCCAGACCACTTCGATGTGCGGCACCTGCATGGCCCTGGTGCCGGCCAAGATCATCATCGAAGGCAACAATGTCTATTACCTCAAGCGCTGCAGAACGCATGGGGTGGAGAAGGCGCTCGTTTCCACCGATGCCAGCTACTACAAGCTCTGCCACGACTATCTGAAACCTGGAGACCGGCCACTGGCGCCCCAGACCCGCACGGAACTTGGCTGTCCCTATGATTGCGGCCTGTGCCCCGACCATGAGCAGCATTCCTGCCTGGCGCTGATCGATGTCAACGAGGCGTGCAACTTGACCTGCCCGGTATGCTTCGCAGACAGTTCGACCCAGAAGACCGCCCATCGCCCGCTGGCCGAGATCGAGCGGATGATGGATGCGCTGGTGGCGTCTGAAGGCGAGCCCGACCTGTTGCAGATCTCGGGCGGCGAGCCGACCATTCACCCGCAGATCCTTGACATTCTCGCAGCGGCCAAGCGCCGGCCGATCCGCCATCTGATGCTCAATACCAATGGCATCCGCATCGCCCAGGAACCGGAATTCGTGAGTCAGCTCAAGACCTTCACGCCGGGCTTTGAAGTCTATCTGCAATTTGACTCGCTAAGGGCTTCAGTTCACAAGAACCTGCGCGGCGCCGACCTCACCCGGATTCGCAGGCAGGCGCTGGAAGCCCTTGAACGGGAATCGATTTCCACCACGCTGGTGGTCGTGGTCAAGCAAGGCCAGAACGACGACGAACTGGGCGAGATCATCAACTATGCCCTGCAGTGGAAATGCGTGCGCGGCATCACCTTCCAGCCCATCCAGGATGCCGGGCGGAACGAAGATTTCGATCCGGCCAGGGACCGCATCGTGCTCTCCGACATCCGCCGCAAGATCATCGAGGCCAAGACGCCCTTCGGCGAAGGCGACATCATTCCGTTGCCGTGCAATCCGGAATCGATCGCCATCGGGTATGCACTCAGGAGCGGCGACAAGATCGCGCCGATCACGTCGTT
>CAUJIO010000041.1 GCA_963205315.1 Pseudomonadota bacterium | reverse complement strand
AACTCGACGTCCTGCGCTCTGAAGGCCGCTACCGTGTGTTTGCGGATCTGGAGCGGCGCAATGGGGCGTTCCCGCGCGCCATGCGGCATGGGGCCGATGGCACGGCGGAGATCACCGTGTGGTGCTCCAACGACTATCTCGGCATGGGCCAGAACCCGCAGGTGTTGAGCGCCATGCACGAGGCCCTCGACCGCTGTGGCGCGGGTGCCGGCGGCACGCGCAATATTTCCGGCACCAACCACTATCATGTCGAACTGGAGCGCGAACTCGCCGATCTCCACGGCAAGCAGAGCGCCCTGCTCTTCACCTCCGGCTATGTCTCCAACTGGGCGGCATTGGGAACGCTTGCCAGCGGCTTGCCCAACTGCATCGTCTTCTCCGATGCCGGCAACCATGCCTCGATGATCGAGGGCATCCGCCACAGCCGCGCCGAGCGCCAGATCTTCAAGCACAACGACTTGGCCGATCTCGAGCGCCTGCTCAAGGCCGCCGATCCGGCCCGCCCCAAGCTCATCGCCTTCGAATCGGTCTATTCGATGGATGGCGACGTCGGGCCGATCAAGGAGATCTGCGATCTCGCCGACACCTATGGCGCCATGACCTATCTCGACGAGGTCCACGCGGTGGGCATGTATGGCCCCCGCGGCGGCGGCATTGCCGAGCGCGACGGCCTGATGCACCGCCTCACCGTGATCGAGGGCACGCTGGGCAAGGCCTATGGCGTGGTCGGCGGCTATATCACCGGCTCGGCCGCCCTCTGCGATTTCGTCCGCAGCTTCGCCTCGGGCTTCATCTTCACCACGGCCCTGCCGCCCGCCGTTGCCGCCGGAGCCGCGGCCTCGATCCGCCACCTCAAGACCAGCCAGATCGAACGCCTGCGCCACAGGGACCGGGTGGCCAGGCTCCGCCGCAAGCTCGATGCCGCCGGCGTGCCCTACCTGAAGAACGCCAGCCACATCGTACCGGTGATGGTGGGCGATGCCAAGAAGTGCAAGTGGATCAGCGACATCCTGCTGGAGACCTACGGCATCTACATCCAGCCGATCAACTATCCCACCGTACCGCGCGGCACCGAGCGCCTGCGCATCACGCCCACGCCCCTGCACTCCGACGCCGACATCGACCACCTCGTCCAGGCTCTCTCCGAACTCTGGTCGCAATGCGCCCTCAGCAGGGCCGTCGCATAACCAGGCTTTACGCGCTCGTGATCTGATGGCGTCCCTTTTCGTAGTGTGATGACCACGATGAGAGGAACGCCGGATGTTACATTGGATTTTGCTGTGGATTGCAGCTGCGGCGGTTTTTCTCGCCCTTGATATGCTGTGGCTGCTGTGGCTCGGCCGGGGCTTCTATGTCAGCGAAATCGGTGATCTGCTGCGGCAACCGCCCAACCTGGGTGCAGCGATCGCATTCTATCTGCTCTATGTGACCGGCCTCATGATCATGGTAATCTGGCCCGCAGTGGAAGCCCGGTCTGCAATGCAGGCTCTGATCTTCGGGGGCGTGCTCGGGCTGTTGGCTTATGGCACATACGATCTGACCAATCTCGCGGTGATGAAAGGCTTCACAGTGAAGATTGCCACCATCGACATGATATGGGGCACGCTGCTGACCGCAGCGACGGCGGGTATTGCAACCTGGATCGGGCTGTTCATCAGGCAACCTTGAGCCGGACTCCGCCACCGGAGCCCGGCCCAATTGTAGTCAGATCATCACGCGGCTGCGATATGCGCCTTGATGAGATTGTTTACTTCCGAAGCCTTTTCCATGAACACCATGTGGCCGGCGTTCTCGATCACATGTAACTTTGCTCCGGGCAGGTTTGCCGCGTGCGCAACAGGAATGACCTGATCGTCCTTGCCCCAGATGACGAGTGCGGGCGGCATCTTGGCTCCAAGATTTGAAGCAGGCGCATCATGTTGCTTCCGGCCGCCGAACAGCGCTTGCGACAGCCCTTTCAGGGCAGCCTCCACGCCATCCAGCCGCTTGTACTTGAGGACATCGTCCACCAGCTGGCGGCTCACCAGACTCTTGTCGGCGAAGAGCTGTTCCAGAGCGGGCTTCAGATCCTTGCGGCCCTGGGCGGCGACATAGTCGTCCACATAGGAACCGATGTCGGGTCCGAGTCCGGCTGAGCAGATCAATGTCATGGACTTGACCTTCGCGGGATTGCTTGCCGCCAGTTGCATGGCGATTGCGCCTCCCATCGAGTGGCCAACCAGATGCGCACTTGCAATGCCGAGCGTATCCATGAAACCCGACAGAGCACTGGTCATCGTGGTCAGCGAAGGATTGTCGAGCGTCTTGGTGGACTGTCCATGGCCCGGCAGGTCGAGCGCATAGACCGTTGCGGCTTCTCCCAGGGCATCGATGTTGAACAGCCAGTTGTCGAGATCACCTCCGAAACCGTGGATGAGGATCACGGTTTCGGCGCCATCACCGCGTTTGGCATACCGCAGCGCCCCGGCGGGAGTCTGTGCGATCTCCGTCTTTGAGCCTTCGTCATCATCGCCCTCGTCTGCCGGTGGCGTCACATAGGACGCAACGAATGCATCGATCTCAGCGTCGGGAACGGAAGGATCGGCAATGACGCCGAGCAAGGCCTTCACCGGATAGACCGTGTCCGGTGTGCCGACACGCCGGCGCAGGACTCCGGCATCGCCCGCCTCGAGGGAGCCCGCGATCTTGTCGGTCTCGATCTCCAGGATCGGATCGCCGACCTTGATCTGTGTGCCGTCCTCCAGCAGCCAGCCCGTGACCTTCCCCTCCTTCATGGAGAGGCCCCACTTCGGCATGATGATTGGTACGATACGGTTGTCGGTCATTGCGCCTCCTTAGTTTGCCATGGTCTTCTTGACGGCGGCGGCGATCTGCTGAGCCGAAGGCACGTAGAGATCTTCGAGAACCGGCGAGAACGGCACAGGCGAATGAGGAGCCGTGACCATCTGGATGGGTCCCTTCAAAGCCTTGAAGCAATCCTGTGCAACGCGTGCCGAAATGTCGGAAGCAATCGAGCAGCGCGGATTGGCTTCATCGACGCAGACGAGGCGGCCGGTATTCTCCACGCTATCCATCACTGTATCCCAGTCCAGCGGCGAAAGCGTGCGAAGATCGATCACCTCGCATTCAACCCCGGTCTTGGCCAGCGTCTCTGCCGCCTCCATCGACCGGCCAACGGTCAGGCCATAGCTCACGATTGTGCAGTGCTTGCCGTCGCGCAGCACGTTCGCCTCGCCAAACGGGATCGTGTAGGACTCGACTGGGACATCGGCCTCGATACCATAGAGGTTCTTGTGCTCGCAGAAGATCACCGGATCATTGTCGCGGATCGACTGGATAAGCAGCCCCTTGGCGTCATAGGCATTGGATGGGCAGATAACCTTGAGACCCGGGATATGCGTGAACAGCGGTGTCAGCATCTGGCTATGCTGGGCAGCCGCGCGGAACCCCGCGCCCACCATCCCGCGGATGACCACCGGTGTCTGCGCATGGCCGCCGAACATGTACTTGAACTTGGCGGCCTGGTTGAAGATCTGATCAAAGCAGACACCCATGAAGTCGAGGAACATGAGTTCCGCGACCGGCCGCATGCCGCAGGCGGCAGCACCCACGGCTGCCCCGATGAACGCAGATTCCGACAACGGCGTGTCGAGAACCCGGCCCGGGAATTTGCCAATGAGACCCTTCGTGACACCCATGGGGCCACCCCAGGCGTCCTGATCGCCATTGCCGCCGGCGCCGCCGGCAATGTCTTCACCCATGATGAAGACCGACGCATCGCGCGTCATCTCCTGTTCCAGCGCCTCGTTGATTGCCTGGCGCATGCTGATCTTGCGTGCCATGTGATGTTCTCCTTGTTGCGCTCAGTAAGCCACGTAGACGTCGGTCGAGAGATCGGCCAGCGTCGGACTTGGAGACGACTTGGCGAAGGCCAGCGCCGCATCGATCTCGGCCGTCATCTCGCGGTCGATCGCCTCGAGTTCGGCGCGGCTGACGACGCCGGCCTCGATGACGCGCTCCGAGAACATCTTGATGCAGTCCTTGTTGTCGCGGATATCGTCAAGCTCACCCGGCGCGCGATAGGTCTGCTGATCACCTTCGAAATGGCCATACATGCGGACCATCTTGCATTCGAGCAGCGCCGGGCCCCCGCCCTCGCGCGCCCGCTTGATGATCTCGCCCGCCGCCTCATAGACCGCAAAGAAGTCGAGTCCGTCGACCGTCACGCCGGGAAGGCCGAAGCCCGCGGCACGATCGACATAGGAGTCCACTGCCACCGCGTAGTCGCGCGAGGTCGACTCGGCATAGCCATTGTTCTCGACCACAAAGATCGCCGGAAGATTCCAGATGGCGGCGAGATTGAGGCTTTCGAGGAAAGTACCCTGGTTTGACGCGCCATCACCGACAAACGAGATCGCCACACCGCCATCGCCGCGGAACTTTGCAGCAAGTGCAGCACCGCAGGCCAGCGGCGCGCCGGCACCGAGAATACCGTTGGCGCCCATCATGCCTTTCGACAAGTCGGCGATGTGCATCGAGCCGCCCTTGCCTTTGCAGAGGCCCGTGGCCTTGCCGTAGATCTCGGCCATCATGCCCTTGGTGTCGACGCCCTTGGCGATGCAATGGCCATGGCCGCGATGCGTCGAGGCAATGCGGTCATTGTCCTTCAGATGCATCATGATGCCGGTGCCGGCGGCTTCCTCGCCGGCATACAGATGCACGAAGCCCGGAATGTCGCCCTTGGCGAACTCACCATGCAGGCGCTCCTCGAATTCGCGAATGCGCCGCATGGTGCGGTAGGCGACCAGCAGGTCCGGCTTGTCGAGCGGGAATATTCCACCGCCTGGCGTGGATTTCTTTGCAGCATTCATGAGCAGTCCTCCCTGGATTGGCTGGTCTTTTATGTTTTCGTCATCCGCATCAGTCCATGCCTCGCCGCATACTGCATACAGGCACTGACATTCACGGTTCTGAAGGCATCGGGCACAAGCTCGATGGTGACATCGTCCTTGGCCGAGAACGACAGCTCGCGTTCGCCATCAAGCGCAATCGATCCGTCGCTGATCTCCGGACGGTACCTCGCCCCCGGCTGCATCGGCTGAAAGTCGCGGATGCCGATGCCGCGCATGTAGCCCGGCGCAATCGGCGTATCGAGCATGATGGCCGCTTCGTCCTCCGGCGCCAGCCGTACGTGCAGGCCGTGTCCGTCGAGCCGCGTCACCGGCTCGAGCAATCCGGCAATCGCCGACATGCCGATCACTTCCGGATCGGCAAAGGTCACGAACAGCTCACGGAACGTCTCGGTCCGCCACAGGGCGCGCGCGCCGATGTAGCGCTCGGTGACCACCGCCACGTCGACGAGCGCGATCTCCTCCTGATCGTTCACCCGCACCACGATCTTCTTGTTCGGCAGGAACGCGACATCAGCCGGCACCTTGCCGGTCACTGCAAGGCCCACCGCCAGGCCGGTGATCGTCGGCTCGCGGTGCTCCGGAAAGGCATTGTTGGTGCCGGTCGATATGCCGGCGATCGGCACATCCCCACACGAAGTCACCACCGCCCGGTGCGTGCCGTCGCCGCCGAGCACGACGATGGCCGCGACCCCGAGCTCCAGCATCTTGCGTGCGCCCTTGAACGTATCCTCGACGGTGCCAGAGATCTTGTAGTCGAGATATTCGAGCTGCGGGAAATGCTTCAGGCCCTGGTTCTCGGCCCGGTCGATGCCGCGCCGCACGTGCTGCCGGATGCCGCCGTTCTCCGGCATCATGTAGACGTGATCGACACCACAGGCTTTCACACAGGACAGCACCCGCAACACGATATTGGCGCGGTCGGTGATCTGCAACGCCGTGGCGTTGGCGATCACGCGCCGGATGTCGCGGGCCGATACCGGATTGGCGATGATGCCAATGGCGTTGCTCATGGTCACCTGAACAGTTGCTGGTATGATGTGTTAGTGCATATTTTTTCCCAATGCCAGTTGCCTGGTGCATGGCCCGGCAGAGTTTTTGGCGCGGAGCAGCGCAACATGACTGTGCGCCTGCGAGATAACTTCACATCACATTAAGAGATTGCCAGGATCGCTCCCTTCAGGCGATGGGCCCAGTCTTCCGCACCTCGCGCATCGGCAATAAGATCTTGCCGGATTTCAACGAGCGCCGCATCGAGGCCGCGGGCTTCGCCATGCACTGGCACGGTGTAGTCGCTCTCGTCGTCGATGGTGTAGGGCTCGTTTGCGGCAACCACCAGTCCCGGTTCCTGCAGCGCCGTTACGAGCCGGTTTCCAAACTCTACAGAGCGCCGGAAAAGTATGCCCGCGTGCCAGGGCCTGACGAAGCCTTTGAACACCGGCGTGAAGCTGTGAATTCCGAGCACAATGGCTGCGCGGCCAGCGAGCTTGCGCCGATCAAGATGAGCACTTACGGCATTCTGAATTGGCCAATAGAAATCCGCCGCGCGTCTGTCACACTCTTCGGGCGTTAGCCCGGCATTGCCCGGGATGGCCGTTGACTCGCTCAGCACCGGGATCGAGGTCGGCGATCCGAGCGGACGGTTGCAGTCGATCAGCAGGCGCGAGTAGCCAGACAGGAACAATGGTGCATCGATCAGTTCCGAAAGCCTGCGCGCGACATCGGCCGCTCCGATGTCCCACGCGATGTGCCGCGTGAGTTCATGCTGCGGTAATCCGAGCGCATTGTAGGATTGAGGGATGAAATTCGAGGCATGTTCGCAGGTCAACACGATGGACGAGGCCCCATCGGCGTTAACCACTTCGACTGCGGGCGGCAAATCCTGCATCAATAGACACCGGCATAGCGCTGGCACAGCGCATCGCCGCTCAGGCCCTCGGCGAGCTTCAGCTCCATGCGCTTCATGCCCGTGTAGGTTTCGAGTGCCTCGGCGGCAAACCAGCTTCGCACCACGTGATCCGCCGCAAGACACTCAAGCGCCCCCTCCAGGGTATCCGGCAGGCGCCGCAGCCCCGCATTTTCACGCTCGGAAGGTGCCAGCGCATCGGGATCACCGCTGAAGATCGGCGGTGCCGGAAGCCTGGCACGAATGCCCTCGAGACCGGCGCGTATGAGCACCCCAAGCACCAGATGCGGCGAGGCGGTTGCATCCGCCGCGCGGAATTCGAGATTGTATTGCTTCGCCGGGTCCTTGCCGCCCATCGTCACCGTCGGGCAGATACGCAGCGTCGCCTCGCGGTCTTTTTCACCCAGCCACGTATAGCTGGAACTCCAATTGTGCGGCTTGAGCCTGAGGCCGGATACGGGCGACGCCGCAGTGAGTGCAATCAAAGCCGGAAGATGTCTCAGCACACCTGCGGCAAAAGATGCAGCCAGGGCCGACATGCGCCCCAGACCATTCGCATCATAGGCTGCGGGCTCGCCTTTGGGTCCAACGAAACTGAAGTGAACATGCACGCCATTGCCCACGCCGGCGACTTCGGCCTTCGGCACGAAACTGGCGCGCCAGCCCTTGTGGCGTGCAATTTCACGCACCACCTCGCGAATGACGACGGCGCGGTCGGCCGCCGCCACACCCTCGGACGGTGGTGTCGTCAACTCGAACTGGTCGCGGCCATATTCGGCAACAAACATCTCGATCGGAATGCCCGCCTGCTCGAGCGCCGCGACCACCTCTGATCCAAACGGATCGGCGCGTCTCAGGGCCGAAAGGCCGAATGACGAAGCCGCCTCCCACTCCGCCCCCAGCACTTTGAACTCCTGTTCGAATGTGGCGATAAAATCGCATCCTGTCTCGGCCTTGAAATCGGCCAGAGCAGATTTCAGAAAGTTGCGCGGACAGCAGACCCACGGGGTACCATCGAGTTCGGTGATGTCGCACATGACAATGTCGAGCGGAGTTGCGGCCTGCGACGGCCAGCAGGCATAACGCGCGCGATTGTCCGGCACGAGCCGCAGGTCGCCCCGGCTGCCCCAGGGATTGGGATCGGCGATGATGTCAAAGGTGGTGAGCGACATGTTGGCCGGAACCCAGCCGCAGGTCTTGTTGCCATGGCTCTCGTCGAAAGCACGGCGTGGCACGCCTCTGCCACGCGCGATTCCGGCATAGTCGACGACGACGAGATTGACGAGCGGTTCCGCCACCGCCGGCTTCAGCTCCACCTTGCTCACGTCAAGTCCCCGAGCCGCCTCACGATGGTGGCGGTGTCGGTGATCCAGCCGTAGCCGCCGAAAGCTTTCAGTGCATTGTCATGGCGTTCCTGAGTGTAGGTGGCACAGGCATCGGCAGCGACACTTACCATGTAGCCGCGGTCGGCAGCATCGCGCACCGCCATGTCGACGCATTGGTCAGTCACCACGCCGGCGACGATCAGATAGCGGATATTCATGTTCCGCAGCACGTAGTCGATAGCGGTGGAATTGAACACACCGGACGATGATTTCGGCAACACGATCTCATTGTCGATGGGAGTGAGCTCACGGATTGGCTGGCCTTCCGGCGCGCCCTTCGGCACAAAGATGTTGGACAAGCGGTGATCGACCGAAATATCCCGGCCGTCCCTGGTCAGCGCCTCGATGATCGTGTGCAGCACCTGCACGCCATTGGCGCGCGCCGCCTCCAGCAGCGCCACCTGATTGGGAATCGCCTTGTCGCGCAGCCGGCGGAAATAGTAATGATCCGCCGTCATGTCGCTGTGCGAGGGGTCAATGCCCGGGCGGCAGAAAATTTCCTGAATGTCGACGAACAGCAGCGCCGTCTCGCCCTTGACATAGGGCGCATCGCGCCGGGATGGATGATGAGCCATCGAATGATCCTTCAGTGAACCGCTGCAAACATGATTTTCTCTTCGCTCGCCTCAAGCGGCGAAACTTCTTCCACCACCCGGCCCTGCCGGCACACCAGAATGCGGTCCGAAAGATTCATGATCTCAGGCAGATAGGACGAAATCACCACCACCGCGAGGCCGTCGTCGGCCAGCTGGTTGATGAACTGGTGAATCTCTGCAATTGCGCCGACATCGACACCGCGCGTTGGTTCGTCAAAGATCACGAGGCGCGGCTTCTGCGCCAGACCTTTGCCGATCACCACCTTCTGCTGGTTGCCGCCCGAAAGTTCGACGACCCGGGCATTTGAATTGATGGCCTTCACGTCCAGCCGCTTCGACCAATCGGCAGCGATCGCTCGCATTTCACGGAAGCTGATGATGCTGTGCTTCTCAAGGCCCGCTGCAAGGACGCCCGAATAGAAATTCTCGGCAATCGACATGGTCTCGAAGAACCCTTCGAGTTTGCGGTCTTCGGTGACATAGACGATGCCGTCGCGCACCGCCTCGGCGGGAACCGTGTAGCGGACCGGCCTTCCATCAAACTCGATCTCGCCGCCGCGCAGAAAATCGCGCTTGTTGATGCCCGAGACGACTTTGAAGGTTTCGGTGCGGCCCGAACCGATCAGTCCGAAGATACCCGTAATCTGTCTCTCGAAAATGGAGAATGAGGTGTTGCGCACCATGCTTCCCATCGAGATGTCGCGCACCGACAGCACCTGCGCGCCACGCTTGCGGATTGTCTCGGCCGTTCGCTTACGATTGTAGATCTCATTGGTGAGGTTGCGGCCCACCATGGCACGCACCACCTTGTCACGATCGAACTCGGATGCCTTGCCGCTTGCGACCAGCTCGCCATCGCGCAGGATGGAAATGCGCGTTGCATGCGCCAACGCTTCTTCCAGTGCGTGAGTGATGAAGATGATCGAAACGCCTGACGACTTTAGCCGCCTCATCAACGCGAAGAAGTGGCGCTTTTCCTCCGGCGTCAATGTTGCCGTCGGTTCATCGAAGATGATGACATCGGCCTTGTGGTGGACGGCGCGGGCGATCTCCACCATCTGCCGCTTCGCGGCTCCCAGTGTTGCCACCGTCGCCGTCGGATCGACGGTGAAGTTCAGCGATTGCAGGAACTGCTGGGCGGAAATATAGATGCCGCGCAACCGGTTGAGGAACTTCTCTTCACCCAGATAGATGTTCTGCGCCACTGTCATCGACGGCACGAGGCTCGTTTCCTGAAACACCATGGCAATGCCGTGGCTCAGTGCCTCGAACGGCGTGCCATAGCTCACCGTTTGACCTTGATGTTTCATTTCGCCTGAGCTGGCCTCGACGACGCCGGCAATGATCTTCGTGAGCGTCGACTTGCCCGCGCCATTCTCGCCCAACAGCGCGTGGATCTCGCCCTTCTCCAGTGTGAAATCGACGTTCTTCACCGCCGGGACGCCACGATACGACTTGGTGATGTTGCGCATCTCGATGATCGGAGCCATCACGATTCTCCCACTCTGGCGTCGATCGACAGGATGGCATTCCCGCCCTTTGATGCCACAATGTAGTTTCCCGCGACCTCGATCGCCGAGGTCACGCCGTGATAACGGCCGTTGGCGCGGCTGTGGAAACTGCTTACAGGACGGAAATCAGCATCGAGAGTGACTAGCAGCCCATAGGAACGCGTCGGCGACCACGGCTTGTGAACGCCCATGCTCTTGACGCCGCCATTCTGCAGCGGTTCGAGGAAGCTGTGAGCGGCAGTCAGCGTTGGCGCGATCCAGTAGCGGCTTTCGATCTCGCGCAACATGTCGGCCCGATAATCATCTTCCTGCAGCACGAATTCCACCAGCCTGTTCAGCGGCGCAAACAGCGCCAGCAGGTAGCCCGACGGCGTCGGCGTAATGCGGCAAGGATAGGCCGGCAGGCGCGGCAGAACGGATGTGACGGCGCCCCCGTTTGCCGGAATGACCGCGAGGCGATGCCGCCAGCTTTCGCTGAAGACGATCCGTTTCGATTGAGCCTCGGCCACCACGCCGTTTGGATAGGCAAGGCCGCGCGCCAGACAGACACGGGACCCGGCGGTGGCGTCGACGCGCCAAATCGAACCCGAGGCCTTGTGCCCCATGAGATCCGTCACCCAATTTTCGGCAGCAACATTCTCTGATCCGTTGCAGACCAGGAGATCATCGCCGGCAAAGCACAACGCGGTCGGGCATGTGAAACCAGTCAACGTTTCGCCGCCCAGCATGACGGCGCCGGAGTTGAGGCCGACTGCCAACTGCCCGCGCGGCGAAATGGCGAGCGCTGTGATGACCGAACCATAGGTGTTGACCGGTTCCTCGACGCCGAGCCGATGCAGGGCGTTGCCACTCGCATAAATGACCGAAGCTCCGTCGTAGGCCAGGCAGTCGGGACGTGCGACATTCGCCAGGATTTTTGCATCTTCCAGCAGGGTGTTTGGCTTGAGGGCGCCATCCATCGGCGGAATGGTGACGGCCTTGCCACGAAAGAAATCGAGGATGGGATCGAAGATCATGACCGCTTGCCCCAGTAGGAAGTGGGACCGGTCCAAGCCGTGTCTGCCCCGTCGAGCTTCAAGCGGCCGATGCGATTGTTAAGAATACCGCCGACATAGAGATAGCCCTTGTGTTCGCGCATCGAGGTCACCATCGGATGACTCTGTCCGGTCATGTCACCCAGCGTCTCGACGATGGTGCCGTCGCCCGAGAACTTCACGACACCGCCGGTGTTGATATTGGGAAACAGCCACTCGTCCTGTGGCAGGCGGCGCGACATGCGCTTGCGGAAGCCGGGGTGGCGCAATGCCAGATCGAAACTCGGCGTGCGCATGCCGAGCCACGCCATCCAGTAATTGCCATCCGAGGCCCGGTTGATGTTGTCGGGATAACCCGGCATGTCCTTGATCACGCACTCAGCGGTGCCGGCCTTCGGCCCTTCAATCCAGTAGCGATGAACGCGGCAGGCCCAGCTTTCGGCAAAAAACAGCGACTTGCCGTCATGCGCCATGCAAACGCCATTGGCATAACGGTACTTGTCGAGCAGCGTTCTGGTCTTGCCGGTCGCCGGATCATAGACAAGCAACCGCCCGGTGGGACGGCCTTCGATCGAGTCGATGGCCCAGTCATGAGCATCATAGCGGGTTGTCGAGTCGGTGAAATATATCTTGCCGTCCGGACCCACATCGAGATCGTTGGGATCGCGCAGCCGGGCATCATCGACAATCGAAGTATAGGTGCGGTCGGTTTCGGCCGAGAGTTGAGTCACCTCGCCCTTGGGCGATACGCCATAAAGTCCCATGGCCCCGACACAGGTGAGGAGATTGCCCTGCCGATCGAAGGCAAGCCCCAGCGGGAAGCCGCCGATATGCGCGAAGATTTCGGAGCGCTTGTAGTCGGGCGCAAAGAAGCGGACGATCTCGCCATGCCGCGTGCCGCAATAGAGATGGTCGTCGCGGTCGAGAATGACGTCTTCCGGGCCCTCCAGTTCGCCGAGCCCGATATACTCCGTCTTCGAAATCCGGTTGTTGAGCGCATAGGGCGACGCATCACCCGGCAATGCCGAGAGAGTCTCGCCCATCTTGTGATAGATCGGCGTGACATAGACTTCGTTCAGCACCTTGTGGCGGTTCTTGAGCCAGCGGATGTCGATGGTGACAGCCACAGCCAGCATCAGGCCGAGCACCATCTGGTTGGTGCCCGTGCCGTAGCCCAGACGGATCAGGCCATTGTTCATCACCAGGACGATGATGGCACCCATGATCGCCTTGGCCACCGATCCGCGCCCGCCACCGAGAGAGTTGCCGCCAACCACAGCCGCCGTAATGGCGAGGATCTCGAGATTGAGACCGGTACCCGGCCCCGCCCCGCTGAGACGGCAGGCGATGAGAAAGCCCGCAAGTCCTGCGCACATGCCCGAGATCACATAGGACATGAAGACCGTCTGGCGGACCTTGATGCCGGAATTATGCGCCGAACGCCGTGATCCACCCACCGCGAGGATGTGCCATCCGGGCCTGGACCGGGTGAGTGCAATGTGGGCGACGATCGCAATCACCACCGCGGTGATGATGCTGACCGAGAAGCCGAGAATCTTGCCGTCGCCAATGAAGTCCCACACCTCGGAGGTGATGTCGGACTGCTGCACTTGTGCTGCAAAATTGACGATCAGGATATCATAGATGGCGCGGCCGATAACCAGTGTGACCAGCGTTGTCAGGAAGGCGCGAAGGCGCATGTAGCCGATCAGGTAGCCATTGATGGCACCACATATTGCGCCAACGCCCACAGCCGCCAACAGGCAGGCCCATACCGGCAGATCGAGAATGAAGAGGCCAGAGACGGCAGCAAAGGCTGCCAGCGCAAAGATGCTGCTGACCGAAAGGTCAATGCCGCCGGCGAGCATGACGACCGTGAGGCCGGTGACAACGATGGAGAATTCGCCCAACTGGCGCGTTGATTCCACCAGCGAGTTGGGCTTGAAAAAACCCGGGATCGCGGTGCCAAATCCGATCACCGTCACCACCATCGCCAGAAACGGGATGGCATTGTCGGCCCAGCGCTTGCTGAGGATCTCGCCGATCAGGTGATCGGGGATAAAATTATATCGCCAGCGCTGGAACTGCTCCCGCGTACTCATTCACGTTCACCCAGGAAATCGAGCGGCCGGTGTTCCCGGCCGCTCTGGTGTATCGGACCGGGCTTATTGTGCCGCGGCCTGCAAGGCCTTCACATCCCAGCAGGTGCCGGGCTTGAGGTCGGCCTTGGTATAGGCCTGCTCCAGTGTATAGATGTAGCTCTTGATCGTGCCCGGGGGCTGACCCGACTGCAGCAGGAGCTTGATAATGGCATTCATGTCGCTGGACTGACGCTGAAGCTCAGTCATCACCACGGCAGTGAATTCGCCCGATTCCAACTTGTCGCAATCGACTTTCTCGCCGCCGCCAGTCGTCACCAGCGCGACCTTGCCCTCTTTGCCGGCATCGCGGATCGCCGCAGCCGTTCCCGAGGCATCGCCATCCCAGAAATCGATGATGGCGCAGATGTCCGGGTTTTGCTGGAGCATCGTGGTGGTGACGTTGCGGGCCGTTGTCGCATCCCAATTGGAGTCAGGCTTGGCGACGACCTTGAAGTCCGGATACTTCTCAAGAACCTTCATGATGCCGGCGTATTGATAGAGGCTCGACGCATTCACCTGGTCGCCCTGCACGAGGCCGAGTTGCTTGGATGAGTTGGGCCCGCAGGCCTTGACGGCCGCTTCCGCTTCAAGCTGGCCAAGACGGTTCCAGTCCGAGCCGATGAAGGCATCGGCGGCAAAGTTCGCGGGGTTGTCGATGAGGATGACATAGATCCCCTTTTCCTGCGCCTTCTTGAACAGCTTCACATAGGAGTTGAGATCGGGCGCATGCACGACGAGCACATCGGGATGCGGCTCGGCATTGATCAGATCGGTGATCGCCTGGGCTCCCGCCTCGATCGACCAGTTCGGGTCGCGGGTTTCGAACACGCCGCCCCAGCCTTCAACCTCGCGCTTGAGATAGCTGGCCCAGCCCTGCGCCAGGTCGAATCCCATTGCCATCGGCACCAGCGCCACGCGTTTGCCGTTGAGGGCAGCTGCATAGGCGGCAGGACCAGGATCGTCCTCGGCCATCGCGGGCATGGCGAAGGCCAGCATCGCTGCGGCGGCAACGGCGGTGAAAAGCGGCTTCAGTTTCATATTCATCTCCCTGTTCTTGTGGCTGAGGATTGTCAGATGTCGCCTTGCTGGGCGGTTTGTTCATCGCGGGGGTTGAGCAGGCTGTCGACGATGATGGCGATGAGCAGGATCGTCGCTTTAATGAGGTTCTGGTAGATGTTCGAAATGTCGATGATGGTCATGGCATTGAGCATGATGCCGATCAGCACCGCGCCAACGATCACGTTGCGCATGCCACCCTTGCCGCCCGACAACCCGATCCCGCCGATGACGACGACCAGAATGACGTCGTAGAGCAGAGTCGAATTGACGACGCGCGTGTTGATGCTGAGCAAGCTGGAGGCGGTGAGCAGCCCGGCGGTCAAGGAAATCAGCGCCGAGATGACATAGCGCAACAAGGTCATCGGCCGCACTGGGATGCCGATGTTGCGCGCCGCCAGCACATTGTCGCCCATGTAATAGACGTAGCGGCCCCACTTTGTGTAGCGCAGGAACAGATAGGCCACAAAGGCAGCACCAGCGAAAATGAAGACCTCCGCCGGAATTTCCAGAACACGCATCCGCCCCAGCGTCTCGAGCCAGTTTCCGCGCGGCACCGGCACGGCATCTTGTGTAATCAGCTGCGATCGGACGAAACCGAACACGAAGGATCCGCTGGCGAGGGTGGCAAAGATCGGCGGCACATCGGCATATGCGACCAGGAAGCCATTGACGAGCCCGATGATCAGCACGCCGGCGACAGTCAACCCGAGTGCGGCAGCACCGGACCACCCATCATTCAGCATTTGCAGGTACCACGCCGCCGACATCGCCATGATCGCGACCGAGGCGAGGTCGATCCCCCTGCCGATGATGACGATGGCCATTCCCACCGCAAGAAGACCCAGGACGGATACGCTGCGGACAATCGAGATCAGGTTGTTGGTATCGAGAAATCCAGGAAGTGCAACGCCTGCCGCAATGAACAACAGGACGGCGAGAGCAAGAACAATTCGTTCCTGACTCCAGCCGCCCCGAATACCAGCGATCACCATATACCCCTGCTCCCAACGAAAACCTTGCCGCAGCATCTTCGGTCCGTCAACCGCCCCCTGCGTCACTCCATTTCGAATACCGGATCGACAGGCACCTGCAGGCCGTTCAACAGCTGGTTCGTACGTCCTGCAGTCGCCACGACCCTGAGAAGATCGGCATACATTGCATCCGTCATGCCCTTGCTCCTGGCCGCCGCCGTATGCGAGTGCACGCAGTAGCGGCACGAATTGGTGATCGACACCGCAATATAGATCAGCTCCTTGGTCAGAGGGTCGAGCGCCGAGGGCTGCGCCATCACGGCCTTGACGCCGAACCATGTCTCTTCCAGCAGCGCCGGATCAAACGCCAGAAAATTCCAGAAATCATTGATGAAGTCGGACTTCCGCGTAACCCGGATATCGTCGAATACTGCTTTTACCCGTGGATCGGCTTCAGGATTTTCGGGGCGCTTCACGGTCGACATGTTGGTTCACTCCTATGGTCGTGGTGTCAGGATTTGAGCCGCGGCTTGGTAATGCCGGCGATCTCGCAAAGATTGTCGAGCATGGCGGAAAAATCCTTGTCCCCCATGCCACGCGCCCGCGCCGTGCTGAAGGCTTCGCGCGCCGCGGCGGCAATCGGCATTGGCACGCGCGCCGCATTGGCGGCTTCGGTGATCAGCGTCAGATCCTTGTGGGCGAGATCGATGGTGAAGCCGGGTTCAATGTCACCCTTCAGAACTTTCGCGGGCCAGTTCATCTTGAGCTGGCCATTAATCGCCGTGGTGCCGGACAACACGTCGATCGTGCGCTCCAATGACAGGCCAAAGCGCTCGGACAAAGCCAGCGCTTCGGCATTGAGCTGGCAGAGCGTAATGGCGAGATAATTGTTCACGAGCTTGGTGCGCGTGCCCGTTCCAACACCTCCGCAATGAAAGACCGTGGTTCCCATCGCATCGAGCAGCGGCTTGACGCGTACGAAATCAGCCTCCGACCCGCCGACCATGAACAAAGACTCGCCTCGTTCCGCATGCGCGGCCAGCCTGCCGACCGGCGCATCGACGAAGCCCAGACCCCGCGCGAGGGCCAGCGCCGCAAGCTGATCGGTTGTCTCGGGATCGACCGTGCTCATTTCAAGGATCAGCGCACCGGGTTTCGCGTTGGCGAAGACTCCGTTGGCTCCCGACACGACGTCACGCACCACGCGTGGCGTCGGCAGCATGGTCACGATGATGTCGGAGCCGTCCGTCGCCTCCGCAACCGATGCGGCCCCGCGCGCCTGCAACACCTCGAGTTCGGCGACAGCGGCGGAATTGATGTCATGAGCCACGACCCGAAAGCCCTTGCGGCATAGATTCGAAGCCATCGGACGGCCCATGCGTCCCAAGCCAACAAAGCCGATCTGATCCATTGCCACCCCGCTGCGCCCAACGTCGTGGGCATTGATGGCCGAGAGTGGCCCAATACTACCGGCCACACAAGTCTCACGCGCAATGGAACACGCCTGCGCGGAAGGCAAGACGATGCGTTTCCGCTGCCCCGAAACAAGGCAGGTGACAGAGGTGGCCCTGCATGGCAATGGAGGCACAAAATGAGGTACTGGCTGAATGAGCCCCGAACACCAGCAGATTGCCCGATCGTCGCTGCTCCTCAAGGGCGCGCCACCCGCCGTCGTTGAAGCTGTGATGGCGACAGCCCACGTGCGAGAATTCGATCGTGGCGCAACCATCTTCCTGCAAGGCGAGAGAGCCAGCGGCATTTACATCATGGCGGAAGGCTGGGTGAAACTCTACCGGATCTCGCCAAATGGCGCCGAGGCCGTGGTCGCTGTTTTCACCAAGGGCAGCAGCTTCGGCGAAGCGGTCGCATTCCGGCACGATGTCTATCCGGTTGCCGCGGAGGCCGTGACCGATTGCAGCCTGATCCGTATCGAGGCCGACACGATTCTCAATCTCATCCGGCAATCGCCAGAGATTGCCATCTCGATCCTCTCGGCCACTTTCTTGCATCTGCACAGTCTGGTGGCACAGGTTGAACAACTCAAAGCCCGCACCGGCGCACAACGTGTTGCTGAATTCCTGCTCGAACTGTCGACTGAAGTGCAAGGTTCTTGTGTCGTAACCTTGCCTTACGACAAGGCTCTCATCGCCGGACGGCTCGGCATGAAGCCGGAGAGTCTGTCGCGTGCCTTTGCCAAGTTGCGCGATCATGGCGTCACCATCCGCCAAAACAATGCGACCATCGCTGACATCGCAGCGCTCCGCGAACTCTCGGACGAAGACCCGGCTTTGAGCTGGACCAAGGGCTAACGCCTCAGGCGCCCACCAACTGCCGGTAAATCTCCGGCAGGGCTTGTGTCAGTTTGTCCGGATGCGGAATCAGCGCAAATCCGCCCTGCCCGAACATGCGGGGAAACCAAGATTTTCCGTCGCGATCCACCGTTATTCCAAAGACCGCGTGACCGGCGCGCCGCGCCTCGCGCACCGCCATGCGGCTGTCCTCGATGCCGTGCCGGCCCTCATAATGATCAAGATCATTGGGCTTGCCGTCGGTGATCACCAGAAGCAGACGGCGCTTGCGCGCCTGTCCCGACAGGTCGGCCGAGGCATGACGGATGGCCGCCCCCAGCCGCGTATAGAAGCCTGGCTTCAACGCTGCGATTCGGGCTTCGACCGTAGCGTTCATCGGTTCGGCAAAACGCTTGGCACATTGCACGTAGACGCGGTCACGCTTCAGCGATGAGAAAGCATGGATGGCAAAATCATCGCCGCAGGCATCAAGTCCCCAGGCCAGCGCCGTCAGCGCCTCGCGCTCGATATCAATGACGGCGCGGCCGCCGTGACCATGGCCTGGCACAGCCGACTCGGTTGAACGGGACACATCGAGCAGGATGGACACCGCGAGGTCGCGCTTCTGCGGCCTTGTCTGCCGCCAGATGCGCTCGTCAGCCTCCCCGGTTGCAATGAAGTCCACCTGGGCCCGCACCGCCCGGTCGGTATCGAGTTCATCGCCATCGCGATGGCCCGAGGTTGATATCCGTGCCGGGCGCAAGGCTTCGAATTGCCGCTTCACCGCGCGGATGCGCGTCATGGCGCGCGGATCAAGCGCCAAGGGTAGCACGTCGCTGACGGCCGCGGCGTCGGAGGTCAGCACCCGCACATGCGCGGGCAGATAGGCATTGGTTCGCACATCCCATTCGGGATAGGTTGAAATGCCCGATAGCGCCTCGCGGTCGACATCCTCCGGTGCCAGGTCGAGATGCAACTTGAGCCGTGTCGCGGGCGCCTTGGAAATCTGGCCCAGGCCAATCTCGTCCTGGTCGTCGGCCGCCTTCTTTGCGTCGTCCTGATCATCATCCTCCACGCGCCGGTTGAGGTTCATGAATTCGGCCCATGACAGCAGTGCCTCGAACTTGTGGAGGATGAAACTGTCCTTGCGCTCCGCCTGATCAGCCTTGCGGCGGCGGGCCCGGTGCGACTTGGACCCCTCGCCCTCTTCCGGCGTTCCTTCCGTTGCACGGGTCTCGACGGCCGTCGGTTCCGAAACGCTGACGCGCCTGAGATCGGGCCACAGCGGCACAGGCCGAAACGGACGGTAACCGCGCGGCGCCACCATTGGCATGCGGTCCGGAAGCGGCGCGGGATCGCCGAGATGGTGCCGGATCAGCGCCTCGACCGCGGCCTCTGCCGGAGGCAGTTGCAGGACCGGACGCAGCGACAAGTGCGCCGCGCCGAGATCGGAATAAAGGGATGCAAAACCCGGGGCATCCGCTAGCGTTGTGGCCACCATGGCTTGCGCAGCTGCGATCGCCGCCAGATCGGCCCGCAAGGGATCATCGTCGTCAGTCACCGCGCCGGCATGGGCCGCACAGGCCGACAGCCAGACATAGAGCGCGGCATTCGCCTCCCTCGCCGGATATTCCGCGAGACGCTCCGGCAGGCGCAGCGTCTCGCCGTCGAAGCTGGCACGCGGCACCCGTTCGACAGGAGTCCCAAGGCGGCGCAGAAAACTCAGGCGGTGCGTCGAGGTTTCGACGCCAACTGCCTTTATCTCGACAGCGGGACTGCCGCCAAGACCGCGAAACAGGACGGACAGGCGCCCCCCGACCTCCGACAGCGCAACAGCCTGGTCATCAAACGCCTTCGGCGCATCAAGCCGGCCAGCGAGAACGTTCCAGATCTTGCCGACCGACTCCTCGGGTTCCCAGAATTCGATGTCGAGCGCCATTGCAACCGGCCTTAACCGAACACCGCGGTGACAAGATCGAGCAGGCCCCGTTTGACGTCGCCATCGTCCGTCAAAGGTTCGATCATCGCCGCGAGGACGGCGCGTTCGACGGGCATGCCCTGATGGATGAGCGTGGCGGCATAGACGACGAGACGGGTCGAAACGCCCTCCTCAAGATCTTGCCCTTTCAGCGCCCGCAACTTGTTTGCAAGCCGCACCAACGGTTTGACGCGATCTTCGGAGAGGCCGCTTTCGCGCGCCACCACCGGAATTTCATGCTCGGAACGCGGAAAGGTGAACTCAAGCGATACGAAGCGTTGCCGCGTCGAGGGCTTCAGCGTCTTGAGGATATTCTGATAGCCAGGGTTGTAGGAGGCGACCAACATGAAGCCGGCGCCAGCCTCCAGTTCCTCGCCCGTGCGGTCGATCGGCAGAATGCGGCGATCGTCCGTCAACGGATGAAGCACCACGGTGACATCTTTTCGCGCCTCCACCACCTCGTCGAGATAGCAGATGGCGCCGTCGCGCACCGCGCGCGTCAGCGGCCCGTCGACCCAGACAGTCTCTCCGCCCTTCAACAGATAGCGCCCGATCAGGTCGGCTGCCGAAAGGTCGTCATGACAGGCTACCGTATAGAGAGGCCGGCCGAGCCTTGCCGCCATATGGGCGACAAAGCGGGTCTTGCCGCAGCCCGTCGGCCCCTTCAGCAGGACCGGCAGGCAATTCGTGAAGGCCGCCGCGAAGACTTCGCACTCATCGCCCTGGGCCAGGTAGAAGGGGGCGGTGGCCGCCCCCTTCATGTCGGATGTTCCATACATGTCCATCACTCCGCCGCCGCGGGCGCCGCAAGTGGACCAGGTTCGATGACTTCACGCCGCGGGACCATGACCGCATAGATGAAGAGGACCGCACCCAGCACGACTGCCACGCCTGAACCGAAACGCATGGCGTAGAAGATCCACAGCTGATCCTGAACGTCCATGTAGTTCATGCCCATCACCCGCTGCAGATGGGTCTGCACGGTTCCCGCGAAGGTGAGCGTGAAGGTCATGAACACCATGCCGCCAGACATCAGCCAGAACGAGGCCATGTTGAGAACCTGGTTGTAGGGATCGCGTCCGCGCAGCATCGGCAGTGCATAGGTGATGATCGCCAGGTTGATGCAGACATAAGCGCCATAAAAGGCGAGATGGCCGTGCGCCGCAGTGATCTGCGTGCCGTGCGTATAGAAGTTGACACCATGCAGCGTGTGCATGAAGCCCCATACGCCCGCTCCGAAGAAGGCCAACGTCGCGCAGCCGAGGCTCCAAAGCAATGCCGCCTTGTTCGGATGGTCGCGCCGGCCCTTCCACACCATGACGAAGGCGAAAGACATCATGGCGAAGAACGGAACGATCTCGAACGACGAGAAGATTGAGCCGATCCACTGCCAATAGCCGGGCGTGCCAATCCAGTAGTAATGGTGGCCTGTGCCGAGTATGCCAGAGAACAGTGCCGTGGCGACGATGACATAGAGCCACTTCTCCACCACTTCGCGGTCAACGCCCGTGAGCTTCAGCATCAGATAGGCGAGGATGGCCGCCATGATCAGCTCCCACACGCCTTCGACCCAGAGATGCACGACGAACCACCAATATTGCTTGTCGAGCGCGAGGTTGGATGGATTGTAGAAAGCAAACAGGAACAGCAGCGCCAGACCCCAGAGGCCGATCAGCAGGATATTGGTGATGGCCGTCTTCTTGCCTTTCAACACGGTCATGGTGACGTTGAACAGGAAGATCAACGCCGCGACGACGATGCCGGCCTTGACCCACATCGGTTGCTCAAGGAACTCACGGCCTTCCTTTCCAAGCAGGAAATTGCCCTCGAAGAGGTTGAAGAGATAGGTTACCACCACGCCGAGAGTGCCGAGGATCAGGATCGCCAGTTGCACGTAAGCAAGGGCTGGCGAATGGATTTCGCGCTCGGCTTCTTCCGGTATGAGGAAATACGCCGCACCGAAGAAGCCCAGCAGCAGCCAGACGATGAGGCTGTTGGTGTGCAGCATGCGCGCGATATTGAATGGCAGGATGGTCGACAGGAAATTGCCATCGACATAAACCCAGCCCATGATCAGGCCGATGGTTACCTGGACGGCAAACAAGGCCATTGCGACGGCGAAATAGGCCAGCGCAATCTTTTGCGATTGGTACTTCATTTTCTTTCTCCCTCAGCCCGCGTCATTCGGCGGCCAGTTCTGCGTGCGGATCTTGTTGGACCACAGCAGGAAGTCCGCGAGGTTGCGGTATTCTTCATCCGTCAGATCGAACCTTGGCATTTGCCGGCGCCCCGGTGTCCCCGTTGGCATCGACTGCATCCAGCTCTTGAGCATGTCGGTTGCTGCAACCGGATCGTCCTGCACGGCCCAACGCTTCATCACGTTGCCCAGTTCAGGTGCGAAATAGGCGCCTTCACCGAGAATCGTATGGCAATCAACGCAGGCCTTGCGCTCCCATATCCGTTTGCCCGCCTCGACACTTGGGGTCAGCGTTGCGGCATCGGTGGAGGTGGAGACGATGTACAAGTGGCTGTTGATGGCCAGCCCCAGAAATATGACAATGAAGAACAGTGACCCGCCATAGAAGATATTGCGGGCCATGCTCTTGGTCATGACTTCGCGCATTGCGCTTTCTCCTTCCCAAAGATTTGCGACGGCCGCCCTTGTGGCCGCGGGTGGGAGGCGCTGCCTTAACGAAAGTCAATCATCGGGAATGTGAGTCTCAGACGAGAGCTTCGATGCGTGCATGCGGGAAAGACTGCAACGCACGATCCATTGCCGGGCGATCCATCAGGCAGAAGGCCGTCGACAGTGCATCGGCAACCGCGGCTTCGGGTGCAGAGATGGAGACAAGTTGCCAACGCGGCGCACCGCCGAGGGGATTGATGATGTGCGGACTGCCGTGGCCGATCAATGTTCCCGATGGCGACGATGTCGCAAGCGCACGATTCGAGAGTGAAGCACTCGCGACTCTCGTGCCATCCGGAAGCACGATTTCGGCCTGCCAGCTGCCCCCTGCTGGCCGCTCTCCTAGGCCTGAGATCTCTCCCATGTCGACCAGGACATTGTTGAAGCCCTCTTCCCGCATGAGTGCCGCCACGCGGTCAGCCGCATAGCCCTGCGCAATGCCGTTGAACGTCAGCTGCATGCGATAGTCCAGCCGGATTTCTGCAAGGCTGTGGCGGACACGGGACCAACCGATCAGCGCTTCTGCTTTCGCTAAATCCTCGCCCTTGGCGATGGCCAGCCACAGCGGCTGGATGGTCGGATCAAACAGGCCGGACGTCGCCTCATGCATGCGGTCGACGAGATCGCAGATGTCTCTCATGCTCGCGTCCGGATGAGAGAGCCAGCCATTGCGGTTGAGCCTCACCAGTTCGGAGTCTTGATACAAGGAGAACTGCGCTTCGACCTGCCTGACCAAGGATTCCACTTTGGCGAAGATGCGAACCGCGGCGGCAGCCGTAACGCCGGATAACACGATCCTGGCGGCGGACCCGAGCGCCCGCCCCGTCCACTCCTGTGATTCGGAGGCGAGCGCCGGCGCTGAGAGCATCGTCGCGCCAATTGTCAGAAACCGTCTCCGCGTAATCATCGGCTCACTCCTTGCCCTGCAGGCGCGCGGACCAGAAGGCAGGCCACAGGCTGACCAGATACAGGATGAAAGCAAGAATCCAAGCGGCACCGGCAAGAAACACGCCTGGGAAATACCAGCTCACTCCCAGTCCCGAGGCCATCCAGCGGAACAGCGCGGCAATCGGCACCAGCCCATAGGCAAGTGCCAGCGGGAACGGCGCAACGAGCGGCCTCCCGCTGTGGCCCAGGCTGGCACGGCTCATCACGGCCAGTGTCATCCCCGCAACGCCGCCAATGGCGGT
The DNA here is from genome assembly GCA_963205315.1 of Pseudomonadota bacterium. Lineage (GTDB taxonomy): Bacteria > Pseudomonadota > Alphaproteobacteria > Rhizobiales > Aestuariivirgaceae > Aestuariivirga. The sequence goes on along the minus strand of CAUJIO010000041.1, from coordinate 41,415 downwards.
CACATGCAGCGCCGCCACTTCGCTGCCGATCCCTATGAGCGCAAGACCTGTTAGTATCAGCCCGACGCCAACGAGTGCGAAACTCAAGTGCAGCGACCACAGGATCGGCTGGCGTGCCGCGAAGCCGGGACGCCATCCCGCCACACGTGCCACCTGCAGCACGCCGGAAACGAGCATGGCCGCCGCCGTTGCCGTCACAGAAACATCAGCCATCACCAGAAGCGGAACAGCGATGGCCGCGACCACGCCGGAAATCTCGAACACCTGGAAAGATCGCGGCAAACGATCCGTCAAACCTTCACGCTGCATGGCATTGCGCGTGAATGCCGGCGTCACGCGGCCGCCCAGAACCGCAATCATCGTACATAATCCATACAGTCCGCCGCGCAAGCCGGTCAGTGCCGTGTCACTGGTGATTTCCATCCATTCCAGATGCACCATGAGATTGGCCACCCAGATGATCGTCAGAAATGCCAGGAACATCACATTCTGCGGTTTCGGACGCTTCACTAGCAGGCTGGCGATCTTGAGCGCCAGCACGGGCAGAAATGCAAGATCGATGATCATGACGGCGGAGGCCGGCAGCGACGCCGAAAACCAGATCGCCAGCCGGCCAGCAAGCCAGATGCCCGCGGCAGTCGCGATGAAAATGTGCCGTGCGCCCTTGGCTCCGGTCCAATTGGGAACAGCCGTGAGCAAGAAGCCGCCGAGAGCCGCTTCGCCGTAGCCAAATACCAGTTCATGGGCATGCCAGATATGCGGCGCCATGCTGAAGGGCAATACACTGAACATGCCACCCGCCCAGTGCACGCCCAGCCACAAAATCCAGAACCCCAACGCAAAGACGGCCTGCACGCCCGCAGCGAAGAAGAAAACGCGGTAACCGTCACCGAGCAGCCGATAAACAGCGGCAATCACGGTGTGGCTCCTTCCGGTGCGCGCGCCCGCCGCTTCAGCACCGGGCACATCGCGGAATCACCCATGATGACCTGGCAGCGCAGGCACAGCACACATTCGTTGGGGTTGATCCGGCCGAGCGGGTCGATGGCGCCGACGGTGCACTTGGTCTCGCACAACCTGCATTCACGGCCGCATTGGGGACGGCGCTTCAACCAGTCGAAGATCTTCAGCTTGGCCGGAATGGCCAGTCCTGCACCGAGCGGGCAAAGATAGCGGCAATAGAACCGCTCGATGAACAGCGAGGCGAAGAGAATCGCGACGACAAACAGAACGAAGGGCCACGGCCTGATCATCCGCAGCGAGATCGCGGTCTTGAACGGCTCAGCTTCGGCCAGGACCAAAGCGTCATGCATCGAATAGAACGACAGTGCCAGAATGCCAACAAACAGTGTGTACTTGATCACCCACAGCCGCTCGTGGAGGGCTTGCGGCACGGCAATCTGCTTGATGCCGAAGCGTTGCGCCAGCATGTTGGCAAGTTCCTGCAGCGCACCAAAGGGACAAAGCCAGCCGCAATAGACGCCGCGGCCCCAGAAAAGAAGTCCGAGTGCAACGAATCCCCAGAGCAAAAAGATGACTGGCTCGATGAGGAACGTTTCCCAGCGGAATTGCATCAGGAGTGAATGGACAAAAGCGACCACTTGCACCACTGACAACTGGCCGTTGAGCCCCCAACCCAATACAAATAGCGTAAACGACAGAAAGCCGATCCGAAGCGCGCGCCATAGCCTGGGCCGCCGGGTGATCCAGTCCTGCGCGAAGAGAATCAGCGTCAGCACGGTCAACATGGCGACGACAATGCCGCTTTCCACATGCTTGGCCGCCCAGATGCTGCGCCACAGCGGTTCGGGATCAGGCGGAGGTGCAAGCTTGAAGGCGGCCGGCAACACGTAGTCCAGAGCAATGACGGCGTTGACGTTCTGGCCGTCTTCCGCTGGCCGCGTGGCCGTCACCTCGACGCGCAACGGTTCGGTTGCATCAATGTCCTTCGGCAGCCGGAACAGGCTGATCTCCTTTGCAGGCGGTGCGCCGGCAATCTCCAGTTCCTTGATGAAGACATAGTCTCCCACCTTGGGTACGAACCGTGTTGTGCCCTGCAAGATTGAGAGCCGCTCGAACTCACCTGTCTGCTTCCAGTCCGTACCGCGATGAGAATGCAATCCTGACGAAATGACCACCAGGGCGGTTTCGCCGGGACCAAGAGCGGCGATGGCCTGGCCATAGTCCTTCTGGCCCAGCAGGTTTCGGCCGATCGTGGGCGGATCGGCAATGCCGGCGTAGAGATCAAGGAATGCGCCTCCCCCTGCCGGCACCGGAACCTGAGCGCCCGCCAGCGCCTTGGCCGCATCATCCATGCTGAACCGCACATGCGTGAGGCCTCCCGCGGCGAGCAATCCTTCCCAGTCGAGTTGCTTGAAGCTCACACGGTCGATACCACCGCCCTCGGCAATCAGCCCGCGCGCAATGGCCAGAGTACGCGCGGTACGCAGGATGCCGTCGCGAATGACACCGGTCGACACCGTTGCGCGTGAAATCACGTCTGGCAGGTCAGCCTGCGGTTTCAACACATCCGGGCGTGGCGCCGCGAGATCGACGCCGGCAAATTTGTTCACGTAGGCCGTGATGTCGGCGTCCGATATTCCGAGCGTCAGCACCGGCTCATTGTGGCGCATGAGCCTGGCACCAGCGATCTTGGCGTCCATGCCGACGGCTACCAGTACATCGAGAGGCCGGCCGGAATAACCGGTCGAGCCGGCAATCTCCCAGGTCGATCCAATGTGGCCAATCACCTTGCCGCCGGCGCTGGCCGTCCAGCCTGGGGCGCCTGCCTCCACCCGTTGCAGGGTCACTGATGCGGTCGTTCCAAAGAGTTCAGCGGCAATCGCGTTGTCCGGCGCAGCCGGCGCGATGACTCCAGGCTCTTCGATACCACCTGCGCGCGCAACGGATGCAGCTAGACAAAGAAACACCGAAAGAATGGTTGCAAACCGCATCGGAAAATCCGTTAATTCGGCTCCGGAACCTGCTCTGCAGCGGGTTCCGGCGCCTTGACCAAGGTCAAGGAGACGATACGCTGCGAAGTGCATGTTGGCCAGCGCTACACCCGCATACTGGAGACCACGGCAATGACAGTACCACCTAGAAAATACGCAAGATTGCTGCTCACGAGCGCAGCGCTGGCGCTCACGCTCGTCGCAGGGCCTGCGCTGGGTAAAGACAAGCCCAAGGAACACGCAGACGGTCCGGCGGCGGCCTACGAGCCATCCCTGACCACGCTGGGCCAAATCAAGGTCGAGATTCCGGGACGCAAGGCCGACGATCCGGTGATGACGCAGGAGGAGTTCCAGAAGGCGACGACAATCTACTTCGAGCGTTGCGCCGGCTGCCATGGCGTGCTGCGCAAGGGCGCAACCGGCAAGCCGCTGACGCCCGACAAGACACGCGAGAACGGCTACGACTATCTCAAGAATTTCATTACCTACGGCTCTCCGGCAGGCATGCCGAACTGGGGAACCTCCGGTGATCTGTCGGAAGCCGACGTGGATATGATGGCTCGCTATCTGCTGCTGGAGCCGCCGAACCCGCCGGAATTCGGCATGCCCGAGATGATGGCGAGTTGGAAACTCCTTGTGAAGCCGGCTGACCGGCCAACCAAGAAGATGAATGACATCGACATCGACAACTTGTTCTCGACCACGCTGCGCGATGCAGGCCAGGTTGCGCTCATCGACGGCACCACCTACGAGATCCAGGCGGTCATCGATACCGGTTATGCCGTTCACATCAGCCGCATTTCCGCATCGGGACGTTATCTCTTTGTCATCGGCCGCGATGCCAAGATCGTCATGATCGATCTGTGGATGAAGGTTCCGGGACCCGTCGCCGAAATCAAGATCGGTGCTGAAGCCCGCTCCATCGAAACCTCGAAATTCGAGGGATGGGAAGACAAATACGCGATCGCCGGAGCTTACTGGCCGCCGCAATACGTCATCATGGATGGTGATACGCTGGAGCCGAAAAAGATCGTTTCCACCCGTGGCAACATTTACGATGAGCAGGTCTACCACCCCGAGCCCCGCGTCGCAGCGATCCTTGCCTCGCACTACAAGCCGGAGTTTATCGTCAACGTGAAGGAAACCGGCAAGATCCTGCTGGTCGACTACACCGATCTCAAGAATCTCAAGACCACCGAGATCGAAGCCGAACGCTTCCTGCATGACGGCGGCCTTGACTCGACTCACCGCTACTTCATCACCGCGGCGAATGCGCGTGGCAAGCTGGTTGTGATCGACACCAAGGAAAGCAAACTGCTGGCCATCACGGAAACCGGCGGCCAGACACCGCATCCGGGACGCGGCGCCAACTTCGTTCATCCGGATTTCGGCCCCGTCTGGGCGACATCCCATCTGGGTGATGAGTCGGTCGCACTGATCGGCACCGACCCGGAAGGCCATAAGGACCAGGCCTGGAAGATCGTCGACAGCTTCCCGGCCATGGGCGGCGGCTCGCTGTTTATCAAGACTCATCCGAAGTCGAACCACCTCTACGTGGATGCCCCGCTCAATCCGGAAGCGTCGATCTCGTCGGCCGTTGCTGTCTTCACCATCGACAAGATGAAGGCTGGCGTTGATCCGGAATCCACTATCCTGCCGATCGGCGAATGGGCAGGTATTCCCGAAGGCCAGCCGCGTGTGGTGCAGCCCGAGTTTAACAAGGAAGGCACCGAAGTCTGGTTCTCCGTCTGGAACGCCAAGGACAAGGAATCGGCCATCGTCGTGGTTGACGACAAGACGCTGAAGCTCAAGAAGGTCATCAAGGACAAGCGCCTCGTGACCCCGACCGGCAAGTTCAACGTCTTCAACACGCGCGGCGACGTCTACTGACACGACATAAGCGGGGAGTGTCACACTCCCCGCTCTTCTTTTGTCTTCTTTTTGACAGGCAGGCCTCACATGAAGGACAGAGCAAACGGCAAGGTCATTCTCATCGGCGCAGGCCCGGGTGACCCCGACCTTTTGACGGTGAAGGCCCTCCGTATCATTCAATCTGCCGATGTCGTTGTCTTTGACCGCCTCGTCTCGCCAGAGATCATGGCGCTGGTTCCGCCAGGCACGCGCCGGATCGATGTTGGGAAGATGCCCGGCTTCCACACCGTGCCACAGGAGGTCATCAACGAGCTTCTGGTCGATCTCGCCGGTCAGGGCCTCACCGTTGCGCGTCTCAAGGGCGGCGATCCTCTCATCTTCGGGCGTGGCAGCGAAGAGGCAGCGGAATTGCGCGATGCCGGCATCGAAGTGTGTTACATCCCTGGCATCACTGCGGCTCAGGGTGTTGCCGCCTCGACAGGTGTGCCGCTGACACACCGCGGACTTGCCACCGGCGTTCGTTATGTCACCGGCCACCGCGCCCGCGATGCGTCACTCGATCTCGACTGGGTCAGCCTCGCATCGGAACAGACGACGCTCGTCGTTTATATGGGTGCCGCCAACATCGCCGAAATATCAACCGAATTAATGAGACACGGCTTGCCGGAGACGCTTCCTGTCATGGCCGTCGCAAGCGCCACGACACCGCGTGAAACCCGTCTCGTATCGACGCTCGATTGCATTGCGGCCGACGTGGCTCTGGCTGATCTTCCAGCGCCAGTCCTTTTCGTCATTGGTCACGTTGTGTCGCTCTATCGCGGCCGGGAGGCAGACCTTTCGACGGCTCTCATCGTCGAACCGCTACGGATGCACATTCATGCCTAGCCGCTTGGCGAGTCTGATGCTGATTCTGTGCCTTGCGGCCGGAGATGCTGGGGCTCAGGATGCCAAGCGACTGGAACACATGTTGAAGCAGGACTGTGGATCATGCCATGGCCTTACCATGAAGGGTGGTCTCGGAAGGCCCCTGACGCCAGAGGCATTGGCGGCAGCGGATCCGGAAACGCTGGCTGGCATCATCCTGGACGGCGTCCCCGGCACTGCAATGCCGCCCTGGCGCCCGCTCCTCACTGCTGATGAAGCAATGTGGATGGCCAATTATTTGAAGAAAGGCACAAACCAATGATTAGCCGCCGCTCACTATTGGCCTCCACGATGCTGCTGGCCGTTGGCCGCCTGACGCCGGCGCTCGCGGATGAGCCGTGCTGTGCCACCGGTGACCTTGGCCTTGTCGTCGAACGCGCCAACGCTTCGCTTCTCGTGATCGACCGCTCCCAGCGCGCCAGCATCGGCCGCATTGAGGGATTGGGCGATCTTTCGCATGCCAGCCTCACCTACTCTCCCGACGAGCGCTATGCCTTCGTCTTCGGCCGCGATGGCGGCCTGACCAAAGTCGATATGCTGACGCGATCGATTGCCAAGCGCGTCGTGCAAGCCGGAAACTCCATTGGCGGTGCCATATCCGACGATGGCAAGCTCATCGCAGTCTCTAACTACGAGCCCGGTGGCGTTCGGGTGTTCGATGCCGATACGCTCGACATGGTGGCGGACATTCCGGCAGGCGCAAAGACCATCGGCCTGGCCGATGTGCCGGGCCGCCGCTTCATCTGGAGTCTCTGGGACACCGGCGAGACGTGGATCGCGGATTTTTCCACGCCGGACATGAAGCTGACCAAACTCGCGGACGTCGGAAAGAATCCATTTGATGGCGTCCTGACTGATGACGGCCGCATTTATCTCGTTGGCCTCTTCGGCGAGAAGGGCGTGACGGCCATCGATCTGTGGTCGGATGATCCAAAGCCTGTAAGATTCCTGAAGGACTACGGCAAGACCGAAGACGATCTTCCCGTCTACAAGATGCCACACCTGCAGGGTTGGGCCTTCACCGACGGGCAATTCGTGCTTCCTGCGGTCGGCCAGCATGAGCTGCTGTGGGTCGATCGCAGCACATTGGAACAGACCGGCCGCACGCCCACACATGGTCAACCGGTCTTCATCATCGCCCAACCGGCCAGCCCTTATGTCTGGGTGAATTTCGCCACGCCGTTGAATGATACAGTGCAGGTGGTCGACAGCCGCACCCATCAGGTGGTGCACACCCTGACGCCCGGTCCCGCAGTGCTGCACATGGAATTTGCACCGCGCGGAGCGGAAGTGTGGATCTCTGTGCGAGACGCCAACAAGGTGTTGATCTACGATACCCGCTCGTTCGCGCAGATTGGCGAGATCGAGGCTCAGAGCCCGTCAGGAATCTTCTTCACCGCACGCGCTCACCAGACCGGGTTGTGACACGTGTTTGACGCAATCAACCAGCGCCTGCTCGATGAATTCCAGCGCGATTTGCCTCTGGTGGCCAGGCCCTTCGCAGTGATCGGCGAAACGCTCGAGATCCCGGAGCATGATGTCATCAGACGCCTGGACGCCATGCAGTCGGCTGGGATGATATCCCGGGTGGGCGCTACCATTCGTCCGAATACGGCGGGCGCCTCGACGCTTGCTGCGTTGGCAATACCAGAGGCGCGCATTGAAGACGTCGCCGCCATCGTCGGGGCCGAGCCGGGCGTCAACCATGCCTACCTGCGCGAAGACGATTGGAACTTCTGGTTCGTCGCCACGGCTCCGACACAGCAGGCGCTGGCAGACAGCTTGAAACGCATCAGCTCCAGAACCGGCCTCGACGTCCTTGATCTGCCACTGTTGCGGCCCTTCAATATCGACCTGGGATTCCGGCTGTCAGGTCCGCGCCAGATGTTGCGCGCCGGCGATGCACCGGATCCCTCGGTCGTCCGCGACGGCGACAGGCCATTGCTGCAGGCCATGGTCGAAGGTCTTCCGCTGGGCAAGAGGCCCTTCGCGGCGCTTGCGATGAAATTGGCGCGCACCGAGGAAGAGGTACTCGCGCGCTTGGCCGTCCTGCTGGCTGCGGGCATCATCACGCGAATTGGTGTCATTGTCCGCCATCGCGCCATCGGTTGGAGTTCCAACGCCATGGTGGTGTGGGAATTGCCTGAGGAAAGAATCGAAGCTGCTGGATTGAGCCTCGCCGCCCTGCCCGGCGTGACGCTCTGTTACCAGCGGCGCACCGTTCCCGGGGTCTGGCCTTTCGCTCTTTTTTGCATGATCCATGCGCGTTCGCGCGCCGAAGCCCAGTCAGTCCTGGCAATTGCGGCCGCCAAGCCGGAACTGGCGGGTGCCCGGCATCGCGCACTGTTCTCGACCCGCTGCTTCAAACAGATGGGCGCTTTGGTTCATAGCGAAGGGGCCGCCGCATGAGACGCACACCACTGCCGCCGGATGCATTGGATTCAACGGATCGCGCCATCATCAATGCGTTGCAGGAGGGTTTTCCGCTCCTGCCACGTCCCTTTGCGGCCGCCGGTGCTGCTCTCAATCTGAGCGAGGACAGTCTGATTTCGCATCTCCGCCACCTGCGCGAAATCGGTGCAATTACGCGATTCGGGCCCTTCTTCGATGCCGAGGCCATGGGCGGTGCCTTTTGTCTCTGTGCGATGGCAGTGCCGGAAGAACGTTTTGATGCCGTTGTGACTTTGGTCAATGCACATGCTGAGGTGGCGCATAATTATGAGCGTAGTCACCGGCTCAACATGTGGTTCGTTCTCGCTTGCGAGACTCCGGACGGCATTGCACGGGTCGCTGACCGGATCGAGCAGGAAACCGGATTGACGGTTCTCCGCTTTCCGAAGCTGAAAGAATTCTTCATCGGATTCCGGGTTGCCGCATGAACATGGATGCCACCGACCGCAGACTGATCGCCGCGACACAAGGCGGATTTCCGTTGGCGCCGGCGCCCTATGCCGAGGTGGCAAGCTGGCTTGGCCTCACCGAAGATGAAGTGATCACCCGGCTAGGGAAAATGCTGGACAGTGGTATCATCCGGCGCATTGCCGTTGCGCCCAATCATTACGCCCTCGGCATGATGGCGAATGGCATGAGCGTCTGGGATGTCGATGATGCGCATGCAATCGAGATGGGTGCTAAGGTCGGTGCCCTCGAATTCGTGTCGCACTGCTATCTCAGACCGCGTGCGCTGCCCGACTGGCCCTATAATCTCTTCGCCATGATCCACGGTGCCACGCGCGATGAAGTCGAGGTCAAACGGCGCGAAATCTCACGTCTTCTTGAACCCTTCTGCCACAGCAACGATATCCTTTATTCAACGCGCATTCTGAAGAAGACAGGTCTGCGCCTTACCGATCCTGGAGCCTGAACATGTTCCGCTTGACCAACTACATGAAACAGATCGTCGAGCCCACACCGGTCCGTCTGCGCCGCGGCTTCGGGCAAACGGGTGAAACGGTGAAGCCGGTTGTCATATGGAACCTCACGCGCCGCTGTAATCTGCGGTGCCGCCATTGCTACACCACGTCCGCCGACATACCATTTCCGGGCGAGCTCTCGCACGACCAGGCGATGGGTGTGCTCGACGATCTGGCAGGCTTCGGCATCCCGGCGCTGATTCTCTCTGGAGGCGAGCCGCTGTCGCGCTTCGACTTCTTTGAACTCGCCGAGCGGGCTCGTGCCTTGAACTTTCACCACCTGTCACTCTCGACGAACGGCACGCGGCTGACGGGCGATGTTGCAAGGCGCGTCGCTGAACTCGGCTTCGACTATGTTGGCATCTCGCTCGACGGCATCGGCGAGACCAATGACTGGTTCCGTGGTGTCGACGGCGCCTTTGCCGCGGCTCTCGCTGGTGTGCGCGCCTGCAAGGCGCTTGGCGTCAAGGTCGGCCTTCGCTTTACCATCACCGACGACAACGCCCATCACCTGCCGCAGATGCTCGATCTCTGCGATCATGAAGGCGTCGACAAGTTCTATCTCTCGCATCTCGTCTATGCCGGTCGCGGAGACAAGCACCGTGGTGAAGATGCGGCCCATGTCCGCACCCGCTCCGCCATGGACCTTCTGATCAACCGCGCCTGGGTTGCGGTCGCGGAAAATCAGCCGCTCGACATCGTCACCGGTAACAATGACGCTGACGCGGTCTATTTTCTCAACTGGGTCGAGAGGAATTTCGGCGACGACAAGGCCGCGCACGTCCGCTCGCATCTGGAAGCCTGGGGTGGGAATTCCGCCGGTCTCGGGGTTGCGAACATCGATCCGCTCGGCAAGGTCCATCCGGACACCTATTGGTCCGACTACACCATCGGCAACGTCAAGGAGACGCCGTTCTCTGCATTGTGGACGGGCGATGATGCGATGTTGGCAACACTCCGCCAGCGCCCGCGGCCGCTGAAAGGCCGTTGCGGCGCTTGTGCCTTCAAGGCGGTCTGCGGCGGCAATACGCGCATCCGCGCGCTGCAGCTCACGGGTGATCCGTGGGAAGAAGATCCGGCGTGCTATCTGTCCAACCGCGAAATCGGTCTGGCCGACGAGACTCCCCGCCTCGCCGTCACGACATTCAAGGGCAAGAGTCATGATCCGGCGCATCGTTTTATTTAGCATGGCGCTGTTGCTGGCCGTTCCGGCACTTGCCCGTCCGGATGCCGCAAAACTCTATTCGGATAACTGTGCTGCATGCCACGCCCCGACACGGCTGGGCGGCACGGGCCCTGCTCTCATCCCCGAAAGTCTCGGCCGCATCAAGGGTGAAAAACTGGAGGCGCTGATCGCCACCGGCCGTCCGGCAACGCAAATGCAGGGCTTCGGCGAAACCCTGACCAAGGACGACATTGCAGCCCTCGCGGCCTATATCTCCGAACCTTTGGCGCAAGAGCCCTCATGGACAGCAGCCGACATCGCCGCAACACGTAGCATGGTGGCGGAATATCAACCCGCGGCCGCGCCAAAATTTGCCGGCGATCCGATGAACATCACACTGGTGGTGGAAACCGGCGACCATCACATCTCGGTTCTCGACGGCGACAGTTTTGACGTGCTTGACCGCTTTGCGACACCTTTCGCGGTTCATGGCGGACCAAAGTTCAGCCCTGACGGGCGCTATGTCTTCATCATGTCGCGGGACGGGTGGGTGCAGAAATACGATGTCTGGTCGCTGGCCGAGGTCGGCCGCGTGCGCGCCGGTCTCAACAGCCGCAACATTGCGATGAGCCATGACGGCCAGTGGCTTGCCGTAGCCAACTATCTGCCGCGCACCTTGACCATCCTCTCGACCACCGATCTGAGCGTTGTGAAGGTGATCGACGTCAAGGGCAAGGATGGTACGCCGTCGCGCGTCTCCGCCGTCTATCAGGCGCCGCGCCGCAAGAGTTTTGTTTTGGCGTTGAAGGACGCCGCCGAAATCTGGGAGGTTGCGACCGATCCCGATGCTGGTCCCTACCATGAAGGCTTCGTCCATAGCCATGAAAAGGGCATGGAGGAGTCACTCGCGGCGGAGAAAGGCCTTTTTGCGCGCCGCCGCATTGCCATCAGCGCGCCGCTCGACGATTTCTTTTTCACTCCCGACTACCGCAATCTCATCGGGACCAATCGCGACGGTGACAAGGGCGTGGTGGTCAATCTCGATGTCGGGCGCGAGATTGCCGAGTTGCCTTTGCCGGGCATGCCGCATTTGGGCTCCGGCATCACCTGGACGTCACAGGGGCGTCACGTCATGGCAACGCCCCACCTCAAGGAGGGCGTGCTCTCGGTCATCGACATCGATACCTGGAAACTCGTGAAAACCATCAAGATGGACGGTCCCGGCTTCTTTCTGCGCAGCCACGAGAATACGCCCTATGTCTGGGCCGATGTTTTCTTCGGTCCGCACAAGGATGAAATGCATATCATCGACAAGCAGACGCTGGAGATCGTCAAGACCCTGAACCCGGCGCCGGGCAAGACCGTGGCCCACACCGAGTTCACGCGCGACGGCAAGTATGCGCTCGTCTCGGTGTGGGAGGACGACGGCGCTCTCATCGTTTATGATGCTGCGACCTTCAAGGAAGTGAAACGACTGCCGATGCGCAAGCCCGCGGGAAAGTACAACGTCTGGAACAAGGTGACATTTTCCGATGGCACCAGTCACTGAAATCGGCGGCCAAGCCGTTTTGGTCGCGCATGGCCTGCCCTCGGATCCGGCACCGCAGGACGCGGTGATGAAAGCTCTTGCTTCGGACGTGGCACATCAGTTGCCGGGCTGGACCGTGCGAGGCGCAACGCTTGCCATGGCAGGAAGCCTTGAAGAGTCTCTTGATGGACTGGACAATCCGTTGGTCTATCCGTTCTTCATGGCAGAGGGTGTGTTCACCACCCAGTTTCTGCCACAACGGCTTCAACACCTGAACTGCGGTGCCTTGCAGCTTCCGCCCTTCGGTACGGATCGGGCGCTTGCCGCATTGATGGCCGAGGCAGCAGTCGCGGGTGCCACCGCTGCCGGTCTTGACCCACGCGCCACCACGCTGTTGATCGCGGCGCACGGATCGAAGATATCCCAGACGTCAAAAATCACGGCCCTTGAAACCGTGCGCCAACTGGGTTCCCTGGTGCCGTTCAAGGCAATCGTGACCGGCTTCATCGAGGAAGCCCCGTTTCTCAATGTAGCTGCACAAGGACTTGGCCCCGCCATCTGCTTGCCCTTCTTTGCGCTGCGCGCCGGTCACGTCGAGAATGATATTCCCGAGGCCCTCGCCGATGCGGGGTTCACTGGCCCGTTGTTGCCGGCGATTGGCGAGCATCCATGCGTACCGAAACTCATCGCCGCGTCGCTCGCCCATGCCGTCAAGAGACTTGCTGCATGACGGGAGTCGCTCACCAGCCTTGGCCCCAGTGGAAACTCGCCTTGCTGCTCTACCCCTTTGCAGCAGCGGCCGTTGCGATCAATCTCTTCATGTTGGCCCTTATGGGACCAGCCGTCGGATTGGACGTTCTGTCGCCGGTCACCACCCTGCTGGTCTCGGGTCCACTTGGCATACCAGCAGCCTGGGCGGCCGCGATCTGGGTCCGCAACCTTATTACCGAGGCTGAAAAATAGAATTATCACGCTCCGAAACACCACCTTCAATCACAACGAAAGGAAGACCAGTCATGACGAGACACACGATTGCGGCCATAGCGCTCCTGGCGGCTTTTGCCACACCTGCATTTGCCGATGGCGATGCCGAGAAGGGCGAGAAGCTCTACATGAAATGCAAGACGTGCCATGACATCGAAAAGGGCGTCAACAAAGTTGGGCCGACGCTCAAGGGCATCGTTGGCCGCAAGGCTGCTTCCGTTGCCGATTACAAATATTCCGACGCGATGATAGCCAAGGGTGCCGAAGGCGTGGTCTGGGATGAGGCCACACTGGCTGCCTACCTGCCTGACCCCAAGGCGTTTGTGCCAAAGACCAAGATGGTCTTTGCCGGCCTCAAGAAGCCAGAAGAGGTTGCCGATCTTATCGCCTATCTGAAGTCCGGCGAATAAAGCACCGGTCCACACTGATCGAAGAATATCCGGCAGAAGACCATCGCCTGATGGCATTCTGCCGGAACTCGCCGTGCATCAGATCGCATGCCACAAGGCGATTTGCCTGCCCGTGGTATCGTCCCCAAGACCGGGGAGTGGTTGCATCGCCATAAATCAGCAGCCTTGCGGCTGTTCAGATTGACTTGCTCACCCGGCTTCGGCACACTTGCGCAATCAAGGAGTGTGCAGAATGCAACAATCGGCCTCCGAGAACAGTGGCAAAGAGACAGCATCCGACGCCGGATCGCACTCTATTCCAGGTATCGACGAACAGACGCTTGAGTCCGGACTGAAGGAAATCGAAGAGATCGTTCGCAGACATCCCCTCTCCTCGGTCGCGGTGGCACTGAGCGTGGGGCTCGTCGTCGGCCTCCTGATCAGGAGGTAGGAATGCTTCGCCTCCTCCAGCTGGCTCTCACTGCAGCCGGCTATTCTGCTCTTCGGCGCAAGCTGCGTGCCTCGCTGCGATCGGCCATACTGATCGTGGCGGCCAGTATCATCGGCATTGCAGGACTGGTGTTTGTCGGCGGCGCGCTGTGGCTGAAGCTGTCCGAATGGTACGGCGCTTTCTATGCGAACCTCTGGATCGGCATTGGTCTGCTCGCCGTGTCCGCAATAGTATTTCTGGTTGCCTATCTGCGAAGACCGCCGCCCGCGCCGGCATCACCTCTCGATCAGGCGCTGCCATTGATGACCGGAGTGATGCAGCAAATGAATGATGGACTGAAGTCCGGTTCCACCAGGGGCATGGCATCGACCGCCCTTCTCGCAGCAGCACTCCTGGCCGGAGTTCTCATCGGCCGAGGGGGCAGCAAGTCATGATCATATCCAAACCATTTCATAGAATTCCGGCCGGGATCGCCGCGCCGGAGGCAATCCGCTCAGCCGAGCGATGATTATCCGCGCCGTCAGTTCGCCATGGTCGCGCCGGGCCGCGATGATTGTGATAGGATTGAGCCTCTGCGGCCTGATGTGGTCCGCAATTACTGCGGCGCGCAACCAGTCCGTGGTTTGGCAATCCGCGCAGCGGCAATTGGCGGCTGAACGTCTCCTTTCCTCGGTCAAGGATATCGAAACCGCATACCGCGGCTACGTCATCGTCGGTAGCAACGCCTATCTTGATCCCTACCGCGAGGCAACGGTCACGATCGGCCAGCGGCTGGAGACACTGCGCACTGAATTGGGCAGCGATGCACCATCCGACCTCATTGCCTCCATCGACAGCAGCGTGAAACAGGTCATGGACTATGCCGCAACAGTGATCGAGGCGCGCCAAAGATCGGTCGAGGAGGCGCGAGCGATCGTTCGCACCAATCGCGGCAAAGAACTGATGGACGGCGTGCGGACGGTCGTCGAAGGCATATCGGAGGATGCGCGCTTGTCGTCGCAAGCCATTCTGCGGCGCAATGGACGCGGTTACTGGGCGTTGACCATCGCATCCCTGGCCGGAGTTCTAGCCGCTGTAGCCTACTTTGCCTACTCTGCCATGCACAGCCGCAAGGCCGCCGCCAGCGCCAAGGATCTGCTCCGTGATGTCGTTGCCAGGGCACCTCTTGGCTTGTCGCTGGTGAACAGCAAGCTCGAATTCGAACTTGCGAATGAGGCATTTTCGAAATTGTCGGGACTGGCCGGAAACTCAGGCGCAACCGCCCGCCTGTCGGATGTGGCAGCCGAACTTCAGGATCCGCTGATGGACACGGTGAGGCGCAATCTGCACCAAAGTGCAAGCCAAACCCCTGAGCCAGAGAACGAGACCGTGGAGATCGCTTCAGACGAAGGCGCGCGCTTTGTCGAGGCCAGCGTTTTCCCTGTGTCACTCAGCCAGCCAGATGGCCGCGTGGGACGTGGCGCCGGGATCGTGTTGCAGGACGTAACGGCAAAGCGGAACTGGGAGCTTGAACTGGAACATGCGCGCGATGCGGCGGAAACCGCCAACCGCGCCAAGTCTGCCTTCCTGGCCAACATGAGTCATGAGCTGCGTACCCCCTTGACTGCCGTGTTGGGGTACTGCGAGCTGATCGAGGAAGACCTCCGCGACATGGGTGCGGACTCGGTTCTCACCGACCTGAACAAGATCAACGTCAATGCTCGGCATTTGTTGTCGCTGATCAACGATGTGCTCGACTTGTCGAAAATCGAGGCACAGAAGATGGATGTCCATGCGGTGGACTTCACCGTTTCAACCTTGCTTCACGAACTCGACGCCGCGGCGGGCAGCCTCGTTGCCAAGAATGGCAATCAGCTCGTGCTCACCGGTGCCGTGGATGATACCGGTCTGTTCACGGATGATCTGAAGCTCAAGCAAATACTCCTGAACCTGCTTGGCAATGCGGCAAAGTTCACCACCGGTGGAACCATTACTCTCGATACCGCGTTCACGGAGCACAATGGGAGTGATTCCGTCGTCTTCACGGTCCGCGATACAGGCATCGGCATGACACCCGAGCAGCTGGCCAATCTCTTCCAGCGGTTCAACCAGGCCGACCAGACAACGACCCGCAAGTACGGCGGCACCGGACTTGGTCTGGCACTCACCCATGCTCTCGCCAGTATGTTGAATGGGACAATCACGGTTCAGAGCGCGGTCGGCAAAGGCACCACTTTCGCCGTCACCATTCCGCGCCACTATCAGAAAAGGTCTGTCGAGACGGATGCGGCCTTGTTGGGGCCGCAGCCTGCCGCCGAAGGACATCTGGACGCCCGGCAATATGTTCTCGTCGTTGACGACGAAGCAACGGCCCGCGATCTGCTGACACGCCACCTGAACAAGGAAGGGTTCTCGGTCCTCACGGCCGGCAATGGACGAGATGCGCTGGACATGATCAAGGCGCATCGGCCAATTGCCGTGTTGCTGGACGTCATGATGCCGGAACTCGACGGTTGGCACGTCTTGCGTTCCATCAAGAACGATCCTGAGCTACGCGACATCCCGGTGATCATGCAGACGGTGCTCGACGAGGAACACTTTGCTTACGCGCTGGGTGCGTCATCGTATCTGAAGAAACCAGTCCGGCGAAGTGAACTTTCTGATGCATTGACGGCAACGGCGTCCGGCCGCTCCTCACCAGAGGTGCTGATCGTGGATGACGATGTGGCCGCCTGCGAAAGGCTGTCCAAGATGCTGGTTCGCGATGGCTGGATCGTCACCGTTTGCCACAATGGAAAGGATGCGCTGGCCCACCTCGCACACCGCATGCCGGCGCTTGTTCTGGCCGATCTTATCATGCCGGAAATGGACGGATATGCTTTCATCCGCCAGTTGCGGCAGAACCCGGCGTGGGACAACATCCCGGTCGTGGTCATGACAGCCGCCGACGTACAGTCCAAGAAAGTCAAGGCTCTGGCAGGTGACACCCAGTCTGTCGTGCAAAAAGGCGCGATGCCGCTTGCCGATCTGGTGACCGATCTCCGGCGCTACGCCAAGGCGGGCGCAGTTGGCACGAGCGGAAACGCGAAATGAAGAATGTGGAGTAATCGACATGGTGAAGATTCTGCTGGTCGAGGATAGCGAACAGATATGGGATTTCCTGTCACGCCGCTTGCAGCGCAAAGGCCATGAGGTGGTGCTGGCGCATGACGGGGAACAAGGTGTCAATAGCGCCAAGGCGACAGCGCCCGATATTGTTCTGCTCGATATGAACCTGCCCGTGATGGATGGCTGGACCGCGGCCCGTGCCCTCAAGGCCGATTCCCAAACCCAGCGGATTCCGATTGTGGCACTGACCGCCCACGCCATGGCCGGTGACCGCGAGAAGGCCATCCAGGCCGGATGCGACGACTATCATCCCAAGCCGATCGATTTTGCGCGGCTGCTCGAACAGATTGACGCTCTGGTGGACCGCGCCGGGGATTCCGCCGGCTCTGCTACGGCCAGCTGACGGGCACTCTCTTGGATCTCATCACAAATTCGATGCTGCGCAGTGCGGTGCCGTTGTTCAAGGCACTGGCTGTCACCCTTCTCATCTTGACGATTGGCGCCATCCTGAAGCTGGGCCAGGAAGTACTTGTGCATCTCGCGCTTGCGATCCTGATGAGCTTTGCCCTGAGTCCTGTCGTAACATTCCTTCATCGGATTGGGCTTGGACGTGGCAGTGCGGTCGGCCTCGCCGTCGGTCTGGCCCTGCTGGTGATCGGATTGATTGGCTACATCGCCTACTGGCAAGTCTCGGTTCTTGCGGGCGACCTGCCGAACTATGAAGCGACCATACGCCAGAAAATCCACGACATGGCCGGCAACCCTCAGGATCGCAGCGTCTTCTCAGTGGCAGCCGATGTGATCGGCCGCATCTTCGAGGACATACAGAAACTCAGTGGTGCAGAAGCGGCAGGTCCCGGCTTGAGCCGTGTGTCCGTCGCCCCTGAGTCGAACGGACTTCTGGCAATTTTCGAATATGCCGAGCCCGTGCTGCATCCGATAGCGGTTCTCTTCGTCGTCCTGCTGCTGGCAGCTTTCATGCTGATCGAGCGGGAGGAACTCCGTAACCGGGTTATCCGTCTGGCAGGGACTGACGATATCCAGCAGACGACAGCGGCGCTTGACGAGGCAGGCCAGCGCGTCGGCCGTATGCTGCTGATCCAGCTCGCCATCAACATGGGTTTCGGCCTTGCCATTGGCCTCGGCCTTTCGGTGATCGGCCTGCCGAGCCCCTTCCTATGGGGAATATTTGCCGGCATCTTGCGCTTTGCGCCTTATATTGGTGCGATCATCGGTTTGCTGCCGCCGCTGTTGATCGCATTCTCATTTGATCCGACGTGGATGAGCTTCATCTACACTGCGCTGCTCTTTGCCGTCGTCGAACCGATCACCGGACACATTCTGGAACCCCTGCTCTACGGCAAGAGCACGGGACTTTCGCCAGTGGCGATTGTTGTCTCGGCCGTCGTCTGGTCCTTCCTCTGGGGCCCCATCGGACTCGTGCTGGCCATTCCACTGACGATCTGCCTGGTCGTCGTCGGGCGAAACATTCGCAAGCTGGAATTCCTCGACATACTTCTCGGTGACCGGCCGGCCCTGAAGCCGGAGGAGATGTTCTATCAGCGCATGCTGGCCGGAGATCCCCGCGAAGCCACCCATCAGGCCAGGGAGTTCCTCAAGGGCCGAAGCCTTTCGACCTATTATGACGAGATCGCGCTCGAAGCAATCCGTCGCGCCCACCTCGACATCGTCAGAGGCACGGTCACTGGTCCGCGACTTCAAACCTTGATTGAGTCGACCGAGCAGCTCGTCGACGCCCTGTCCAACGTCAAGGAACCGATCGCAGCGGGCGGCGATGTGACTGCCGAAGCTGCCGCAGCATTCGATGCCGTGGGGCCCGATCGCAAGGCAGCGATGCATGTCATTCGGCCCAGTGCCCTTGCGCCTGCCTGGCGGGTTGAAACGCCGGTTGTGGTGCTGCATGGCACTCACCCCCTCGATCACGCCGCGGCTCAGATGCTCGCCCAGACGCTGACGAAGTACGGATTGCGTGCGCAGTCGACGCCGCTTGCCGAAGCCGAAGCGCTCGACCCGGACACGAGCGGTCCACCGGCCTTGGTGTGCCTGTCCTTCGTCGAGCCCCTGAGCACCTTGCACTTGCGGGCCTATGCGCGCGCCGTGCGTCAACGCGTACCGCGCGCCAGGCTCATGCTGTGTCTCTGGCAGGATACGGACGCCCGGCTGCTTGCAGAGCTGCAGAAGAAGTTGCGCATGGACATTGTCGCGACGACGACCTCAACCGCGTTGGAGTATGCGGCGGCGGCTGCAACCGGCACCTGAAATTCTTATGGCCCTGTCGATGGCTGGAGAAAAAGGTGTAAGAAGCATCGTGATGAAGCTGAAGCCAAGGCGGCCTGAGATGACGACAGATCTTGTCAGCAAAATGGATACACTCGAAATGCGCATCGCGCATCAGGATCGCACGATCAATGAACTGAACGATATCGTGACCGAACAATGGCGCAAGATCGAGATGCTGGAGCGCAAGATAGCGCAGGTGCTGGAAGAGGTTCAGAATCTCGATTCCGCACGCAGTGTCGAAGACAAACCGCCGCCGCACTATTGAGCCCCTTGCGCGTTCTCGACAATATCATCAGCGATCGCGGTTCCAAGTACGCCGTGTCGGGTGGGCCGTGCCTTTCGGGCGAGGAGGCCAGGACGTTTGTGAGGGAACTCAAGCGCAACAAGAAGTTTGCCAAGGCCAACCACAACTCCTGGGGACTTCTGTGCGGTGCGGAAAGACTAAAGCAAGATGATGGGGAAGCAGGCGCCGGCATGATCATACTGCGCATGCTGGAGACTGAGGGGCTGCACAATCATCTTGTCGTGGTAACGCGCTGGTTCGGTGGCAAACACCTCGGCGGCGACCGGTTCCGTCACATCCAGGAGGCTGTTCGGATCTATCTCAACGACCTCGCAACAGGCGGCGCACCAGAATAGGCCCGGCAATCGAGACGATCAGCAGGCAGCCCAGAATCACGCTGATGACGATGCCAGGCACGTTGATCAGCGACAGACCGAACGTGATGAGTCCGAGGATGAACACGGCCAGCACGACACCGGGAATTGTGCCGGAGCCGCCCGCGATCGACACCCCGCCCAGGATGACCATGGTGATGATTTCAAGTTCCCAACCGAGCGCAATATTGGGCCGCGTCGATCCGATACGCGCCGTCAGCAGTGTTGCCGCAAGCCCAGCAAGCAATCCCGTGAGGACAAACAACAGGAAGCGGATGCGTTCCACCGGAATGCCGGAGAACTTTGCAGCCACCGGATTGTTGCCGATAGCATAGAGCTTGCGTCCAAACGCGGTCTTGTGCAGCACGACCGCGAAGACGACTGCGAGGACGAGAAAAATCACGAAGGAATAGGGCAGCGGTGGCCAGTTGATGAGGTAGCTCTGGCCAATTGCCGTATAGTCTTTCGGATATTGTTTGATCACCTGATCGCCGAGAACCACCTGCGCCAGCCCGCGATAGAGTGACATGGTGCCGATGGTAACGACGATCGACGGCAGACCGATGCCGGTGACGAGAAATCCGTTGAATGCCCCGCACACAATGCCGACCGCTGGGCCAACCACCAGAAGAACAATAAGGGGCGCACCCGACTCCGCCGCCAGGCCGGTTGCCAGTGAAGCGAGGGCAATGACCGCAGCGACCGACAGGTCAATCTCACGCGTGATGATGAGCAGCGCCATGGCCAGCGCCACGATGGCCTTTTCGGAGAAGTTATATGTCGCGTCCGAGAGATTGTAGATGTCGAGGAAATAGGGCGAGATCGCCGTGTTACCGGCAATCACAACAATCAGCAGTCCGACGAGGATGGTTTCCCAGCGCAGCAGCCAGTCGGACATCTTGCGCGGCGCGGCATCCGCAATGGCCTGGCGGACGGGAACATTCATTTTGCGGCCCCCGCGGCTCGACGCGCTTCTGGCAGGATGAGTTTGACGCCACGCTTTTCAGCCCGGGCATTCACCACGACGGCAGCCAGAATAACCGCCCCCGAGATTGCCATTTGCCAGAAGGGCGTGATCTGCATGACCGGCAATGCATTGACAATGACGCCGAGGAACAGGGCGCCGAGCAACGTTCCCGCAACACTTCCCACACCTCCGGCAATTGACACGCCACCGATGACGCAGGCGGCGATGACGGTCAGCTCAAATCCCGACGCGATCTCCGAATAGGCAACGCCATAGCGCGAGACCCACAGATAGCCGCAAAGTCCGGAGATGGCGCCCGAGATGGTGTACACGAGCAATTGTTGCCGCGGGAGGTCAATGCCGCAATAGCGCGCCGCGACCGGGTTTCCGCCCACCGCATAAAGCCCCCTGCCCGTGCGTGTCATCGACAGGAACAGCCAGACGCCGAGTGCCACGACCACCATGATCCAGAACAGCGTGGAGAGTCCGAACACGCTCAACTTGGGAAAGGACTGGAAGACATCGCCCATCTCCGACGCATTGACCTGATTGCCGCCGCCATAAACGACGATCATGCCACGGTAGACGGCCAGAGTGCCGAGTGTCACCACGATGGGAGGGATGCCGAGGAACGAGATCAGACTGCCGTTGATGAACCCGAGCACAATGCCGGTGACGATGGCGAGGCCGATATAGGCAATGACAGGCAGTTCCGGATGGTTCTGGGCAAGAGAGGCGGAAATCATGCCGGCAAGAGCCAGGGTTGACGCGGTGGACAGATCGATGCCACGTGTCAGGATCACCATCATCTGGGCCAGCGCCAACATGGCAAGAATGGATGTATCATTCAGCACACGGATGATATTGTCCAGCGACACGAATGCGGGAGCATAGGCACCTATTGCAGCAACCATCGCCGCGATGATCACGCCAAGTGCGGCCTCACGGTGTTTCAGGAACTGGATCATGCGACTTTCTGCGCGCCCGTTGCGGTCGCAACAATCTCTTCGGCCGACCAGGCTCCACGCGTGAATATATCGGCGATGCGGCCCTCCTGCATCACCACCACGCGATCCGCGAGACCCATGATTTCAGGCAATTCCGAGCTGACGAGAATGACGGCAAGGCCCTCCTCTGCCAGTTCGCCGATGAAGTCATGGACGGCCGCCTTCGAGCCAACGTCGATACCCTTTGTGGGTTCATCGAGAATGATGACCTTGGGCTTTGCCGCCAGCCACTTGGCGATGACCACCTTTTGCTGATTGCCGCCCGAGAGTTCACCAAGCTGCTGTTCCCAGTTTGCGGCCCGCACATCCAGCCGTTTTCCCAATTTGCGGACATCTTGAAGTTCAGATGACTTGGAGACGAACAGGTTCTTCACGTGGGAGGCAATCGAGGCCAGCGTGATGTTCTCGCGAATGCCAAGAGGCAACACGGCGCCCTGTTCTTGACGGTCTTCCGGAACATAGGAGATCCCTGCCGCGATCGCGTCCCCCGGAGACGAGATGGAAAGAGGCTTTCCGTTCAGCGAAATCGTACCCTTCAACGCCGGCGTCATGCCAAAGAGGCATTGCATGGCCTCTGAGCGGCCAGCCCCAACGAGCCCATAGAAGCCGAGGATTTCACCACGGTGCAACTCGAACGAAATGTCGGCAAATTCCGTGGCGTTGGAAAGGCCATCGACTTTCAGTACCGTACTTCCAATGGCAATGTCACGCTTGGGGAACACCTGATCGATCGGTCGGCCCACCATGAGGCTGACAAGTTTTGCCTCGGTCACGCTGGCAATCTTGCCGCTGCCGACGCGCTCGCCGTCACGCAGGCAAACGAAGGCATCCGCCACTCGGAATATCTCGTCGAACTTGTGGGAAATGAAAACCACCGCCCGTCCCTCGGCTTTCAGTTGCGCGATGATACGGAACAGATCGTCAATCTCGTTGCGCGAAAGTGCCGCGGTGGGCTCGTCCATGATGATGACGGAGGCCTCATGGCTCAGCGCCCGCGTGATTTCGACCATGTGCTTCTGCGCCACTGACAGTTGTTTCAGCTTGGCGTCCGGATCGAAATCAGCATCGATGCGCTTCAGCAGTTCGGCAGCACGCCGGCGCATCTGCAGCCAGTCGACGAGTCCGGACGCCGATACCGGCATGTGGCCCATAAAAATGTTCTCGGCGACGCTCAATTCGTCGAACATCACCGTTTCCTGATGAATCGCGGCAATGCCTGCGGCCCATGAGTCACGCGGACTGGAAAAACTGCACGGAGAATTGCCCACCTGGATCTCACCGGAATCCGGCACGTAGATTCCGGTCAGGATCTTCACGATCGTCGACTTGCCTGCACCATTCTCGCCAATCAATGCCGTCACCTCACCGGCGTTGAGCGTGAACGACACATCGTTCAACGCCCGGACACCCGGAAAAGACTTGCAAATATGATCGAGAGAAAGCACAGGCCCCCCGCCTTGCGGCGAGGGGCTCGTGGAGGAAAGCGTCATCAGAATATCGCGGCAAACTTCTCGACGTTGGTCTTGTCGAAGGTGAAGGGCTCGCCCATTGCGGCATGGCCATCGTCACCGACCTTGGTCTCGCCCATGCGGCCCATCTTGACCGTCGACCCCGGACCGGCTTCGGCACCATTCAGGATGTTGATCATGATCTGCGTCGAGGCATAGCCATAGTCGACCGGGTTCCAGATGGCGAACGTATCGCACGCTCCCTTGAGCACGGCTTCCTTCATTTCGGAAGGCAGGCCCAGGCCCGTTATGAAGATCTTGCCGACGAGCCCGCCATCCATGATGGCCTTTGCGCCGGCACGAATGCCGATGGTCGTCGGTGAAATCACGCCACGGAGGTTCGGATAGGCTTTCACCAGGCCCTCCATTTCACGGTAGCTCTTGTCGTCCTGGTCATCGCCGTAGACGGTAGCGACCAGCGGCATGTCCTTGTACTCGGGCTTCTTCCACTCTTCCTTCATGGCCTCGATCCAGGAATTCTGGTTGGTCATGGTGGAGGCGGCCGACAGAATGGCGACTTCACCCTTGCCGCCAAGTGTCTTGGCAATCATCTGCACCTGCTTGGCACCGATCAGCGGCGTCGAGGATGCATCAAGATGCATGATGCGTCCGCCTTCACCGATCGCCGAATCGAAGCTGATCACCTTGATTCCACGGTCCATGGCTTTCTTTCCAACCGGGATCAGTGCATCGGCATCGTTCGACGACACAATGATGCCATCGACCTTCTGGGCGATGAGCGCATCAATCACGGCGATCTGCTCTTCGGCGGTCGCCTTGGTGGGCGCCGTATAGATGATCTCGAAGCCACCCACTTCCTTGGCGGCTTCCATGGCGCCATTCGAGCAGGCGTCGAAATAGCTGTTTCCGAGATTCTTCACCACCATGGCAATACGCTTGCCTTCAGCGTGGGCGATGCCCGCGAAGAAGCCGGTTCCGGTCGCTGCAAGTGCGCCAGCCGACATCAGTTTCAAGGTGTGTCTGCGTGTGGTCTTCAACATATCGCTCTCCCAATTGGCAAACGGAACGCCTCGTGGCTATCCCGGTACGAACAGTGGCCGGGTTAAATCGGCTCGCTCGAGCAGACATCGCCACCGAATGCCGATACTTGCCTGCTGCACCAATGTTAACGTCGCCCGGCGCCGCGCTGTCAAGAACCAATGGCGGGACATTGGGATTTGCACAAAGTTCAGGCGGGATGATATGTCGCGAAGGAGTGGCGCAGTTCATCTCTCAACTCCTTGTAACAGAGCGGCACACTTGCAACGGGGCCACGCCGAAGGATAGATTTTCCATGACACGGTTTTTCCGATCCACTGAAACGTCTCCGCAGGCCCGTGGATTGGAGTTCGGCCGTGCCCACGCGCCGCAAATCCGCGCCAATATCGCCATCTATCAAGAAATTTTCGAGCTCGGGGCCGGCGGCCGTTTTGACGCAACAGGCCCTGGCAGCGACGCTCTGAAGGCTATCGAGTCCTTTGCACCGGATCTCCACGTGGAAATTCTCGGCATGGCCGAAGGCGCTGGCGTCGACCCTGCCCTCATTGGTGCGCTGAATGCCCGCACCGAGATCCTGGCACTCCTGAAGGTTGGAGCCCGCGGCGAATGCTCGGCCGTCATCCATGTGCCGCATGACGACGCGCCCCCGACAGCCGTTCAGACTTGGGATTGGTATTCAGCCTTGCGCGACTCTTGGCTGCAGTGGGAAATTCCACTGGCTGACGGCAGTGTGACCAAGACGATGACGGAATACGGCATCGTCGGAAAATCTGGCATGAATACACGTGGCCTGGGGCTGCTGTTCACCATTCTGCATCACGTCAATGATGGCCAGCGCATTGGCGTGCCCGTGCATGTGGCTGCTCGCTGGGTGTTGGATAGCGCGCCCAACATCGCGAGTGCCGCCCAGGTGTTGGCCAATGCCGATGTCTCGGCCTCGAGCTCAATAAATCTTGTTTCCTATGAACACGGCGTATCGGCAGCGATGACGGTGGAACTGAATCCCGGCGGTCCCGGTTTTGTTCTCCCGGATACGCGCGGCTTTCTCATTCACACCAATCACTTTCTCGCACCCGGACTGGCCGCTTTCGACACCGAGCCGACGCGCTATCCCGACACGCTGCTGCGTCACAATCTGCTGCAGCGGCGAATGGCTGCACTGAAGGATCCCGGGGAACGCGCCATTCTCACCGCCATGGCCAGCCATTCCGGCGGATCAGGTGCTGTGTGCTGCCACCATGATGCGAACACACCCGCTGAGGCGCAATACGACACCCTCTCGACCGTGTCGATTGATCTCGCCGCAGGCCGCTTCCATGTGCACGCAGGCGGTCCATGCAACCACACTGCGGTGACAGGTCTGATCGAGGTTCAAGCCCAGAAGGCCTGAGGCCATGCCGGTTTCTTGCCTTGTACGTGTTCTCGAGGCGAAGGTGTCGATTTCGATAATCATGCCGGGCCTATGCCCTTATCAACTCTCTCTACACACCCGAAGTCCCCGCTGCGCGTACCGAGGGCTCTGACGACAATCCCATGGTTGCCGACGCTAACGCCCTACTCCCGAATGTGGCCAGGCGTGAGCAACACTGATTTCACATATCGGAATTCCTCAGCAGTCGATTCAGGCCCACGATGATAGGCTGCACGGGTTCCTGTCGCTGGTCATGTGAGACAGCGATGGGGAAGTTTCCTCCCTAGACCTAGGCCGCCAGGCGAATGTCGGTGGTCCTTTTTTTGGAGTGCACTCCATACTTGCTCTCGCCAGAAAGGAATGATACATAAATTCTATCAAAATAGTAGTATATTGGATTTTCAATGCGCCGCCATCTCCCTCCACTCAACGCGCTCCGGGCTGTCGAGGCTGCCGCACGCCATATGAGCATTTCGTTGGCCGCCAATGAACTCAATGTCACGCCTGCCGCGATCAGCCATCAGATCCGCCTCTTGGAAGATCACATTGGTTTGCCCGTGTTCGTTCGCAGTGGCCGAGGATTGGCACTTTCAGATGCCGGCGCCGCGGGCCTTCGCGATCTGCGTGAGGCCTTCGCGCGTCTCTCGGCCGCCATGGACGCGATCGATTCACTTGGTGAAGCTGGAATTCTCAGCGTCAGTGTGGCCCCCTCGTTTGCCGCCAAGTGGCTGCTTCCGCGGCTGGGAAGTTTTCAGCGCACACATCCTGAAATTGACGTTCATGTCTCGGCCTCAATGCAGCTTGCGGATTTCGCCAAGGATGGCGTCGATCTCGCCATCAGATACGGCGGCGGCACTTACACCGATGTCGTGGTCAAGAAGCTTTTGCAGGAGTCAGTCATTCCGGTGTGCAGCCCGGAATTTCTGGCAACCCACGGCCCGCTGCGGAGCGCCGACAATCTGGTGGGCCTGACGCTGTTGCACGACGACAGTCCCGACAACGACCCATCGTGCCCGACCTGGGAAATGTGGTTGCGTGCCGCCAGCATGCCGCAAATCGACGCGACCCGGGGGCCTCGTTTCAACCAGTCGAGTTTGGTCATCGAAGCTGCCGTGCTCGGACGTGGCGTGGCGCTGGCGAAGACCGCACTTGCCGCACAGGACTTGCGCTCGCGGCGCCTGGTCCAACCCCTCCCGTCAAGCATGACCGTTGACTTCGCCTATTACATTGTTGCGCCACGGGCAAAACTGAACTTGCCCAAGGTCTCGCACTTCATCGCTTGGCTGGAGTCACAGGTCGTGCCGGACGAGCAACAGTTGGAGGTCGCATGAACCGCCTCGTCGTGACTTTGTTGAAGTTCGCGAACCGGCGAGCGTCAACTGAAGCGCTCGTGCATTCGCACTTGGACGATGACGCGGCACGCGGCGAGTTCTTCTTGCACCGTTTGATCGAGTGGCCGCAACCAACTGTAAATCCCTCCAGCTCCCGGAAAAATTCCGGTTCTCATCCGAAAGGCTCCTGAAATGACGGCCAGCATACAGCCCTTGCGTACCGCTCGGATTGCCGAATCCCACCTCGACCTCAATTCGGTGGCAGAGCGATTGCGGGTGTCGCGCGAAATCACGCACAATATCCGGCAAGGTGGCCGCATTCGCGAATTGCCGGCGACCGATGTGGTCATGGATGTCGTTGACGGGCTCGTGACGTCCCTGTTTCCGACGCATCTCGGACCAGCAGGCCTGAAGAGAGAGGGCATCGACTCCTTCGTCAGCAACACACTTTACACGGTCGCCACCCGTCTCGCGGATCAGGTGCGCCGTGGACTTCAGTTCGAGTCCGACAGCCTTTCGCCAGCAGAAGCGAAACGACAGGCTCAGGACATCGCGAATGCCGTCATTTCCCAGTTGCCTGACATCCGCGCCACGCTCGTCAGCGATCTCAAGGCGGCACTTGAGTATGATCCTTCGGCCGGCAGCATTGCCGAGATCCTGTTGTGCTACCGCAGTTCCACCGCCATTATCCATTACCGTATCGCCCATGCGCTGCACGTCCGCGGGGCAAGGCTTGTGGCGCGCGTGATTTCGGATCTCGCGCACGCGACAACCGGTATCGATATCCATCCTGGTGCCAGCATTGGCGGCAGTTTCTTCATTGATCGCGGCACCGGTATCGTCATCGGCGAGACGGCGGTCATTGGTGAAAATGTCCGATTGCATCAAGGCGTCACGTTGGGCGCAAGTGAATTCACCGCGGGCGCCATGGCTCGGCCAGGCAAGGGAGAGTGGCGTCATCCCATCGTCGAGAATGACGTCGTCATCCACTCTGGCGCCACAATTCTCGGGCGCATCACGATCGGCAGGGGCTCGATCATTGGCGGCAATGTTTGGCTCACCCGTAGCGTTGCTGCGGGCAGCATCGTGACACAAGCAGCCAGCAGGCATGGTGATGTGCCGGACGAACACTGACGACCCATCGTGCACACAGATTGGATAGCGATCAGGGATTCGAAGAGGAGTCGAAGCGAAAGACTGTGGTCACAATTCAATCCCGCCGGATGATTGCCCGCTGTCACTTCTTGCGACGATGGCGAAGTTCGACGAATCTTCGAGAGATTTTCTGATGTTTTGGAATAATTGACAAAGTCACGGCAGATGAACGAAAGTATCAGCATTCACGATAGAGAGCCCAGAGCGGCATAGTTCGGCTGGTGTGGTCCCATCGCGTTTCGTAGCCATCACGTGCACTCTGTCCATAAGGATTTCATCAGATGTCAAAACGCATTGCTGTCCTGGGCACTGGTGCCAACGGAGCATCGATCGGCGCTGATCTCACCAAGGCTGGACACGATGTGGTGCTTATCGATCAGTGGCCTGAAAACGTTGAGGCCATGCGCAAGCAGGGCATCCGCATCGAGATGCCGGGCGAAACGCTGGCCACTCCGGTCCGCGCCTACAATCTATGCGATGTATGTACCTTCCGGGAGCAGTTCGACATCGTCCTGCTATTGATGAAGGCCTATGACAGCCGGTGGTCAGCGCAGCTGATCGAACCATATCTGAAGCCTGACGGATTGATTGCTGGCGTTCAGAACGGCATGACGACAAATACCATTGCGGATGTTGTTGGCGCCCATCGCACCATCGGCTGCGTCATAGAGATCTCCTCGGCCATGTTTACGCCCGGCATCGTGACGCGCGACTCACCACATGACCGGTCATGGTTCGCTGTCGGCAGCATTGACCCGTCAACGCGGGGACGCGAACACGAGGTCGCCGACCTGCTTCGCCATGCCGGCAAGGCCGATATTGTCGAGAACATCCAGGCAGCCAAATGGATGAAGCTTGTCAGCAACGCAACGACATTGGTCTCAACGGCGGTGTTGGGCGTTTCGATCCACGAGGGGGCGGCCATCCCTGAAATGCGAGACCTGATGTTGCGCTCGGGACAAGAAGCACTGGATACGGGTGCAGCTCTCGGCCACCCCGTTCAGCCGATTTTTGGATTGAAGCCGGAAGACATCCAGCAGTCCAATCGCCTGGTCGACAAGCTGCTTGAAACGCTGCTCTCCGGCTTCACCCTGCCCAGCACCAGGACAACCGTGTTGCAGGACTGGATGAAAGGACGCCACAGCGAAGTCGATGACCTGAACGGTCTGGTGGCGGGCGAGGCCAAGAGAATGGGCAAGCGGGCTCCGGTAAACGAAGCCATCACCACACTGGCACATCGCATCGAGAGAGGCGAACTCAAGCCCGGTCTGGCCAATCTCGCGCTGCTTCGGCAACTCACGCGGGACAGCAGTGCTTGAATCACAGGAGCCATCGACTTCGCTTGCTCCCGCCCCCCTATGAATGATCGGTTATGGTTTTGTAGGTCTCGATCATCAGCGCCGCATTGCCGGGATGCGCTTCACGCTTACCACTTTCAATTTCAAAGGCGATTTCCACGACCCTTTGGTTCATCGGTGCAGAGCGGCCGTGAGCACGCAGCATGTCGACCACCCAGCCGTTAACCTCCTGCACTTCGGCGCGGCGGCCTTTGCGCCAATCCTGCAGCGAAGTCACCAGCGTGTCAGGCCGGGAGAAGGTTTTCAGCACCTCTTCAAAAATCTGATCGACGTATCGTTCTGGATGATTTGTCGTCACCGGGGGCATGCCGATGATGGGGATGATCTTTGCTCCATCTTCAAGTGCCGCCTGCATCGCTTCGTAACCAGCCAGTCGCATCACTTCCAGCATTCCGGGCGCGCGAGCGGCATCGTTGAGAGGCATGTTGACGATGGCGGATGGAATGAGTTCGGCAGCATTGACGACGAGCTTCATCCATTTCGCGGAACGAATGTCATCCATGACCTCCACCCGGCCGGAATTCCGCAGCAACGCGGCGACGGACTCGACTCGTTCCTGCGTCTTTGGATCCAGCGCCCCGAGCGCGAACCACGATTCGTCATGGTCGTTCTGACGGTTGGTGGTGCCTGGCACCCACATGTTGGAGGCGATTTCGATGACCGCACCGATGGTGCGTTCCCGGCCGACGATGGTCGCAATATCTTCGTGTGTCATGCCGTTCTGCAGACCGACCAGCAATCCATCCGATGCAAGTACGGGCTTGATCAATTCGCATGCCCATTTGGTATCGTAAGCCTTGACCACCAGAAACACGAGGTCGAACGGTTCCTTGATCTCCGCGACCTGGCAGAGGTGAAGTGCCGGAACCTTCGCGTTGATTGTCCGCGTCGGCAAATTGACGGTGATGCCGTTCTTGCGAATAGCCTCGACATGATCAGGCCATTGATCGATGAAAGTGACATCCAGTCCTGCCAGGGCAAAATCGGCCGCAATGGAGGCGCCTTGAGCTCCGGTGCCGAGAAATGCGATCCTCGGGCCGCCCTTTTTGTCCCAACTCATGTCCCAGTTACCTCTCCGTCAGAATTCATTTCGCGGCGCTTCTCTCTTGCGAAGAGCAGACACCGGTTTGTCGAAGCATATGGCAATTAGCGCAATTGCACCCTGTTTGCGCTGCGCACACAACCATTTTGGTTTATTTCTTTCCAAAATATGGCGAAGTCAACCATTTTTTCGATAGTTTTGAACCGCATCATGGTCTATCCGGACGCACAAACAGATGCTTCCCCGTAGCATCGACTTTTTCACTGCCCGAACTGTCATGACTTGACTGCTTGGCACCACCCCGTCCTGCGCGCTTGACGTCAAGAGGTTCACAGACAACCTTGGCCGGACAATAGACTTACTCACGCAGTGCAGGATTTGAAGGCCCCACATGAAGCGGAACGATAACCGGGCCTGGCTCTTGCTCATTCCATCCGGATGCATCATGGCCATCGTCGGCGTGCTGCCTTTGGTTGCCGTCGTCAACTACTCGCTGCTCGATATTTTCTCGCTGCAAGAGGTTCACTGGGTCGGATTCGACTGGTATCGCGAGATCGTGGCCTCACCGCGGTTTCTGCATGCTCTCGGACGAAGCCTGTTGTTCTCCGCAATTGTGCTCAGCGTACAACTGCCACTCGGCATCGGTATCGCATTGCTGCTCACGCGAACCGGACCGTGGCGCGTGCTGGTTCTCATGCTGCTTGCCCTGCCCATGGTCGTGCCGTGGAACATGATCCCCATGATGTGGCTCAATCTGCTTGCCCCCAAGGTCGGATTGTTGGGCCAGATTCTGACAGGCCTGGACTTTGACTACAAGTTCAATGCCCTCCACACCTGGATCGTGCTGGTGGTCATGGACACCTGGCACTGGCTAGGTCTCGTCGTCATTTTAGCCTACGCAGGCCTCTCCGGTATTTCCACCGACTATTATCGCGCCGCCGCCATTGATGGCGCCTCGCGCGGCGCGGTATTCCGTTACATCCAGTTACCAAAAATCAGCGGCGTGCTGTCGATTGCCGCCCTGCTCCGTTTCGTCGACAGCTTCATGATCTACACGGAAGCTTTCCGCATGAATGCCGGAGGGCCAAATGGCGCAACCTCTTTTCTTGCACTTGATCTTGGCGAGGATATCGCCGCATTCAATTATGGTCCCGCGGCAGCACGCGCGTCCATTTATTTTCTCATCGTTGTCACCGTGGCGTGGATTTTCAAGATGGTTCAGGAGCGCCAGAAGCACGACCTGAAGGAAATCGCCCCATGACCTCCGCACCCCATATTGCTGGTAACAGATCCGATGGCGGTGCAGTCCGGTTTGTTGCCTACTTGGCGCTGGCGGCTTTCGTTCTGTTGCCTTTGGCGCAGTCGATTGTTCTGAGCTTCACGGCAACTCTGCCGCATGAAGGTATCGAACCGGGTAGCTTGAGCTTGGTCAACTACCTCAACATCTTCAGAACACCGGCTCTTTTGTCATCGATTCTGAACTCGCTTTTCTATGTTGCACTGAATGTGGCGCTCAGTCTCTTCGCCGGACTTCCAGCGGCATACGCCTCCTCGCGCTACAGCTTTGTCGGCGACCGCCACTTCTTTTTCATGCTGCTGGTGTTCAGGGTCACACCGCCCGTAGTGTTGTCGTTACCGGTCTTCATTCTATTCTCGCAGTTGAATTTGGTGAACACGCCGGTGGGGATTGCGCTGGTGCATTGCCTGTTCAACATCCCGATTGCCATCTGGATTCTCGAGAGCTTCATCTCCGCCGTACCGCGCGAGTTGGATGAGACAGCCTTCCTCGATGGTTATTCGCTGCCCGGATTCTTTTTCAAGCAGCTCCTTCCCGCCATTGCCCCCGGAATTGGCGTCACAGCCTTCTTCTGCTTCATTTTTTCGTGGGTCGAGGTGGTGATGGCGCGTGTCCTAACGGTGACCGCCGGAAAGCCGATCACCATGGCCATCAATGCCCTGTTCAGTTTCCGCACCGACATCGGCCTTGTCATGGCCATGACTGTGTTTTCGCTGCTGCCGGGTGTTGCAATGATCTATTTTGTGCGCAATCACATTGCTCGTGGTTTTGTGATCCGGGCTTGACGTGAAAACGGGTTGCCCCTTCAAATATCACTTCAAGTTCATCAAATCCAATGGTGGTGGACGCAGTCGACCGCGAACCTGTCTCTGGCTGACCGCGGGCAATAACAGGGAAAATACAGGGAATTCCTCCGATTTCTCGGTCAAGGTGGCCTGAGAGAGTGGAATCTGCTCCGCAAAATCAGAGTCTTACCTCCCAATTCCCTGTTCCGAAGAACAGGGAATTTCAATCCGCGTAACAGGGTACTGGTGGCGGGCTTGCAGGGAATTTCGGTTGTTTGCGGCGCATTCTGACCTTGCCTTGGAACAGATCCGCCGGTATTGTGCCTCCCTTCTCTGGGATTGAGGTCGGGATTGGCGGAGGCCATTCCGGGACTGTTCCGGGCTGCTGCTGTCTCCGTCCCGAGGGAATTGTGCGTGCGGGGAGCCCGTTGCCGCCCCGGAGGGCCCTGCCGGTTGTGGTCCGGTGTGAATAGCCTTCCATGGGCCGGTGGAGGCAGGGTCCTCCGCCTTCAGCGAGCTCAAGAACCTCTGCGTCTGGAACAAAACCAATGGCGGCATGGGCACCTTCTACCGCTCGAAGCATGAGTTGGTCTTCGTCTACAAGGTCGGCACCGCCCCTCACATCAACACTTTCGAGCTGGGCCAGACCGGACGCTACCGCACCAATGTCTGGGATTATGCTGGCATCTCCAGCATGAGTTCCAACCGGGCCGAGGAACTGGCCATGCTCCCCACGGTGAAGCCTGTGGCTCTGGTGGCGGATGCCCTCAAGGATTGCTCGAAGCGTGGCCAGAACGTGCTCGATCCCTTCGGAGGCTCAGGGTCCACCCTCATTGCCGCCGAGAGCTGTGGCAGGCGGGCGAGGCTCATCGAATATGATCCCCTCTACTGCGATCTCATCATCGCCCACTGGCAGGCCTTCACGGGCAAGCAGGCCCAGCATGCCGTGGAGGGGTGCTGCTTCGAGGACCTGGCCGCGCTGCGGTCGCGGGAGGCGGCGTGATGGCCAAGCTCCCGATCGACGCCGAGGCCTCAAAACAATCGATCTTCTCCCAGGTCGGCTATGGAAAGCCGCCGCAACACAGTCAGATCGCATCGGAAGTCGGCTATGGCAAACCGCCAAAACAGACCCGGTTCCAGAAGGGCCAGTCCGGCAATCCGCTGGGGCGGCCGAAGAAGTCCAAGCCAAAGACAGCTGACATCCTCCCTCCCCCGGGCCGTCATGCTGCGGACATGCACAAGGTACTCTGCGAGGCGGTCCGGCTGAAGGAGAACGGCAGAGTTCGCGAGGTCAGCAAGGCCGAGGCCCTGCAGCGCAAGACCGAGCAGATGGCCCTCACCGGCCGCAGCGTTCATCTCATGCGGGATCTTCGGAAGCAGCTCCTCGCCGAGGATGCCCGCATCCTCAAGGTTATCGAGGACGATCATGTCTGTTGGAGCGATTACAGGAAGAACTATCAATCGATTTCTGATCGCATCGCGAGAACTGACCCCCTCCTCCGGGAATGGCTCCCCGCGCCTGAGGACATCACCAGCCCTCCCGGTCAGCTCTCACGCTATCGTGGGGCCGTCACGACGGATGAGGCCAAGAACCTCGAACATCTCCGCCGTCTCCGGGATGCCCTGATCGCCCAAGTCACCTTCGACATCCGTACCGCACCCCTCTCGCGTCTCAAAGACCCTGACAGTCCTGACCTGTCGGTCATTCCGTATCTCATCGTAAGCCTGAACCTGTTGTTCCCCGCCCGCATCGTCAGGCAAGGGGAACATTACTGGGATGAGCTTAGCAGGCTGTCAGACTATCCCACGTCCGATCTCCACCGCGAGGTTGCCCGCGTCTGGGGCGTACTTGGATATTCGCCGACTAGCGCCCTCAGCAAGATCCCCTTCGAAGCCATAAGGGCCAAGGTTGAACGGGTGTTGATGGCGGCAACAGCGTAGGGAGCGACGCACAGATAACCTCATCGATCCCGGCTTCACTTTGCGCAAGGCCACAGCAATTCAGTGCAAAAGCTGCATTAGCACTTGACCTTTGGTTAATCAAAATTTTACCTAACAGTAAGGTCAATTCTGAGGGTGATGATGCAAATTTCTCCAGTCTGTTTTCGCCTGTTCGCATCAATTGCTCTTATATTTTTTGGGATTTCAGCCTTTTCCCAGACAGACGCATTCGCTGTCGCGACATGGACGTGCACCCATGGCTGCACCGCAGGGCCTGGTGGCTTTGGAGGTATGGCTGCTGCTTCAAGAGATCAGCGCAGTCTTTATCCAAACAGCACACTAGGAGGCGAATGCAGCTATTCGGGTGGTATTGCAACATGTTACAGTTACGGAAACAATGCATTCTGCGATCAGCATCCGACCGACCAATTCAAGTGTGGCGGTGGAGCGACGAGGACCTGCACAACTGGAACAGATTTCGGAATCGATGGCGGATGTATTGCAGTAGCTGAGCAGCGTAGCAAGACTTGCCCCGTCTGGAACGGGGATCCAGTCGACACTCTGACCGGCACCAGCGTTCAAGAGGCAACAGACTGGGCGTCATCGGGAGTCGATCCACTCAAATTCACGCGCTCCTATGCCAGTTCTTTCGGGCTTCTCAAGGCTCCAACTTACTCCCGACTCGGCAATGCCTGGCGCAGCAATTTCGATGCCGCTGCATCTTGGATGGGAAGTCTGGGTTCCCCAGTCGCGTTACCAACCAGCGCTACGACAATTCATATCGTGTTGCCCGACTCGATCGAATACTCCTTCAAACAGCAAACTGGTGTTTGGAAACCGGTGATTCCTCGTCCCCATCCCACGTCTACGGCCAGCATCTATTGGGATCAGTTCAGAACCGACATTGATCTGAAACTGACCATCACAGCCTCAACGGTGGAGATGGTGACCCCCGAAGGGACGCGATACATCTTTGGCTTCGATGGCCTTCTGAAGCAAATCACCTTCGTCGATGGTTACGCACAGTACCTCGAATACTCGGGCATTCTCAACACCCGCGTGACCGACAGTTTCGGCCGCTGGCTCGAGTTTGCCTATGATACGCCGGCGTCTCTGCCCTCACTGCTCTCCAAAGTGATCACCAGTGATGGCAAGACCATCGACTTCACCTACGAAAACCGCGCCATTGGCCTGCCTTCAGGATTCTACAATCCATCCATCTATGCCCTGAAATCTGTTGTCTATCCCGATGCAACCCCGGCAGTTTCGACCGACAATCCAACATTGACCTATGAGTATTTGAATGATGCGGAGCAACCCTTCCTGATGACTGGCGTCGTCGATGAGCGCGGGATCCGGCATGTAACCTGGACTTTCGATAGCAACGGTCGAGTATTGACCAACGAACGCGCCGGCGGCATGGCGCACTTCACGTTTGCGTATGACGACGTGAACAACAAGGTCACGGTCACAAATCCGCTGGGCCGCCAGACAGTCTATAGCTATCAGCGCATACAGGGCCAAATCCGGCGGCTCACCGCTGTCGATGGTATCTCAACCGCAAATTGCGCAGCCTCAAACACTGTCTACGCCTATGATACGAATGGCTTCCGCAGTCAGGCCACGGATGCAAAAAGTCGTATCACCAAATGGACCAGAAACAGCCGGGGGCTGCCGACCAGCACAATAGAAGGGTTCGGCACGCCGGAAGCCAGGACCACCACCACAAGCTGGGATGCAACGCGGCCACTTCCGACCAGCATCGCGGGACCGGGCCTTACCACCAGCATGAGCTACAATACTGCTGGACGCATGACCAGCCTCACGCTGACTGACACGACGACCACCACGGTACCCTATTCCACCAACGGCCAAACTCGTACAACGGCCTTCAATTATTCGACAATCGCACTTCCCGCGCCACCAGCCGTCGGCCCGACCGGGGCCGCGCTGGCAGATGTGCCGCTGACCGTCGTCAACGGCACGGCAAGTTCCGGAACGGCCGACTGGACCAATACGACCGGAGCCATTGCGGCCCGCACGACGGCACCCTGCACTACATCTATGACCTTGACGGGCACCTGATCGCCGAGGCCGATGGCACGACGGGAGCTACACTCCGCGAATACATCTGGCTGGCATCAAACGACAATGATCCGGTCGACCTGCCGCTGGCTTTAGTCACCGCCGTCAACACGGCGAGCCCGGTCCTCTCGATGGTGCACGCCGATCACTTGGGCCGCCCCATCCGCATGACCGACGCCGCGAGAACCACCGTCTGGCAGGCCTTCTACAATCCCTTCGGCGAGCCCTACAGCCTCTCCGGCACCATCGAGAACAACCTGCGCTTCCCCGGCCAGGTCTTCCTCATCGAGACCGGCCTCTCTTACAACTGGCACCGCCACTACGACCCCACCACCGGCAGGTACACCCAACCCGACCCCCTGCGCTTCGTCGACGGGCCGAGTGTCTATGCTTATGCGGGGGCGAGCCCGGAGATGAACTTTGACCAAAGAGGATTGGCGAATTGCACCTATTCTATAACAAATCATACCATGACATGCGTTTCCAACAATGGTGCGGTCTCCAGTAGCGTTGGCCCGAGTGGCGTTTCGTCCGGATTGGGACTATGCAAAGACAATCCATCTTGTTCCGGCGTCAAAGATGCTGGGCCTATCCCTCCGGGCAACTACCGAATGAATTCCGATGATCGTCCTGGTCATGAAGGTAGATGGAGACTTGAGCCAGATCCTCCGGTTTCAGGTTTCTGGTGCTATATTGGTGGACGATGCGGATTTCAGTATCATGCTGGCCATCGAACACTTGGTTGCATCAACGCCGATGCGGACGATCCGAATACTATGAATGTTTTCCTGACGAACCAACACCTGCTCAACTCTGAGAATGGCAACAATATGCTTACGGTAAATCCATGATAGGTAATAGAAGCAACCTACGTACATATGGTTCGATCAGTCTGTTTGTTGTGGCGTTGACAATTCTAGGTCTATACTTACGATTTTGGATTATGAACGAAGGATCAATAGCTTACAAGGACGACCATGGTTCAGTTGCCATAAATTGGCTTCTGCCGTTAGCATATCTTGGTGATAGTAGGGCGCAATGGTTGGTTGGCTGCGCCTTTGAACATCAATTGGATCCTTCGGAAGAAAATCGAAAAAATGCTAACTACTGGTTCAATAGAGCGGGAAAGCTACCTTCGAGTTTGAATGGAAGTCTGGTTGCAGACGAGTCTCGCGTTAAGTTTTTTAAAAGGGAATGTGGTGAGCTCTGAACGTTAGAGCATGCGGAAAGCAGTCTGTTTATAAAGATGGATAGTGATGAGCAGAACGCCATTGCTATTCTCAGAGTTGGCCAGATGGGCGGGCGGCTATTTGCCTAAGGCACCCCCTAGTGCAAAAATCGGATGATATTCTTATGTTCGTGCAAATTTCGCTGCGCGGCGGTTAACCTCCGTCACCAACAATTCTGGCCAGAAGATCGAGTATGGCTACAATGCCAATGGTGATCGGACGTCGGCGACTGTGAAGTCGTCCGGCGGGACGATCGTCAAACAGCAGTCGGCGTTGTTCGATGAATTGGGGCGTTTGATGCGGTCCATCGGGGCTTCGGCCCAGCAGACGAATTATGCCTATGACAAGACCGATAACCTCACGACGGTCACCGATCCGCGCAGCAATCTCTATTCCTATGCCTATGACGCTTTGCAGCGGCTGATCCGGACGACCGATCAAGTATCAGCCCAGGTCAACCTGACGCGCGACGGACAGGACAACATCACCGCCTACAGCGATCCCCGTTCGCTCGTCACCACCTATGTGCGGAACGGCTTTGGCGAAGTTATACAGGAGCAAGGCCCGGACGTAGGAACGGCTGTGATCGTCCGCGATGCGCGAGGGCTGGCGACACAGGTGACCGACCCACGCGGTATCGTCATCAATATGACGTATGACAACGCCGGCCGGCTGCAGGCAGTGAGCTACCCTTCATCCACCGCCGACAATGTTACCTACACCTATGACAGCACGACCGGCTCCAGCCTTGGTATCGGGCGGCTGTTCAAGGTCATCGACGGCAGCGGGATGACCAGACGATACTATGATGCGTTCGGCCAGATCTTCAACGAAAAGCGGACAATCAGCGGAATCGTCTACAATCTCCAATACGCTTACGATGCCGCCGGCCACTTGGCCACCATGACATATCCCTCGGGCCGCATCGTCACTTACGCCCGCAATGCGTTGGGTCAAGTGACAGGAGTAACCACCCTGAAGAATGCCACTGCCGCCGTCGATACGGTCGCCAGCACCATGAGCTGGGAACCGATGTCAAGTTTGCTCGACAAGATGACACATGGCAATGGGATGGTGACCAACACCATCTACGACCTTGACTATCGTCTGACAGGCCTCCGTTTGAAAGACGGGGCGAGTTTTGTCTCGAGCCTGTCCTATACGTATACTGACAACCTCAACCTTACCGCCATCAACGACAATGTGACGGCGGCGAACTCGGTGTCGCTGTGGTACGACGCTGCAAGGCGTCTGCAGAATTCCATTGGCCCGTGGGGGGCTGCCACCTATTACTACACCTCGGTGGGCGACCGCTCTTACGAGATCACCACACCCCCGGGTGGCGCCACCACCACGAAGATCCAGAACTATCCGGCGACGTCCAACAGACTAGCCAGCGTCACCACCAATGGCACGCTGACCCGCAGCTTCACGCATGACGCGGCCGGCAACATCACGGTGGATGTGAAAGGTGGCGATACCTTCACCACCACCTACAACGTCCGGAACCGCCCGGTGAGCGTCGCGCGTACCGGCACGGCGAGCCAGACTTCGACTTACGCCTATAACGCACTGGAGCAGATGGTGACGCGGGTCACCACCGCTCCGGGCGGCCCGGCGGGGACCGTGCATTATATCTATGACACGCAAGGCCACCTGATCGCCGAGGCCGACGGCGCCACCGGAGCGACCACCCGCGAATACATCTGGCTCGCCTGCAACGATAACCAGCCGGTGGACCTGCCTTTGGGGTTGGTCACCGCCGTCAACACCGCCACGCCGGTGCTCTCGATGGTGCATGCCGATCATCTCGGCCGCCCCATCCGCATGACCGACGCCGCGAGAACCACCGTCTGGCAGGCCCTCTACAACCCTTTCGGCGAATCCTACAGCCTCTCCGGCACCATCGAGAACAACCTGCGCTTCCCCGGCCAGGTCTTCCTCATCGAGACCGGCTTGAGCTACAACTGGCACCGCCATTACGACCCCTCGACCGGGAGATACACCCAACCCGACCCGCTCCGCTTCGTCGATGGGCCGAGCGTGTACGGGTATATGTGGGGAAGCCCGTTTGGTGGAGTCGATGTGACGGGTTTGAGTTGGTGGAATTCAGCGTCGATGACATGGAATTGGCTAACTGGAACGGGACCAGATAATTTGGTGTTTGGTCCAGGGAGTGATCCGGTTGGCGAAATGAAAGATGCTCCCGGAGTCAATAAGGCCAGAGACCTATACAACAAAAAGAATCAAGTAAACTCGGATTGCAATTGCGCAGGGGCACAACCGGTTACCAATGTTGCAGCCAAATTTGGGGCCGCGGGATATTGGAATGCCGGACTTGATCCTACCGAACAGTTTGTTGGTAGCTATCGGGTAGATGTCTATCCCCTTCCGAACTGCAAGAAGAAGGTTGTCATAACAAACAATTCTAGCTTTACATCTTTTGCTTATGGCTACGGGCCGAATTGGGGGCGCGGCAGCCCATCTATATTTGGCTACTTTGACGTGCCAATACCGATGGGAAACATGGGGCAGACCTATTGGTGGATTGAATGACTCGGCGAACACTGCTTTATCAAATTGTGGCGGTGCTGTCTGTATCACCGCTCGTGGCAGGTTGTGACCAAGATCCCTTTGGGCAGAACTATCGTCGCATAGCAGGCGATTACTATATTCTTCAGTGGGAAGATGGACAAACATACTATCTGGAAGATGACAGCACTCTGCGCAGCGAGCCAGGCGGCGGTGTTGTCGGAGGAACTATTCTCGAAATTGGCTGGAAAGATAACTACATTGTTGTCAAGCGACGTTCGAACTTCTGCGGAGACGCTGATGCCTGGATGATTGTCAACGTTCGCGAGTCGACAATCTCAGGTCCGCATCATGAGCTTCCTGCGGTCAACGAAGTATCCGATATCAAGATACTTGAGCCGAAAGAAGCATGGTCAACACTTGCTAAGTGGTGGCAACTTCGGTAGTGCGGAAATGACGGTGATTTGCGTTCCGGTGACAGTGCACGAAATCGGTCAATGTTCCGGATGTCTCCAATGCGTCTTCGGCGCATCGTCACCTATTCGCGCAATGCCAATGGCGCGTGAGGTGCCGCCACCTACTACTACACCTCGGTGGGCGACCGCTCTTACGAGATCACCACACCTCCGGGTGGCGCCACCACCACGAAGATCCAGAACTATCCGGCAACCTCCAACAGACTAGCCAACGTCACCACCAACGGCACGGTGACCCGCAGCTTCACGCATGACGCGGCCGGCAACATCACGGTCGACGTCAAGGGTGGCGACACTTTCACCACCACCTACAATGTGAGGAACCGGCCAACTTCGGTGGCCCGCACCGGCACGGCGAGCCAGACCTCGACCTATGCCTACAATGCGCTGGAACAGATGGTCACGCGGGTCACCACAGCTCCGGGTGGGCCTTCTGGCACCCTGCACTACATCTATGACACAGACGGCCACCTCATTGCCGAGGCCGATGGCGCGACGGGTGCCACCTTGCGGGAATACATCTGGCTGGCCAGCAATGACAACACGCCGGTGGACCTGCCTTTGGGG
>CAUJIO010000040.1 GCA_963205315.1 Pseudomonadota bacterium | reverse complement strand
CATTGCGTCCCCCGAGCGCAGCATAGCGGTTGTCGATCGCAATCTGCACGCCACCCAGCGACACACTGGCCTTGCCGGACTCACTCTTGATGGTGGTATCGATGGTATTGATCGACGGATCGCCAAACAGCCGCGCCACGCTCAGGCTGGCGGGCTTGAGGTAGATGTCTTCCGGCGTCGCTGTCTGAATGAAGCCACCGCCACCCAGAACCGCGATGCGGTCGCCCAGCGCCATGGCTTCCTTGTAGTCCTGCGTCACGTACAGAACCGTGGCGCCCGTCTGCCGCAGCAAGCGCGGAAGTTCGAGACGCATTTCAAAACGGAGCTTGGCATCGACATTCCTCAAGGGATCGTCAAGCAGCAGAATCCTCGGCTCGGAGGCGAGCGCCCTGGCCAATGCGGTGCGCTGCTTCTGCCCGTTGGAAAGTTCGCGCGGCGCATGGTTCAGCACATGGTCGATCTTCAGGAGCTTTGCCACCTTGGCCACTCCTGCCTTGACCGCGGAGTCGCTGGCACCCGCCGCCCGCAGCGGCGTGGCGATATTCTCGGACGCTGACATGTGCGGAAACAATGCGAAGTTCTGGAAGGCCATGCCGATGCCGCGATGTTCGGGCGCGATGTCGGCAACGTCATGCCCGTCGATGGCGATGGTGCCACTGCTCGGTTCCTCGACGCCGGCGATCAACCGAAGCAGGATTGTCTTGCCCGTGCCGGAGCCGCCGAAGATCACCACGATCTCTCCGGCCGCTGCTTCGAGGTTCAGTCCGTCAAACACCTTGAAGGCGCCATAGGACTTGCTGAGAGACTTGATGGCAAGCTGGCTCATCCCTTCACCGCACCCATGGACAGACCTTCGACGAGATAGCGTTGCGCATAGAGAGCCAGCGCCAATGTCGGCGTGATCGATATGATGATGGCCGCAGCGATTTGACCATACTGGATTCCGCTCGCTGTGACGAAGGCCAGCGCGCCCACCGTCACCGGTTGCTTGTCGGCAGAGGCGAGGATCAGCGCGAAGACGAAATTGTTCCAGGCGAAGATGAAAGCGAGCAGGCCCGCGGCGGCGATACCTGGGCGAGCCAGCGGCAGAGACACTTTCAGGAAGGTCCTCCACCAGCTGTTGCCGGAGATGCGGTAGGCATGCTCGATGTCGGGGCTGATGTCCTCGAAATAACCGCGCACGATCCACAGGATCAGCGGCAGGCAGATCAGCTGATAGACCCAGATCAGGCCCACATAGGTGTTGGTAAGGCCGAGCGACTTGAAATACAGGCTCAAGGGCAGCAGCACCAGCAGCGCCGGCGCGAAGCGGAAGGACAGCAGCGTGAAGGCGATGTCTTCTCCCAGCCGGAACTTGAAGCGCGCGAAAGCATAGGCCGCCGGCACGCCAAGGAGCAGGGACAGCGCCACCGACGCCGTCGACAGCAGCACCGAGTTCCACATGTTCTGCATGAAGTTGAGCTGCAGGCTGCCCGCCGCCGTGCGGAGTTCGCCGGTGATCAGCGCCGTATAGTTATCGATGATTGGCGTGAAATTCAGCGATGGCGGAATGCGCAGGATCGTCTCGTTGGTCTGGAACGACATCAGGAGGATCCAGAAGATCGGGAACAGGAAGAATACCAGCACAAGTGTGATCAATGCGGCGCGGATAATCTTTTCGAGAGTGGAGGTATGGTCCATGGTTCAACCCGCTCCATGTGCGCGTTCGCGCAGCTTGAGCCATTGCTTGATGAAGACGTTGGAGAGCGCGTAGGTGATGGCCCAGAGGATGATCATCAGTGCTGCGGAGCGGCCGACGTTCGTCGCCTGGAAGAAGTCGAGATAGGCCTGCACCTGGAACACCAGAAGCTTGTCGCCGGGTCCGCCCTGCGTCATCGCGTAGATGATGTCGAATTGCTGGATCGAGTCCAGCAGGCGGAACAGCGTTGCAGTGATGATGTAGGGCATCAGCATCGGCAGGGTAATGCGGAAGAACACGAAGCTGCGCGGTACGCCATCGAGTGCGGCGGCTTCGAATGGCGCCTTCGGCAGCGAACGCAGGCCCGCCAGCAAAAGGATCATGATGAACGGCGTATAGACCCAGATATCGACCAGCAGCACGGTGAACAATGCCGTCGCGGGGTCGGACGCCCACTTGAAGTTGGTGATGCCGATCAGCGTCAGCAGATAACTCAGGATGCCGAAATCCGGATGCGTCATCAGCTTCCACATGAGTGCCGCCAGCGCCGGCGCCGTCATCAACGGAAGCAGAAGAAGAATGGATGCAATGTTGTTGAAGCGCGACGGGCGTTGCAGCAGCAGCGCGATGCCGAGCCCGATCAGCAATTCAAGGCCGACGGTGAGAGCGGCATAGGTCAGCGAGATATAAACGGTGTTCCAGAACTTCGGATCGGTGAAGAAGTTGATGTAGTTGTCGAACCAGATGAAACCCTTCATCTGCGGCAGGTTCATGCGGTAGCGCAGCAGCGAATAATAGACGGCCGTGAAGAAGGGAATGAGGATGCCGATGCACATCAACAGCGCTGGCAGGCTCAGCAGATAGGGCAATGCACGGCGCATGAAGCGGCTTTGCTTCACGGGAGCTCTGGTCTGTGCGGCGGCGTTCATGGATCGTGCCCCAATATAACCTTCATGTCCGTCAGTCAGGCTTTCGCCGGAATGAGGAAGAAATGCAACATGGCGCGCGGAGCGTCCCGCAGGGAGTCAG
This sequence comes from Pseudomonadota bacterium, assembly GCA_963205315.1. Taxonomy (GTDB): domain Bacteria; phylum Pseudomonadota; class Alphaproteobacteria; order Rhizobiales; family Aestuariivirgaceae; genus Aestuariivirga. Next base: position 3,535 of record CAUJIO010000040.1, on the reverse strand, counting down.
GTTACCCCGCGCGCCAGTCTTCAGGCGTTAGCCGAGGCCGGCTTCCGCCAGCTTCTTGTCGATTTCGACGGCCATGGCATCCAGGCCTTCATCGACCGGGATTTCCTTGGCGACCATCTTCTGGAGGTTTTCCGACCACAGCGTGGTGAGGTCGAAGAACAGCGGCTGGGCGGTGAAGTAGATCTTGGCACCCGGGGCCGAGACGTCATGCTGGTTGAGATAGCCCGGATACTTGGCGTCGATACGGTTGCGGAATTCCTCGTCCTTCCAGACCGAGGCGCGAACCGGATTGACGAAGTCCATCTTGCGGGCGCCGAACAGGTCGTGCTCGACGGAGGTTGCCCACTGCAGGAAGTACCAGGTGGCGTCCTTCTGCACGCCGGCATTGTTCATGGCCAGCGACCAGATCCAGACGTTCGGCGTCGGCGCCGCTGCAGCAGGATTTGCCGCGAACGGAGCATAGCCGAGGTTGCCGGCTTCCTTGTTGTCGCCGCCGTTCATGAAGTAGCCAAGAATATCGGCATCGAAGATCATGGCGGAAGCGCCAGCACCGAGATCGGTACCGACCTGATACCAGGTATAGGTCGACCAGTTCTTGGGGCCGGAATCCTGGATCATCTTGACCCAGTCCTTGTGGTAGGCCTTGGAACCCGCGGAGTTCATCGCCGCCTTCAGCTTGCCATCGGTGACGTTGAAGTCCTTCTCGCCGAAGTTGGCATAGCCCGACAGGAAGCCCGGATGGATCGAGGCCCACGAGCGCGAGCCGCGCACGCCGATTCCGTACGGTCCACCGAGATCCTTGGTGAGCTTGGCCGAGACCTCGACCATTTCGCCGAGGTTCTTCGGCGGCTGCACGCCGACCTTGTCGAACATCTTCTTGTTGTAGGAGATGTTGTTGAGCTCATAGCCCCAGGGCATGCACCACTGCTTGGCATCCGCCGAACCGAGTTCACCGCCGGGAACACCGTTCCACGAGGTCGAGGCGCGGAGGCCCGGAAGCACGTCATCCCAGTTGAAGCCGGGATTGGTCTTGGCCGGGTCCTTGATGTACTCGTTGAGGTCGGTGATCCAGCCGGCGGGACCATAGGTCCAGGTCATGTAGGCGCCGGTCATGAAGGCATCGTATTCAGTCGAGCCCGACGACAGAGCCGCCGTGACCTTGTCGAAGTAGACGTCTTCCGGGAAGATGTCCCAGGAGATGTCCATGCCGGTCAGATCCTTGAACGTCTGGATGTTGGCGATCATGGCGTCGGCATAGGGATGCTTGTTGAGCAGAAGCTTCAGCTTCGAGCCCTTGTACTTCATCCAGTCGAAATCGGCGGCCATGGCGCGGGTCTGCGCCTGGGTCATCAGGAAGCCGGCGGCCGAGGCCGAGAGGCCCGCCTTGCCGGTGGTCTTGAGCAATTCTCGGCGGCTCAGCTTCTTTGCCACGAAGGCATCGAAGAGGCCCTTTTCCTTGTCATACATTTCCCATTCCTCCGTTAGTGTGTGGGGCAGGCACGGTTGACTTAGCCCGGTGCGGTTTTCCCGTTCTTCTTGCCGGGCTCACGTCCCGGTTTGGTGGCAACGAGGCGCCTGGCTGTCGCCTCGTCGGTGATCAGGCCATAAAGAAGTCCGTGCTCGAGAATGGCGCGGATGGCCCGAGTTTTTGCTGTGCCGCCGGCGAGGGCGACAATCTTGTGGGATTTGAGATCTTCGAAGCGCGGCGCCAGCGCCCGGTCGGAGACCGAGTTTGGCAAATAGTCGCCGTGCTCATTGAAAAAGTGACCGAGGATTTCGGCACAGGCGCCGGTGCGCATGACTTCGCCGACGTCTTCGTCGTCCACCATGCCGGCGGTGGCGATGAAGCTCTTCGCATCGACTTCGCCAATACCAGCGATGAAGAGTTCCGCCCGCCTTGCCATGGCGATCACGTCCGATACGCCATACTGCGACTCCAGAACCTGACGGTCCTTGGCTGTGTTGGCGAAGAAGGGCACCGGCATCACATAGGCTTCAGCCCCCGTGCGCTCCGCGAGCCGGTGGATCACATCGAAGGGGCTTGCTGCAAACCGCCTGGTCAATCCACCGAGCAGCGACACGAACCTGGTATCCTTGGCGGAGACGCTCGGCATCAGGTCGACGGCGGCAGCCAGCGTGCGGCCATGACCGATGCCGATCATCTTGTGGCGGCCGCTCTCGATCAGATTGCGGATGTATCGTGCCCCGGCCATGCCGAGCGTGCGCAAGGGCAACGCGCCTTCATCGATGTTCGGCACCACTTCGCAGATCTGCAGGCCATAATCCGCCTTGAGCTTTTCCTCGAGTCCGATGCAGCCCGAGATCGGCCCTTCGACGAAGACCCGGATCAGCCCTTCACTGCGGGCCCGGGCGATGAGGCGATGCGCCTTGGTGCTTTGGATGCCGAGAAGCTCCGCCACCTCACCCTGCGTCTTGCCGCCCGCGAAATGCAACCAGGCGGCGCGCGCGGCCAGCGCGGCCTCCTCGTCCACCTGCGGAGTCGACTGATGCAGAGTCAATGACCGGTCCCATGTTGGCACCCGAACGGCGCCGTGAAAATTTTTTCTTGAGCTGCAATATTTTTCAGATAATCTCTGACGTCAACTAAATTCGTCGCCGCAGTGCAGCAAGGACGGGCCACGCAATGGGATTTCTGCTCAGTTTCACGTCCGGTCTGCTGCTATGAGGAGCCGTCAACCGCTCTCGCCCTGTGTTGGGCAAGTAGCCTTTGGAGATTGAGATGAGCCGCAGGATTCCGTGGATCGGCACGAGCTGGAAGATGAACAAGACCCGCGCCGAGGCCCGCGCCTTTGCCGAGGCCCTGAAGGCCTCGCCCTTTGCCGATGCGGCGGCGGCCCAGCCCTTCATCATTCCGCCCTTCCCCTATGTCGCCGAGGTGGCGGATATTCTCGCAGGCACGCGGGTGAAGGTCGGTGCCCAGAACATGCACTGGGAAGATCGCGGTGCATGGACTGGCGAAGTCTCGCCACTGATGCTGAAGGACTGTGGCGCGCATCTGGTGGAACTCGGCCACAGCGAGCGCCGCACCTTCTTCAACGAGACCGACGAAACGGTTGCCCTCAAGGCTGCGGCTGCCGTGAAGCATGGCCTTGTGGCCCTTGTCTGCATCGGCGACACGAAGAGCGAATACAACGCCGGCGCCACCGCCGACGTGCTGGCGAAACAGACGCGCTTTGCGCTTCGCGACATTGGCAGGAATGCTCCGGGCAAGGTGGTCATCGCCTATGAGCCCGTCTGGTCGATCGGCGAGGGCGGCGTTCCGGCTGATCCCGATTTCGCCAACGAACAGCACAAGCGCCTCAAGGCCCTTACGGCCGACCTGGCGGGCGAGCCGCTGCCCATCCTCTATGGTGGCAGCGTCAATCCGCAGAATTGTTGCGAGCTGGCGTCGAAGTCGGATATTGACGGCCTCTTCATCGGACGATCCGCCTGGGATCCGGCGGGCTTCATCGGCATCGTCGATGCCGTCACCAAGAAACTGGGAGGTTGAACATGAAAATCGCAATCGCCGGCG
>CAUJIO010000039.1 GCA_963205315.1 Pseudomonadota bacterium | reverse complement strand
GGACCTGCGCAACGCCACCGGCGACCTGAAGCCGAAGAAGATCGCCAAGCGCCTCAAGCTGGTCGAAAGCTTCCTCGAGTCGGGCAACCGTCCGGAATGGATGATCCTCACCCAGGTGCCGGTCATTCCGCCGGAATTGCGCCCGCTCGTTCCGCTGGACGGCGGCCGCTTCGCCACGTCGGACCTGAACGACCTCTACCGCCGCGTCATCAACCGCAACAACCGCCTGAAGCGGCTGATCGAGCTGCGCGCGCCGGACATCATTGTTCGCAACGAAAAGCGCATGCTGCAGGAAGCCGTCGACGCGCTGTTCGACAACGGCCGCCGCGGCCGCGTGATCACCGGCGCCAACAAGCGTCCGCTGAAGTCTCTGGCCGACATGCTGAAGGGCAAGCAGGGCCGCTTCCGCCAGAACCTGCTCGGCAAGCGCGTCGACTATTCCGGCCGCTCGGTCATCGTCGTGGGCCCGGAGCTGAAGTTGCACCAGTGCGGCCTGCCGAAGAAGATGGCGCTCGAGTTGTTCAAGCCGTTCATCTATTCGCGGCTTGACGCCAAGGGCCTCTCGGCCACGGTGAAGCAGGCCAAGAAGCTGGTGGAAAAGGAGAAGCCGGAGGTCTGGGATATCCTCGACGAGGTCATCCGCGAACATCCCGTGCTCCTGAACCGTGCGCCGACGCTGCATCGTCTCGGCATCCAGGCTTTCGAGCCGGTGTTGATCGAGGGCAAGGCGATCCAGTTGCATCCGCTCGTCTGCACGGCCTTCAACGCCGACTTCGACGGCGACCAGATGGCCGTTCACGTGCCGCTGTCGCTGGAAGCACAGCTTGAAGCCCGCGTGCTGATGATGTCGACCAACAACGTGCTGCATCCGGCCAACGGCCAGCCGATCATCGTGCCGTCTCAGGATATCGTTCTCGGCCTGTATTACCTGTCCATCATGCGGAAGGGTGAACCGGGCGAGGGCATGGCCTTCGGCAACATGGCGGAAATCGACCACGCCCTGGCCGCCGGCGTCATTACGCTCGGCACGAAGATCCGTGGCCGTGTGGCGGACGTCAACAACGAGGGCCGGCGCTACAACCGGATCGTCGACACGACGCCGGGCCGCATGAAAATCGGCGAGTTGCTGCCCAAGGCCATCGGTATCTCGTATGACCTCTGCAACAAGCTGATGACCAAGCGCGATATCTCCAAAATGATCGACGCCGTCTACCGCCATTGCGGTCAGAAAGAGTCGGTCATCTTCTGCGACCGCATCATGAGCCTCGGTTTCTACAACGCCTACAAGGCGGGCATCTCCTTCGGCAAGGATGACATGGTCATTCCCGAAACCAAGGAGAAGATCGTCGGCACGACGCGCGAACTCGTCAAGGAGTTCGAGCAGCAGTACATCGACGGCCTGATCACCCAGGGCGAGAAGTACAACAAGGTCGTCGACGCCTGGGCCAAGACCACCGACAAGGTGGCCGAGGAAATGATGGCCCGCATTCAGGCGGTGCAGGTCGACGAGAAGTCCGGCCGCGAGAAGCAGATCAACTCGATCTACATGATGAGCCACTCCGGTGCGCGCGGTTCGCCCGCACAAATGAAGCAGTTGGGCGGCATGCGCGGCCTCATGGCCAAGCCGTCGGGCGAGATCATCGAGACGCCGATCATCTCGAACTTCAAGGAAGGCCTCTCGGTGCTCGAGTACTTCAACTCGACGCACGGCGCCCGCAAGGGACTGGCCGACACGGCGCTCAAGACGGCGAACTCGGGTTACCTGACGCGCCGCCTCGTCGACGTGGCGCAGGACGCCATCATCTCGGAAGTCGATTGCGGCACGACGCAGTCGATCACCGCGCGTCCGATCATCGACGCCGGAACGGTCATCGCCTCGCTGGGCATGCGCGTTCTGGGCCGCACCACGGCTCAGGATGTCGTCGATCCGGCGTCGGGCGAGATCATCCTGCCGGCGGGCGAGGAGATCATGGAAGCGCATGTCGAGCGCATCGAGAAGGCGGGCATCACCGAACTTCGCATCCGCTCGGTGCTGACGTGTGAAACCAAGTTCGGCGTTTGCGGCAAGTGTTATGGCCGTGACCTGGCGCGCGGTACTCCCGTCAACATGGGTGAAGCGGTCGGCGTCATCGCGGCGCAGTCGATCGGCGAACCCGGCACTCAGCTGACCATGCGCACGTTCCACATCGGCGGAACGGCACAGGTGCTCGACCAGTCCTTCGTGGAATCGAACCACGACGGCAAGGTCGTCATCCGTAACCGCAACGTCGCCAAGGACGGCACGGGCCGCCTCATGGTCATGGGCCGCAACACCACCATCACGGTGGTCGATGCCCAGGGCAACGAGCGTGCCGTGCACAAGGTGGGCTACGGCACGCGGCTGTTCGTCGATGATGGCGATCAGGTGAAGCGCGGCATGCGCATCGCCGAGTGGGATCCCTATACCCGCCCGCTGATGACGGAAGTCGACGGCACCGTGGAGTTCGAGGACGTGGTCGAAGGCGTTTCGGTGAACGAAATCGCCGACGAGGCGACGGGCATCACCAACCGCGTGATCATCGACTGGCGTTCGAACCAGCGCGGCACCAGCCTGAAGCCTGCACTGGTGGTGAAGGACAAGGACGGCAAGGTGCAGAAGCTCGCCCGTGGCGGCGAGGCACGCTACCTGCTGTCGGTTGACGCAGTGCTCTCGGTCGATCCGGGTGCGAAGGTGCAGGCGGGCGACGTGCTTGCCCGTATCCCGCTGGAGAGTGCCAAGACGCGCGACATCACCGGCGGTCTGCCGCGTGTTGCCGAACTGTTCGAGGCCCGCCGCCCCAAGGACCACGCGATCATCGCCGAAATCTCGGGCCGCGTCGAATTCGGACGCGACTACAAGAACAAGCGCCGCATCCGCGTCGTTCCGCAGGAGGAAGGTGCCGAGGCCGTGGAGTATCTCATCCCGAAGGGCAAGCACCTTCCCGTCCAGGAAGGCGACTTCATCGAGAAGGGTGAGTACATCATGGACGGCAACCCGGCGCCGCATGACATTCTGGACATCAAGGGCGTGGAAGAGCTGGCCTCGTTCCTCGTCAACGAAATCCAGGAAGTCTACCGGTTGCAGGGCGTGAACATCAACGACAAGCACATCGAGGTGATCGTCCGGCAGATGCTGCAGAAGGTTGAAATCACCGACACCGGTGAATCGACCCTGCTGCTCGGCGAACAGGTCGACCGCGAGGAACTGGACCACGAGAACTCGAAGCTGGTTGCCGAGGGCCTCAAGCCCGCGAGCGGCAAGCCGGTTCTTCTGGGCATCACCAAGGCTTCGCTGCAGACCCGCTCGTTCATCTCGGCGGCCTCGTTCCAGGAAACCACGCGTGTACTCACCGAAGCCTCGATCATCGGCAAGATCGACACGCTGGAAGGCCTGAAGGAAAACGTCATCGTCGGCCGCCTGATCCCGGCCGGTACCGG
>CAUJIO010000038.1 GCA_963205315.1 Pseudomonadota bacterium | reverse complement strand
TAGAAAGTATCTGTCAAGCCAAGTATGCGGGGGCAAATAATCGGAACGTTGCGCCTGGGCGCGGCGGGTAAGCAATATTGCGTGGCCCGCCAAGCAATTCTCAGCTTCCAGCTTCGATGATCGCCGAGCCAGCGAGTTTGCATGACCTGCGTGGCCACTGAAACGCAGCCATCCACTCACACAATTCAGTTTTTGAACATGCCGGTTGGCGCAGGAGCCTCTTGCAGTTGCGAAGGCAACGCACCGCGCCGCCCTTTCCCAATCGCCGAATTTATTGTATAGTTGACAATATTAGGGGAGGGCCGCCCGAAATTGACGCCGGGATGTACAACAGATTGTTGACATTTCGTGTTATGAAGACTCCGCTACAAGGGACTTATTTTTCGCATCATGGCCAATCCTAACGACAATTCCGGACCTGACGAAATCAGCCAGGTCTACCGGGCAAGCCGGTCGACGTTGATCGCCGCATTTGTTTTCAGCTGCCTGGTCAACATCCTGATGCTGACCGGGCCGCTCTTCATGTTGCAGGTCTATGACCGCGTGCTGAGCTCCGGCAGCGTACCGACGCTGGTTGCCCTGATCGCGATCGTGGCCGTTCTTTATGCCTATTATGGATTTCTGGAGTTCCTCCGCGCCCGCCTGATGGTGCGTCTTGGCCGCAGGGTCGAGGAGACGCTGCGTGGCCGGGTTTTCGACGCCGTGACCGCGCATGCGCTACGCCGCACACCCGGTGTCGGCTCGCAGCCGTTGAATGATCTCGCAACCATCCGCCAGTATCTGTCGGGGCAGGGGCCTTTCGCCTTCTTCGACATGCCGTGGATGCCATTCTATCTTGCCATCATTTTCGGCATGCACTGGATCCTTGGTACCGCCTCTGTGGCGGCAGCCCTCACCATCTTCGGGCTTGCGATCTGGTCCGAGCGCGCCACGCGCGGCCCCTTGCAGGAAGCCACCAAATCGACGGTCAAGGCTGCCATCATGACCGATGAAGCCCGCCGCAATTCCGAGGCCCTGCATTCGCTCGGCATGGCAGGCACCATGCGCGCCCGCTGGATGTCCGTCCATCAGACGGCGCTTGATCACCAGACCATCGCCAACGACGCCGGCGGCATGCTGGGTGCCGTGTCGCGCGTGCTTCGCCTTTTCATTCAGTCCGGCATTCTGGCGCTCGGCGCCTATCTCGCGATCAAGCATGAGATATCATCGGGTTCGATGATCGCAGCATCGATTATCATGTCGCGTGCGCTGGCCCCTGTCGAACAGGCCGTTGCCAACTGGCAGCAGTTCCTGGGCTTCCGCAAGGCGCGCGAACGTCTGGTCCAGTCGCTTCGTATCGTGCCGCGCGACCGGTCGCTGATGAAGCTGCCCGAGCCGCAAGGCCGTCTCAATGTCGAAAATCTGACGGTCATGCTGCCGGGCGTCGAGAAACCCCTGTTGCAGAGCCTCAGTTTTTCCGTCGAACCGGGCGAGGGGATCGGCGTCATTGGTCCGACGGGGGCCGGCAAATCGACGCTCGCCCGTGCCCTTGTCGGCATCACACTTCCGACCCGTGGCCACATCCGCCTGGACGGGGCTACGCTTGAGCAGCGCGATCCCGATGAACTCGGCGCCATGATCGGATATCTGCCGCAGGACGTGCAGCTGTTCGATGGCAACGCTGCGCAGAACATCTCGCGGTTCCGCTCCGATGCTAACCCCGATGCCATCGTTGCGGCCGCAAAGTTGGCCAACGTCCATGATTTCATCATGCGGTTGCCGGATGGCTATAACACCCAACTGGGGGAAAATGGCGCGCGTCTCTCGACCGGCCAGCGCCAGCGCCTGGCCTTGGCTCGCGCGCTGTACGGCGATCCGAAGCTGATGGTCCTTGACGAACCGAATTCAGCACTTGATGCCGAAGGCGAAGCGGCACTCGATTTCGCCATTCGACAGGCCATGGGGCGCGGCGCGGCGGTGGTCGTCATCGCCCATCGGCCGAGCGCTCTCGCTGCCATCCCCAAGATGCTCGTGCTCTCCGACGGCAAGGCTGCCGCCATGGGACCGCGCGATGAGATCATGCGCAAGGTCATGGTGCGGCCCACCACCCAGCAAGGTAATGTCGAACGGCTGAATGCGCCGTCGCAGCAGAACGAGGCGAACGGATCATGACTGGATTTTCAACCGAGAAGTCCCTGCGCCGCTTTCAGACGGCGGGCTATCTGTCCGTATTCGTCGTCGTCGGCATCGGCGGGCTGTGGTCAACCACAACGCACCTGAATGGCGCCGTCATCGCGCCGGCGACCATCATCGCCGAAACCAATTCCAAACGCGTCCAGAGCAAGGACGGCGGCATCGTCCGCAAGATATTGGTGCGGGACGGCGAGCGGGTCACTGCCGGTCAGGACGTCATCGTACTTGATGACACCGAAACCAAGTCAGAACTGGGCATCATCCAGGCCCTGTTGATCGAAGAACTCGCCAAGAAGGCGCGGCTCGAGGCCTCGCGGGACGATCAGCCGGCGATCACGTTCCCTCCCGAACTTGAGAGCCGCCGCAATGACCCGGAAGTAGCGAAAGTGCTTGTTGGCCAGGAGAAGCTCCACGCTGCGCGCATCGCGTCGGTCAAGGGCAAGATCGAGCAATTGAACCAGCAGATGGGTCAGATCAGCGAGCAGATTGAAGGCATCAATGCCCAGATCGCCTCGAAGGAACGACAAATCGGACTGATCGGCGAAGAGCTGGCAAACCTCCGCGACCTGTTGTCGAAGGGACTCATGCAGGCGAGCCGGGTCAAAGCCATGGAGCGCGAGCAGGCGCGGCTTGAGGGCGAACGCGGCGAGCTCATAGGTTCGCGTGCCGCGGCCAACAGCAAGAACGGCGAGATCAAGTTGCAGATCCTCCAGATCGGCGAGGATGTTCTGTCCCAGACCTTGCTGGATCTGCGCGAGGCTGATGGCCGTGTCGCCGAACTTTCAGAGCGTCGCGTCGCGTCACAATCGCGCCTCGACCGCATGGTCATCAAGGCGCCAATTACCGGTTCCGTCTACCAGCTCATGGTCCACACCGAGGGCGGCGTCATTTCGCCGGCCGAGCCCCTGATGATGATCGTTCCGGAGAACGACGAACTGGTGCTGCAGGCGCAGATCACACCGCAGAATATTGAACAGGTTCATCAGGGCCAGCAGGCGCGCGTCCGCTTCCCGGCCTTCCAGACGCGTTTTACACCTGAACTCATCGCAGAAGTATTCAGCGTCGCCGGTGATACGTCGCGCTTCAGCGCCGACACACCGCCTTTCTATGATGTCCGCCTGAAAATTCCCCGCGAGCAACTGGCGCTGCTTGGCGCCAGTCAGCTTAAGCCCGGCATGCCGGCGGAA
>CAUJIO010000037.1 GCA_963205315.1 Pseudomonadota bacterium | reverse complement strand
CGGGCTCCCTCGACAACGTAGTCGGTGATGAGTGCGATGGCTTCCGGGTGGTTGAGCTTGACGCCCCGCTCGAGCCGCTTGCGGGCGACGATGGCTGCCATGGCAACCAGCAGCTTGTCCTTCTCGCGTGGCGTCAGTTGCATAAATTCCCCTCAGAATGACCAGGTTTTAGGCAGCGCACCCCCTCTGCTCAGCACCGAAAGTGCTGGAATCAAGGATTTGCGCAGCATGAAGCCGTCTCTTGCGCAGATCCTTGCAACCAGCTTGCCAGACCAGGCGCTGGCGCTGCCGGTGCCGCCGATTTCTGCGCGGACCCTCTCAACGAGGTCTTCGGCTTGCCGGTCCACCAGCACCACGGTGGCGAAGGCGCGGGCTTCTCCCAGTGTCGCGAGGCTGGCGGGTGGTGCGCCATCGAAGGCCAGATCGTCGGCGAAGATCAGCTTGCCCGCCTGGCGGACGCGCCAGCGGTCGCGCAGGCTGGCGTTGGTCACCGTCTCGCCGCTGGCCTCGCGGCCAAGCACCACACTCTCGACGGCGAGAAACCGGGCATCGGAGGCAAGCTCGGCCTCGATCGAGCGCACCAGCGCGGCGCCATCGAACAGGATCGTCTCCTGCGGCAGCCAGATGAGTGACGTACCGGCCTCCGCCTTCAGCGACACGTCCACGGTGGCTGGCGGGCCGAGCGTGCGGTAGACGCGTTCTGCGGCTTGCGAGGTGACGGTGAGCTGGCCCTGGGTCTCGACCGTGATGTCGAAGCGGAAACGGTCACCACCCGCCAGACCGCCGCCAGTGTTGATGAGGATGGCATCCGTGCTGTTGATCGGCAGGCGGACTTTCGCCGCACCGTCTTCGCGCATGCGGCGTAGGCCTGTTGCCCCGGTGCTGAGGAGAATGCTGCCCTCCGAACGCTGGTGGCGGACGGCGGCACCTTCGGTCATGCGAGCTTTTTCCAGGCTTGCGTGAAAATGTCAGTCTCGAGATCGGGTGCTGACACCATTGTCTTCAGCAGGGCCGCGGCTTCCTTGAAGCGGCCATTGCTGGACTTGAGCGAGGCGAGACTTTCGATCAAAACCTTGTCGAACAGCGCAGCGGTCAACTTCGCACCCGTGTCGAGCTTCACGCCATGATGCAGCCACTGCCACAATTGCGCCCGGCGAAAGTCTGCACTCGTCCTGTCCTCGATTGCTCCGTCCACCGTGACGCTGCCGCCACCGCTGAGCCACGAGTCCAGTACCAGAATTGAAGCCCGGATGTGATCAGCCAGGGATGCTGTCGAAGGCGTATTGCCAGTGACCGCAACAAGGTCTTTCTGTGAAACCACCACGTCATCGCGCGAGACGTAGATCTGGTTGGCCGTCGGCATGTCGTCGTTGAAGACTTTCTGCGCTGCCGCCACGTGTTCAGGATGCGAGACCCACAAGCCATCAAATCCCGAACGCACAGCCTGTTCGCCCAGCGCCTTTGCATCGGCACGGGCCAAGGGAGCCAGCGCTGTCAGGCCGCGATGATGCGCCGTGCGCACGAGGAGATCCCTGAGGGCCGTATCCGCTATGCCGTCATCGCCGCTGATGCGTGTCTTGTGGCGGCCAAGGCTTCGCACCACATCGAAGCCGTAGCTGAACCCACCGCATGACACTCCGGCGATGTGCTCGCGCAGCTCGTGGATGATTTCGTCGATCTCGAAGGCGGCGGACAGCGTGTCGATGCGCACATGAACGCGGATCGTGCCCGCGGGCAGTCCAAGCAGGCTCTGTGCATGCAACAGGATATCGTTCCACAGCCGCGCCTCGGCTTGCGATGCGATATCGGCGAGTTGCAGATAGGGGGCTGAGGCCTTCGCCAACGCCACCTTCGCCGTGTGGAAGAGATAGAGACCGGCATCGAACAGGCCGGAGGCCACCGGCTTGCCGTCGCATTTCACCCGCGGCTCATCCGCCATCAGGCTGCGTGGCTGCACCATCAGCGTTGCCAGCCGTTGCGACAAGGAGATGCGCCGGCCGTTGGCGGGGTCGACATGCTCCATGGCGCTGGTCCAGCGGTCCATGAGATTGAGGTGAGCGTCGATCAGCGAGTCCCAGGCGGGCGACAGGACGTCGGCAAAATCCGCCAGGCAAAGTCTTGCACCGGAATTGAGCGCCAGAAGCAGATCCTTGCGCGCCGGTGCTGTGACGATGCCGCACCGCACGTCGGCAAGATCGCGCGGCAGCGCCGCCGCCTTCCACGAACCGGCGCGGATTGCCGCCGTCTCCGGCCTGAAATCCGGCAGCCCGCCCTTGTCGAACATCTGCTGGCGTTCGGCGCGCTGCTGTCTGGCCAGATCGCGTCCGGGCTTTGAGACGCGCTGCAATTCACCGACGAAATTCAGGGCATCGCTGCTGAACACCCTCGCTGTGGCGCGGCCGACCTTGGGTAGAACATCAATGCCGCGTGAGGGCTTCGCCATGGTCAGGCGTGTCCGTCGAGCTTCGGCGGTTTTGGTCCGCCATAGGCCCAGTCGAGCAATTCGATGGTATGAAGGATGGGAATGCTGGTGCCTGTGCCGATCTGCGTGATGCAGCCGATATTGCCGGTGGCGATGGCCTGGGGCTGGAGCGATTCGATATTGGCCACCTTGCGGTCGCGCAGCCTCGTGGCGATCTCTGGCTGCAGGATGTTGTAGGTGCCGGCGGAGCCGCAGCAGAGATATCCTTCCGGCACTTCCATCACCTCGAAACCGGCACGGCGCAAGAGAGTCAGAGGCTCGTTCCTGATCTTCTGGCCATGCTGCATCGAGCAGGCGGAGTGATAGGCCAGCCGCAGCGCCATCTTCGTTTCCGGAAGGTCGAGCTGGGCCAAGAACTCGGTGACGTCCTTCGCCTTGGCGCTGATGGCCTCTGCCTTCTCCGCATAGGCGGGATCGAGCCGTAGCATGTGGCCATAGTCCTTGATCGTCGTGCCGCAGCCCGACGCGGTGATGATGACGGCATCGACATTGGCGTCCGTCCACTGATCAATCGAGCCACGGACCCGGGTCAGCGCATCGGTTTCCTTGCCCATGTGGTGAGTGAGCGAACCGCAGCAGGTCTCCTCGCCAGAGACTACGACCTCGTAGCCAAGGCGCGTCAAGAGGCGCAGCGTTGCGGCATTGATGCCGGGATCGAGCACGCTCTGCACACACCCCATCAGCAGCGCGACGCGGCCTTTCTTCTCGCCCATTGCCGGATAGGTTCCGGGTGCGCCGAAGCGTTCGGGTGCCGGCATCGTCTTGGGGACGAGACCGAGCAGGGCGGCGATGCGCGTTGCACCGAAAGATTCGGCAACTGGCCTGAGTGGTGAAGCAAGTTTTGCCGCGATCAGCGACAGGCGGAACAGTCTGGGGCGCGGCATGGTGAAGGCCAGCACATCGCGCAGCAGGCGCTCGAACAACGGCCGCGTGTAGGTTTCCTCGACATGCGCCCGCGCCTCGTCGATCAGGTGCATGTAGTTGACGCCCGACGGACACGTCGTCATGCAGGACAGGCACGACAGGCAGCGGTCGACATGCTTGACCGTCTGTTCGGTTGCCGCCTCGCCGCTCTCCAGCATGTTCTTGATGAGGTAGATGCGGCCGCGTGGGCTGTCGAGTTCGTCGCCCAGCAGCACATAGGTCGGGCAGGTGGCGGTGCAGAAGCCGCAATGCACGCACTTGCGCAGGATGGTGTTGGCTTCCGCGATGCGCGGCGTTGCGAGTTGCTCTGCGGTGAAGGTGGTTTGCATCAGGACACCCGCGACATGCGGCCGGGATTGAACAGGCCCTTCGGATCGAAGGAGGCCTTGACCCGCGACGACAGGGCGGCCAGCGCCGGGGCCTGCGGCTGGAACACGTCGACGGCGGCGCGCACCGAGTCCGGCGCGCGGAACAGCATCGCATGGCCCGACGGCAGTGCGGTCCTGATGGCCGCAGCACCGGCATCGGCGGACGGAGGCACTTCGATCCACACGAGGCCGCCGGCCCAGTCAAGGCAATGACGCAAATCCATCTGTGAACGGAGCAAAGCGATGAGGCGGGGCGCATCCGACGGCGTGACCGATAGCCGCCACAATGGCCGCGTCAGGTCGCCCGCGAACATCGACGCATCGCGGATGGCTTGCCATTTGGCCATCGAACTTCTGGCCGCCAGCACTTGCACGGGCTGGCCCAGTGTTCTTGCCAGCTGGTCGCGCCGGTAGGCAACCGAGGGTGCGATACCTTCGAGCCTGAGATAGGTGCCTTCGCCCGGAATGTGGGCCGCCCCCGATACTTCACAGGATGATTGCATGGCGATGCTCATGTGAGCGATCGCCTGCGTGTCGTCGAGTCCTTCGAGAACGATGGTCTCTTCGGTCTCGGGCCGCGGCAGAACCTTGAGGATGATGGCGCTCAAGGCGGCCAGCGTGCCATAGGAACCGGTCAGCAGCTTCGGCATGTCATAGCCGGTGACGTTCTTCACCACCCGCGCCCCGGCCTTGAACATGTCGCCCATGCCGGTGACGCCGTGAATGCCGAGGATGTGGTCGCGCGCCGCCCCGGCCTTGATGCGGCGCGGGCCGGAGAGATTGCAGGCGATGAGCCCGCCGATGCTGCCGCTGTGGGCGCTGCCGAGGACGCGCGAATAGTCCGGCGGCTCGAAGGCCAGTTGTTGGCCTTTTGCGGCGATCAGCACCTCGATATCGGCGAGCCTTGTGCCGGCACCGGTCTCGAGGATCAGTTCTTCCGGCTCATAGATGATGACATCCGAGAAGCCTGACATGTCGAGCGTGCGCGCCGCCTGCACCGGGCGGCCAAGCCCGCGCTTGGTGCCGGAGCCGATGATCTCGAATGGCGTGTCCGCCGAACGGACGCATTCCGCCAGTTCGGCAAGGCTTGCCGGCTTCACCACGTCAGCCATCAGAATCTCGGAATATCGGCGAAGGGCAACTGCCCGCCGCGCACATGCATGCGGCCAAGCTCGGCACAGCGGTGCAATGTCGGAAACACCTTGCCGGGATTCAGCAGGCCTTGATCGTCGAAGGCGCACTTGACCCGCATCTGCTGGGCCAGATCGTCCTCGCTGAACATCTCGGGCATCAGGTCGCGCTTCTCGATGCCGACGCCGTGCTCGCCCGTCAGCACGCCGCCGACCTTGACGCAGAGCCTCAGGATATCGGCGCCGAATTTCTCGGCGCGGTCGAGTTCGTCCGGGTCGTTGGCATCGAACAGGATCAGGGGATGCAGGTTGCCGTCACCGGCGTGAAATACATTGGCGACACGAAGGCGATGTTTCGCCGACAGCTCGGTCATGCCGCGCAGGACTTCAGGCAGACGCTTCCGCGGGATCGTGCCGTCCATGCAGATGTAATCCGGCGAAATGCGCCCGACCGCCGGAAAGGCCGCCTTGCGCCCGGCCCAGAACAGCATGCGTTCGGCTTCCGATGTCGAGATCCGCAAGGTTGAGGAGCGGTTGGCCTTGGCGATCGCGGAGACGCGCTCGATCAGGTGATCGACTTCGACTTGCGGCCCATCGAGTTCGACGATCAGCAGCGCTTCGACATCGAGCGGATAGTCGGCATGCACGAATTCTTCGGCCGCATGGATGGCGGGCCGGTCCATCATTTCCATGCCGCCCGGAATGATGCCGGCCGAAATGATGTCGGCGACGCATGTGCCGGCATCCTCGCTGGTCGGAAAGCCGACGAGCACGGCGCGCGCCGTCTCGGGCTTCTGCAAGATGCGCACGGTGACTTCGGTGACGACGCCGAGCAGGCCTTCCGAACCGGTCATGATTCCCAGGAGATCATAGCCCTCCGAATCGAGATGCTTGCCACCGAGGCGAATGATCTCGCCGCCGATCAGCACCATCTCGATGCCGAGCACGTTGTTGGCGGTGAGGCCGTATTTCAGGCAATGCACGCCGCCGGAATTTTCCGCCACATTGCCGCCGATGGTGCACGCGATCTGCGAGGACGGGTCGGGCGCATAGTAGAAGCCCTTGTGCTCCACCGCCTTGGTGATGGCGAGATTGGTGACGCCCGGCTGCACCACGGCGCAGCGGTTGGCATAGTCGATCTCCAGCACGCGGTTGAATTTGGACAAACCCAGAAGGATGCCATCCGCCAGCGGCAGCGCCCCGCCTGACAGCGAGGTGCCGGCCCCGCGCGGCACCACCTTGATGCCATTGGCATGGGCGTATTTCAGAACCTCGGAGACCTGTGCGGTGGTTTCCGGCAGCACGACGACCAGCGGCATTTGCCGGTAGGCGGTCAAGCCGTCGGTCTCGAACGCCCGCATCTCGATGGGCTGGGCGATCACCCCTTCGCCGGGCACGATGGCGCGGAGCGCTGCGGCAATCGCGTCGCGCTTGGCCAGGACGGCGGAATCGGGAACGGGCATGGTCAGCATGGCGACCAGAAATAGCCTCCGAGCGATCCCGAATGCAACGGAAGATCGCCCATGCATGGCCTCCCCGCGGGTGGCGGCCAGCAATCGGGCTTGCGGGTGCCTCCATGGGCTGGCAAAACCCGTCGTCTGCTGTCTCTGTTCCGAGGACCCAAGAGGATCCATGCCTGAAGCTCGCCCGCGCGTCGGTCTGTTTGTCACCTGCCTCGTCGACATGATGCGGCCATCGATCGGCTTTGCTGCGGTGAAGCTGCTGGAGGATGCGGGCTGCCGCGTCGAAGTCCCCGATACCCAGACATGCTGCGGCCAGCCGGCCTATAATTCCGGCGACAAGGCCGATGCCGTGACCCTGGCCCGCAATATCATCGCCGCGTTCAGGGGGTTCGACTATGTCGTGGCGCCGTCTGGGTCGTGTGCCGGCATGATCGTCAAGCATTACCCCGAACTCTTTGCCGAAGGCACGGCCGACCATGCCGCAGCCGTCGAGCTTGGGCACCGCACCTACGAACTCGTGTCGTTCCTGACGCGGGTGATGAAGGTGCAGAAGGTCGATGCGCAGTTTGCTGCGCGCGCCACCTATCATGACTCCTGTTCTGGCCTGCGTGAACTCGGCATCAGTGCCGAACCCCGCCAGCTGTTGGCCAGTGTCGAAGGCGTGTCGCTGCGCGAGATGACCGACTCGAACGTCTGCTGCGGCTTTGGCGGCACCTTCTGCGTGAAATATCCGGACATCTCCGACAAGATGCTGGAGAAGAAGCTGAAGCATATTGCCGATACCGGTGCCGATACGCTGATCGCTGGCGACCTGGGCTGCCTGATGAACATGGCCGGCAAGCTGAAGCGCGAGGGCTCAGCCATCAAGGTGCGCCACGTCGCCGAAGTGCTGGCGGGCGACATGGCGACGCCCTCGATCGGGGAGGCCGAATGATGGAAGCCTCTGCCGCAACGTTTCCGGCCAATGTCATCAAGGCGCTTGCCGACTCCCAGCTGCAATATGCCATGACCGAGACCGGGCCGCGCTTCCAGACCAAGCGCAGCGTGGCCCGCGACGCGCTCCCCGAATTCGATGCGCTGCGCGACCAGTCGCGCGACATCAAGAACCATGTGCTGGATCATCTCGATATCTATCTCGAGCGCTATGAGGCCAAGGTGCAGGCCTCAGGCGGGCATGTGCACTGGGCCGCGACGGCGGAAGAGGCCCGCGCGCAGATCCTCGAGATTTGCCGCAAGGCCAATGCCCGCGTCGTCACCAAGGGCAAGTCGATGATCTCGGAAGAGATCGACTTGAACCATCATCTCGAGGCCAACGGCATCCAGCCCGTGGAGACCGATCTCGGCGAGTACCTGATCCAGATCCGCAACGAGCGCCCGAGCCATATCATCGCGCCCGCCGTGCACCTGACGCGCGATCAGGTGGAAGCTGATTTCCGCAAGGCCCACACCCATCTCGACCCCAACCGCGACCTGACCGAGATCCCGGCCCTCGTTGAAGAAGCCCGCACCGTACTGCGGCAGAAATATTTCGAAGCCGATGCCGGCGTCACCGGCGCCAATTTTCTCATTGCCGAAACCGGCACCTCGATCATCGTCACCAACGAGGGCAACGGCGACCTGACGCAGACGTTGCCGAAGGTCCACATCGTCATCGCCTCGATCGAGAAGATCGTGCCGACGCTGGAAGATGCCGCCACCATCCTGCGCGTGCTGGCGCGCTCGGCGACGGGACAGGACTTTTCCAATTATACCACGCTGTCGACGGGCCCCAGGCGCGACGGCGATCCCGACGGCCCGGAAGAATATCACGTCGTCATTCTCGACAATGGCCGCTCGAATGTTCTGGGTACGGAGTTTCAGGACATGCTGCGCTGCATCCGCTGCGGCGCCTGCCTCAATCATTGCCCGGTCTACAATGCCGTGGGCGGCCATGCCTATGGCTGGGTCTATCCCGGCCCCATCGGCTCGGTGGTGACACCGGCGCTGGTCGGTATCGAGAATGCCAAGCATCTGCCCAATGCCTCGACCTTCTGCGGCCGCTGCGAGGAAGTCTGCCCGATGCGTATTCCATTGCCGAAGATGCTGCGGCATTGGCGCGAGAAGGAGTTCGAGCGCCACCTGCAGCCGGCTTCAATCCGCTGGGGACTGCGCTTCTGGGCCTTCGCCGCCAAGCGCCCGAAGCTCTATCAGTTCGGAACGCGGATCGCCGCCCGTGTGCTCGCCAACATGGGCCACGGCAAGGGCCGCTTGCGCAACGTGCCGCTCGCTTCGGGCTGGACGAAATATCGCGACTTCCCCGCTCCGCAAGGCAAGACCTTCCAGCAGATGTGGAAGGAGCGCGCGAAATGAGCAGCCGTGACGCCATGCTGGCCCGCATCCGCTCCAAGGTCTCGAAAGGCAATGACGAGGCGCGCCGCGCCGCCGTCGACGCGCACCTGGCATCGCACCCGCGCAACCTCATCCCGGCCCGTGGCATTGGCGATGACGAGCATCGCCTGCGCGTCTTCACCGAGATGATGCAGGCGGTGGGCGGCTCCGTCGAAGTCGTGAACGACATCAACGATGTGCCGCACGCCGCCGCCGACTACCTGCGCAACAGCAATTTGCCCGCCCAACTGCGCCGTGGCCAGGATGCGGTACTGGCGAAACTGCCGTGGCATCGCGGCACGCTGGAAATCGCCGTGGGCCGCGCCGAGGAAAGCGACCGCGCCTCGATCACCCGCGCCTTCGCCGGGGTGGCCGAGTCCGGCACCATTATCCAGACATCGGGACAGGACAACCCGACGACGCTCAACTTCCTGCCGGAAGTGCACATCGTCGTGCTCGAGGCCGCGAATATTTTCGCCAGCTATGAAGAGGCATGGAGCAAGCTGCGCGGCCAATTCGGCGAAGGCACCATGCCGCGCACCGTCAACATGATTTCCGGCCCGTCGCGGACTGGCGACATCGAGCAAACCATCGTGAGGCCCGCCCATGGTCCCAAGAACATGCATGTCATTATTGTCCGCTAGCCTGGCTCTTGCATGTCTGCCGGCGCAGGCGCTGGCCTGTGCCGATGACGAGGCAACACTGTTCTCCTGCGTCACCAAGGACGAGACGAAATTCATCCAGCTCTGTGCGGTGCGTGACGACGCAGCCGGCGGATACCAGTCGCTGCAATACCGCTATGGACCGGAAGGCGCGCCCGAACTGATCTTTCCAGAGGATCGCAGGCAGGGCAAATCGGCAATGTCCTTTGCCCATGCTTTCGACAAGTCGACCTATGTCTGGTCGTTGCGCTTCGCCAACAAGGGCTACACCTACCGCATCTTCGGCGAAGGCGATGGCGCGGCGGTCGAGGTGTGGAAGAAGAAGAAATTGCTGGCCCAGGTCATGTGCAACGAGCGTCCCTACAGCTATCCCGATGACATTCGCCGGGCGAGTGGCTGCGACATGAACAATCCCTTCGGCGCCGCGGGCTGTTCCGAGAACCCGCCCAGCCGGAAGTGAGCCTGCAGAACCGCGTCGACCCATGGGGCGCACTTCACGCCGTGGCCGAGCGCGGCACCATGCTGGGCAATCGTGGCGGCAGGTTTCACCGCGACGACCGGACGCTGGGCAACAGGCGCTGGGCCAGTTCGCATTGGATCTGCTGCGAGCTGCACTGGAAGGACGCGCATCATGAGCCGATGGGCACGGGCTACACCTCGCTGTTCTTCCTCGATGAGGTGACCGCACTTGCGGCGGGCCACCGGCCCTGCTTCTTCTGCCGCAGGCAGGAGGCCAAGGCGTTTCTGGGCGAACGCAGAGTAGCGGACTTCGACCGCGTGCTGCATGACGAACGGCTACGGCCACCCCGGCAGGAGGACCTCGCGGGCCTCCCCGATGGCGTCATGATCGACATCGGCGGCGCCGCCTTCGCCGTCCGCGGCGAGCAACTGCTGCGCTGGTCCTTTGCCGGTTATGCGGAACGTGTTCCGCGCAATGCCACCCTGCAGGGGAAAGTTTTGACAGCGCCGTCAATCGCGGCCATTTTGCGCAACGGGTATAAACCGCGCTGGCATTCAACCGCGCTTCAATGGGGCACCACATGAAACTTCTGCGTTACGGTCCGGTCGGCAAGGAAAAGCCGGGCCTGCTCGACAGCGAGGGGAAGATCCGCGATCTCTCCGCCGTCATTCCCGACATCAATGGCGAGACCATCGGCCCCAAGGGCCTGGCGCGCCTCAGGAAGATCAAGCCGGAATCGCTGCCGCTGGTGAAGGGCAAGCCCCGCATCGGTGCCTGCGTCGCCAATCCGCAGAAATTCGTGGCCATCGGCCTCAACTATTCCGACCACGCCGCCGAGTCCGGCCTCACCGTGCCGCCGGAGCCGATCATCTTCACCAAGCACACCAGCTGCATCGTCGGCCCCAACGACGACGTGACCATTCCGCCCAAGTCCAAGAAGTCGGACTGGGAAGTGGAACTGGGCGTCGTCATCGGTACCAAGGCCAAGAACATCAAGAAGAAGGACGCCATGGCGCATGTGGCGGGCTATTGCGTCGTCAACGACCTGTCCGAGCGCGCCTTCCAGATCGAGCGCTCCGGCCAATGGACCAAGGGCAAGTGCTACGACACCTTCGGCCCCATCGGCCCGTGGATGGTGACGGCGGACGAGATCAAGAACCCGCAGAAACTCGGCATGTGGCTGGAATTGAACGGCAAGCGCGTGCAGAACGGCACCACCGCCACCATGGTCTATGGCGTGCAATACATCGTCGCCTATCTCTCGGAATTCTTCACCCTGATGCCGGGCGACATCATCACCACCGGCACGCCGCCCGGCGTCGGCATGGGCATGAAGCCGCCGCGTTATCTCAAGCCCGGCGACACCATGAAGCTCGGCATCGACGGCCTGGGCGAGCAGTTCCAGACGGTCTACCGCGACAAGTAAGGGCAAGGGCCCTCATCCCCCTGCCGGGACCTTCTCCCATGGCGTTGCCACGGGAGAAGGCACTTGACCCTTTTGTGCCTTCTCCCGTCCGCAGGATGGGAGAAGGTGCCCTGAGGGCGGATGAGGGCATCTTGCGATAGACGCGTGTTGCCCCAGCCCGGCCCATCCTTTAGAAGCCTCGCAAATTCAGCGAGTTTGTGAGATGACCAAAGACCATCGCCCGAAGGCCCGCGCCGCCAAGGGCTTCCGCGACATCGGCCCGGACGAGATCCGCGGCATCCGCGCCATGCTGGCGAAGATTCAGGGCGTCTATGAGTCATATGGCTTCGAGCCGGTGGAACAACCCTTCGTGGAATATACCGATGCGCTCGGCAAGTTCCTCCCCGATCAGGACCGCCCCAACGCCGGCGTCTTCTCGTTTCAGGACGACGACGATCAGTGGCTGAGCCTGCGCTATGACCTGACAGCACCCTTGGCCCGCTACGTGGCCGAGAACAGCCAGAAGATTCCAACGCCCTATCGCAGCTATCGCCAGGGCTGGGTGTTCCGCAACGAGAAGCCCGGCCCCGGCCGCTTCCGCCAGTTCATGCAGTTCGACGCCGACACGGTGGGTTCAGCCTCCCCCGCCGCCGACGCCGAGGTGTGCATGATGGCGGCGGACACGATGGAAGCGCTGGGACTGGAGCGCGGGCAGTATGTGATGAAGGTGAACAGCCGCAAGACCATGGACGCCGCCTTGCTCGCAGCGGGTATCGACGCGCATGCGGATCCCGAGAGGCGGCTCATCGTGTTGCGTGCCATGGACAAGCTGGATCGGCTTGGACTTGATGGCGTGCGTGCCCTTCTCGGCAAGGGCCGCAAGGATGAAAGCGGCGACTTCACCAAAGGAGCCGAACTCGACCCAAAGGCGATCGAAACGATTGCCGCATTTCTCTCGGCACGCTCCGACGGGGACAATGCACAAACCATCGCCAATCTTGAGAACGTTATTCGGCTCGACACCGCAAATGACGGCCTCGCAGAACTGCGTGCGATCGCCGATCTCGCCTCGCAATCGGGTTACGGACAGGATCGCATCTTGATCGATCCGTCGGTTGTGCGCGGCCTCGAATACTACACCGGTGCCGTCTTCGAATGCGAACTTCTCATGGAGACGAAGGATGAGGAGGGGCGCACTGTCCGCTTCGGTTCGGTCGGCGGCGGCGGGCGCTATGACGATCTCGTGGCGCGCTTCACCGGCCAGCAGGTCCCGGCCACCGGCTTCTCGATTGGTGTGTCGCGTCTCTATTCGGCTTTGAAGCTGGTCGGCAAGGCGGAAGAGTCGGCAACGCTCGCTCCCGTCGTTGTCCTCGTCATGGACAAGGCCGCCCAGGGCGATTACTGGCGCATGGTGCAGGAGCTTCGCTCCAATGGCATCCGCGCTGAGATGTATGTCGGCACCGCCGGCATGAAGGCGCAGATGAAATACGCCGACAAGCGGGGAGCACCACTGGTCATCATTCAGGGTGGTGACGAGAAGGCGAAAGGCGAAGTGCAGATCAAGGACCTGCGCTTGGGGGCCGAACTCAGCCAAGGCATCGCCAGCCGCGAGGAATATGCCTCGCAACGCCTGGCGCAGTTCTCGGTGCCGCAAGCGGAGATGGTGGCGGCGGTGAAGAAGGCGCTGGCGCAATCGTGACAAGGTGGACTTCATCCCCCTGCCGGGACCTTCTCCCATGCTTCGCACGGGAGAAGGCGGTTCAATGTTTATGCCTTCTCCCGCCGCAGGTGGGAGAAGGTGCCCGAAGGGCGGATGAGGGCTTCTTCCATGGCCGGTAAATCCCGCAGCGAACGCGAATCCCTCGAGCGCCAGAATGCTGCACTGATGGCGGTGTTCGAACGCGCCGGCTTCGATCAGATCGCGCCAGACATCATCCAGCCCGCCGACATCTTCCTCGAACGCTCGGGCGAAGACATCCGTGCACGGACGTTCGTGTTCACCGACCCGTCCGGCGCAGAGATGTGCCTGCGCCCCGACTTGACGGTGCCTGCATGCCGCTACCACCTGAGCCATGCCGCAAACCCCGCGGCCGAGCAGCGCTATTGCTACCTTGGTCCAGCCTTCCGCTTTCCCGACGAATTGCTGTCGCCCCAGGAGTTCACGCAAGCGGGCCTCGAATGGTTTGGCGCCCGTGAAGGCATCGCGGCGGAAGCCCGCGTGCTGAAGCTTACCATCGGCGCGCTCGA
This sequence comes from Pseudomonadota bacterium, assembly GCA_963205315.1. GTDB lineage: Bacteria > Pseudomonadota > Alphaproteobacteria > Rhizobiales > Aestuariivirgaceae > Aestuariivirga. The sequence continues at coordinate 46,612 of CAUJIO010000037.1, read as the reverse complement.
AGCTGCGGGCCTGACGAAATTCCGTGTCACCTTCGGCGACCTCGGCCTGTTTGCCGGATTGCTGGCCGATACCGACATGCCGGAGCGCTGGCGCAAGCGCCTGCAGCATCACTTCTGGCGGCCTCCGGCCTTTCGTGATCTTCTTGAAAGTTTCTGCGCCGGGGCCACCTCGCGCCGCACCTCGATCTCGGGCCTCATCGACCGCATCGCCGGAGACAACGCGCTCGCGCTCGTCGAGGCCGAGGTCGATGCGCGCAAACTTCCGCTTGTGGGTGGCCGCGAGCTGAGCGAGATCGCCAGCCGCTTGACCGGCAAGGCCGCCGACCGCCGCGAAACGCCGCTCGGCCGCGCCAAGGCCGATCACCTCAATGCCTATCTCGCCATTTCGGGCGAGGCGGCGGGCATCGATGCCGAACTGGGCAAGATTGCCGGGGGCGCCCGCTTCGCCGCCGCGCGCGATTACTATGCCAGGCGCCTGTTCGAGATGGAGGAGCTGGGCCTCAACCCGCGCCGCTTCACCTTCACGGCGGGCTTTGGCCGCGAGCTTGAATATTATACCGGCTTCACCTTCCAGATCGAGGCGGACACCGCGCATGGCCCCGTCGCCGTGGCCGGTGGCGGCCGCTATGACAATCTGCTCTCCGACATGGGATCGCCGGTTCCGGTGCCTGCTGTCGGCTGCGCAATACACACCGACCGGCTGAAGGCGGTGCTGGCATGACGACGCTGACACTCGCCATTCCCTCCAAGGGCCGCCTGATGGAGACGACCGCCGAATGCTTGGGCAGGGCTGGTTTCTCGATCGAACGCCTGGGTGCCGACCGCGGCTATCGCGGTGTGCTGAAGGGCATCGAGGGGGTCGAGGTTGCTTTCCTCTCCGCCTCCGAGATTGCCCAGAACCTGCGTGACGGAAAGGTCGATCTCGGCGTCACCGGGCAGGATCTGCTGCACGAGAAGATTCCGCCCGACAATGCCGCGACGAAACTGCTGGTGAAGCTCGGCTTCGGCCCGGCGGACGTGGTGGTGGCAGTGCCTGAATGCTGGCTCGATGTGGCGACCATGGCCGACCTCGACGAAATCGCCGAGAGCTTCTACGAGCGCCACGGCCGCCGGCTGCGCGTTGCCACCAAGTATCACAACATCACCAGGCGCTTCTTTGCGGAGAAGGGTGTGACCGGCTATCGCATCGTCGAAAGCCTCGGTGCCACCGAGGGAGCGCCGGCCGCCGGCATTGCCGAGATCATCGTCGACATCACCACGACGGGTTCGACTCTCGCCGCCAACAGCTTGAAGATTCTCGATGATGGCGTGATCCTGAAGTCGACGGCCGTTCTGGCCGGCCGCGCCGCCATCCTCGACGATCCGCGCACCGCTAGGCTGGTCGCCGCCTTATCAACCATGACCTGATTTTCTGCTGCGCCATTTTAGGAATTGCGTTAACTTCCTGTTAAGCATTGAGAACAGGGAGATGACGACATGAAGAGCCTGGTTTTTGCCGCAGCATTGGCCGTCGCGATGGCCGGTCCGGCCCTGGCGGACGAGATGATGTCCACCACCACGCCGCAGCTGGCTCTGCCGGAACCTGAAGCCGTGCCGATGCTGCTGCCGCATTCCTCTGTGACGGAAACCGCGCCGCTCGCCCTGCCGGAACCGGAGACCGAGGCGATTGCCCCCTACCAGCGTTGCAGCGACCGCGATACGCCGACGACCTGAAGTCTGCCGTGGGCTATAGCGGGCTGATCGCCTGTGAGATGAGGCAAAGGCAGCCGGTCTTCGTGCGATGCACCGGATGGTGGCGTCCGGCCCGCGCAATGTGGAAGTCGCCGGTCTTCAACACCAGTTCGCCGATGATGAGATCGCCCTCGATCATGTAGATTTCTTCGTCCTGATCGTGATCGTGATCGGAATATTCGGCGCCCGGCTGTAGCCAGGCCATGAAGGTTTGGCGGTTGAGTGCCTCGACGCGGTTCATGATCTTGATCTTGAGGCCGGGGGACACGTCGATCCAGTCGCCCGCTCCGGCACGGAGGGTCAAAGTACCCGGTAATTCCACCGCGGACTGATCGATCCGGGCCTCGATGGACTGCAGCAGATGATCCGGGATCACGGCCTCCGCACCCAGCGCCAGCGGCGCCAGCCGGTTTTCCCAGGCCGTAACCAGTGCGGCAAAACCGATATCCTCGACAATGCGCCGCCCGCACTGGTCGCGTTCGCTGGCATCAAGTGTACCGAGCACATAGGCACTGGCGCGTTCTTCGTCCGTCATGATTCCATGCAATCCTTCAATTGCTCCAGCCCGCGCTTCACCCAGCTCTTGATGGTGCCGAGCGGGCGGCCAAGCCGCTCCGCCAGTTCTTCGTGCGTCAGCCCGTTGACATAGGCCAGCACAACGGCATTGCGATGATCCTCGCGCAGGCCATCGAGGCAGCGCATGAGGCCGCTTGCATCCGCCAGATCGGCAGGCATTTCGACCGCCGTGGCGATTTCGATCTCGCGCGTGACGCTGTCATCCAGCGTGACATGGTTCTTCGGCGTCCGCCGCATCCGGTCGAGGGCGCAGTGCCGCGTCACCGTCGCCAGCCACGCCATGCCGTCGCCCTTCGCCGGGTCGAATTGCCATGAGCGTTCCCACACCTTCACCATCGCCTCCTGAAACACATCGTCAGCCTGGTCGCGGCTTCGCATCATGCGCAGGCAGATGGCATAAAGCTTCGGCCCGGCTTTCGCATAGAGCGCCCGGAATGCTGCGCGGTCGCCTTGGGCGGCCATCTGCAGCATGTCATTAATGGTAACGGGGCCGGGGAGGCTCATGGATGCAGATACACGATGTTTGACGTTCAGATGTGCACGTGACGCATCGCTAGCAATCCTTTAACCACGAGGCAAGGACAGCCGGCGCCGGGCGATTGCGGCCGGATGCGGCCATGAATTTGACCAAGAGCGCCCTTAGCGGCAAAGGCTTGAGGGGAATACCAATGAATCGGGAGATCAAGATGCGGAAGATCGGGTTTGCGGCGCTGGCAGTGACCGTAATGATGACGACGGCCGGGGTGGCGGCGGCTGCGGATTGCGGCAATTCGGCCAAGGGCTTTGGCGGTTTCATCAAGGCCTTCAAGAAGGAAGCAGCTGCCCAAGGCGTCGGCGAGCGCGGCCTCTCGGCCCTTGATGGCGTCGAATATGATCCCGCCATCATCAAGAAGGACCGTGCGCAGAGCGTCTTCTCCCAGAGCTTCCTCGAGTTTCAGGCCCGCATGGTCTCCGACTACCGCATCAAGCAGGGTGCCGCCCTGTTGAAGAAGCACAAGGCGACGTTCGATGCTGTCGAGCAGCAGTATGGCGTGCCCGGTCCGGTGATGATCGCCTTCTGGGCGCTGGAAACCGATTTCGGCGCCAACATGGGTGATTTCGCCACCATCCCCTCGCTCGCCACGCTTGCCTGGGATTGCCGCCGCCCCGACAAGTTCCGCGAACAGCTGGTCGGCGCGCTGACGCTATATGACCGCGGCGACCTCGAACTGGAGGACATGCGCGGCGCCTGGGCCGGGGAGATCGGCCACACCCAGTTCTTGCCCAAGGAATACAACGAGACGGCCGTGGACTTCGACGGTGACGGGCACCGCAATCTGAAGCGCTCGATTCCGGATGCCATGGCCTCCTCTGCCGCCCTTCTGGTGAAGCACGGCTGGCAGGCCAACCAGCCCTGGCTGCAGGAAGTGCGCGTGCCCGACGACATGCCCTGGGACCAGGCCGACATCGCCATCCAGCACCCGCGTGCCCAATGGGCCAAGTGGGGCGTGAAGGGCAAGTTCAAGGCCGACAAGTTCCCGGCCGCACTGCTGCTGCCGATGGGCAAGGACGGCCCGGCCTTCCTGGCCTACGGCAATTTCACCACCGCCTATCTGCTGTGGAACGAGTCGCTGGTCTATTCGACGACCGCGGCCTATCTCGCCACGCGCATTGCAGGTGCCGGCAAGCTTTACGCCGGCAATGCCGAGGTCCACGCGCTGTCCTACAAGCAGATCATCGAACTGCAGAACATCCTGGTCGGCAAGGGCTACGATGTCGGCGAGGTCGACGGCAAGATGGGCAGGGCGACGCGTGCCGCCGTCAAGGACGTACAGATCAAGATGGGCTGGCCGGCCGATTCCTATCCGACTGTTGAGTTCCTGCAGAAGCTCAAGCAGGGCTGACGCCTACTCGCGCCGGAGCGCCTCGATTGGATCGAGGCGCGCCGCGCGGCGCGCCGGAAAATAGCCGAAGATCACGCCGATGACCGCCGAGACGATGAAGGCGAGCGCAATCACCTGCGGGTCGGCGCTGAAGGGAATGTCCATGAACAGGGCGGCGATGGCGGCAAGGCCCAGCCCTGTGACGATGCCGATGATGCCGCCAAACAACGCAAGCACGATCGACTCCACCAGGAACTGTGTCAGCACCTGACGTTCGAGCGCGCCGATGGCAAGCCTGATGCCGATCTCGCGGGTGCGTTCGGTGACCGACACCAGCATGATGTTCATGATGCCGATGCCGCCCACCAGCAGCGACACAGCGGCAACCGCGCCCAGAAGTCCGGTGAGGATCGTCGTCGTCGCCGCCATGGTGTTGGCAATCTGCGTCATGTCGCGGACCGTGAAGTTGTCCTCCTCGCCCGGCGCGATGCGGCGTCGCTCGCGCAGCACATCCTCGGCATCGCGCTGCACGCGCGGAATGTCGGCGGCCTCCATCACCGAGATGTTGATCGAGGAAACACGCGTGTTGCCCGCAAGCCTGCGATGATAAGTGCGCAGCGGCAGAAGCACGATCGAATCCTGATCCGTGCCGAAGGCCGATTGGCCCTTCGACTCGAGAAGGCCGATCACCTCGCAGGCGAAATTGCCGATGCGCAGGCGCTCGCCCAGCGGGTCGGCCTTGCCGAAAAGTTCGGTGGCGATGGTGGAGCCGATGACGCAAACCGTTGTGCCCGAGCGTTCTTCGCCTTCGCTGAAGACGCGGCCCTCCTTCAGCGTCCAGTCCTGCACGATGAAGTAGTCCGCCGTCGTGCCGGTGACGGTGGTGTCGTAGTTGAGCGCGCCGAAGACCACCTTGGCATTGCGTTGCGATGATGGCGCAACACCCCGCACGCCGCTGAGATTTGCCTTGAGGGCCGTGGAGTCGCGCTCGTCGAAGGCCCGCGAGTCATTGTTGCCGCCGGGACCGAAGGTGCTCTGCCCAGGCCTGACGATCAGCATGTTGCTGCCGAGCTTGGCCAGGTTCTCCTGCACCTGCTGCGAGGCGCCGCTGCCGATTGTCACCATGGCGATGACGGCGCCGACGCCGATGACGATACCAAGCAACGTGAGCACCGAGCGCAGCGCGTTGCGGCGGATCGACATCGCCGCCAGCTTGATGGCTTCCCAAAGCATCAGGCAGCCTTTCGCGCGTCGTCGGCAGCGATCAGCCCATCGACAAAGCGGATGGAACGGTGCGCATAGGCTGCCATGTCGGGTTCATGGGTGACCATGACGATGGTAATGCCGCGCTCGACATTGAGCTCGATCAGCAGTTCCATGATCTCGTGGCTGCGCGCCGTGTCGAGATTCCCCGTCGGCTCGTCGGCGAGCAGCAGCAGGGGATCGGTGACGATGGCGCGCGCGATGGCAACGCGCTGCTGCTGGCCACCCGACAACTCGCCCGGCGTGTGATGCTCCCGGCCGCTGAGGCCGACGAGATGCAGGGCGCGCACGGCCTTTTCCTGCCGCTCGCGTTTCGGCATGCCGCGATAGATCAGCGGCAGCTCGACGTTCTCGATGGCGGTGGTGCGGTTCAGCAGGTTGAAGCCCTGGAAGACGAAACCGAGATAGTTCCGCCTGAGCAGCGCCCGCTGGTCGCGCGACAACGGAGTGACATCGACTCCGGCAAAGCGAAAGCTGCCGCTCGATGGCCGGTCGAGGCAACCGATGATATTCATCACCGTCGACTTGCCCGAACCCGACGGACCCATGATGGCAATGAATTCGCCGCGATTGATGGCCAGATCGACACCGGCCAGTGCCCGCACCAGTCCGCCGCCCTCGCCATAGTGACGCTCGATGCCCTTGAGTTCGACGAGTGCCGTGGGCTCGCTCACCTGGATGCCTGCTTCGACGAAACAATGACGTTGGCCCCGGCAGTGAGATCGCCGGATACGATTTCAGTGAATGCGCCATCGCTGACGCCAATTTTCACCTTGATCTCCTTCGGTGCGCCGGCTTCGAGAATGTAGAGTGTCCGCTCACCGTCAGCCGATGGCGTGGTGGATTTTTCGAAGCGCGGCATGCGAGGCATGAAAATCGAGGTAATGCTGAAACCTTGCGAACCCTGCTGGCGCGGTGGCTCGAAGCGCAGCGCCGCGTTCGGCACCGTCAATGCGTCCGCAATGTCCTGCGTGACGATCTGTGCCGTCGCCGTCATGCCGGGGCGGAGCAGCAGATCGCTGTTATCGACCGTCAGGATAGCCTTGTAGGTCACCACATTGTCGGTGACCTTTGGCGAATATTCGATGGAATCGATGATGGCCGGAAAGCTCTTTCCTGGATAGGCATCGACGGTAAAGTTGGCCCGCTGGCCGGCTTTCACCGCGCCGATGTCTGCTTCGTCGACATCGGCCTCGAGCTGCATGCGGGCCAGATCCTCGGCCAGCGTGAACAGCACCGGCGCCTGCAGCGACGAGGCCACCGTCTGCCCCGGCTCGGCGGCGCGTTTGAGCACGATGCCATTGACCGGCGACAGGATGCGCATTTTGGCGATGTCGGTTTCCTGCATCGCCATTTCAGCCTTGACCACGGCAATGTCGGCCTCGGCTGCCATCACGCCGGCCTCGGCGCGGGACTGCGCGGCGCGCGCTGTATCGAGATCCTGCACCGCCGAAATGCCCTGCTTGCTCAGCCGCTCCGCCCGCCTGAAGGAGAGTTGCGTCTGCTCGAGCGTGGCGCGGGCATCGGCCAGTTTGGCCTCGGACGCCATCAGCGACGCCTCGATCCGGGTGAGCTCCGCCTGCAACCGCTCGGGGTCGAGGTCTGCCAGCACGTCGCCCTTCTTGACCAGGCTGTTGGCCTTCACGTTCACGGTGCGGATGACGCCGGAGCGTTCACTCGACACATCGACCTGCGTCGTCGGCTGCACATTGCCGGTGGCCTGCACCTTCACCACCAGATTCTGGATCTTGGCGGGAACCGTCTGGTAGTTGACGGTGCTGGTTTGGCTTTGTGTCTGGACGTAGGCGAAAACGCCGCCGGCAACCAGAAGCACGGCGAGGCCCATCCACATCAGTCGCCGCACCCACACCTGGCGGCGGCCGCGGGTATCGAGCCCCAGCGCTGCGTCAATCTCGGCCTGGGTGGGGAGGGTCTGGATGTTCATGTTTGTCCGGTTGTTGCGGCGAATTGATCATTAAGACGCAAAAGACGGCGCATTTCCGGCGCACGCCGGCTTTGCGGCACTATAGCTGGGCTGATATGAGCATGCCATGACTGATATCAAGTTCGAAACTGCTCCCGATGGCACCAGACTGGCCTACTGCGAGGATGGCGGCGAGGATGTGGGCCGCTGCGGCCTGTTCTGGCTCGGCGGCTTCAGGTCTGACATGACCGGCTCGAAGGCCGAAGCCCTGGCAAGCCTGGCGCGCGAAACCCGCCGTACCGCTTTCCGCTTTGACTACTCCGGACACGGCCAATCCGGCGGCCTGTTTGTCGATGGCACCATCTCGTCTTGGTTGGATCAATCCTATCACATGTTCACGAGGAAGGCGCTGGGCCGCCGCATCATTGTCGGCTCCAGCATGGGCGGCTGGCTGGCCCTGCTGCTTTACCGCGAGATGCTGCTGAAGAATCCGCGTGCCGCCCGCCGCGTGATGGGCATCGTGTTGATTGCGCCTGCCGCCGACATGACCGCCGACCTGATGTGGGACGAATTCCCCGAAGCGGCAAAGGAGGAACTGGCGGACAAGGGCGTCTATCTGCGGCCATCGCAATATGGCGAACCTTATCCGATCACGGCGCGGCTTATCACCGATGGCGAGAAGCATCTGATGCTCAAGGATGGGCTCGACTGTCACTGCCCCGTCCGCATCCTGCAGGGTGACGAGGACCCGGATGTGCCGGCGCCGCATGCGGTGAAGGTCTTCAATGCCCTGGGCGGTAGCGAGATCACACTGACGCTGGTCAAGGGAGGGGATCACCGCCTCTCATCGCCGGGCCAATTGACGCTGATCCGCGAAATGGTCCTGCGGCTTGCCGAACGCGCCGACGGCGTCAGCCAGTAAGCCCGCGCGCCAGTGCCGTGAGACCTTCGCGGTAGGTGGGATAGGCAAGGCGGACGCCGAGCTCCCGTTTGATCCGGGCGTTGGAAACGCGTTTTGAATCGGCGTAGAAACTGCGCGCCATCGGCGACAGAGCCGCCTCGTCGAATGCCGTGTCGGGCGGCACCGGCAAGTTCATCAGCCTCGCGCCGAATTCGACCACGTCCTGTGGCGGACAGGCCTCGTCGTCGCAGACATTGTAGGCTCGGCCCGGGTTTGGCCGGGCAATCGAGGCCTCGAGGATCGTGGCAATGTCCTCGACGTGGATGCGGCTGAACAGTTGCCCGGGCTTGATGATGCGCTTGGCGCTGCCATCCAGCAGCGCCAGAAGCTGATTGCGCCCCGGGCCATAAATGCCGGCGAGGCGGAAGATGTGCACCGGAAGATCATGCTGACGGTAGATCTCGAGCCATTGCTCTTCCGCCATGAGCCGCTTGCGGCCACGCTCGGTGTTGGGTGTGAGCGGCGTCTCCTCGGTCACCGTGCCGCCGTCATGATCGCCATAGACGCCAGTGGTGGAAAGATAGGCCACCCATTTGAGCTGCGTCGCGCGTGCCGCGAAATCCGCCGCGTGCTGCGCCAGCACCGGATCGCCCTGCGGCGACGGTGGTGCGGATGCCACCACGTGCGTCACGCCATCGAATGCCGATGACGGCAACGGCGATGTTCCATCGAACACATGGGCGGCGTATCCCATGGCGCGGATCGTCTCCGCACCCGATGCACTGCGGCTGGTGGCGCTGATGCGCCAGCCTTCTGCTGCCAGCCGCGCCGCCAGAATGCGCGCTGAAAACCCAAGGCCGAAACACAGGAGATGGTTCATGCAAAATCCCATTCGGCGCGAACATCGGCGTCGGGTTCGGTTGGCTTGTGCCGGTTACGCAATTCCACGAACTGCGGTTCAGGCAGAAGCCGCCACAGCGCCCACACCGCCATGGCCCGCACCAATGCCGAAGCATCGTTCAACAACAATTCAATGCGTGGCACCAGTTGCATTTCTCCGCTGTTGCCGGCGGCTATCAATACATTGCGGATGAAGCGCTCGCGCCCCGTGCGCTTGACAGGAGAGCCCGTGAACAGGCTGCGGAACGCCGCGTCGTCGAGCCTCAGCAACATCTCGAGAGACGGCGCGCGCAGATCGTCGCGCGCCTTCAGCTTGGCTTCAGCGGCCTCCGAAGCGAACTTGTTCCACGGGCAAACAGCCAGGCAGTCGTCACAGCCATAGATGCGATTGCCGAGGCTCTCGCGGAACTCACGCGCGATATGGCCCTTGTGCTCGATGGTGAGGTAGGAAATGCAACGCCGCGCATCGAGTTGATAGGGAGCCGGGAAAGCCTTGGTCGGGCAGATGTCGAGACAGGCGCGGCATGAGCCGCAGTGGTCGTCCTCAGGCACATCCGCCGCGATTTCCGCCGTGGTGAGAATCGTTCCGATGAAGAACCACGAGCCGAGATCGCGCGACACCAGATTGGTGTGACGGCCCTGCCAGCCGAGGCCCGCCTTTTGCGCCAGCGGCTTCTCCATCAGCGGTGCGGTATCGACGAAGACCTTCACATCGGCCTTGGTGCGATGTGCCAGCCATTGCGCCATGCGCTTGAGCTTGCCCTTGACGATATCGTGATAGTCGCGGTTCAGCGCATAAACTGAAATGACGCCGGAGCGCGTGTCCTGCAGGCGCGTCATCGGATCGAAACCGGGTCCATAGTTCTGCGCCATCATGATGGCACTGCGCGCCTCGGGCCACATGGCAAGCGGGCTGTTGCGGCGCTGTTCGGTCTCGGCCATCCAGGTCATGCTGCCGTGCCGTCCCTCGGCAATGAACGCGCCCAGCCGCATGGCCTGCAGTGGGTCATCAGCCAGTCTGGTGATGCGTGCCTGTTCGAAGCCTTCGGCTTCTGCCCGTCGCCTGATCAGCTCGCCGAGTTCGTCCACGCTCAGAAGTCGAGGTTCGCGTAGTGCGCGCCCGGTGCCATGCCGCGCACCGTATCCGTCAGCAGAGGACGGAACGACGGCCGCGACTTCATCCGCTGATACCAGCCTTTGGCGACCGGATAATCGGTCCACGGAATATCGCCGAAATAATCGACCGATGAAATATGCGCCGCCGCCGCCAGATCGGCCAGCGACAGCCGGTCGCCGGCAAGCCAGGTGCGGTGATCGGCGAGATGCCCGATATAATCGAGATGCTCGCGCAGGCGCAGCATCGCGGTGCGTACCCGCTGGGTGTCAATACCGCCGCCGCCCGACTCGCGTGGCAGGAAGCGCCGTACGACCTTCTCGGTGACGACCGGTTCCGAAACTTCGGCATAGAACTTCGTATCGAACCAGCCCACCAGCCGCCGGACTTCTGCCCGCTCGAAGGCATCGCCGGGGATCAGCGCGTGGCGCTTGCCCTTTGTCTCCTCCAGGTACTCGCCGATCGCTTCGACGCCAGCGATAGGTGTGGACGAGTCCTCGAGATAGACCGGCAAGGTTCCCGCGGGATTGATCTCGAAAATATCCGGGCTCGGATCCCACGGCTGTTCGTCAACGAGTTCGGCGGGCACGCCATATTCGGCCAGCGCCAGCCGCATGCGGCGGCTGAACGGATCGAGCGTGAAATGGATGAGAGTCGGCATGTTACGAAGAATTAACCCTGACGCAGTCAAACAAGAGTAAGGGGCTTCATTTGCCGCAATTGCCCCGGATTACCAGCGCGTATAAAACGCCCGGGCCCTCCCCGGCAAGCGATTCCGAAACGGCCCGCCGGGCTCTAAAGAGTGACGTCCCCATGCTGATTATCCAGATCGTTGTCCTGGCGCTCATTCAGGGCATCACGGAATTTCTGCCGATTTCGTCATCTGGACATCTCATTCTTGTCCCCATCCTGACGGGCTGGCCAGACCAGGGCGTTGTGACTGACATGGTCACCAACGTAGGGACATTGCTGGCAGTCATCGTCTATTTCTGGCGGGATGTCGTTGCCATGATGCGTGGAGCTGTGGATGTGCTGCGGCGCGAACAGACCCGCGATTCCCGGCTCGTGACCAATGTGGTGATTGGCACAATTCCCATCATCCTGGCAGGTCTCGCGCTCAAGCTCTCCGGGCTTGATCAGCATATCCGCAGTGCCACGCTGGTTGCGGTGAACCTGATTGTTTTCGGTATCCTGCTCTACGTCGCCGATGTCTATGGCCTGATGCGCCGGACGATGGCCGAAATGAACTGGAAGACGTCTCTGATCATCGGTTTTGCCCAAGCTCTGTCGCTCAGCCCGGGGACCAGCCGGTCCGGCATCACCATGACGGCGGGCCGCGGCCTGGGGTTCAACCGGCCAGATGCCGCCCGCTTTTCGTTCCTGCTGTCGATTCCGGCCAACGGCGCGGCATCGATCCTGGTCATTGGCGACGCACTCGAAAGCGGTCAGTCGATATCGGGTCCGGTCATCCTGACAGGCATCCTGACATTCTTCATCGCCCTTGGTACGATCACGGTGCTGATGCGCCTGGTGCGCAGCATGGGCTTCCTGCCCTTCGCGGCCTACCGGATCCTGATGGGTGCCGTCCTGCTTGGCCTGATCTACTCGGGAATTCCCTTGGGTGCCGTGAACTGACCGGCCTTGCGGAAGCGGTAGAGATAGGCCGGCACAATGCCTTCGATACCTGACGCCACGATGCCGAGGCCTTCGAGCGTGCGCCGCTCGCGCCGCGCCTGCTCGCTGACCACATTGTCCGACTTCAGCAGTTCCACCTGATCGGTGGTGAGCAGTGGCTTCGGCAGCAGACCGAGGATGGACGCCTGGATCTTGGCGATGGCCCAGGGCACGGGCGCCAGCAGACGCTTGCGGCCGATCGTGTCGAGGGTGAATTCCATCAGTTGACGGAAACTCAAGGCCCGCGGACCGCCCAGTTCATACGTGCGTCCATCGGCATCGCCTCTGTCGACCAGACGCGCCACAGCCTCGGCAACGTCGCCGACGAACACCGGCTCGAATTTCGTCTCGCCGCCGCCGATCAGCGGCAGAACCGGTGAAAACCGCGACAGCGCCGCAAACCGGTTGAAGAAATCATCCTCCGGCCCGAAGACCACCGATGGTCTGAGCACGATGGTGCCCGGGAAGGCGGCACGAGCGCGTTTCTCGCCCTCGGCCTTGCTCTGCGCATACTCGGACCCCGAGGCCTCGTCGGCCCCAAGCGACGACATGTGAATCAGCATTTTCGCCTTGGCGGCGCGCGCCGCCTTGGCGACCGCGTCGGCGCCAAAGGCGTGGATGGCATCGAAGCTCTGCGCCCCGGCGGAATAGAGAACTCCGGTCAGATTGATCACGGCGTAAGACCCTTCGCAGGCCGCAGCAAGCGAGGCGGGATAACGCACATTGGCCTGAACTGGCATGATCTGGCCGGGAGTGCCGAGCGGCTGCAGGTGCCCGGCGAGATCCGGTCTGCGGCAACCCACGCGGATGCGATACCCGCGCCGCGCCAGCGACCGGACGATGTGTCGGCCGAGAAAGCCTGAGCCGCCAATGATGGTGATGAGTCGGTCGGATGCCTGGACGAGCACGGGTGCCACCTTGAATGATTCAATCGCGCCGCCTTTTAACGCTGCGGACGGCGGGATGCAAAGGTGAAGAGGCCGCAACCCGGATGTGGGGGGACTCCGGGACTGCCGGGCAGTCTTCTCCAATGGTTAATTTTATGTTAATAACAAAATGCCCGTTTGAGGCAACCTGCGGGCAGGGGAGGAAGCGATGTTGAAAGCAATCCTTTTCGCGGCCGGTCTGACAGCGCTCCTGGCTGGACAGGCATCAGCAGAAACCCGGTTCAGGGGCAGTCTCGTTTTCACAGACGTCAAGAATTGTCCGGGCGGCTCAGCAGAGGTCGGTTGGGATTTTCGTTCGGAGTTTCATCCTCGCGTCCGCGGCAACGGCGATTTTACCGCATTAAGTCTTGTCCATCAGTTTGGTGCCATTGGTAATCGCATCAATGGCAAGAATTTCACCAGCACCTACCAGACGGTCACGAAGGGCGGTGTTGGCTGGGGCGACGGCTATGTTCCGACCAAAAAGGGATCGATCCTCCTTTTGTCTCAGCAGCCCAAATCGATCTCACCGTCCACTCAGTCGATCACCTTGACTGGAAAGTTCAAGAATATTTGGGGAGATGCCGGAGCTGAACAGTGTGAAGTGACGTTCCGCGGCGTCTATGTCCAATTGGTCAATTGAGGCAGATATTCTCATGACAAGCACAAGCATGATCTTTCGCGGCCTTGCCCTGACAGCGGCGTTGTCTGCGCTTACTACCCAAGCAGGGGCAGAGGTTATATATCGCGGCTCATTCCAGATCACAGCCGTGAATGCAGCCTGCAAGGATGGCCCTAATGTCGGCAGCATCGACAATGCGCAATTCCACCCTCGTGGACAGGGAAATATGAATTTTACGTCTCTCACGACGATATGGACCTATGGCGGCCATTCCTACAAGCTTGATGGCGCAAATTTCACCAGTTCGTTCCAGGAAGTCATTTCCGACGCTCTCGGATATTCAGTCTTTACCACGGACAAAAAGTCGTCGATTTTGCTCGATCCCGTTCCGGCCATCGAAGCCGACACCAATGCATTGGTGCTTACCGGCAAGATCAAGAATATCTGGGGTAACATCGGACAAGAGGAATGTATTGCTGATTTCCGCGCGGCGCTCTACAGGCGGGTCGACTGAAGGGTTGTGGGCTGGTTAAAAAGGACGACGCCGACACGGCTTGAAGGTTTCCGCGCCTGCAAGGCCGCGGTTGACAGCCCATGTCACCGCCGTTAAGAGACGCCCCGGAATGCCCTGATGGCGGAATTGGTAGACGCACTAGTTTCAGGTACTAGCGAGTAACATCGTGGAGGTTCGAGTCCTCTTCAGGGCACCATTTCTCAAATCCCACTCTACCAGAACATTGACGATCGGCGGGACCCTCTGATGGCCATCAAGCTTTACAAGGGCGATTTGCCCGCCGGACTGGATTTCGGCTCATCTGTCGCCGTTGATACCGAGACCCTCGGCCTCGTCGCCCGCCGCGACAAGCTCTGCGTGGTGCAGCTTTCGGCCGGCGACGGCAATGCTCATCTCGTTCAGATGGACCGCGGCAGCTACGACGCACCCAATCTCAAGGCGCTGTTCGCCAACCCGGACGTGACCAAGATTTTCCATTACGCGCGCTTCGACGTCGCCGTGATCAAGCAATATCTCGGTGTCGATACCCATCCGATCTACTGTACCAAGATCGCCTCGAAGCTCACCCGCACCTATACCGACCGGCACGGCCTCAAGGATCTGATCAAGGAACTGCTCGGCATCGAGTTGAACAAGCAGCAGCAAAGCTCGGATTGGGGCGCGCATGTGCTGAGCGATGCGCAGAAGCAATATGCCGCACAGGATGTCATCTATCTCCATGAGATGAAGGCCCGCCTCGACCAGATGCTGGCGCGCGAGGGCCGCCTCGGCATCGCCAAGGCCTGTTTCGACTTCATTCCGACCCGCGCCGCGCTCGATCTCGCGGGCTGGACCGAGGAAGATGTCTTCGCCCACTAGGATGTCCGGCGGCCGGGCGCTCCGCTTCGCACGTCTCTCGAAAGTCATGAGTTGGCTGGCTGGACTTGCCATCGCGGGCGTGATCGGGCTGTTCCTGGTCCAGGCGGGATTGTTTTCACTGCTCGTTCACCACGAAGTGCCGCCACCAGCACCCGTCACAAACCCCGACCAGATCACCGCCGAGGGGTCCACCGTCACCGGTCTCGATCGTGAAAATCAGCCCTATGAAGTGAAAGCCGGCCGCGGTTGGCAGGATGAGGCGACGCCAACGCTCGTTCATCTGGAAACCATCGAGGGCCGATTCCGCCGCTCTACTGGTGTCGAATACACCCTTGAAGCTGCCGCCGGGCTCTATGATACGAAGGCAAAGTCCCTCGACCTTGCGGGCAATGTCGTCATTGTTCAGAAAGACCGTTTCACCGCCCGCATGGACAAGGCGCATGTGATGGTGGAAGAAAAGAAACTGACGTCGGACAGTCCGGTCGACGTTACCATGACCACCGGCTCGGTTCGCGCCAATGGTATCGCCATTACCGAGAACGGGTCGAAAATCCTGTTCTTGAATGGCGTCAAGGCCGAGTTCAATGTGGTGCCGGCTAAGGGAGTTGCGAAACCATGAACAAATGGCTGATCAGCCTGACGGGTGTCCCGGCGATTGTGGCACTGGCGGTGCTTGTGCCGGACCCTGCCCTGGCCCAGACGGCCAAGGCGCCGGTTGCGGTGAACATCGAGGCAGATCAGATGGAAATCCTCGACGCCGACAAGAAGGCCGTGTTCCGCGGCAATGTCGACGCGACGCGCGGCAACGTCAATCTCAAGGCGGCGGAAGTGACCGTCACCTATGCCGAGGTCAAGCAGGCCGACGGCACGAGCAAGACCGACGCGACCAATCTGGATGCCAAGGGCGGCGTCACCATCAAAACGCCTCGCGAGACCATTACCGGTGACTGGGCGAAGTTCGACCCGCAGTCGAACGAGCTGCTGGTCGGCGGTAGCGTCAAGCTGGTGCAGGGCTCGACGGTGCTGAGCGGGAAGGAGCTGCGCGCCGATCTCGACACCAACAAGGTGGAGATGACCGGCGGCCGGGTGAAGGGCAGTTTCCTGCCGAAGTAAGGTCCTGCCGAAGTGACGGGCCTTATCTAAAATTAAACCTATTGGGTGGACACTGACTTGGCGCGTGATGAAGACGTGATGACGGCACGGCAAGCCTCGAAGACACTTCCCCAGCGGGCACAGATTCCGCAGACGGTGGCAGGGTCAGTCGGGCAGGCGGCGCCGGAGCGGGCCGGACTGGTGGTTGAGGGATTGCGTAAGTCCTACAAGCGCAGGCCGGTGGTTCGCGATGTCTCGTTCTCCGTCAGGCGCGGTGAAGCTGTGGGACTTCTTGGCCCCAATGGCGCCGGCAAGACGACCGTGTTCTACATGATCACCGGTCTGATCGCCGCCGACAGCGGCCGGATCAGCCTTGACGGCGTCGAGATCACTCACCTGCCGATGTACCGGCGGGCCCGGTTGGGCATTGGGTATCTGGCGCAGGAAAGTTCGATCTTCCGCGGCTTGACGGTTGAGGAAAACATTCGCGCCGTGCTCGAACTGACCGAGAGTTCGAAGCCGAAGCGTGACAGTAAGTTGCGTGAGTTGCTTGATGAGTTCTCCATCTCCCATCTCCGGCATTCGCCGGCTGTTGCGCTCTCTGGCGGAGAGCGTCGGCGCGTGGAAATCGCCCGCGCCCTCGCCGCAGATCCCGAGTTCATGCTGCTCGACGAGCCCTTCGCCGGAATTGATCCGATTGCGATCAGTGATATTCGCAAGCTGGTGCGACAGCTCACCTCTCGGGGAATCGGGGTGCTTGTTACGGATCACAACGTCCGCGAAACCCTCGAACTCATCGACTCGGCGCTCATCATCCATGAGGGCCAGGTCCTGACCCACGGCACGCCCGATGAGATCGTCAGCAACGCAGATGTCCGGCGCTATTACCTCGGCGCCGATTTCAGTCTTTAACCGGGGCTGAATCCGCCATGGCATTGCATCAGCGGCTCGATATGCGCCAGGGCCAGTCCCTGGTCATGACGCCGCAATTGCAGCAGGCCATCAAACTGCTGCAGATGTCCAACATGGAACTCCAGGCCTTTGTCGACACCGAACTCGAACGCAATCCGCTGCTCGAGCGGGACGAGCGCGGCGAAGTGCAGAAACAGGTGGCGGAAGCGCCGAAGGCCGAACCGGACATGGTGAGCGAGCTCAATTCGGGCGCCGCGACCGAAGAGCGGCTGCGCACCCTCGATACTGACCTCGAAAATGTTTACACCCATGAATCGCGTGCCGATGCGGAAAGCCGTCTGGCGCCGGGCCCTGCGGATTCCGGCTGGTCGAGCCTCAAGCCGTCAGGCGGCATGTCGCTCGATGCCGATGAACTCGACTTCGCCGCGACGCTGACCAAACTGCCCACCCTTGCGGAACATCTGACCGACCAGATGCACCTGGCGCTGACCGATGCCGCCGAGCGCCTGATCGGCCAGCATCTGATCGGGGGTCTCAACGAGGCGGGCTATCTCACCGCCGATCTCCAGCAAGTGGCCGACACGCTCGGCACATCCGCGGCGCATGTCGAAGCCGTGCTCGTCAAGCTGCAGCAATGCGATCCATCCGGCGTCTTCGCCCGCGACCTCAAGGAATGCTTGACGCTGCAGCTGAAGGAAACCGATCGCTACGATCCCGCCATGGCGGTTCTCGTCAACAATCTCGAACTGGTGGCCAAACGCGACTACAACGCGCTGAAGAGCCTCTGCAAGGTCGATATCGACGACCTGAAGGACATGATTGCCGAACTGCGCAATCTCAATCCGAAGCCTGGCCATGCTTTCGGCTCGGAGCCGGTACAGCCTGTCATTCCCGATGTCATCGTGCGCGCTTCGCCGGAGGGCGCCTGGATCGTCGAGCTGAATACCGAGACGCTGCCCCGTGTGCTCATCAACAACCAGTACCTGGCGCGCGTCTCGACCGGAGCCGCGCGCAGCGAGGACAAGCTCTATCTCTCGGAATGCCACGCCAATGCCACATGGCTGGTGAAAAGTCTCGATCAGCGTGCCAAAACCATCCTGAAGGTGGCGCGCGAGATCGTCCGTCAGCAGGATGCGTTTCTGGTGCTGGGCGTGCAGCACTTGCGGCCGCTCAATCTCAGGACCGTTGCCGATGCCATCGAGATGCATGAGTCGACGGTTAGCCGGGTCACCTCCAACAAATACATGGCAACGCCGCGCGGCATTTTTGAACTCAAATATTTCTTTACCGCGTCCATCGCTTCTTCCGAACTGGACGGTGACGCCCATTCCGCCGAGGCTGTCCGCCACCGCATCAAGGAAATGATCGCTGCGGAAGGTGAGGACGTTCTCTCCGACGACACGATCGTGGATAAGCTCAAGCTCGCAGGCGTTGATATCGCCCGGCGGACGGTTGCCAAGTATAGAGAATCATTGAATATTCCTTCCTCTGTTCAACGCCGCCGGGAACACAAGGTTCACGGCCGCAAAGCGTTGACTTGACGCCATCCCGCGACTAGGGTCCGCGCGCTTCGCATGGCCCGGGTGATCGGCGCCTTCACCCGTCAATGAATGCGGCTGGTGATGGCTTGTTCAGATACTGATCCATTCCCCGTTGACGTTCGAGGCAAACGCGCCCATGTATTGAGCAAGGGCGAAGCAGGGATATTTGCGACGACCATGCAGATCAAAGTCACTGGTAAAAATCTCGACGTCGGCCAGGCCTTGCGCCAGCATGTCGAGGACCGACTCCTCCAACTTCAGCAGAAATATTTCGAGGGCACCGTTCACGCGCATGTAACGGTCGAGAAGCAGCGCGTGGGTTTCCATACGGATTGCGCTTTGCATCTTGCCACCGGCCTCGTGCTGCAGGCACAAGGCAACGGAGCCGATGCCCATCCGAGCTTCGATCAGGCTGCCAGCCATCTCGAAAAGCAGTTGCGCCGCTACAAGCAGCGCCTCAAGGACCATCACAAATCGAGGCGCGAGCCGGTGCGGCAGCAGGAAGCCGCGAGCTATGTCATCAGCGCCGCCGGCGAGGATGAGGCGGAGCCGCAGGGCCTCAATCCGGCTGTGGTCGCCGAGACGGGCCATATGTTGCCTGAGCTCACGGTTGGCGAGGCGGTGATGCAGCTTGAGATTTCGACGAACGCCTTCGTGCTGTTCCGCAACGGCGGTCATGGCGGGCTCAATCTTGTCTATCGGCGCAGCGACGGCAACATCGGCTGGGTCGATCCCAAGCCGCAAGCCTGAGCCCTCGGATCTACTCGTAACGGGACGACGTCCGCATGACCCTTGACGCCCTCATCGACAAGCAATCCGTTCTGGCCAACCTCAAGGCTCCGAACAAGAAGCAACTGCTGCTCGAGCTGTCTCAGGCATTGGCCAATCGCGTGGCGATCGACTACCGGGTGATTTTCGAGACGTTGCTGAAGCGCGAGAAGCTGGGATCAACCGGCATCGGTCAGGGCATTGCGATTCCGCATGGCAAGGTGGCCACGCTAGAGCGCGTCTACGGGCTGTTTGCCCGCCTGAGTGCGCCCGTCGATTTTGAATCTGTCGATGGCCAGCCCGTCGATCTGGTATTCGTGCTGCTTGCACCCGAACATGCTGGTGCCGATCATCTCAAGGCGCTGGCCAAGATCTCACGGCTTTTGCGCGATCCGGCCGTCGTGGCAAAGTTGCGCGGCACGGAAGATGCCGAAGGGCTCTACGCTATCCTGACGGAACCCGCCGCAAGCTCGCAGACCAGCGCCAGCGCGGCCTGATCCGCCGAAAGCAATCCACCCCCTGCGGCGGCGCAGGGGGTGTTTTCTATCAGTGCACACTCATCGGCATGAGCTCATGCTCGAAGGCGCTGCCAACCGCGCCCTCGCGGCTGTCGGATATCGACACCGGCGTGCCGTCGGCGTGATAGAGGCAGAACAGCTTGGCATCGGGCTTGACCATGGTCTTGCCTCCGAGCAGGCGCTTGGCCTCCGGCATTTCAATCTGGCGGATGTAGCCGAGCGCGCCCCCGCCCAAGTGAGCCAGGTCTTCTGGCGTCAGCTCGGTCTTCTTGGATGATTCATTCGTGTTCATATCGTCACCCTCCAATCTGGATGCGGCGGACAATCCGCCGTGGTTCTGGCCGTTCGAGATGCAATTCGAGCAGGCCGTTCTCAAGCCGTGCCCCAGTTACCTCCATGCCATCCGCCAGCACGAAGCTGCGGGCGAACTGGCGCGCGGCGATGCCGCGGTGGAGATAGGACCGGCCATCGTCATCACGTTGCTTGCCGCGGATCACCAGCTGGTTCTCCTCGACCGTGACATCGAGTTCATCGCGGCTGAAGCCGGCGACGGCCAGCGTGATACGCAGGCGTTCGGCCTCACCTTCGGCGCGCGGCAGCTTTTCAATATTGTAGGGTGGATAGCCATCTCCGGACGTCTTGGCTGCACGGTCAAGCATCCGCTCCAGCTCGTCAAAGCCAAGCAACAGGGGAGATGAAAACACCGATAGACGCGACATGGTACTTGCCCTCTTAAAGCAGCAACAGGAACCGGAACCCTCAAAGGCATTCTCGGCCCTGGATGACATATGAGGAGAACGGCTGCGGGTTTCAAGCAGGGCGCTTGACCGTGACGGGAACTTGATGGTTTGATCGTCCGATCAAAGTTTGGAATCGCAGCCGGGAACCGGTTGTGATCTAATAGCCGGTCTAGACCACAGGGAGACGACAAAATGCTCAGACGCACACTTCTCAGCGCCGTTGCCGCACTGGCGCTTTCAGCGACCGCCGCGCTCGCCGCCGACGACAAGCCGGCCATCGTGTTCGACATTGGCGGCAAGTTCGACAAGTCCTTCAACGAGTCCATGTTCAACGGCTCGGAGAAGTTCAAGGCCGAGAGCGGCATCGCCTATGGCGAGTTCGAAATCGCCAATGAAGCCCAGCGCGAACAGGCCATCCGCAACTTCGCCGACCAGGGCTACTCGCCGATCATTGCCGCTGGCTTTGCTCAAGCCGCCGCGGTGGAAAAAGTTGCCAAGGAATATCCGGACCTGAAATTCGCCATCGTCGATATGGTGGTGGACCTGCCGAACGTCCAGTCCATCGTCTTCAACGAGCATGAGGGTTCCTATCTCGTGGGCGTCATGGCTGCCATGGCCTCGAAGTCGGGCAAGGTCGGCTTTGTCGGCGGCATGGACATTCCGCTGATCCGCAAGTTCGCTTGCGGCTATGCGCAGGGCGTCAAGGCCGCGAAGCCCGACGCAACCATCTTCCAGAACATGACGGGTGACACCGGTGCGGCCTGGAACGATCCGGTGAAGGGTGGCGAGATCACCAAGGGCCAGATGGCCCAGGGTGCCGACGTGATCTACGCCGCAGCCGGCGCGACCGGGCTTGGCGTGCTGCAGGCCGCAGCTGACGGTGGCGCGCTGTCGATCGGCGTCGATGCCAACCAGAACCATCTTCACCCCGGCAAGGTGCTGACCTCGATGCTGAAGCGCGTCGACGTCGCCGTCTACAACGTGATGAAGGCCGGCAAGGACGGCACCTTCAAGGGCGGCATTCTGGCGCTGGGCCTCAAGGAAGACGGCGTCGGCTATGCCATGGACGACAACAACAAGCCGCTGGTGACAGCCGAAATGCAGGCCGCCGTCGAGAAGGCCAAGGCCGACATCATCGCCGGCACCATCAAGGTGCACGACTACACCGCCGACAATACCTGCCCGGTGCAATAAAGCGCGCCCGTCCTTTCCCGCTTGCGGGAGAGGCGGGGCCCCGCGCCGCTGGCGGCGTGGAAAAAACGAGGGTTGGTTGCTGACCGATCCTCGGCACCCGTTCACCTCCCCATCGCTTCGCGATGGGGCCCTTCCTCTCCCGCAGCCGGGAGAGGAACTTTCGGGGCAAACATGACTCCCGCAATTGAACTGATCGGTATCGACAAGCGCTTCGGCTCCGTGCACGCCAACAAGGACGTGACGCTCACAATTGGCCAGGGCTCGATCCACGGCATCATCGGCGAGAACGGCGCAGGCAAGTCGACGCTCATGTCGATCCTCTTCGGCTTCTACGCTGCCGACAAGGGCGAGATCCGGGTGAAGGGCCAGCCAGTCAAGATCAAATCCTCCTCGGATGCCATCGCCCATGGCATCGGCATGGTGCATCAGCACTTCATGCTGGTCGACCCGTTTACCGTGCTTGAGAATGTCGTGCTGGGAGCAGAGGGCGGTGCGCTCATCGGGCCCGCGCTGGCAAAGGCCCGTAGCGAACTCACGCGGCTTGCCCACGAATATGAAATGGATGTCGACCCCGACGCCATCGTCGGCGAATTGCCGGTCGGCCTGCAACAACGCGTCGAAATCCTGAAGGCCCTGTTCAAGGGCGCTGAAACCCTGATCCTCGATGAGCCCACCGGCGTTCTGACACCCGATGAGGCCGATCACCTGTTTCGCATTCTCGGAACGCTGCGCGATCAGGGCAAGACCGTCATCCTCATCACCCACAAGCTGCGCGAGATCATGGCCATCACCGATCACGTGGCGGTCATGCGCCGCGGCGAAGTGGTATCGAACTTCGAAACCGCGAAGACATCAGTTGAGGAACTGGCCGAAGCCATGGTGGGCCGCCACGTGCTGCTGCGCGTCGACAAGAGCCCGGCCACGCCCGGTGAGGTCGTGCTCGACGTGAAGAGCCTCACCTGGAAGGACAAGAAGGGTATCGCCCGCGTCGACAACGTGTCCTTCACGGTGCGCAAGGGCGAGATTGTCGGCATCGCCGGTGTCTCCGGCAATGGCCAGTCGGAACTGCTGGATGTCATCAGCGGCATCACCAGGCCAACCTCCGGTCAAGTGATCTTCGAGGGCAAGGATATAGGCGTGCTGGGCGATCCGGCCCACGTGCGCGACGAGGGACTGGCGCATGTTCCGGAAGACCGCCAGCACCGTGGCCTCATCAAGTCATTCGACGCCAGCGAGAGCATGATCCTCGGCTGGCACCGGCAGGAAGAATTGGGACATGGCTTCCGCCTCGACCGCGCCAAGGTGATCGCCCGCGCCCGCTCCGAGATGAAGGCATTCGACGTCCGGCCTCCGGACCCTTTCCTCAAGAGCGCGAAATTTTCCGGCGGCAACCAGCAGAAGATCATTCTGGCTCGCGAGATGCTGGCCAATCCCGATCTGCTGATCGTCGGCCAGCCGACGCGCGGCGTCGATATCGGTGCCATCGAATTCATCCACAAGCGCATCATCGCGCTGCGCGATCAGGGCAAGGCAATCCTGCTGGTGTCGGTGGAACTCGACGAGATACGCTCCCTCTCTGACCGCATACTGGTGATGTTCGCCGGCAAGGTGATGGGCGAACGTGGCCCGGGTGCCGATGAACGTGAACTTGGCCTGCTGATGGCAGGCGTCTCGAAGGATGCCGCGTGATGGCCGTGCGTGGAGACTTGCCGGGCTGGGTCGATGTCGGTTTGATTCCGTTGCTCAATCTCGTCGTGGCGCTGATCGTCGCTGGCCTCGTCGTGCTGATCATCGGTGAAAATCCGCTCGAGGCCATGTGGATCATGCTCAAGGGTGCCGTTGGCTCGATCAAGGGCTGGGGCTATCTGCTTTATTACGCCACCAATTTCACGTTTACGGGATTGGCCGTTGCCGTGGCCTTCCATGCCGGCTTGTTCAACATCGGCGGCGAAGGCCAGGCTTACATTGCCGGCGTGGGCGCCGCTGCAGCGGGATTGGGCCTGGAGTTCCTGCCGTGGCCGATCGTCATTCCGTTGGCGATCCTCGCCTCCGTCGCCTTCGGGGCCTTCTGGGGCTGGGTGCCGGGTGTGCTGCAGGCCAAGCGCGGCAGTCACATCGTCATCACCACCATCATGTTCAATTTCATCGCCGCGAGTCTGGTGGGCTATTGCATCAACTACTGGTTCCGGCCAGTAGGCAAGATGGCGGTGGAGAGCCGCGAGATCACCGGGGCCTACATCATGAGCTTCCGCGAAGTAGCGCGTGACTTCTTTGGCGTGCGTCTGCCGTCGACGCCGCTGAACTTCACAGTCTTTCTCGCCGTCATCGTCGCCATCGCCGTGTGGTATCTGCTGTGGCGCACCAAGCTTGGCTACGAGATCCGCGCCTTTGGCGCCAACCCCGATGCGGCCGTCTATGCCGGCATCAAGCCGGACCGCATCATCATGATCACCATGGCGATCTCTGGCGGACTGGCTGGCCTGATGGCCGTCAATGAAATCCTCGGCGTCCAGCATCGCCTCGTGCTGGAATTTGCCGGTGGTGCGGGATTCGTCGGCATTGCCGTGGCCTTGATGGGCCGCTCGCATCCAGTCGGCGTCGTGCTGGCCGCCATGCTTTTCGGCCTGCTGTATCAGGGCGGCTCCGAACTGTCTTTTGCCAAGCCCGAGATCAACCGCGACATGATCGTTGTCATCCAGGGTCTGGTGATCCTGTTCATGGGCGCGCTGGAATATGCCTTCCGGCCGTGGCTCGAAGCGCTGTTCTTCAGGGCGGAGGATTGAGCCATGGACTGGACCGTTCTGATCGCCGAAGTCCTCTCCTCCACCATCCGCATGTCGGTGCCGCTGATCCTCGCCTGCCTTGCCGGCTTGTGGTCGGAACGTTCGGGCATCGTCGACATTGGTCTCGAAGGCAAGATGCTGGCGGCGGCCTTTGCCGCGGCCTCCGCCTCAGCCTTCTATGGCTCCGCATGGATCGGACTGTTCTTCGCCATCGCCGTGTCGCTCTGCTTCGCGCTGATCCATGGCTATGCGTCGATCAACCAGCGCGGCAATCAGGTGGTTTCGGGCGTTGCCATCAACATGCTGGCGGCGGGTTTGGCCGTCGTTCTCGGCAATGAATGGTTCAGGGAGGGCGGGCGCACCCCGGCACTGCCGCCTGAAGGCCGTTTCATGTCGATCGATATTCCGGGCATCTCGGCGCTTTACGATATGCCGGTGCTTGGCATCTTCGCCAAGATCGTCTCGGGCCATTCGATCATCACCTACATCACCGTGATTCTCGTGCCGCTCACGGCCTGGGCTCTGGCCCGCACCCGCTTTGGCTTGCGGCTGCGCGCCGTCGGCGAAAATCCGCATGCGGTCGATACCGCGGGAATCTCGGTGGCATTGCTGCGCTACAAGGCGGTGATCATCGCCGGCATTCTGTGCGGACTGGCCGGTGCTTTCATCTCCACATCTCTTTCTGCAAGCTTCGTGCGCGACATGACGGCCGGCCGCGGCTTCATGGCGCTCGCCGCGCTGATCTTCGCCAACTGGCGCGCCTGGCCGGCTCTCTATGCCTGCCTGCTGTTCGGTTTTCTGCAGGCCTCCGGCAACTACATGCAGGGCACGGCCATTGGCGGCGTCACCATTCCGGTGCAGTTCATCAACATGCTGCCCTATGTGCTGACCGTCGTGCTGCTGGCGGGCTTTATCGGCAAGTCCATCCCGCCAAAAGCCAGCGGCATTCCCTATACCAAGGATCGCTGACATGCGTGATCTGATCGAGGCGGCGAAAGCCGCGCGTGCCAGGGCTCACGCACCCTATTCGAAATTCCTTGTGGGCGCCGCGATGCGCGACGAGCAGGGCCGCGTCTTCGCCGGCTGCAACATCGAGAACGCTTCGTATCCGCAGGGCTGGTGTGCCGAGCCCTCGGCGATTTCGGCGCTGATCATGGGCGGTGGCATGCGCATCACCGAAGTTGCCGTCATGGGAAACGGCGATGAGCTGTGCACGCCCTGCGGTGGCTGCCGCCAGAAGATCCGCGAATTTGCCAGAGGTGACGCCAAGATCCACTGCTGCACCGAAGACGGCGAGTTGATCCGCAGCTTCACGCTGGACGAGCTGCTGCCATATTCGTTCGGCCGGGAGAACTTGTAATGCACGAACTTGCGAAACGATTGCAGGGCCGCGCGCCGAAGACGGCGATCATTCTCGGATCGAGCCTCGGGCCGATTGCCAATGCGGTGAAAGATCCGCTTATTATTCCGTATACGGAGTTGTCAGGTTTCCCGCTGCCGAAGATTTCGGGTCATGCTGGTCAACTCGTCGTGGGTGACCTCGGAGGCCAGCAGGTGGCCGTGCTGGCGGGCCGCGCCCATCCTTACGAATCCGGCAATGCCGCCGTCATGCGCCCGGCCATCGAGATGCTGAAAGGCGCCGGCATCGAGACCCTGATCCTCACCAATGCGGCGGGCAGCCTGAAGCCTGACATGCGCCCCGGGTCGATCATGCTGATCACCGACCACATCAATTACTCGGGCATGAACCCGCTGATCGGCCAGCACGGCGACGAGAATTTCGTGCCGATGACCGATGCCTATGATCCAGCCCTGCGCGCGCGGTTTCTTGCCGCGGCCAAGGCGGAAGGCCTGGCACTGCATCAGGGCGTCTATTGCTGGTATTCGGGTCCGAGCTTCGAGACGCCGGCCGAAATCCGCATGTTCCAGGTGATCGGCGGCTCGGCGGTCGGCATGTCGACGGCGCCCGAAACCATTCTCGCCCGGCGCTTTGACCTGAAGGTTGCGGGACTTTCGGTCATCACCAATCTGGCGGCGGGAATCGAGGGCGCTTCGCCGTCACATGAAGAAACCAAGCGCGAAGGCGCGAAGGCGGCCGAGAACATGAAAGCCCTCATCACCCGCTTCTTCAGGGACGCCTGACATGCTGCCGCAAGAGGTCATCCGCCGCAAACGCGATGGAGCAGCGCTGGCGCGCGACGAGGTCAAGGACTTCATCAGTGGGCTGACGGATGGCAGCGTCTCGGAAGGCCAGGTCGCGGCCTTTGCCATGGCGGTGTTCTTCAAGGGCATGAGCAGAGAAGAGGCCGTCGGCCTGACACTCGCCATGCGCGACTCAGGTACCGTTTTGAAATGGGATCTGCCGGGACCGGTCGTCGACAAGCATTCGAGCGGCGGCATTGGTGACAATCTCTCCCTCATGCTGGCCCCGATGCTGGCCGCCTGCGGTCTCTATGTGCCGATGATTTCGGGCCGCGGCCTCGGCCACACTGGCGGCACGCTCGACAAGCTCGATTCAATTCCGGGCTACGTGACGCAACCGGACCTCGACCTGTTCCGCAAGGTGACGCGCGAGGCCGGCTGCGCCATCATCGGCCAGACGGCGGATTTGGCGCCCGCCGACAAGCGCCTCTACGGCATCCGCGATGTGACGGCGACGGTCGAATCCATTCCGCTCATCACCGCATCGATCCTGTCGAAGAAGCTTGCAGCCGGACTGGAACACCTGGTGCTCGACGTGAAGACGGGTTCCGGCGCCTTCATGGCGACGCTGGAGGAGGCGAAGGGCCTTGCCGAGAGTCTCGTCGCCGTGGCCAATGGCGCGGGTCTCAAGACATCTGCACTCATCACCGACATGGACGAACCCCTTGCACCCTGTGCCGGCAATGCCATCGAGGTCGCCCATGCCTGTGGTGTCCTGCTCGGCCGCATCATCAATTTCCGCGTCATGGACATCACATTGGCGCTCGGCGCCGAATTGCTGGTGAGCGCGGGGATTGATGCGGACGTGACGGCCGCAAGAGCCCGTCTCAAATCCACACTCGACAGCGGTGCCGCGGCTGAACATTTCGACCGCATGGTCGCTTTGCTGGGCGGGCCGAAGAATTTCCTGCGCGATCATGAAACCCTTTTGGCCCGCGCGCCAATCAGCCGCCCGGTCTATGCCGATGACGATGGCAGCGTTGTTGCGGTCCGCACACGCGATCTCGGCCTCGCCGTGATCGAATTGGGCGGCGGCCGCCGCGTTGCCGCCGACAAGATTGATCATCGCGTCGGCCTGTCCAATCTGCTTGGCAAGGGGTTCCACGCCGATTTCGAAACGCCGCTGTGCTGGGTCAATGCCGCCGACGAGGCATCCTTCGCGCGGGCTGCGGAAATTGTGAAGAAGGCCTATACTCTGGGTGAAGCAGGCACATCGCGTGCCTGCGTTCTCGCCCGGATTGGAGCCTGAGACGTGCCACGCGCATTCCTGTTGATTCTTGATTCCTTTGGCATTGGCGGCGCTCCCGATGCCGCAAGCTTCGGCGACGATGGGGCGAACACGCTCGTTCACATCTGCGAACACATGACGCTGAACGTGCCCAACATGGCAGCACTCGGGCTGGGCCTTGCGGCCAGGGGTTCGACGGGCCGAAACCCGCTGGCCGAGGTGCCGCTCGTCGGCCAGTATGGCTGGGCGACCGAAGTGTCGCGCGGCAAGGACACGATCACCGGGCATTGGGAAATCGCCGGTGTGCCACTGCAGTTCGACTGGGGCTATTTTTCGCACACTGTTCCGGCTTTCCCGCAGGAGCTGATCGACGCCATCGTCAGCCGCTGCAAGCTGCCCGGCCTGCTGGCGTTGTGCCATGCCTCGGGAACCCAGGTGATCGAGGATTTTGGCGAAGAGCATGTGCGCTCCGGCAAGCCCATCGCCTATACCAGCGCCGACAGCGTCATGCAGATCGCCGCCCATGAGGAGCATTTCGGGCTGGAGCGGCTGTACGAGGTGTGCCGTGTGGCGCGCGAACTGACCTTTCCGCTGAACATCGGCCGCGTCATCGCCAGGCCCTTCGTGGGTGAAACGGCAGAGACCTTCACCCGCACCGGCCACCGCAAGGACTATGCCGTGAAGCCACCCTCACCGACCTTGCTGGACGTGCTGAGCAAGGCAGGACGCGATGTCGTCTCGGTCGGCAAGATCGGCGACATCTATGCGCATTCCGGCACGGGCCGCGAATACAAGGTGGCCGGCAACCCGGCATTTCTGGCAACGACACTTGAGCACATGGACGGCGTCGGCGATGGCGGCTTCCTGATGACCAACTTCGTCGACTTCGATACCGACTATGGCCACCGGCGCGATCCCATCGGCTATGGCAAGGCGCTCGAAGCCTTTGACGCGCAACTGCCGCAGATCATCGCCAAGTTGCGCGACGGTGATCTGCTGCTGTTGACAGCCGACCACGGCAATGACCCGACCTGGAAAGGCACCGATCATACGCGCGAGCAGATTCCGGTGATGACCTACATGAAGGGCATGGCGCCAGGCAGCTTCGGCCATCGCAGCTGCTTTGCCGACATCGGCCAGACCATCGCACATCACCTCGGTGTTGGTCGGCTGAGTGCCGGCAAGGCCTGGGCGATTTAGTCCACCTTCTTCAGCACCGCCTGCAGCACATTGCGTACGCCGATGGCGCCCATGAACTTGTCGTTCTCATCGAAGATCGCGACGGGAGCCACATCGGTGTTGTGGATGGCCAGCATCACCGTCTTGAGTGACGTTCCGGGCCGCGCCCAATAGACGGGCCGGGAATCCGGCGCGACCGGCTTCTCGACGTCGTCGCACGATACCCATGTGGCTTTCTTCTTGTCGCGTTCGGCGGCGATGACCTTGCCATTCTCATCGAGCTTGAACTTGGTGGTCTTGCGCTTGTCGAGCCACACCCAGCCTTCCTTGTCGCGCTCCAGTTCATGCAGCGCCCGCATGACGTTCCAGGCGGTGAGCACCGAAAGCGGATTCACATTGGCGATGAAGTCGCGCACGTAGTCGTTGGCGGGCCTGAGAACGATATCCTCGGGCGCACCCGACTGCACGATGCGCCCGCCTTCCATGATGGTGATGCGGTTGCCGATCTTGAGCGCCTCCTCGAGATCGTGGCTGACGAAGATGATGGTCTTCTTGATCTGCTTCTGCAGTTGCAGGAGTTCGTCCTGCAGCTTGGTGCGGATCAGCGGATCGAGTGCCGAGAAGGGTTCGTCCATCAGCAGGATCGGTGCTTCGGTGGCAAACGCGCGGGCGAGACCGACGCGCTGCTGCATGCCGCCGGACAGCTCATGCACAAACTTGTTGGCCCATTGGTCGAGGCCGACGAGGTGCAGTTGCTTGTCGACCTTGGCATTGCGTTCCGCCAGCGGCATGCCGGCGAGTTCGAGGCCGAGCCCGGCATTCTCGCGCACCGTGCGCCACGGCAGCAGGGCGAATTGCTGGAACACCATGGCGACCTGCTTTTGGCGGATGTGGCGCAAGGTCTGCTCGTCGCAAGAGGCGACATCGACCATGCGGTTTCCATCCTTGACCATCACCTGGCCGCCCGTCACCTTGTTGAGGCCGTTGACGGCGCGCAACAGCGTCGACTTGCCGGACCCCGAAAGCCCCATCAGCACGCTGATTTCGCCCTCGTTGACGGTGAGATTGGCACCCGTCGCGCCGAGCACGCAGCCGGTCTTGCTAAGGATGTCGGAGCGGTGTTCACCCGCCCGCGCCATCGCCAGCGCGTCCTTGGTATTGTTGCCGAAGATGATGTCGACGTTCTTGAATTCGACGGCGGTTGTCATTTCTTTGCCCCCGCCTTCACGGCCAGCACGCGGTCAAGGATGATGGCCAGCACGACGATCGCCAGGCCCGCTTCGATTCCCAGCGGAATATTGCGGTTGGCGAGCGCCTTGTTGACTGGATTGCCGAGGCTCGGCGCACCGATCAGTGTGGCGAACACCACCATCGAGAGGGACAGCATGATGCACTGGGTGAGGCCCGCCATGATCGACGGCAGGGCTGCAGGCAGCTCCACCTTCCATAACAGTTGGCGTTTGGTGGCACCAAAACTCTCGCCCGCCTCGATCATCGGCTTGGGGATCGAGGTAATACCGAGGTAGGTCATGCGCACCGGGGCGGGCATCGCGAAGATGATGGTGACGATAAGGGCGGGTGCGGCACCAAGTCCGAAGAGTATGAGAATGGGAATGAGATAGACGAAGGTTGGCATCGTCTGCATCAGGTCCAGTACCGGCTGCATCACCCGCCACACCTTGGCGCTGTGCGCGCCCCAGATGCCGAGTGGCACGCCAATCGCCATGGACAAAGCCGTCGATCCGACGACCAGCACGAGGGTCTGTACGGTTTCCTTCCACAGCCCCTGGTTCATGATGAACAACAGGCCAAGGAGCACGCCAAGCGCCAGCTTCCATGACTTCTGCAGCCAGTAGGCAAAGCCCGCGAGGATCAGCGCCAGCACGATGGGCGGCAGCATGAGCAGCAGCGACGTCGATCCCTCGACCACGAAATTGAGCGATATCTTCAGCGCGTCGAACAGCCACTGGAAATAGGTGACGATGAAATCGATGAGGGCCTTGCCCCACTTGCCGAAAAGGATCTTCCCCTTTTCGTCGATCAGCCACGGGAACTGCTGCGAGAGCCCCTTGATGAAATCCATGTTGCCCCTCCCCAGGGATCGACATACGTCATCCCCGGGCTTGTCCCGGGGACCTGTTCTGGCGCGCGGCCCTGTTCTTTCGGACCTTCGCGCATGCCCACTTTGCGATGTAAAAATCCCCGGGACAAGCCCGGGGATGACGATTGTGGATGGTGGGGCCTCTGGCCGTCTTATCCCTTCAGCGCGGCATCGACGGCTGCCGCGGCATCGCCGCCGTCAAACGTCGTGACGCCATCGAGCCACGGCTTCACCGCGTCCGGATGCGCCTTGAGCCAGGTCTTGGCGACTTCCTTGGGATCGGCGCCATCCTTCAGCACCGGGTCCATCATGGCGCCTTCCATCTCGAGCGTGAACTTGAGATTGGACAGCAGCTTGCCGGCATTCGGACAATCGGCCGTATAACCGGCGCGGACATTGGTATAGACCGTGGCCGAACCAAAGCCTGAATCGCCCATGCCATCGAGATAGTGTATCTTCATCTCGCCCATGATCGGGTGCGGCGTCCAGCCAAGGAAGACGATCCACTGATTGTCCTTCATCGCCTTCTCGGCTTCGGTGAGCATGCCGGCTTCCGAGCTCTCGACCAGCTCGAAGCCCTCGAGCTTGTTCTCGGGCTTGGCGATCATCTCGCTGATGATGCGATTGCCGTCATTGCCGGCCTCGATGCCATAGATCTTGCCGTTGAACTTGTCCTTGTGGGCACCGATGTCGGTGAGGCTCTTGACGCCGGCATCGGCGACGTATTGCGGCACGACGAGACCATAGCCCGCGCCTTCGAGATTGACCGCAAGCTGTTCCACCGACTTCTCGTCAAAATAGGCTTTCACGTCGGCTGTCATGCTCGGCATCCAGTTGCCGAGGAAGGCGTCGATGTCCTTGTTCTTCATCGAGGCATAGGTGACAGGCACTGACAGGGTCGATACCTGCGGGCTGTAACCCAACGCTTCGAGGACGACGGAGGTTGCACCCGTGGTCACCTGGATGTCGGTCCAGCCGACATCGGCAAAGCGCACTGTCTTGCAGCTTTCGGCATCACTCGCGAATGCCGGCGTTGCGAGGCAGGTGCTGAGCGCCAGCAGCGCGGCAATGGTTCTTGATTTTGATGACATTCTTGAAAACTCCCTCCTTTACCCCGGAGCGTTCTTCCTTTTCCGGGGTGATGGCACAGGATTAGTGCAGCCAGGCAGGTCTCCGCAAGATTATTATTGGACGAATATCCAACAATAATCTGGCCAGCGATGGTTTGACTGCTGGACGTTTGATGATAGGAATATATGTTGAGATTTTGGAGAGTATTGTTGCCCAAGCTTGGCATGGTACCAATTCGCAGGCGGCAACTGGTGGAGGCGGCAATCGCTGTCATCCACGAGGATGGCTTTACCCGTGCCACCGTCGCCCGCATCGCGAAATATGCTGGCATATCTTCTGGGATGGTCCATCACTATTTCAAGGACAAGGATGATCTGCTGTTCGAGACCATGCGGCACTTGCTGTCGGAGCTCCGGGCCGATGCCGTGGCCCGTCTTGTCGCCGCCCAATCGCCGCGCGGCAGGATCATAGCCATCATCGATGCCTGTTTCGGCGACAAGCAGTTCGACGGTCAGATCTTCAGCGCCTGGCTGGCGCTCTATGGCAATGCCCGGATGTCGCCGCGCCTGCAGCACATCCTGAGTATTTATCATCGCCGTCTCAGAAGCAGCCTGCTGCATGACCTGCGCCGCATGACCGAATACAACCAAGCCTTGCGTATCGCCGAAGGCATAGGCGCAATGATGGACGGCCTTTGGCTGCGCTACGCGCTGACCGGCAAGCCCGATGACCCCGAGATCCCGCGGGCCCTGACACGCGATTACTTTGCGGCGAGCCTCGAACAATCTTTCAACGCCGCGCGCGAAGGATTAAGAGTGGCCTCCTGATCAATGGGGAGGCACTGACATGAAGCCTGTGAAGTGGGGCGTGATCTCGACAGCAAATATCGGCGTGGCCAAGGTGCTGCCCGGCATGCTGAAGAGCAAGGATATCGAGATCGTCGCCATCTCGTCGCGCAAGCTCAAGACGGCACAGGAATGGGCCGGCAAGCTCGGCATTCCCAGGGCCTACGGCTCCTATGAAGAGATGCTGGCCGATCCCGAGATCGAGGCTGTTTATAATCCGCTGCCCAACCATCTGCACGTGCCGCTGACGCTCGCCGCTGCAAAGGCCGGCAAGCATGTGCTCTGCGAAAAACCCATCGCCATCACCGCGAAGGAAGCGATGCAACTGAAGAAGGCGCCGAAGAACGTCTTCATCGCCGAGGCCTTCATGGTGCGCCATGCCGCGCAATGGCTGGCGGTGCGCGATCTGGTGAAGAAGAACAAGATCGGCGAAGTCCGCGCCATCCAGGTGCTGTTCTCTTACTTTCTCAAGGACCCGAAGAACGTCCGCAACATGGCCGATATCGGCGGCGGCGGGCTGCTCGACATCGGCTGCTATCCGATCACCGTGTCACGCTTCATTTTCGACGGCGAGCCGCAGCGCGTCACCGCGACCTTCGACCGCGACCCCAAGTTCAAGACCGACCGGCTGGCCGGCGGCCTGGCGGAATTCAGTGAGGGAAGACATCTCTCCTTCACCATTTCCACCCAGCTTGCTCCCTACCAGCGGGTGAACATCATGGGCACCAAGGGACGGATCGAGATCGAGATCCCCTTCAATGCGCCCCCCGACAAGCCCAACCGCTATTTTGTCCAGGGCATGAGCATGAATGAGGGGCAATGGCTGGAGCTTCCGGTCTCCGACCAGTACCAGCTTCAGGCGGAAGCCTTCGGCCGCGCCATCCGCAAGAAGAAGGCACCCGCCTGGGGTGTGGACGACGCCATCCAGAACATGAAGATCATCGACGCTTTCTTCCGCTCCGAAAAGAGCCGCAAATGGGAAAAGCCCTGAGAAACGACGATCTTTGAGGCCGTTCCACAAGGCAATTGACGGAACGGCCCGTCCTCACTATAAGCCCGCCATCCCGATGGGCCGGAAAGACGGGCCGTCTGCCGGTTGGCATGCGGTTTTTTGTCTTTGAACGCCTATCAAACGAATTTCAGTCAAGCAGGACCAAAGCCCTATGGCCAATACGAAATCGGCGAAGAAGGCCACCCGCGTCTCCGCCCGCCGCACCGAGATCAACAAGAACCGCACCAGCCGCATCCGCACCTTCGTGCGCAAGCTGGAAGAGGCGATTGCCTCTGGCAAGAAGGCCGACGCGGAAGCCGCTTTCAAGGCCGCCCAGCCTGAACTGATGCGTGGCGCCCAGAAGGGCGTACTGCACAAGAACACCGCCTCGCGCAAGGTTTCGCGCCTCGCCGCTCGTGTGAAGGCTATCCAGGCCTGATCTGAACGATCCACAGGCTGCGACAAGTTAGAACGCCGGATGGAAACATCCGGCGTTTTTTGTTTGTCCGGGGACGGATTGTCTCGCACAGAAAAATACCATTGGATTCAAATGATTGAGGATTGACCTCCGAGTCCGGGTGGTTCTGGCGTTTTTTACCATCCAGGAAAAACTCCGGCGGAAATCGAATCTCGGTGTCCGGGCAACAGAGGTGCCCGGTCGCGATACCAGTCAAAACCGGAATAATCTCAAACCTTTAAAGAAGAATTCTTGCAGCTCGCGCAGCCTGACGCTCTGTCAAGCCGATTCCGTGTACGGATTGATTCGTGAATCAGGTTGCTTGCGCCCGACCCGCTTTTGTAAGTTCTGGCTCGTGGACAGGGCAAATGCTCAGGCGCCACGGCAGAACTGCAGGACCCGAGGGTGGGGCTAAGCTCAGGGTTCTGTCAACCAGACAGATTTGACGGCGTTGGGCGTCTCCGCCCAGCAGGGAAACTATTGTGTCTAACGATGCGGCAAGGAGAGATGCCTTGAACCATCAAAAACGAAAACAGAAGAATGCGGCAGGGGCGTAAGATGAGCAGAACCACACCATCAGCATCCGTCAGGACCCCGGCAGCGGCTTAGACCCCGCACCAGGACAGGACGTTGGGGCGCTCCATCATGATGGACGCGCCGCGGAGACACACGCGCCAGAGCCTGGCGCTTCGACAGGATGCGGTGAACAGATGACGATTTCGAATGACGTGAAGTCCAAGTGGGAGCGCGTGGTCCAGAGGCTGCGTGCCGAACTCGGCGAGGATCTCTATTCCTCCTGGTTTGCCCGCATGGAAATCGAGGACCTGAGCGAGCAACGCCTGACGGTCTCGGTCCCGACGCGTTTCCTCAAGTCCTGGATTGAAACCCACTATATCTCGAAGCTGCAGAAGATCGGCGAGGCCGAACTCGGAGCGCTCGACGCAGTACAGGTGCGGGTCCGCACCCGCGGCTTGCCGGCCCCGCGCGTTGCCCCCGAAGCTCATGAGACCCGCGTTGCCACACCTCAGCAGGCGCCCATGCCGGTGGCGGCGCCATCTGCCGCCGTCGCCCAGGCGATGAACGCTGATCGCATGGCCTCGCTGGATCCCAGCCAGAACTTCGACAGCTTTATCGTCGGCCCCTCGAACCAACTGGCCCACGCCGCCATGTGCCGCGTTGCCGATGCGGCCCAGGGCGCGGCCATCAGCTTCAATCCGCTCTTCGTTCATGCCGGGGCAGGTCTCGGCAAGACGCACCTGCTCTCCGCCGTCGCGCATCGCATTCGCGAACGCCGTCCGGACCGCAAGGTGATGTTCCTCACCGCCGAGCGCTTCATGATCAACTTCGTCATGGCGCTGCGCCAGAAGGACACGATCTCCTTCAAGGACCAGTTCGCCGCCGTCGACGTATTGCTGATCGACGACTTCCAGTTCCTGCAGGGCAAGACCATGCAGCAGGAATTCTGCCATGCCTTCAACTCGCTGGTCGATCAGCGCCGTCAGGTGATCGTGGCCGCCGATGTGCCGCCGGCACAGCTCGACGCCATTGACCAGCGCATGCGCTCGCGGCTGATGGGCGGCCTTGTCGTTGACATTGAAACACCGGATCTCGAAACCCGCCGCCGCATCCTGATGAGCCGCTATGGCCTGATGGTGAAGCGTGATCCGTCGGTGGTGATCCCCGATGACGTCCTGGAATTCATTGCCAATCGCGTGACCGGCTCCGGCCGCGAACTCGAAGGCGCTCTCAATCGCATCGCCGCCTATCAGCAATTCAACCAGGCGGCGGTGACACTGGATCTCGCGTCGCTGGTCCTGCGCGACATGCAGGCCAACCCTGATGGCTCACGCATCAAGATCGACGACATCCTCAAGATCATCGGCCGCCATTTCAATGTTGGCCGCACCGATCTGCTGTCGCCACGCCGCGCGAGGTCCGTCGTCGTGCCGCGGCAGATCGGCATGTATCTCGCCAAGAAAATGACAGCGCGCTCACTGCCCGAGATTGGCCGCCGCTTCGGCGGACGTGATCACTCGACGGTGCTGCACGCCGTGCGCAAGATCGAGGACCAGATCAAGACCGACGACAAGCTCGCCCGCGAAGTGGCCTTGCTGGTGCGTCTGGTCGAACAGGGCTGATCGGGTCTCGCTCTAAAAAGGCATCAGCGACGTACCGAGAGTTCTGTCGCTGAGCCACATCAGCGCGAGGGCCGTGATGGCGCAGTTGGCAGCCGGCATCGCAAGCCGCGCCAGGCTTTGGCGCGCGGCGATGGCGATGACCGGCAGGGCAATGGCGACCACGGCCAGCTGCCCGGCCTCCACGCCGATGTTGAAGGACAGCAGCGAAAGCAGGAAATTGTCCTGCGGCAACTGCAGGCCGCGCAAGACATTGGCGAAGCCCACGCCATGAATGAGACCGAAGCCCAGCGCCATCAGCCATAACCTCGCGGTGATCAGCGGCCAGATATTGTTGACGGCCGCGATGGCAATGGTTGCGGCAATCAGGCTTTCGGCAAGCGCCACCGGGATCATCAGAACGCCCTGCGCCGCGAGTCCAAGCGTCACCGAATGCGAGAGCGTGAAGGCGGTGACGACCTTGGCGGTCTGCAGGAATGTTTGCCGTAGCGGCCCTCCGCGCTGTTGCATGGCCGTGCCGATCAACAAGGTGAGCACGAAAAGTATGTGGTCGTATCCGATGAGGATGTGATGGAAGCCGTGACCCACGAAGCTCGCCAGTTCCGTGAAGATGCCGCTTTGGCTTGAAGTGATCGTGATCTCGCGTTGACCGGCCGCGACGACGAAGTTGCGGGATGAGCCGTTTGTGCCCGTTACAGTGACGAGACCGCGATGCTGCGCATCGATGCCTGCGAGAAAGGAATAGTCGAGGCGCATCGCCGGCCCCGGTGGGCAATCCGCCGTGAACGGCATGACGAGGTAGGACTCGCCGCCGTGGCTGTCGATCAGTATGGGCTGTGGCGAGAGATTGCAGGCATGCGAGCCCGTCTTCAGAGAAAGTGTAGAAAGCGCCGCTTGTGCGAGTGGCGCCTCGCGCTGCCGCACTTCGCCCCAGGTGATGGTGCCATTGCCGTTGCTGTCGAGATGATAAAGGCGGTCAAGGTCGCGCAACGCAGCCTGGAACCTCCCGCTGACGGTGACACCATCTTCCGCGAAGTCCAGGTATGCGTAGCTCTGTGAATGCGCGTCCGCATGTCTGGCGGACAATTGCAGAACAACAAGAATGATGATGGCCATGACATAGACCAGCAGGCGCATCACTTCTGCTCCAGACGTGCGATGAGCGGCGTTACGCGCGCGTCGTTCAATCCAGTTGCTGCGATGAAATCGGCAACCGGCTGTGCGGCGGCCGACTCGCCCGCTGAGAGCGCAGCTCTCAGCAATAGGCGCGCATCGGCTGGTTCTTTCTGCAGGGCCCAGTTCTGGACGGCCAGTTTCAAGGCCAGGGCGGTATCACCTTCGACGTCGAGGCGAAGCATAGCTTCCTCACGCAGGTGAACACGATTGCCAGCCTTGGCCGCGGCCTCGAAGCGCTCATTCAGCACGCCCCTCCAGCTTTCGAGCCGGGGATCGCCGAGCCGCTTGGCGGCAATTGCCCGGCGCAGCAGGAGTGCGTCTTGCTCGCCGCGCCCATCGAGAAGGCGGAGAGCTTCCGCCGAGCGATCCATATCGAGCAGGAAATCGGCATAGGCACCAAGCGTTGCGACATCGGCGCTCTGTGTCCGGTCTGCCGCGGCATAGAGTTGTTCGGCTTCGTTGCGCTGGCCAAGGCCCACGCTGATATCGGCGAGCACGTCGGCAGCAAAGCTCCGCAGCGCCGGCGGGGATTGACGGTCTGCCGCCAAGGCCCGTTGTAGTAGCAGTTGCGCCGCGCGCCCATCGCCTGACAGGGCGGCAGCGCGCGCCAAACAGATGTTGCGGATCAGACCGCGCGCCCCAAAGGGCAAGACGTTGCAGTCGGACTTTGCCGCTGCAATATCGCCTGTCACCAGGTTGAGGAAGGCGCGTGACAGCAAGGCCTGCGCATTGCGCGGTGAAACCGCAAGCACAGCATCAAGATCGGCGCGCGCCCTGGAAAACTCATGATTCGCCTGGCGTATGACGGCGCGCAAGATCCGCACCTGTTGCGGCGGATCGCTGGCGTTCCACCAGGTCGCAAGGGCTGCCTCGGCTTCACCATAGGAGCGGGGATCGGCAGCTTTGCGGCCTTGCTCGATGGTGGCACGCGCCACGGCAACGGCGAGTTCGAGATTGTCGCGATCCGCGGCGAGGTTTGCAACGCCGCTTTGCTGGGTGGAAGTTGGTCGTGCTTGTCCGAGCACGAGCTGATCGTCATTTGGTCGCGTCGCTTCTGCCTGCGCGGCGGCGATGTGAATCAGGAGTGTAAGTGCCCCGCTCGTACAGAGCCAGGTGAACTGTCGCGGCATGATATCCCTCGTGAACAGCGTGCCAGGTGGCAGCCTTGAGGACGGCCACCTGCTTCGTTGATGGACTTATTGGCCGTGATGGCCGTGGCTGCGGCCGTTCAAGGGCGTTGCGGCATAGGGGAACACCTGATTGTAGGTGATGTCGTTGCCCGTCACCTTGTCGACATTGACACCTGAGAAGTCAGGGCCGGTTCCCGCGCCGCCCAACGCGATGATGGCGATGTCGATGACATCGTCACCAAAGCGCCGGCCATTGGGCCAGCCGCCGGCGACATTGCCGCCGGTTTTGGTGCTGGCCAGCACGTCGCCGCCGAACACGCTGAGACGATTGAAACCCGCCTGACCGGCGAGACGCGCCGGCGGCGTGGTGAGATCGACCTTGATGAGATCGGGCGTGAAGATCGATTCCAGCAATCCCGGTGCGATCGGTGTAACTCCGAGTGCGGCCGACAATTCCGGATTGGCCGCGTAGCCGTTGAACGCTGCCGCGTCACCGCTGGGCTTGCTCTGGTTATACGCATCCTTGTCCTTGAGTGCGATGAGCGCTTCGACAAACAGTGGATTTCCCTGGCGACCGACTTGCACCATCTTGTTGCCCTCGGGCCGCGAGGTGGTGGCATATACTCCCGCGATGTCGGCGCCATTGAGTTCGCTCAACGGAATGTTGAGGACGATGGTGTGGACATTGTAGCCGCCCTGGCTGTCAAAGGGCGCCGGCTTGTCGAAGGAAAAGTCGAGATCGAAGATCGACTGGATGTCACCATAGAAACCATCGTCGCGCTGGCCGGCAAACGCCCGGTAGTCACGCTTCAGCGAGGCGATGGCATTCTTTGTGTAAGCATCGAGTCCGGACACGGACGTCGCTCCGCCCCGCGCCAGTCCATCACCGTTGCCTTTGTTGTAGTCGGGTGTGAGCCGGCCCTGGTTGTTGGGCGGAACGGGAATATCCTCGCCCAGCACCGTCTCGGTATCGCCGTTGCGATGATCGATCTTGATCACCTTGTAGGCCTGGCGCCGGTTCTGGTTGGCGGGAAATGGCTTTGCAGGCTCCAGCGTGCCGAGATAGCTCTGCAGGATGGTGTTCTTGTTGGCGTAAGTGGTCTTGAATTCGAAACGGTAGGTGATGTCGGGCCTGCCGGTGTTCACGCGGTTGCCCAGCGCCACATGGATCTCGTAGTCGACCTTCGGATCGAAGCCGTAGATGTTCGGACCGATGCCCGGTTCCTCGAACGGGTAGACGGCGAGTGCCGTCGTCAGATACTCGATGCCGCCGCTCTTGCTCTTGAAAGCATAGACGTCGGTGGTGTTGGCGGCATCGTCGAGCGAGATCAGCGGTGCATCCATGTGGCTTGAGGCATGAGCCGCAATGGAGGCCGGGAGCTGCCAGCCGAGCACAGCGGCAAGTGCTAGCCGGGCAGTGTGCGATTTGAGCATGTTGAAGTCCCCTGTGAGGTTGCGTCGTTGGGTTTCACCGCCCGCGACTTGGGCAGCTTTCCGAGCAACGGGCCGGGGCATGGCGCTGGTTTCAGTCCACACGTGACCGTGAGACGCCTTGATCCACCGCGAGGCGCGGGTGATGCGCCGTGATCGGAGGATGTTATCAACAGGGCCTTGAAACAGGCCGCTTTCCGCGCCAATGTCTGCGGCCCGGCGGGGATGCCGGGAGTGAAAGACAAGGGGTGTTCCGGTTATGCGTGTGACGATCGAAAGGTCAGCCTTCCTGAAAGCGCTGACCCATGTGCAGAGCGTCGTGGAGCGGCGGAACACCATCCCCATCCTGTCCAACGTGCTGTTGCTTGCGGGCGATGGACAATTGAAGTTGACGGCGACCGATCTCGACATCGAGATCGTCGAGAGCGTGGCGGCCGAAGTGGGCCAAAGCGGCGCTTCCACCGTTCCGGCCCACATGCTCTACGACATCGTGCGCAAGCTTCCCGATGGCGCGCAGCTTGAACTCGATCAGGCGGGTGACGGCCAGCGCGTGGCGATCTTCGCCGGCAAGTCGCGCTTTGCGCTGCAGGCGTTGCCGCACGAGGACTTTCCCGATCTGGCGGCGGGCGACTTCCCCAACCGCTTCGAGGTGGCCGCCGCCGATCTGAAGGCCCTGATCGAGAAGACCCGCTTTGCCATCTCGACCGAGGAAACCCGCTATTACCTCAACGGCATCTACTTCCATGAAGTTGCCGCCGCCGGCATGTTGCGCGCCGTCGCCACCGACGGTCACCGCCTGGCGCAAGCGCAGATCGCGAGGCCCGAGGGCGCCAAGGGCATGCCCGGCGTCATCGTGCCGAGGAAAACCGTGCTCGAAGTGGTGAAGCTGTTCGAATCGGTGGACGGCAATGTCGAGGTCTCTCTCTCGGCTTCGAAGATCCGCTTTGCCGCCGGCGATCTGGTGCTCACCTCCAAACTGATCGACGGGACATTCCCGGACTATGAGCGTGTCATTCCGCGCAACAACGACAAGATGCTGGAAATCGACACGCGAAGCTTCGCCTCGGCCGTCGACCGCGTCTCGACCATCTCGATGGAAAAGGGCCGCGCCGTGAAGCTGCAGATCAGCTCAGGCAAGGTGACGCTGACCGTCAACAATCCGGATTCCGGTTCAGCCGAGGAAGAGCTCGCCTGTTCCTATGAGTCCGATCCCATCGATATCGGCTTCAACTCGCGCTACCTGATGGATGTGGCGGGCCAGATGAAATCCGATGCCATGCTGTTGCAGCTGGCCGATGCGGGTTCGCCCACCATTGTCCGCGATCCCGGTGATGCCCAGGCCCTCTATGTGCTGATGCCGATGCGGGTGTAAGCCTCGATTTGTGACCGATTCTTCCACCCTTGCCATCACCCGGCTGACCCTTACCGACTTCCGCAACTATGCCGGATTGCGGCTGACCCTTGATGCGCAACTGGTGGCGCTGACCGGCGCCAATGGCGCGGGAAAGACCAACATCCTCGAGGCGATTTCGCTGCTCGCGCCAGGACGCGGGCTTCGTGGCGCCGTGTTCGAGGATCTGGCGCGGCAAGGCGGCGGCGGCACCTGGGCCATTGCCGCCGAAATCGACACTGCCAATGGCCCCGTGACGCTCGGAACGGGTTGGAGCGGCCAGTCGGAAGCCGGCGATGGTGGTTCGCGCCTCGTTGTGATCGATGGCGAGACGCAGAAGGGCTCAGGCGCCTTGGGTGACTACATGCGGATGCTCTGGCTGACCCCGGCCATGGACCGGCTGTTTGCGGGGCCCGCCTCCGACCGCCGGCGCTTTCTCGACAGGCTGGTGACCGCCTTCGACCCGGAACACGGCTCGCGCATTCTGGTCTTCGAAAAGGTGATGCGGGAGCGCAACCTGCTGCTGGAGGAAACCCGTCCTGACGCCGCCTGGCTGTCGAGTCTCGAAGCCCATATGGCGGAGGCTGCGGTTGCCATTTCAGCGGCAAGATTGCTTGGTCTGGAGGCTCTTCAGGCCCATATAGACGAGACCCGCGGGCACAGCTCCTTTCCGTGGGGAGATGTCTCGGTGGAGGGGGAAATCGAGGCGCGGATTGCCACCACGCCGGCCGTGCGCGTCGAGGACGAATATCGTAATATTCTGCGCGATTCGCGGGGGCTCGACCGGGCAGCCGGCCGGACCCTGCGCGGCCCGCACCGCAGCGATCTGATGGTGGTCCACGGACCCAAGCAGATGGCGGCGGGGCAATGTTCAACCGGTGAGCAGAAGGCGCTGCTCATCGGCCTCATTCTGGCGCAGGCGCGGGCGGTAAAGGCCACCATTGGCACGGCTCCCGTGCTATTGCTGGACGAGGTGGCGGCCCACCTCGACCGGGCGCGGCGGCTGAGTTTGCTTGAGGCTTTGGCGGCGTTGGGCAGCCAGAGCTGGATGACCGGGACCGACGCTCAGCTGTTTGACGGCATGGGCAATAGCGGCACCGTTTTCCATGTGGAGGACGGAACAGTGAAAGAAGTGATGGGAAGTTGATGTCAGACGCGGACAACACCGGCAATGGCAACGGCAACGGCGGCGCCTATGATGCGGATTCGATCAAGGTCTTGAAGGGGCTCGATGCCGTCAGGAAACGTCCCGGCATGTATATCGGCGACACCGACGATGGTTCGGGTCTCCATCACATGGTCTATGAGGTCGTCGACAAGGCCATCGACGAGGCGCTGGGCGGTTATGCCGATCGCGTCACCGTGACGCTCAATGCCGATGGCTCCTGCACCGTCACCGACAATGGTCGCGGCATACCCACCGATATTCATTCCAGCGAGGGCGTGTCGGCTGCAGAAGTCATCATGACCCAGCTGCATGCCGGTGGTAAGTTCGATCAGAATTCCTACAAAGTTTCAGGCGGGTTGCATGGTGTCGGCGTTTCCGTCGTCAATGCCCTGTCGGTCAAGCTGAAGCTCACCATCTTTCGCGATGACAAAGAACACTTCATGAGCTTCACTCATGGCGATCCGGATGCGCCGCTGAAAGTGGTCGGCGATGCGCCCGGCCGCCGCGGCACCGAGGTGACCTTCCTGCCCTCGACCGATACCTTCACCAAGACCGAATTCGATTTGCCGACGCTGGAACACCGGCTGCGCGAACTGGCCTTCCTCAATTCCGGCGTGCGCATTCTCCTCTCCGACAAGCGTGGCGTCGAGCCCAAGGACATCGAGCTCTACTATGAGGGCGGCATCGCCGCTTTCGTACGCTATCTCGACCGCGCCAAACAGGCGGTGCTGTCGCAGCCCATCATGATCCACGGCGAGAAGG
This sequence comes from Pseudomonadota bacterium, assembly GCA_963205315.1. Taxonomy (GTDB): domain Bacteria; phylum Pseudomonadota; class Alphaproteobacteria; order Rhizobiales; family Aestuariivirgaceae; genus Aestuariivirga. The sequence goes on along the minus strand of CAUJIO010000037.1, from coordinate 2,933 downwards.
ACGGCATCACCGTCGACTGCGCCCTGTGGTGGAACGACAGCTACCATGAGAACGTGTTGTGCTTCACCAACAACATTCCGCAGCGCGACGGCGGCACGCATCTTGCGGGCTTCCGCGGCGCCCTGACGCGCGTCGTCAACAATTACGCCAATGACAGCGGCATCGCCAAGAAGGAGAAGGTGGCGTTGACTGGCGATGACGCGCGCGAAGCCCTGACCTGCGTGCTCTCGGTCAAGGTGCCGGACCCCAAGTTCTCCTCGCAGACCAAGGACAAGCTGGTCTCCTCCGAAGTCCGTCCTGTGGTCGAAAACCTCGTCAACGAGCAGCTGGGCGCCTGGTTCGAGGAACATCCGAGCGAAGCCCGCGCCATCGTCTCGAAGGTGGTCGAGGCCGCTGCCGCGCGGGAGGCCGCAAGGAAGGCGCGTGAACTGACACGGCGCAAGGGCGCGCTCGATATTTCCTCGCTGCCCGGCAAGCTGGCCGATTGCCAGGAACGCGATCCGTCGAAATCCGAAATCTTCATCGTCGAGGGTGACTCGGCCGGCGGTTCCGCCAAGCAGGCCCGCCATCGCGAGAACCAGGCCGTGCTGCCCTTGCGCGGCAAGATCCTCAACGTCGAGCGCGCCCGCTTCGACAAGATGCTGAGCTCGGCCGAAATCGGCACGCTCATCACCGCACTCGGCACCGGCATCGGCCGCGAGGAATTCAACATCGACAAGCTGCGCTATCACAAGATCATCATCATGACTGACGCCGACGTCGACGGCGCCCACATCCGCACGCTGCTGCTGACCTTCTTCTATCGCCAGATGCCCGAGGTGATCGAGCGCGGCCATCTCTATATCGCCCAGCCGCCACTCTACAAGGTGAAGCGCGGCTCGTCGGAACAATACCTCAAGGACTCGAAAGCGCTTGAGACCTATCTGGTCGATACCGGACTCGAAAATTCGACGCTGATCCTCGCCGATGGCACCGAACGTGCGGGCGCCGACCTGCGGTCGATCGTCGAGGAGGCACTGTCGATCCGCGCTGCACTCGATGCCCTGCACATGCGCTATTCGCGCCAGGTGGTTGAGCAGGCGGCGATTGCCGGCGTGCTGAATCCCGAAGTGCTGTCGAGCCGCGAACAGGCGGAGGCCGCCGCTGGCTACATTGCCCGCCGCCTCGACACCATTTCGGAAGAGACCGAGCGCGGCTGGGTCGGTGAACCGACCGCCGACGGCGGCCTCAACTTCATCCGCGAAGTGCGCGGCGTGAAGGAGAGCTGGGCGCTCGACGGCAAGCTCATCGGCTCAGCCGACGCGTTGCGCCTGGACCGCAAGGCCGAACACTTGCAGGAGATCTATGAGAAGCCGGCGCGGCTCCGCCGCAAGGATGGCGAGACGATCATTTATGGGCCGACCGATCTGCTCGACGCGATCTTCGCTTCGGGCCGCAAGGGAATCTCGATGCAGCGCTACAAGGGGCTTGGCGAGATGAATCCCGACCAGTTATGGGAAACGACGCTCGATCCGAACGTACGCTCGCTGTTGCGCGTCAAGGTCGCGGAACTCGATCAGGCCGACGACATCTTCACCAAGCTGATGGGCGACGTCGTCGAGCCGCGCCGCGACTTCATCCGCGACAATGCGCTGAGCGTCGCCAACCTCGACGTCTGATGCAGCCGTCGCTGCCAAAGAGCATCTATGCGGAAACCGCGCGGCCGCTGGCGCCGGTGCCGCCGCTGGAGGGCGATATTCGTTCTTCCGTGGTCATCGTCGGCGGCGGCTATACCGGCCTGTCCACGGCCCTGCATCTGGCCCGGCGCGGCATCGATGCAGTGGTGTTGGAAGCGCATGAGCCGGGCTGGGGTGCATCGGGCCGCAATGGCGGTCAGGTCAATCCCGGCAACTACCCCGATCCCGATCAGGTGATCGCCCAATTCGGCACCGAGCTTGGAACCCGCATGCTGCAATTCTCCGGCGCCGCGCCGGACAAGGTCTTCGCACTGGTGAAGTCGCTTGGCATCGATTGCGAAGCGGCACAGACGGGAACGCTACGCGTTGCATTCAATGCGAAGAAACTTGCCGCCACACGCAGCACCTTCGCACAATTGCAGCGCACGGGCTCGCCCGCCACATGGATTGAGCCCGATGCGCTGGCTGCGGCCACCGGCACCAGCCGCTATCTCGGCGGCATCCGCTTTCCGCAGGGAGGCAAGGTCAATCCGCTCGGCTATGCGCGCGGACTGGCGGAGACCGCGCAGAAGGCCGGTGCGCGCGTGCATGGAAGCTCGCCCGCCCTGCGCCTGACGAAAAAGGGGACTGAGTGGCGCATCGAGACTCCGAAGGGCAGCGTCACCGCCGGCCGTCTCGTGCTGGCAACCAATGCGTACACGGATGATCTCTGGTCTGGCCTGCGCCAGAGCGTCGTACCGGTCTACACGACCATTGTCGCGACGGCGCCCCTGAGCGGCAATCTCGCCAAGTCGGTGATGCCATCGGGCAGCGTGCTCTACGAAGTTGCCAACAACACGGTCTATTACCGGCTCGATGCGCAGAACCGCATGTTGATGGGCGGCCGCAGCCTGCAGCGCGACGTGACGCGCTTCGATGAGGCGCAAGGGCTCATGGACTACACCCGGCGCCTGTGGCCGCAGCTGGCGGACGTTGCCTTCACCCATGTCTGGAATGGCCAGGTGGCGATCACCACCGACCATCACATCCACATGCATGAACCTGCTGAGAACGTTCACATCTGCTTAGGCTACAATGGCCGCGGCATCGCCATGGCCACTGCCATGGGTGGCGTGCTGGCCGATCGCATTGCCGGCGCGCGCATCGAAGATCTTCCGATGCCGGTCACGGGCATCACGCCGATCAGCTTCCACCAGTTTCACAAACTCGGTGTTGGCATCCGGCTTGCCTATGGCAAGATCCGCGACCGCCTCGGTC
>CAUJIO010000036.1 GCA_963205315.1 Pseudomonadota bacterium | reverse complement strand
GATGAGACCTACAAGGATTTCCGCAACGATCCGGCTCCCGCCCATGGCATCTTCGCCAAGCCCGGCTGGCAGGACGCCTTCATCCAGCTCTACAGTTTCTCCAAGGTGTTCTCGATGACCGGCTATCGCGTCGGCTCGATCGTCGCCTCGACGCGGGTTCTGGCCGAGGTGGAAAAGATCCTCGATTGCATGTCGATCTGCGCGCCGCACATTTCGCAGCGCGCGGCTCTCTTTGGCCTGACGGAACTGGGGGACTGGAAACGCCACAAGATCGCCCTGATGCGCGGACGGCTTGAAGCGTTGCAACGCGGGTTCACCCGGTCCGGCCTCGCGTATCAGCTGGTCAGCTCAGGGGCGCTGTTCGCCTACGTAAAACATCCGTTCACGGATGAAACCGCCAAGCAGGTGGCGATGCGGCTGGCGGGCGAACATGACGTGCTCTGCCTACCCGGCTCGATGTTCGGTCCCGGCCAGGATCAATACCTGCGGATCGCGTTCGCCAACGCGGAAGCCAGCGACATGGAAACGCTCATCGACCGCCTGATCGAAAGCCAGAAATAGCGGCGTCAGATCTCAGCCATGTCGAGCAGTTCGGCGGGACGCTCGATCAGATAAAAGCTCCCGGCGCGCGACAGCACGCCTTCGCGCAGCAGGTCATTGATGGCGCGGCTGGCATTTTCGCGGGCGACGCCTGCCATACCGGCAATGTCGTTCTGGGTGATCTTGTGGGCGAGCAGAATGCGGCCATCGGGCTGTTCGTCGCCCAGCCCCTCGGCCAGCGACGCGAAGGCGCGCGCCACCCGGCCCGACACCGAGACTGTACCCTGCGCCACGACCGATTCATTCGTGCCGCGCAGGCGGTGGGCAAGAAGCCTGAGCGCTTGCCGGTAAATGAGCGGGTTCTCGTCAGCGAGACGGAAAAACGCCTGCTTCGACAGATGAATCAGACGGCAGGGCTTGAGGGCGGCAATGGTGGCGGAGCGCGGTTCGTCGTCAATCAGCGCGAGTTCACCGATGAAGGCGCCCGGACCCAGCACGGCCAGAAGCCGCTCCTGACCATCCCGCGCGACGACCGCCGCCTTGACGACGCCACTGCGGACGATATAGCAACCATCCCCGATGTCACCGGCGTGAAACAGTACTTCGCGTGCGCGCAATTCAACGGGCCGCGACGCCGAAACGAACGCCCGACGCAGAGTCCACGGCATGTCCCGGGTCAGCAGTCCACTCTCATGAGTGGCGGCCTTCAGCTTGCGCAGCATTTATCGTTCTCCCTGTCTGTGATTTATATCACAGTTTTTGCAGGCAGATGACCACAACCGATCACGTTTCCGTGATTTCAGTCGGCTCCCAGGGTTCGAGAATTCCTTTCAGCGGGGCTTGTGGAAATCCTCCCCTGTGCATGCAGGCGATTGCCCCGCGCTCGGTTCCAAGGATGAGTGCCTGCTCCAACGACCCGCCATCCAGCCAGGCATGAAGGAAGCCGGCAATGAACGCATCGCCCGCGCCCGTGGTGTCTTCCGGCGTGATGATGGGAGCGGTGGCGGACACGCTGCGGCGGCCATCGCTGGCCATGCTTCCGCCCGCACCAAGGGTCACCACCGCCAGCTTTGCGCCGGCCGAAATCAGTCTCGCGAGCTCGGCGTCAGCGCCCTCGGGTTCGGCCGAGCAGAAGGCAATGTCGAGCCCGCCCGGATCAAGATTGCCGGGTGTGTTGTTGACTGTCAGGTCCTGGGAGAGTGTCACGCCTGATCTGGCCAGCGCGCGCTTCAGCGCACCGTCATCCTTGAGCCAACCAATATGCACGTGCCGCATCCGGCGGAGACCGGCGATGTCGTTGGGCGCAGGTTGATAGGCCGCGCAGGCGCCGAACTCTTCGAACACGAAGGCGCGGTCACCATCTTCCGTGACTTCGATGTCGGTATAGGCTGTCCGAAAGCCTGCAAGCACGCGAAGATGGTCCAGCCCGACACCTTGCCTGGTCAAGGCTTCACGCACCGCGATGCCGGCCGGGTCATCGCCCACCGCTCCAAAATACTGCACGCTCCGCCCGAGCATCGCCAGTTGCACAGCGACATTCACAGCATTGCCGCCAACGAGGCAATCATCGACCGGCGGCAAGAACCGGTCGATGCAATTGTCGCCTACTGCCGCAATTTGATCCTTCGACATTCGCCGGGCGTTCCTTCTGCAATAGCCCTGAGTAGCCCCGGGCCGTCACAGGTTCAACCACGACGCTTCGCCGGCCACCACAGCGGGACCATGCGGAGGCTTCGCGCTGTCAGTAGACCGGCGTCGGCAATCCTTCGAAACGGGCCTTCAATTGCAGCGCCACGTATTTTGAATAATGCCGCGACAGATGCAAGTTGCCGCCATGGAACCAAAGGGCCTGCTGCTTCAGGGGCTTCCACATGTTGCGCAGTTCGCCCTCCCAGGGGCCCGGGTCGCCGCGTGTTCCGGAGCCGTAGCCCCAGTTGGGGCCAATGAGATCGGCTGTCTCCCGCGACACAATCCTTGCGACCCATTCGTTCATCGGCAGATAACCGGTGGCATAGACGATGACATCGGCAGGAAGTTCGCTGCCGTCGGTCAGAATCACTGACTCCGCGGTGATCCGGCTGATCTCGACGCCGCTGCGCACCTTCACCTCGCCGCCGGCAATGAGTTCAGAACACCCGACGTCTAGATAATAGCCGGAGCCCGTCCGCAGCGCCTTCATCATCAAACCGGAGTCATCCGGGCCGTAGTCGGTCCTGAAGCCGGCCTTGTTCAGCCGTGCGATGAGATCGGCGTCGCGCTTCGCAATTTCCTCATAGAGCGGACGCTGGGCCTCGGGCATTAGCCGGAACGGCACAGACGCATAGATCATGTCGGCCTTGTCGACGTCGATACCCCTGGCAACGGCCTGTTCTGAATACAGGCCGGCAAAAGCCACATCCATCAGGGATTCGGAGCGGACGACGGTCGTCGGCGTGCGCTGGATCATCGTCACGCTGGCGCCGTTCTCCCAGAAGTCGGCACAAATGTCATGGGCGGAGCTGTTGGCGCCGACGACGATGCAGCGCTTGCCTGCAAAGCCCTCCGCTGAAACATGCTTGCTGGAGTGATATTGCACTCCGGCGAAAAGATCCTTGCCGGGCAAGGCAACCTCGCGCGGCGGTCCGTATGACCCTGTGGCGAAGACCAGTTGCTTCGGGCGCAAGACGATGTCTTCGCCATTCCGCTTCACCTGAACGGTCCATTCGCCCGACACCGGATCGAAACTGGCTGCCTGTGCCTCCGACGACGGCCAGTAGTTCAGCTCCATGACCTTGGCGTACATCTCGAGCCAGTCGCCCATCTTGTCCTTGGGCGTGAATACCGGCCACTGATCGGGGAATGGAATATAGGGCAGATGGTCGTACCAGACAGGATCGTGCAGCACGAGTGTGCGGTAGCGGTTGCGCCACGAGTCGCCGGCGCGTGGATTCTTTTCGAGAATGATGGTCGGAACTCCAAGCTGGCGGAGACGCGCGCCGAGCGCGATGCCGCCCTGCCCGCCACCGATCACCAGGCAATAGGGCTGGCGCGAATACCCCAACTCGCGTTGTTCCTGCGCCCGCTCGTCCGACCATGTGCGCCGATGGCGAATGGCTCCATGGACAATGCCCTTGTCACGATTTGAGCCCTTGCGCTCCTCATGACCTTTGAGTTCATCCATAGAAGTGAGGAGCGTGTATCCCAGGCCATCCTTCAGGCGCAGGTGCCCGGAGCCGCGGCCCAGCGCTGTTTCAAATTTGAACCACGCCTCGATGATATTTCCGGTCTGATCGGCCGCCCCTTCGAGTGCAAATGACCCGGGCCTGGTTGCTGGGAGCGTTGCAGCCAACATTTCGGCAATGGCGCTGCGGCCCTCCACCGTCCGGATATTCCAGGTCAGCGCCACCAGATCGCGCCAATAGCATTCATCGGCAAACAGATTCGCGCTAGATACGTCACCATCGCCCAATGCGGCATTCAGGCGTTTTAGCCAGCCGCTTGCGATGGCTGTAACCTCGGACGTCATCGCTTATTCTCCGTGAACGTTGTTTCGTCCGCCGATCAGCCGCCCGGCGCGCGCGATGACACCTTGCTCCGGCGTGAAGGCCAGCCGGCCATTCACGTAGACGCGCGCGATCCCCAGCGAGAGCGCCTGGGGAACATCATAGGTGGCTTTGTCGATGATGGTCGCCGGATCGAACAACACGAGGTCGGCAAATGCGCCGGGTTTCAACAGGCCGCGATCGGCGAGATTGAACACCCTGGCGGTGAGGCCCGTCATTTTGTGGATGGCTGTTTCGACGGGGAAAAGCTTCTGATCACGGGCATAGTGACCGATGACGCGCGGAAACGTGCCCCAAAGGCGCGGATGCGGATGGATGTCGTGCGGCAGACCATCCGAACCGATCATGGCGAGGCGGGAGGACATCACGCGGCGCACATCGGCCTCGTCCATCTGGAAATAGATTGCACCAGCAGGATCGAGCCGCCGCGCCGCCTCATGTAGATCGCAGCCCCACTCCGCGGCAATGGAGGACAGTTCGCGCCCGGTCATCTCGGGGTGTGGTTTCGACCATGAGATCCGGATGGGGTAATCCGACGTCACGAGATCCATTCGCAGGTTGGTAGACCCCGCAGCATAGGGATAGACATCGAGATTGACCCGGTGCTGCGCTGCCGCCGCCTCAAGCCGCGGCAGGGTTTCGAAGGTGCGGCCCCAATTCGCGGGGCCGGCGCATTTATGATGCGACACGACAACCGGAATGTTCGCCGCATTGGCGGTTCGAACCGTCTCGTCGATGCTGTCGAGCACTCGGTCAAACTCATCGCGCATGTGCGTCGCATAGATGCCGCCCTGTCTGGCAAATCGCGCTGCGATGGTACTGACCTCGTCTTCGTCAGCCGCGGCGTTCGTCGGATAAAATAGGCCTGTGGAGAAGCCTGTGGCCCCCTCATTCATGGCCGCATCGGCAAGCGCGCACATTTCGGCAAGTTCAGCGGAATTGGCCTTGCGCCCAACGTCCCGCATCGCTGCAAGGCGCAAGGCAGAGTGGCCGATCAGTGCCGCCACGTTCACCGCCGGTGCCGATTGGCGCAACGCGTCGGCGTAGGCTGCAAACCGCGGGAACTGATAGGCCTCCCGTCCACCCAGCAGATTCATCGGGGCTGGCGGATCGGCTTCGAACGTCACGGGGGCGAGTGAGATCCCGCAATTGCCGACGACCACACTGGTGACGCCCTGGCTGATTTTCGGAAGCATGTCGGGCTTGTCGAGCACGATGCGATCATCATGCGTATGGGCGTCGATGAACCCCGGCGCGAGCGCCAGACCGGCGGCATCGACCTCGATGGCATCCGTTGCGGCAGCGATCCCGCCGGGTGGCGTAAGCGAGATGATCCGCTCGCCCGCGATTTCGACATCACCCATCCACGGCGCTTCGCCCGAACCATCGTAGATCTGCGCGCCGCGAAAGATCGTCTGGCGTCCAGCCATTGGGTCACTCCTCGTCATCGTGTGGGCGCATCAAGGGGGTTGGGTCGGTCGAAGGGGTAGGAATGGCAATGCCGATACGGGCCACCGTGTAGCGCACGCGCCGCAGCGACTCGCGCGCTCTGGGTCCCAGCTTCTTGGCGACACCGGCAGCCAGCGTGTCGATGATCGCCATGTGAGCATAGCGCGACGGTGTCGGCATCATCACGTCAGGCCCTTCCGCGATGGTGATGGCAATGACGATTTCAGCGGCGGCAGCCAGCGGCGTACCGGGCCTCGTCACCGCGATGGTCCTGGCTCCAAAGGATCGCGCGATCTCGACCGCCTCGACCACCGGCTTGGAGCGGCCGCTGTTCGAAATCGCCAGCACGGCGTCGCCTGGTCCCAGGGTTGCGGCCGACATGCGCTGCTGATGACCATCAGTGTAAGCGGAGACCGGCATTCCCAGGCGGAACAAGCGCAGTTTCGCATCCTCCACCAGGGCAGCGGAGCCACCACCTTGGCCGTAGAGATCAATACGCTGACTGGCGGCCAGTGCGTCTATGGCCGTCGAGACAATCGCCGTGTCGATCTGATCAAGGCATTCGCGCACCGCACCTGCTGCCCGCATCATCACCGTGTGGGCCAGATGACCGGCATCATCATCGAAGACGCGCTCCGACTTCAGATAGGCGGAGGCCACAGTGAGCGTCGTCGCAAGGCTGATCTTGAATTCGGAAAACGATGCGCAGCCGAGCGAGCGGCAAAAGCGCGTGACGCTGGGCTGACTGACCTGTGCGCGATCGGCAAGTTCGGCAATCGTCATGCGGGTGGCGGCCTCATAATCGGCCGTCACGATCTCCGCCACCCGGCGCTCGGCCGGCGACAAATCCTGATCGACCCGCTGCAATCGCGAAACGATGTCAATCGCCGCAGGTTTGCGCGAGCGCGAACGCGAGGTCTTCGATGTTGCAACATTGCTCAATTCAATTGCGGCCCTGTTGACGCGGTTCGTGGACGGACGCCGGTGTAAATTAATTACATGGTTTTGAAGCAAGGGCAACCATGCGTTAGCAGATCCCCTTTTCGGCCCATGCTGCAATTGCGAGATACCTGCAGCGCAATAGCGCCCGTTTTAAAGGGTTTCCATGAAGGCTTGGGGTGAAATGGCGTGGTTCACTGCGCGAAAGATGCCTATTGCGTGCCGTCCAAATTTGTAACATCATTTCAGTGTCAGCCGCGTTCTTCCAGGGAAATTTCACCGTGCCGAAGACTGAAAAGACTGCGAAACGCACCGGTCCCGAAGCGAATCACGCGGTCAAGATGGCTATTCGCGAGGCCAGCAAATCCTATCAGACTCGGTCTGGTGCGGTACACGCGCTCGACAAGGTTTCGCTGGATGTGCGCGAGGGCGAATTCCTTTGCATCCTGGGACCTTCGGGCTGCGGCAAGACAACCCTGCTGTGGTCGATGGCGGGACTTCACACCTTGTCGAGCGGCGACATCCGCCTCGGCAATGAGCCGATCACCAAGCCGCATCCGGAGATCGCAATGATCTTCCAGGATGCCAATCTCCTGCCCTGGCGCAATCTGGCCAAGAACATCGAACTCCCGTTCGAACTGAAACGCCGCCCACCCGACCGGGCGCGTATCGACAAGTTGCTGGAGCGTGTCGGTCTCGCCGGCTTCGAGAACAAGTTTCCGCGCGAGTTGTCGGGCGGCATGCAGCAGCGCGCCTCGATCGTGCGCAGCCTCTCGGTCGATCCCTCGGTGCTGCTGATGGACGAGCCCTTCGGCGCGCTCGACGCCTTCACGCGCGATGAAATGAACCTGCTGATCCAGGAAATCTGGATGGAAACGCGGAAGACCATCGCTTTCGTGACGCATTCCATTTCCGAGGCAATCTTCCTCGCGGACCGTGTGGCGGTGATGTCGGCGAGGCCCGGCCGGATTGCCGAGATCTATGACATCGACATTCCGCGACCACGTGCCATCGACATCCAGACCGAACCGGATTTCATCAAGCAGGTCCTCGACATCAAATCGCGCATCGAGCATGGCCGGGGCGCAAAAGTGGCGATCACCTAGAGCGCGGGCACAGGAGATTCAACGATGGACAAGGTGCTGGGCGACAAGATTCCCGAATTCAACAAGAAGGCAGCCGGCGGCGGCAATGTCGGACTGAGTGGCGCGTCCTTCAGCCTCGGCGATCACCGGACGAAGTTCGAGACGCTGGTGATCATCCTGATCGCCGTCGTCATCATCGGGGGAACCGAGCTTTCCCTCGTGCTGTTCAATGTGCCGCAATACGTCTTGCCAAAGCCCAGCCTCATCGTGTCGGCGCTGTTCACTGAGTGGAAGTTCCTGTGGCCGCACATTCTCATCACCATCTATGAACTGCTGACGGGGTTCGCCATCGGCGCCTCCATCGGCTTCGTGCTGGCCGCCGTCATCACGCAGTTCCCGTTCGTCGAGAAGATCGTGACACCCTATATCCTGTTGCTGGTGACGACACCGATGCTGGCGCTGGTGCCCCTGCTCATCCTGCGCTTCGGATTTGGCAGCGAGCCGCGCATCATCGCCGTAGCGCTCGCCAGCGGTCCCATGGTGATGATCAATTCGGCGACCGGATTCCGCCGTGTCGATCTCGCGAAAATCGCACTGGCACGGTCCTTCGGCGCCAGCACGCTGCAGATCTTCACCAAGATCCGCATTCCGATGGCAATGCCGATGATCATCGTCGGGCTCATGGTCGGTTCGATCTTCGGTCTGCTGACGGCAATCGGTGCCGAGATGGTCGGCGGTGCGGAGGGCCTCGGCAACCGGCTCACATATTATTCGGCGCTGATCCGCATGCCGCAGTTCTTCGCCATCATCCTCATTCTCGCCTTCATGGGCATATCGATCTACGTGTTCTTTTTCTGGCTCGGAAAGAAATGGGCCAGTTGGGAAACCTGACCGGCAAGAAGACGGGGCGACACCCCGCAGCCTGCAAACCGGTGGAGTCATAGCGAAGTCAACAGAGGAGAAGACAGGAATGACCGGCAATATGATGATTGGACGCCGCCGCTTGCTGACTCTTTCGGCAACCGGCATCACGGCTGCGGCATTGGGCGGGCTGGGCTCGCGCGAGGCGCACGCCGCGGACACGATCCGCTGGGTGAGCCCGCGCGGCACGGTCGAGGTGCTCGACGACTACCCCTATTGGGTGGCCAAGAAGTTCGGCTATTTCGGCGACATCGAAACGACACTCGAGCCAGGACCGTCCGATGCCACGGCGACGGTGAAGCTCGTCGACCAGAACCAGGCCGATGTTGGCTATCCCTCGCCCGGCGTGTTCTCGCTGGCGCTGGCACAGGGCATGCCGCTCGTTTCCGCGTTCCACATGGGTGGTGGCGACGTGTTCAGCTTCGCGTTCCGCAAGGGCGAAAAGCCCGACAGCCTCAAGGGCCTCGAAGGCAAGACCGTGGTGCTCGGGTCTGCAGGCTGGCAATCGATCTGCGATCCCATGCTGAAGGCGGCGGGCGTCGATATCACAACCATCAAATACGTCGATGCCGGCTGGCCGACCTGGGGAACGGCACTCAAGGAAGGCAAGGGAGACTCGGCCCTGTCGTGGGAAGGCCTGCGCGCCCAATGGAAGGGCCAGGGCTTCGACTTCGACTATTGGCTGGGCCGCGACTTCTCGAAACTGCCCGCAAACAGCTTCGTCATTCGCAAGGCGGATTTCGAGGATGACGCCAAGAAGAAAATCTACGCCCGCTACTTCCAGGGTTGGGCAGCAGGTCTCGAATTCGGGCGGCAGAACCCGCGTGCGGCGACACAGATTGTCATGGAGCAATTCCCGGGCCTTGCCTCGCAGATGACGCCGGATGTTGCGGTTGAATCCCAGATGCAACTTGCCAATGTCTATGGCGGCCGCTGGGAGGAGCGCAAGAAGTGGGGCTATCACCTGCCCGAAAGCTGGAAATTGTTCTTCGATACAGGCCGCGAGATCGGCCAGATCACCACCGACTTCAAGCTCGAGGACGTGGTGAAGAACGATCTCATCGACGAGGCCAATGCCTTCGACGCCGCCAAGGTCAAGGCGGATGCCGATGGCTTCAAGCTCTCGGATGCCTATGGCGCCGTCAACGTCGAAGAGATCACCAAGCGCCTCTGACATCGGACCAGGGCGGCGGTCATCCTCCGCCGCCCTTTCATTTCCTTCAAGACAGCGGGCGAGCCATGTTTGAATTCGATCATGTCGGCATCACCACCACGATCAGGCAACCCGGTGAGAACTGGGTGGAACAGAGCCGGGTCTGGGTAACCAATCCCAAGACGCATCCCGAGCATATCGAGTTTCTCCGCTATGAGCCGGACAGTACCGTGCCCGCCATCATCAAGGCCAATCCGCATGTGGCATTCCGCGTGAGCACACTCGATGAGCACCTGAAACAGCCGGGCGTCGAGATTATCATTCCGCCGTTCGAGGTTGGTGGTTTCCTGCGTGTGGTGTTCGTGAAGAAGTACGATACGATCTTCGAATACATGCAGTATCTGCAAGAAGGCTGGTTCGGGAAGAGCGCATCGTGACGTCTTATCGGTCCATTTACACCTATGTATGGGATCTGGCCGAAGAGGGCATTGCACAGGCCCTGGCGGAATTCCGCGGCCTTGGGCTCGACACCGTGACAATGGCTGCAAGCTATCATGCCGGCAAGTTCCTCCGGCCACATGGCAAGAGCGGCAAGGTGTATTTTCCTGAGGACGGTACGGTCTATTTCAAGACCAATGCCGCGCGCTATGGCGACATCACGCCGGTTGAAAACACGATGATGGCCGGGCGCGACGTGATGCGCGAGCTGTGTGACGGCCCGATGCAAGTGAATGCGTGGCTCGTGCTTTTGCACAATACGCTGATCGGCACGCGGCACGTCCATGCCACCACGGCCAATGCCTTCGGCGACCGCTATATCTACAGCCTCTGCCCGTCGCATCCCGATGCCCGCGCCTATGCCATCGGGCTGGCGAAGGACGTAACGGAATCCTACCCGGTGACCGGCATCTCAATGGAATCGCCCGGCTTTGCCCCTTACGCGCACGGCTTCCATCATGAGTTTGCTCTCAACCAGCCAAACCGCTGGCTCGATGCGCAGCTGGGCCTGTGTTTCTGCGATCACTGCATTGCGGGGGCGGCGAAGGCCGGCATCAATGCGGCGGCGCTCAAGACGCAGGTGGCACGCGACATCTCGGACTACCTGGCGAGCGACATCGATTTCCCGGCAGACATGGCGGAGGCTTTCTGGACCGCCGACACGCGGCTCGACGGCGACTTGAAAGCCTTTCTCGACTGGCGCTGCACCGTGGTCACATCATTGGTCGCCGAAATCCGGTCGACCGTCCGAAAGGATGCTGCCGTTGCGGTGATCCCATCGGTCGCGAGGCCCACCGGCGGGGCGTGGTACGAAGGCAGCGATCTCTCGGCACTGGCCGATGCCTGCGGCATCATCGAGGCGTGTTTCTATGAACCCGGTGCCGCACGGGTGAAGGCGGACCTCTTCGACATCAAGCGCCGGCTGCGCGGCAAGGGAGAACTGCGCGGCATCACACGGCCTGCCTTCCCAGACCTCACCAGCAAGGGCGATTTCCTCGCCGCCATGCAGGCCCTGACCGATGGCGGCGTGTCGGGCCTCGCCTTCTATAACTGGGGCCATCTGCGCAAGGCCAATCTTGCCTGGATTGCCGATGCCATGTCGATTTTTGGAGCACGCTGATGTCGTTCAACGGCAAGGTCGTCGCCATCACCGGAGCAGCAGGCGGCATCGGCCAAAGCCTGTGCCGCTACTTCGCGGGCCAGGGTGCGGCGATCGCTGCCATCGACAAGAGCCCTGCCCTTGACGGCTTCATGGCCGAGGACTGGGCAAAAGCGAAGAAGACTGCTCACGCCAAGATCGACATCGGCGAGCGTGGCGCAGTCATGGACGCGTTCGCAGGTTTGACGGCAACACTTGGCCCCATCGACATCCTCGTCAACAACGCGGGCTTCTCGTCGCATCCCACCTTTCGCAATACCACGCCCGATAGCTGGGATCATGAGGTCAACGGCAATCTCAATGGTGCCTATTATTGCGCGCACGCCGTTCTTGACGGGATGAAAGCCAAGGGGTCCGGCAACATCGTCGCCATCGGTTCGGTGAACGGGTTGGGCGCACTCGGCGATCCTGCCTACAGTGCCGCCAAGGCCGGCATGATCTCGCTCACCAAATCACTGGCGCTGGAATATGGCCGCTTCAACATCCGCTCCAACATCGTGCTGCCGGGAACGGTGCGCACACCGTTGTGGCAACGGCGCGCCGCGAAGGATCCCACAGTGTTGGAGACGCTTCGCAAGTGGTATCCGCTGGGGCGCATCGTCGATCCAGAGGACGTGGCGCAAGCTGTCGCGTTTCTCGCCTCCGATGCGGCCGCGGCGATCACCGGCATCGCATTGCCTGTCGATTGCGGATTGTCGGCGGGCAACATCGTCATGGCGCGCGAACTGACACTGGAGGACTTCTGATCATGGACAAGTTGCGCATCGGCGTCATCGGTCTTGGCTGGTTCGGTGAAATTCACTGCGAGACAATCGCCGGGATTCCGAACCTCGAACTCGCGGCCCTCTGCACACGGCGTCCCGAGAGGCTGGCCGAGCAGGCAAAGAAGTTCGGCGTCAAGAAGACCTACACTGACTATCGCGACATGCTGGCCGACAAGGACATCGATGCCGTGTCGATCGTGACAATGTGGGATCAGCACACGGACCCAACCACGGACGCGCTGGCGGCGGGCAAGCATGTGTTCCTCGAAAAGCCGATGGCCTCGACGGTGGCGGATTGCAAGAAAATCATCGCCGCATCGAAGAAGGCCAAGGGCATCCTGCAGATCGGCCACATCTGCCGCTTCAACCCGCGATACCGCATGGCCAAGCAGGCCATTGACGAAGGCCGCATCGGCAAGATCGTCGCACTCTCGTCACGCCGCAACATACCCGCGGCCTGGACGCCGACCATCCTCGAGAAGATCGGGCCGATCGTCGGCGACGCCATCCATGACACGGACATCATGCTATGGTTCACCGGTGACACGGTGGCAAGCGCTTATGCCCAGACTGTCAGTGTACGGAACTTGAAGTACCCCGACATCGGCCAGACCATGTACCGCTTCAAGGGCGGCGCCACGGCAACGCTCGAGACCGTGTGGTGCATGCCGGAGAAGACTCCCTTCGACATTGACGAGCGCATGTCGATCATCGGCACCGAAGGTATCATCCATGTGCAGGACACATTCCCCAATCTCGGTATCGTCGACAAGACCAGGCTGCACAGTCCCGACACGACCTATTGGCCGATGTTCGATGGCGTGCGGGGTGGCGCCTTGCGCGCCGAGTTCGAGTATTTCGCCAATTGCGCCCTGAAGGGCATCACCCCGGCGATCGGCCGTCCGGAAGATGCAGCGGCGGCATTGGAGGCGACACTCGCGGCGGAAGAGTCGGCACGCACCGGCAACGTCATTCACATCGGTTAGGAGAGAGACATGGCGCAGAAGACACTTCGCGTGCTGGTGGTGGGGCTGGGCAACATGGGAATGAGCCATGCTCTGGCCTATACGCGCATTCCGGATTTCGAGGTCGTGGGCGTCTGCGAGCGGCGCATTGCGGCGCGCGAACTTCCCGAAGCGCTGAAGGGTGCGAAGAAATTCGACAACTTCGAAACGGCATTGGCTGAACTGAAGCCAGACGTGGTCTCGATCAACACCCTGCCCGACACTCACGCGCAATACGCCATGAAGGCAATGGAAGCGGGCGCCCATGTCTTTGTGGAAAAGCCGCTGGCCGACACAGCGGAAAATGCCGAGAAGGTGGTCGAGACCGCCAAACGCACCGGGAGAAAACTGGTGATCGGCTACATCCTCCGTCAGCATCCCTCCTGGGTCAAGTTCATCGAGATTGCCCAGCAGCTGGGGACACCGCTGGTGTTCCGCATGAACCTGAACCAGCAATCCAACGGCCAGACCTGGGACTGGCACAAGCGCCTGCTGAATTCCTTCCCGCCCATCGTCGACTGCGGCGTGCATTATGTCGACGTCATGTGTCAGATGACCAAGGCCAAGCCGGTGAAGGTGCATGCCATCGGCGCGCAACTCACCAACGAAGTGAGCCAGCAGAACTATGGCATGCTGCAAGTGATCTTCGATGACGGCTCGGTCGGCTGGTACGAGGCCGGCTGGGGACCGATGATGAGCGAGACGGCCTTCTTTGTGAAGGACGTGATCGGCCCCAAGGGCTCGGTGTCGATCGTCATGGCCGAGACTGCGGGCAACGTGAAATCCGACGACATCAATGCCCACACCAAGACCAACCAGATCCTCTGGCATCACGCCGACATGAAGACGCCCGATACGCGGATCGACATGAGCGACGAGCCCAGCCACGACGATCTGTGCGAGCGCGAGCAGCGCTATCTGCTCAAGGCCATCCGCGAGGATCTCGATCTCGGCGACCACATGAACGATGGCGTCAAGAGCCTCAAGATTGTGCTCGCCGCCGACCGGTCGATCCACGAAGGCCAGGTGGTCATGCTCGACTGAGTCCTACAGCGGGCGCGCTTCACAAATCTTGTAGGTGTCCTTCCACGGCTTCAGCTGCTCGAAGACAGCACTTGCCGCGAAAACATCGGCATCGGCGTAGCGCCGGCCGATGATTTGCATGCCGACCGGCATTCCGTCCACCATGCCGGCCGGAATGGAGGCAGCCGGGTGGCCAGTGAAATTGATTGGATAGGTCAGGCACCAGCCAATCAGCGGATCGACTTCCTCGCCGTTGATGTGAGTTGGGCCAACGGTGTTGCCATCGCTGCGATTCTTCACCGGCATTCCGGCGAGAGTGGGCGTCACCAGCAGATCGTAGTTGGCGAAGACACCCTGGATCGCGTCGTAGACTTCGCTTCGCACCCACTGATCGCGCGCCAGGTCGTTGATCGTCATCTTCTCACCAATCTCGACCCAGCGCAGGAACTCCGGCGGGAAATCGCCGCAGTGGTCGCGCAACAGGTCAAGGCCATAGTGTTTCATGGTTGCGAAGGTGCCGAGATTGAGCGGCATCATCAGGCGTGACCAGACATCGCTCAGTTCGCGCTGCGGGGTGCGGATGCCGACCTTCACTTCCTCAACATGTGCACCGGCCTGTGCGAATGCCTGCACCGCCTTCGCGACAGTTTCGGCAATTGCCGGCTCCACCGGGAAGACATCGAGGTTCGGGCTGTAAGCGATGCGCAGTCCCTTGATTCCCCGCCGCATTGCTCCGAGATAGTCGACCTTCTCGTCGAGGGCGTGCGGATCGCGGGGGTCATAACCATCGAGCACGGACATGGCGAGTGCGGCATCCTCCACCGTCCGGGTGATCGGGCCCTCATGCACAAAGGGCAGATCGCCGGCAAACGCGTTGGGCCGGATGACCACTGGCACGCGGCCATAGGAAGCCTTGTAGCCATAGACGCCACACCAGGCGGCGGGAATGCGGATTGAGCCACCGGCATCGGTTCCTTCAGCCAGCGGCAGCATGCCATCGGCAACTGCCGCGGCGCTGCCGCCCGACGAGCCGCCCGGATTGCGCGTCGCATCGAAAGGATTGCCGGTGGCGCCAAAAAGATAATTGTCGGTGACGCCACGAAGCCCCATCACCGGGGCATTGGTCTTGCCGACCAGGATGGCGCCGCCCTTCTCGATCCGCTCGGCAAAGACGCAATGGAACTGCGCGATGTTATTCTTGAGGGCACGCACCCCGCCAAAAGTGGTGGGCCAGCCAGGCTTGAAGTCGAAGAGATCCTTGATGGCGGCAGGAACGCCATGCAACGGTCCCAGCGGCACGCCCTTCATAACGTCGTCCTCGGCCTGCTTGGCTGCCTTTCGTGCATCATCAAAACCCAGATGGATCAATGCATTGAGGCTGGGATTGCGCTTTTCGATGGTGGCAATCGCTGCGTCGATCACCTCGACTGGCGACACCTGTTTGGCCGCGATGCGGCGGGCTGTCTCAGCGGCTGTCGGCAGGGCAAGATGGGTATCGGACATCCGTCGTCTCCTCTTCATTCCGCCCCGCGGCAGGGGCACATTCGGCCAGGCTCTTCCTTGCTTTTTGAATGCTATTCCCAGCCAGCGAGCCAAGACAAGCTCGAAACCTGCAATCCAGCCATAATGGTATGATTGCATTCAGAATATGGGCGGAGTTGCTGACATCTTTTCAGGGCAGCTTTGCCAACTTGTCACTTTACATTTCTGGAATCGGCACTAATCGTGCTGCACTGCAATATTCCTTGTTCAGGCTTGAAGTCGAAGAGATCCTTGATGGCGGCAGGAACGCCATGCAACGGTCCCAGCGGCACGCCCTTCATAACGTCGTCCTCGGCCTGCTTGGCTG
>CAUJIO010000035.1 GCA_963205315.1 Pseudomonadota bacterium | reverse complement strand
CGGTGGCGTCGAGAACCTCGAAGGATCGAACGCCAATGACGTGCTCGTCGGAAATTCCAAGGCCAACGCTCTGAGTGGCCTGATCGGCGATGACAAGCTGATCGGCCAGAAGGGCAGCGACACGCTCGAAGGCGCCTTCGGTTCAGACACCTTGACAGGCGGCAAGGGCAACGACCACTTCGTCTACACCGCGGTCAACGCCGGCGGTGACAAGATCACCGATTTCTCTTCCGCGGCGCCCGGCAACAACGACCTGTTCCAGTTCAACGGAACAATCTTCGGCGGCCTCGCCGCGGGAAGCCTCACGGCGGCGGAATTTCAGATTTCCAATAATGCTGATGCACAGAGCGCGACCGTCCGCTTCATCTTCGAGAAGGACACCGGCATCCTCAGCTACGATGCCGACGGCAATGGCGCCGGCGCCGCCGTTATCATCGCAACGCTGCAGGCGGGCGCAACCATGTCGTTGAGCGACATCGAGATCCTCTGACCTCGCTCCCCGATATATCGAGACAGAGCCCGAGGGCGGACCCAAAGTCCGCTCTTTCTTTTTGTTGACAGCGGACCTGGCATGTCCCGACGAACGAGACAGGCTGAGTTTCCGCCCGGGACATCCGTACCGCGATGGTTAGCAATGTCTCAACGGCGACGCCAGAAGGCGACCTAAACTCGAGCGAAATTCTTAGAACGGCCGCAACGGGCCGTTGCAATACTGGGCGTGTTTCACAGCCAGGCAGTGAGCCAAAAGAGATGCTTCGATTCGCCCGGATACTGCGTCAATCGCAGCTTTGCCTTGGATCGGCGTTTTGCCGGATGCTGCGGTCGGAACACGGCAATATCACGGTGATCCTCTCAATCGCGATGATCCCGGTTCTCCTGGCTGCCGGTTCCGCGATTGACTATGCACGGTTGCTGTCCACCCGTACCGCGCTCACAGCGACGACCGATGCCGCGGCTTTACAGATCGCCAACTCCAAGCTCACCAGTCAGGACGCCCTCGAAACCCAGGCCCAAGACATCATTGCGCGCAACTATGCCGAAGACCGCTTCGGCGAACTGGTCCACCTCGACCTTCATACCGACAGCACGACGGTCGATCTCGCAACGCGGGTCAAGTTCGAGACAACGTTCATGCAACTCGCGGGCATCAAATTCATCGACCTCGACGTAATATCCCAAGTCAAGAAATCGGGCAGCAACCTCGAAGTTGCCCTGGTGCTCGACGTTACCCAATCGATGGCCGGCACCAAGATCAATGCATTGAAGTCGGCCGCCAAGGAGTTCGTCGATCTGGTGGTGGCCGATAGCCAAACCCCCTTCTATTCCAAAGTCGCGCTTGTACCCTACTCGTCGGCCGTCAATGTCGGAAGCCTGACGACGACGGTGCGGGGCAGCGTGACGGCCGGTAGCTGCTCGTCGCCGGGATGTTCAAAGTATCGTTTCAACAGATCGTCCAGCGATGGTGGCGGCACGCAGACCTATTCGATCAGCAACTGTGTCACCGAACGCACCGGGGCCTATGCGTTCACCGACAAGCCGCCATCTGTTGCAAAGATGGGTCGTCACTATGCGCCGAACTGTCTATCAAGTCAGGTCAAGCCACTGCGCAGCAACAAGTCGGACATCAAGGGCGACATCGAGTCGTTGAATGTGCAGGGCTCGACGGCCGGCCACATCGGCTTCGAGTGGGGCTGGTATGCCTTGTCAAAGGATGTGGAGTTGTGGTCGGGCAGTGAAGAGCCGGCCGCCTACGGCACGGCAAAGCTCAAGAAGATCGCCATTGTCATGACCGATGGGGAGTACAACACAGCTTACTGCAACGGCGTGCTGTCCAAGAACTCGATCGGCTATGGAAACGACCGCATCAATTGCAATGCGACCAACGGCGATTCTTTCGAACAGGCCAAGACCCTTTGCGCCGAGATGAAGAAGAAGCAAATCGAGATCTACACGATCGGCTTCGACGTCGGCAGCGACGCGGACGTGATTGACGTGCTGAGTACCTGCGCCAGTGGCGCGGATCACGCCTTTCTCGCAGCCACCTCGGCAGAGCTGACGAGTGTCTTCAAGGCCATTGGCCGGAAGCTGACAGCACTTCGCATTTCGATGTGACGACGCCGCCTCTCACTTGCGGTTTGGCAGCTGCGGTCACCACACGCGAGGACCGGGATGACAGTTACATGACCCGCGCAACTCTTGAGACACTCCGTTAGGCATTGCAGCGAAGCGGCGTCACATTCCCGGAAACCCCGCGACCTCGGCCTGGAATCTTGGCCAGCCGGGATCTTGCTCGAGGATCAGGTGGTTGTTACCGTCGAGCGCCACGAAACGGGCGCCAGGAAATCAGACCATAATTCTGCCCGCGGAAGCGGAAGCGACATGCCAAATCATGGCAACGTAGGTAATTGCCTCGAAGCAGGCATAGGAGTGAGGATTTTCCGGCTCGGCAGAATTGCCCGCAATGCGTCCGATGCTGAAGTGTCGCCCGTGCGCGACTGAATTGCCATAACGTAAACTTGTTGCTAGCGTGTCTCTGTTTTGCCGCGGAGGTTGCGACTTTCACGGCGATTGCAATGTGCCTGACGTGGAGAGAGCGGCGATGGGATTGGTCAAAGGCGTGGGGGAAAGTCACATCCACGACATCGATGGATTGCTTTGGGGCGTCAAGTGGAACGTTCCCACGTTGACTTATGCGTTTCCAACGTCGCTTAAGTACTACGCGGATTATCCGGCAGGAGCGATTTCGGGTTTCGAGGCCTTCAACCAGCAGCAGAGGGCGGCGGTCAGTGATATCCTGAAGGATATCGCTAGCATCACCAACCTGGATATTGAGTTCTCGGCAAATGCGGCGACTGCCAACCTGCGCTTTAGCGAAGCGACCGCCGTCAAGCTGGATGGATTCAAGGGCCAGGGGACGATCAACACTGCCATCGGCCTCCCTCCTGATATCACGGAGGTGCCGAAATACGCTATCGGCGACAGCTTCTACAATCCAAAATTCTTCAATGAACCGGTGGTGGGCAGCTATGCCTACCATGCGCTGATGCACGAGATCGGCCATACACTCGGCCTGAAACATGGTCATCTGCCGCAGCGGTCGCCCGATGGCTCGGTCAAGTTTCCTGCGCTTTTCCTTCGCCATGACACGATGGAGTATTCGGTGATGACATACCGGAGCTTCTTCCGTGACTCGATCGAGGATGGCTACAACAACGAACAGTTTGGTTTTGCCCAAAGCTTGATGATGCTCGACATCGCCGCATTGCAGCATCTCTATGGAGCCGATTACACGTATCGCGCATCGAACACGGTCTACTCTTGGAATCCTCGTACCGGCGAAATGTCGGTCAATGGTGACGGACAGGGAAAGCCCGGCGCCAATCGCGTGTTCCTGACCATTTGGGATGGAGGCGGGGAAGATACTTATGACATGTCGAATTATGGCCGGGAGAGTGTCAAGATCAATCTCGAACCTGGCCAGTTTTCAGTCATGTCGAGGGTCCAGCTTGCCAGACTTGATTCCAAGAGCAATCTGGTAGCGCAAGGCAACGTCTACAATGCCATGCTGAGTGACAACGACATCCGCTCGCTGATCGAGAACGCCATTGGAAGCCAGGGGAACAACCGCATTACTGGCAATTTCATCAACAACGAACTCCTGGGCCTTGGAGGCGACGATGATATCTATGGCGGGAATGGTGATGATCACATCGATGGCAGCTCGGGGCTCGATAAAATTGAGGGCGGCAAGGGAAACGATTTGTTGCAAGGCGGCGGAGACGCAGACGATATTCAAGGCAACGAAGGCCAAGATGATATTTGGGGTGGCGGAGGGTCAGACGTCTTGTCGGGAGACGATGACAATGACTGGATCTCAGGCGGCCGTCAGAGCGACACAATGGACGGCGGCCTTGGAGACGATTCCGTTTATGGCGGTGGCCAGAGCGACACCATAGAGGGCGGTCGCGGAGACGATTCTGTCTATGGCGGTGGTGGAAACGACGACCTGACTGGTGGATCCGGCAAGAACCTCGTCAGTGGCGGCAAAGGCGCGGATATCCTGCGTGGCGGACGGGGTACAGATGCATTTTCTGGGGGCAGCGGAACCGATACAGTCACTTATGGCTTCGCCGTCACCGCGGCCCTTGATCTCTCGCTGGAGGGGAAAGGATTTGCACGTGGTGACACATTCAATGGCGTCGAAAATCTGGTAGGGTCGTTTGCCTTTGACATTCTAATTGGCGATGCCAAATCCAACTCGCTGGACGGAGGCCAAGGAAATGATACCCTCGCGGGCCAAAAGGGAAACGACAAGCTCATTGGGAGCTATAATGCCGATATCCTGAGCGGTGGCGAAGGCAGCGACAAATTCGCATATGGCTACTTTCTGGATGGTGGCGATACAATCACAGACTTCTCATCAGAAGCCGGTAACAACGACCTGTTCCAGTTCACCGGCTCGGGCTTCGGTGGAATCAAAGCAGGCAGTCTTAGGTCGGCGCAATTCCAGATATCCAACGATGCCGATGCCCAGACAAGTGCAGTCCGCTTCATCTTCGAGAAGGACACCGGCATCCTGAGCTTCGATGGCGACGGCAATGGTCGCTTAAACGCCTACATCATCGCCACACTGCAGGCGGGTGCGACGATGACCATCAACGACATCGAGATCATCTGATCGCGATCAGGAAGCCAGAAACCCCGCCATCTCTTGCTGGAACCTTGGCCAGCCGGGATCTTGCTCGAGGATCAGGTGGTTGTTGCCGTCGAGCGCCACGAAGCGGGCGCCCGGGATGCCTGCCGCGATGCGGCGGCCCTCCTCGAAGGGCTGCACGGCGTCGCCCCGGCAATGCAGCACGAGGGTCGGCACCTTCACCTGCGGCAAGAGATCGACGATGTTCATGTAATCGGAGACCAGCCGCATCTTCACGGCGTTTTCGGCGGAGGTGGTGACGCGCTGCAGGTTGTTGAACCACTGCATCTGCTCAGGTGTGGCGCCGGGCACAAAGAGCGAGGTGAAGAATTGGCGGAAGGCCGGGTTCTCCTGCCCCCAGCCGGTGCGCATCAACGTCAGCATGGCTTCCGCCTGTTCAGCATCGACGGGCTTGCCGCGCAGCCGGCGCCCGAGTGCAAAGCCGCCGTAGAGGATCAGCTTGTCAACGCGCTCGGGGTAGCGCACGGCGTAGGCAATCGAGACCGCGCAGCCCTGGCTGACACCAAACAGCGAGAACTTCTTGATACCCGTCGCTTCGGTCACCGCTTCGAGATCGCTGACAAAGTTCTCGAATGCGATGTCGCCGACGTCCCAGTCCGAGAGGCCATTGCCGCGCGCGTCATAGCGGATCAGCTGATGGTCGTCCGCCAGCCAATGCAGCAGATGACTCCAGATCGGACTCTCCCAGTCATATTCGAGATGGTTGAGCCAGTTGGCAGCCTTGACTAGCGGCGATCCTTGGCCGACCGTCGCATAGGCAATGGAGGGTCCGTCGGCGGCCGTGCAGAAGCGCACCTCCTGGCGCCTGGACGCAGGCCGCACCTGTGCGCGCGGACGCGACAAGAGCCCCTCACCGGGAGCATTGTCGTTCACACCGTCCCGCACCAGTCCGACGAAACGATAGCCCTTGCGGGCGCTTGTGCGGATCAGGCTCTGCTGGGCGCCGGTATCGCCTACCGCATGGCGCGCGGCATTGATGCGGCTGGTCAAGGTCGACTCGGAAACAATGCGGCCGCCCCAGATCGTTTCGAACAGTTCTTCCTTGCTTACCACCTTGTCGCGGTGCTGGATCAGATAAACGAGCAGGTCGAAGACCTGGGGTTCGATTTCAATCATCAATTCGCCGGCCTTCAGCTCGCGGCTCTTCACGTCCACGCAATAGCGGTCGAAGCTGTAAAGCACGGAAAAGCACTCCCCCCAAGGCCTTGCGGCAAAACTCAAGCAGTTCTCAAGCAAAAATCAAGCTTTCCTTTATGTCAAAAGCAGCGCGCGGAGTTACGGTCAGTTACGCACGGAACATGCCGTGCCGGTGGTTGTGAGACTGATGGCGGGGGCCATCACAACGCCCGAGGACAACGACCAACAGCGCAAGGAAACGCATCATGAAACGTCATGCCTCCCCTATCTCCGCCGCCCTGCTACTCACTGTCGGCCTGCTGGTACTTTCCACCAGCACGGCGCTTGCCGATGCCAAGGTCTATCAGGCCGATGCCTTGTGCCGCGGGCCGCTGGTCCCTGATCTTTCGACCGGCGCGCTCATCAACATCTCGTCGATCAATGCCGTGTCGGTTTACTGCGGCATTCCCCGGGACCGCACCGACGCCAAGCCGACGGCCGTTCAGGTCACGGTGGTCGACAACAGCTCGCTGCTGATTGGCGATGGCAATTTCAATTGCTTCCTCACACCCATCAGCCGCGCCGGCGTGGCGGGTACTCCGGCCGGTTCGGTCGGCACATCGGGCACCAATTCGGCTGGCGTGACTTTGACAGTGCCCATCCCGGCAGTTGTCTCCGTCGATGGCACGTTGACCTTGAAGTGCCGGATTCCGCGCCGCGGATCGCTCGATCCCTCATCGCGGCTGACCTCGATCAAGATCGTTGAAGCCGATCCGACAAACTGATCACACACCAGGTGCCGCGCGCCGGACATCGGGCTGGCTTCGCACTCTGGTGCGTGGCCAGCCAGACCTTCAACAAACAATTCTCAGAAAACGTGGGATCGGAAACCGCATCATGAAAACGCGCATCACATCCACCCTGCTGCTGGCCGCCAGCCTGCTCGCTCTTGCCAGCGGCGGCGCTTCCGCCGACACGAAGGTATTTCAGGCCGCCAGCATCTGCACGGGAGGAAAACAGAGTAACTTCAATATCAACGGCACGATCTTCAACGATTCCCTGACACTCCCGGTAACCGTTCTCTGCGCCATCAATCGCGACCGCACCGATGCCAAGCCGTCCTCCGTTCAGATTTCGGTGATCGACAACAGCTCGCTGCTGATCGGCGACGGCAACTTCGCCTGCAGCCTACTCCCGATGTCGCGGTTCGGTCAGCCGAACGCTTCAGGCGCCACCGTCACGACAAGCGGAACCAACTCGGCAGGCCAAATTCTCACGGTGCCAAGTCCGGCATTCGTCCCCAACGACGGCACGCTCACCCTCAAATGCAAGATTCCGCGCCGCGGCGCGGGCGATCCGAACTCGCTGATTGGATCCATCAAGGTGGTGGAACCAGAGCCCACCAACTGATTTCATCGCCAGGGGCCGGCGACCAGAGTGTCCCGATTGAGCAAGCCGGCCTCATATCTTGGCGTTTTCTCGAACCCGCTCCAACACCGGATGGCGATTTTAACCTCTGGTAGCAATCTTCTTGACTCCCCCTTCAGAGTCGTGCCATATTTAAACAAGATGGGGCGAAATGTTATTCAATTCTTAGGGTTTAGGAGAACTACCATGCGCGTTTCCCGTACGTTCAAGGCTCTGGCTTTGGCGGGCGCAGTGTTATTTGCCCCCAGTTTGGCTTCGGCAGCGACACTGAGTTACCAGGTCCCCGGCAATATCTTCGGCACGAACGGCTCAGCCGGGGTGCACATTTCGTCACCTTTGAGCGTCAACGCCCAGGCCGGCGGCTTTGCTCTGAAGGGTGACATCAGCGGCGACAGTGCTCTGGAATCCTTCACCGCCTGGTGCGTGGACATTACCAAGTCGATCAACCTGGGCTACAGCTACACTGTCACAAATACCCCGTTCGCCAATGGATCGGGTGTGATGAACTCAACGCAGATCGGCAATATCCAGAAGCTGTTCAACACCGCATTGACCGGGCTGAACCTCACCAACGCCGCGAACTCGGCCGGCTTCCAGCTGGCACTCTGGGAGCTCGTCTACGAGACCGGAGCAACCTTCAATGTCAGCTCCGGCGGATTCGCCGCGACGTCGGGCAATGCAGGCGCCATCACCGTCGCCAACAGCCTGCTGGCCGGCCTTCTCGGACCGAAGACGGGCAATTACACCTTGTCCTTCCTGGAGTCTTATCGTCACGGCAGCCAGAATCTGGTCACCGGCACGCCGGGCAAGGATGAAATTCCGCCCGTTCCGGTTCCCGCCGCCGGCCTGCTGCTGTTCAGCGCGCTGGGGGGTGCCGGCCTGATGTCGCGCCTGCGCCGCCGCGCCACAGCCTGATTTCGTCGCAATCCAAAACAAGGGGCCGTCGCAAGACCGGCCCCTTTCTTTTTTCTATCAGTGCGTCCGGTTGTTCCTGTGGGTCGCCAGCCAGACGATCATCACCAGTGCCAGCGCCACCATCGGGAAGACGGCATAGTTGACGGCATTCCAGCCGAAGACCGCCAACAGCTTGCCGGCGCTGAGCGAGGCCAGGGCGGTGGTGCCGAAGACCAGAAAATCATTCAGACCTTGCGCCTTGTTGCGTTCGGCGGGCTCATAGGTGGTGGTCAGCAGCGTCGTGCCGCCAATGAAGCCGAAATTCCAGCCGAGACCGAGCAGGATGAGGCCGACGGCGAAATTCTCGAAGTGAATGCCCATCAGCCCCGACAGAGCCGCGCCAATCAGCAACAGCATGCCGAGCGAGGAAATGCGGGCAGCACCGAAACGGGTGATCAGGCTGCCAGTGAAGAAGCTCGGCACGAACATGGCGAGCGCGTGCCACTGGATCACCCAGCTTGAGTCCTGCACGGAGAAACCGCAGCCGAGCATGGCGACCGGCGTTGCCGTCATCACCAGCACCATGATGCCATAGGACAACATGCCGGTCATTGCCGCCACGATGTAACGGGGCTGGCGGGCAATTTCGCTCAACGGCCGGCCCGTGGCGCTGGCGATTTCCGCCTTGTACGGAATATCAACGGCAAGCAGGATGAAGGCTGCGAGCAATGACAGGCCCGCCATCGCCAGCCAGGTTCCGGCAAAGGTCACGGGAGCGAGCAGATCGACAGTGCCCATCACCATCAGCGTGCCGAAGAGGGCCGCAATGATGCCGCCCGTCATCACCCAGGAAATGGCCTTGGGTCCAAAGGACGGGCTGGCGAGATCGGCAGCCGCAAAACGGTAATAGGACGCCGAGGCCTGATAGATGCCGATCAGGAAGGCGCCGGCAAGAAACATCAGGAAATTGCGCTGGAACAGAGCATAGGCGCCGAGCAGGCCGCCGCACATGCCGGCGAGCGCACAGGCGACAAAGCCGGTGCGGCGGCCGATGCGCTTCATCATGAGCGAAATCGGAAAGGTCGTGGTGGCCGTTCCGATGATCATCATCGACATCGGCAAGGTGGCCAGCGAGACATCGGGCGACAGCTGCGCTCCAGCGAGGCCGGCCGTCACGACGAGGGCGGTCGTCACCGCGCCATAGAGCGCCTGTGCCACGGCAAGCACGCCGGCATTCTTGCGGGCGCGTGCGTCGTCGAACTGTTCGACGGCGCTCACGCGGTGAACTCTTGCGGCCGCTGCAAGCGCGCCAACTTGTCGAGCACGCCGTTGACGAAGCGCGGCTCCTCGACCTCGAAAAAGGCATCGGCCACATCGACATATTCGCTGATCGCCACGCGGGCGGGAACGCGCTCCATGAACATCAGCTCATAGGCACCGGCGCGCAGAATGGCGCGCACGGTCGAGTCCAGCCGGTGCAATGGCCAGGCCTTGTCGAGAATGCGATCAACGGCCGGGTCGATGGTCTTCTGCTCGCGCACCACCCCATCGACGACTTCGCGCAGGTGCTTGTAGTCGGCCTCGCCGCATTGGCCATCCTCGAAATCGTCGCCCGAAGCGCGCGACGAGAACTGCGCGAGCGTTTCGCCAACATCGCTGCCTGCGAGATCCATCTGGTAAAGCGCCTGAACGGCGCCGAGACGCGCCGCCGCGCGTTCAACAGGCTTGGCGCGGCGTCTTTCGTTCACGCCTGCACCTTCGCTGCCATCGTCCGCGTGATGCGGATCATCGCCAGCGCCGCATCGGCGGCACCTCCACCCTTGTCCATGTCGTCGATCTTGGCACGGGCCCAGGCCTGATCCATGTTCTCGCAGGTGAGGATGCCATTGCCGATGCAAAGGCCCTCGAGCGTCAGGTTCATGATGCCGCGCGCACTCTCGTTGGCCACCACATCATAGTGCGTGGTCTCGCCGCGCAGCACGGCGCCCAGCGCCACATAGCCATGATACAGACCAGTCTCGTGGGCGATGGCGATGGCGCCGGGAAGCTCCAGCGCGCCCGGAACGGCCATGCGCTCCCATGTGGCGCCGGCACGCTCGATGGCGGCAATGGCACCCTGGCACAGCTCGTCGCAAAGGTCGCCATAGAAGCGGGCTTCGAGGATGAGGATGTGAGCGCGGATCTTTTCGGCGGGGGCCGCCTGTCGGTCGTTTTTCATATCGGCTTGTACTCTGTGAGGCGCGCCACATAGCGCGCCAGCATGTCGATTTCAATGTTCACGCGCTGGCCCTCATGCATGCCGCCCCATGTGGTGGCCGTCTGGGTATGTGGAATGATGTTGACGCCGAAGACGTTGCGCTCGACCTCGTTCACCGTCAACGAGGTTCCATCGACGGCCACAGAGCCCTTGGGCGCAATGAAACGCGCCAGTTCATCGCCCACGCGGATGCGGAAGCGTTTCGACTCCCCCTCTGACGCAATCGAGACGATCTCGCCCAGTCCGTCGACATGGCCCGAGACGATATGTCCTCCCAGCTCGTCGCCGATCTTCAAGGCGCGCTCGAGATTGATGCGCGTCCCCTGCCCCCAGCTTCCAAGCGTGGTTTTCGAGAGGGTCTCGGCGGAGGCCTGAATGGCAAACCAGCCGCTGCCCTTCTCGACGACGGTCAGGCAGCAGCCACTGCAGGAAATGGAGGCGCCCAGTTCGACCGTCGCCAGATCATAGGCCGTGTTGATCTCAAAGCGCGTGTCGCCGTTCCTTGCGACTGCGCGCACTGTGCCGATGTCGGTGATGATGCCGGTGAACATGTTTTCCGCTTCAGTTGGTGCGGGCTTCATAAACCGTCAGAACATCGCTCCCAAGCTTTTCCTGCTCGCGAACACCGAATGGCAGCAATGCCCGATCCATGGCGAGGCCCGCCAGCGCATCAACGCCTGCCGGCCCCAGGGTGGCCGCCGCACGTATCACATGGAATTCATCAACGAGCCCAGCCTCAAGGAAACTCCGCGCCACTTGCGCGCCGCCTTCCACCATCAGGCGGTTGATGCCGCGGCGGCCAAACTCGAAGGCCACATCGGCGGGCGATCCACGCAACACTTCGGCGCCGCTTCGCCCCAGATTGGAGTTCGAAGGCAGGTCACGCTTGCGGCTCAATACAAAAGGCTTGGGCGAACGCCCTTCGAGACCCGGCAGGCGGCACGTCAATTCCGGATCATCGGCGAGAACCGTTCCCATGCCGACAAGGATGGCGTCACACAGGGCGCGCAACAGATGGACGCGCGCCTTGGCCTCGGGACCTGAGATCGCGGTGCGCTGTCCCGCCCCGGCGGCGATCTTGTCATCTGCCGAAACCGCAAGCTTTAGAACCACATAGGGCCGTTTCTTCGTCATTCGCGTGAGGAAGCCGGCCATGTCACGGCGCGCCGCTTCTTCCCTTAATCCGATATCAACCTGAAGGCCGGCGGCCCGCAGGATGGCATGACCGCCGCCTGACACGCGTGGATCGGGGTCTTCCACCGCTGTCACCACTCGCGCGATGCCGGCGCTTGCCAGCGCTTCGGCGCAGGGTGGGGTTCTCCCGTGATGGGCACATGGTTCCAGTGTCACATAGGCGGTGGCGCCGCGCGCCTCCTGTCCCGCCATGTGCAGGGCTTCCGTCTCAGCATGGGGCCGGCCCCCGGGCCTCGTCCAGCCGACACCGACGACCCGGTTATCCCTGACGATGACGCAGCCGACATTGGGATTTTCAAGGGTTGTTCCCAGCGCCCGCCGGCCGAGGCGCAGCGCGTAGTCCATCCAGCGGGCGTCGTCAGTTGTCACCGGTCTCGCCGTTATCATCCTCGCCCGAAAGCTCGCCCAAAAGCTCTTCAAAATCCTTGGCTTCGCGGAAATTCTTGTAAACTGACGCGAAGCGCACATAGGCGACGTCGTCGAGCATCTTGAGAGCTTCCATCACCAACTTGCCCACCGTCTCGGACTTGATCTCGCTTTCGCCAAGGCTTTCGAGCCGCCGCACGATTCCCGACACCATGCGCTCGACGCGTTCTGGGTCCACCGGGCGCTTCCTGAGCGCCACCTGGATCGAACGCATCAGCTTGTCACGGTCAAACGGCACGCGGCGGCCGGTTTTCTTCACCACCATCAGTTCACGCAGCTGCACGCGCTCAAAGGTGGTGAAGCGGCCCGAACAATCCGGGCAGTAACGGCGCCGGCGGATGGCGGTGCCGTCCTCGGTTGGACGACTGTCCTTCACCTGGGTTTCTTCGTTCGAGCAAAAAGGACAGCGCAAGGTCTAGGGTCTCCGGAATCGCGGCCGCCCAATCTCTTGCGGAGTTGGACGGGCCGGGTCAAGCCCGGCCGCCAACTAATAGATCGGGAAACGCGCCGTCAGCGCCTTCACCCGCTTTGCAACCGACTTTTCAACCTTCGCATTGCCCTGCTCGCCATGTGCCGCCAGACCGTCAAGCACCGCGGTGATGAGCGAGCCCACTTCCCGGAACTCATGCGGCCCGAAGCCGCGCGTCGTTCCGGCGGGCGTGCCGAGGCGGATGCCGCTGGTGATCGTGAAAGGGGCGGGATCGAAGGGAATGCCGTTCTTGTTGCAGGTGATGAAGGCACGCCCCAGCGCCTGTTCGGCAGCCTTGCCGGTGACGCCCTTCTTGCGCAGGTCGACCAGCATCAGATGCGTGTCGGTGCCGCCCGAGACGAGATCACAGCCACCGTCCAGCATCGACTGGGCCAGAACCTTGGCGTTGTCGGCCACGGCCTTCGCATATTTCTTGAACGCCGGCTTCAGTGCCTCGCCAAAGGCGACGGCCTTGGCGGCGATGACGTGCTCAAGCGGTCCGCCCTGCAGGCCGGGGAACACCGATGAGTTGATCTTCTTGCCGAGATCGACATCTCGGCTGAGGATCATGCCACCACGCGGGCCACGCAACGTCTTGTGGGTGGTGGTGGTGACCACATGCGCGTAGTCGAGCGGTGTGGGGTGGACGCCACCGGCCACCAGGCCGGCAATATGCGCCATGTCGACCATCAGGTAGGCGCCGCAGGAATCGGCGATTTCGCGAAAGCGCTTGAAATCCAGCGTGCGCGGATAGCCCGAGCCGCCGGCGATGATCAGCTTCGGCTTGATGTCGAGTGCATGCGAGGCCAGCAGGTCGTAGTCAATGAGGTGGTTGTCCTCGCGCACCTTGTAAGGCGAGACGTTGAACCACTTGCCGGACTGGTTGACCGGCGAGCCGTGAGTGAGGTGACCACCGCAGGCCAGGTCGAGGCCCATGTAGGTGTCGCCCGGCTGCATCAGCGCGAAGAACACCGCCTGATTGGCCTGGGCGCCCGAATGCGGCTGCACATTGGCGAAATCGCACTGGAACAACTCCTTGGCGCGTTCGATCGCCAGATTCTCGGACACGTCGACAAACTGGCAGCCGCCATAGTAGCGGCGGCCCGGATAGCCCTCCGCATACTTGTTGGTCATGATCGAGCCTTGTGCTTCCATCACCGCCTTCGAGACGATGTTCTCGGAAGCGATCAGCTCGATTTCATGCTGCTGACGGCCAAGCTCGGCAGCGATAGCCTTGGCGACCTTTGCATCACTGCGGGCGAGCGCTTCGGTGAAGAAGCCGGGAAACAGCGGCCTCGGACCGGAGGCTTTGGCCGGAGAGTTCTTCACAGCTTTCCTGGCAGTCTTCTTTGCAGCCGGCGCCTTCGACTTCACTGCGGCCTTCTTGACGGCTTTCTTCACGGACTTCTTCGCCATTTGAATCCCCTCCACCCGAATTTTGAACGCACATGACAGATTGCTGAACTGAGGTCCAGCTACACCTTTCGTCACATGGAAAGCTGACGGCAAACGGCAGGCTGATGTTGCAAACCGTCACGCCAGCAGAGCTTTGCAGATCTATCTGCCTCAGTTGGCGGCGGAAGCAGTCTTTTCGGGCTTGGGTTCCGGCTTCTTGGCGGTTGAGGGTGTCTTGCAGCCGGAAGGAAGCTTGCCATCCGTTCCGGGCTTGCACTGGGCCGTCGCCGGCTTCTTGGCGGTCGCCGTTGCGGCTGGCTTCTTGGCCTTCGCGTCGGTTGCCGACTTGGCATCGGCGGCTGCCGTCTTTGCAGCCGTCTTGGCCGCCGTCTCCGGCTTCTTGGCGGCGACCGTCGTCTCGTCCTTCTTCACAACCTTCTTGGCGGTAGAGGTCTTGTCCGTCTCCGCCTTGGCGGTCTTGCTCTTGTCCGATGTCTTCCCCGCGGTCTTGCTAGCCAGGGTGGTCTTGGACTTCGTCTTGGCGCCGCTCTTTTTCAGCGGCTTCTTGGCGGAGCTGTCCTGTGCAGCAAACATATGGGCAAAGTTTGCCTCCTTGTCGCTGTTGCCATTGCGGACCATGAATTTCCCAGGCTTCTTTCCGCTGGCCGTCCGCACGGTCTTCGACTTGCCCGCCTCTCCGTCCTTGGCTGTGGTCTTGGTCGTCTTGCTGCCCGGCAGCAGGCTGTCGCTCGACTTGCTTCTGCGCCCGGCCATTGCCGTAGAGTCCTGCTTGTCGGTGTTACGGCTGGAGCGGAACAACGAGGCAAAGCCGAAGGCTTCGTCCGAATCGACGGCCTCAAGCGAGCGCGGGATGGGTTTCAGCACGAAACGCTGGCCACCCTGGGATTCGCCCACCGGCAGCGGCTGACCGACGACGAAGCCGGTGCCATCGAGTTCATACACGTCGCGGCGGAAGGCCGCCACGCCATCGGCCGTCGGCCAGGCGGTCAGATAGGCCACCCGCAGCTGCGGCGCGTTGGCGATCGGCGTGTCGAGGCGTTCCTTGGTGTCCGCCAGTTCGGCAATCCGCGAGGAGTCGATTCCGTCCTGACCCTGCAGAATCCAGTTGATCAGTGTCGCGACATTCTGCACGCGCACACAGCCCGACGAGAACAGGCGTTCGCCCGATCCAAACAGCTGCGGTTCCGGCGTGTCGTGCAAATAGATTCCGAACGGGCTGGTGAACTCGATCTTGGCGGTCGCCATGGCGTTGCTGCCGCCCGGCTCCTGGCGGAAATGATAGTCATCCACCACCACGTTGCGCCATTTCACCGAGTTCGGATCAACCTCGGGTCCGCCGACGCCCTTGAAGATCTTCATGTTCATGTCAGCCATGACCTTCGACGCGCCTGACGACATCATGCGCGGAACGATGTCCTTCTCGACAATCGACGGGGGCGCGTTCCAGTAGGGATTGAAACGCACGATGGTCAACGGCGTCATCACCACCGGCGTCGGCCGCGACGGCCGGCCGACGATGGCATTGTGAATGGAGTAGACCTTGCCGTCGCTGACCGTCTCGATCTGCTGGGCGGGAACGTTGACCACGACATAGCGGCTGCCGAGATCCTTCGCGTATTCGGCAATGCGCGGGATATTGGCGCGGATGGTGGACAGCCGCTTCTCGGCGGGCACGTTCAGCTGGTTCAGGGTCGGGCCGTCGATTGCACCGGTAACGGCCAGTCCGTTGTTGCTCTGGAAGCGGCTGACCGCATCCTCGGTCGCGGTCGTATAGACTTCGGCATATTCGCCCGATGTTGCTTCGGCGCGCAGATAACCCTCGATGAAGAGCCGCTTGTTGAGCACACCGACCGCCTTGCCGGTCGAGCCCTTCTTCAACTTGCCCGATGGCACCTTGGGCCAGCCGCCGGCCGAGACGATCGCCGCGTATTTGTCGGCCACCTTCTGCATGCTGGCCGAACTGTCGGGCGCGAGGAAAGGGCTCACCGAGCCATCATTGACGACACGCGAGACGGTCGTCGCCTTGCCGACCATCGCTGATCCGTGACTCCAGTTCTGGGCCGCCGGGGCGTGGCTCTCGGTGACTTTCTTGCGGAAGACGTTGCTGGCAGGCTCACCGCTGCCTGCCATGGCTGCAGGGGCAGCAACGAGAGTGATACAGCAGGCCAACATCGCGGCCAAAGACACTGATTTCATCTGCCGCATCGACCGCGCCATACCACCGAAAGCCATCAACAACCTCACAACCCAAAAGTTACGCCAGACTGACATGGTCCATCCGGCCAGGCGGCCAGAACAGGTTTTCATAACAGTCAGGCTACGACTCGTCAAAAGCCGGCCACATTGCAGCCACGAGAAGCCGTTCAATTGCGGCAAGAATGCGATGGGGCCGATCAAAAAGGCAATAGCCCAAAACTTCAGAGCCGCGCCGCGGCATTTCTGCCACAGCACGGCCCGTCAGCACCGTTTGCAGGGTTGGTCGATTAAAGCCTGTAGAGGATCTGGTCCGTCCAGTAGCGCTCGAGGCGGGTCAATGCCTTGTTGATGCGCTCCAGTTCGTCGCCATTGAGCCCGACGACCTGCTCCACCGCCTGCATCTGGCGGTTATAGAGCGCGTCGACGCGATTGCGGATGGACTGGCCCTTGGGCGTCAGGCGCACGCGCACCGAACGCTTGTCGGTCGCCGAGCGCTCGTGATGAACGTAACCGGCCTC
The DNA here is from genome assembly GCA_963205315.1 of Pseudomonadota bacterium. Lineage (GTDB taxonomy): Bacteria > Pseudomonadota > Alphaproteobacteria > Rhizobiales > Aestuariivirgaceae > Aestuariivirga. Next base: position 72,531 of record CAUJIO010000035.1, on the reverse strand, counting down.
GACCAGCTTCTTGAGGTTGTATGATACGTTCGACCCCTGATAGTGACCGCGGGTCTTCAATTCGCCGGCGGTCAATTCGGAATCGGCAATGTTGAACAGCAACAGCGCCTGAACCGGATTGACTTCCGGTTCGCCGTTGCGCTCGAAGTCATCCTTGATGACATCGAGAAGGCGGCGATGCAGGCGCTCGATGAGGTTGAGCGCCTCGAGATATTTCGACTTGACCGGATGCCGAGCAGGCTCGACCGTCTGCGGGCGCAATGCCCCCATCACTTCAGTACGCATTTTTGATCCACCTTACCCTTGAAGCGGGGCTGGCTTCTTTGTCCATTCCCCTATCGTTACGACACTACTTCGCGGCGGCTTAAAACGGCCTCAATAGCTTGAGTAAATTTATCCTTATAATTTCAGTTGTTTGGCTCAATGAGCGGTAGCGTTTACAAAGTCTTTCAGAACTCGTTCAATTGCCACGGAACGGATTAGGGCCCGAGGTGGCCGGTCTGGCATTGCTCAAAATAAAATGCGCGGGAAAACGGCCCCACCCGTTTCCCCGCGCATCAGAGCTCCATCCCCTGTGGAGCTTGGCCGCTATCGGCTCACAACCTCTTCGTATCCCCGCCTGATCTGCGCCTCGACATTCTGACCGCACGAACTCCCGCCGGCGCCGCTCTCGGCGCTGGCCATCACCCGGGCCACTGCACGCTTGCCATTGGCAGCCACGGTTACATTATGCAGATCCACAATGCCCCGCCAGAAGCGCCGGGCGTCGGACTGCGACAAGCTTTTGCATTGGCGCTCAAGATAATAGGCCCGCACCACCCTGGTGTAGAATCCGAGGCCGTCGCCGCCATGGCGGACAGGTTCACCCGCACGGGTCTCGACACGCTCGACCTGGCGGCGCTTCCGGCGCTCTGTCTGCGGCGCACCGGTTGCGGGGCGCTTGCTCGCGGCAATGGCCTGGCGCGCAGCGTCGAGCGTTTCGCGAACATCCGCCTGGGTGTCCGGCGAGCATGTCACGCCTGCGCCATCGGCCTTGCCGGCGGCCGCGGCAGCCTTGGCCGACTTCACTGCGCCCTGACTGGTCGCGGCGATTTCGGCGCGGGCGGCATAGCGCTGCAGTTCATTGCGCTCGGCGGGGGAGAGGATGGTGCACTTGTCGTTGGCGGCCTGCGCCCGGGTGAGAATGCGGACGGCCTCCGCGGCGGCACCTGACGCATGTGCCCCACTTACGGTCATGGCGGCAACCGGCAACGCCACCAAAGGAAAAGTCACGAGAAGATGTGTCAGTCGCGCCGTCATCATTGCAAAACAACTCCGAATTTGCGGAGAAGGGTAAGCGTTGCCAGGTTTAATTTGATTCAAATGCGAAGCGCTTTCATGCCCTATGGTTAACCCGGCCTTGCCAAGACGCCTGACGGGGCGCGATAGTGATGCCATGACATGCCGTTCCGTCATCGCCTCGCTGTGTCTCGTTGTGTTGATCGCGCCGGTTGAGGGGGGCGTGCCCAAGCCGCGTGCGAAGCCCGCCACGCCCCGTGAGATCGGAACAGACATGATCCCGATTCCGCGTCCCAATCCCCGGCGCGCCGCATCCAAGGCCCCCGCCGCATTGCCGGATGACGATGGACAATCGGCGGGCGCCTGGTCCGCCGCGGCGCGGTCCGAAGCGGTGTCATCCTGCCGAACGGCACTCTCCGGCCTCGATGTCGTCTATGCGCTGCAACCGGCGATCGGCCGGGCGGGCGGTTGCGGCACTGCGGCGCCCATCGAACTGAGCCAGGTTGCCGGGGTCGTCCTCACGCCCCCGGCCGTCGTCAACTGCGACGTGGCGAAGGCTCTTTATGACTGGGTCACCACCGGAGTTCAGCCGGCAGCCAGGCGCCGCCTCAAGACCAAGGTGACGGAAATCCATGTTGCGGCATCCTATGTTTGCCGGCGCCGCAACAACGCCCGGTCCGGCAAGCTCAGCGAGCATGGCCGCGCCAATGCCATCGACATGTCCGGATTTTCATTTGCCCGGTCCGATGCGGTCGCGGTGAGCGGCAGCTGGGGCGAAGGATTGCTGGCGTCCATTGGCTTGTCGAGGAGCGGTTCCTTCCTCGGCGATATCCGCAAAGACGCCTGCTCATTCTTCAGCACCGTGTTGGGTCCCGGTTCGGACCGCTATCATGGCGACCATTTCCACGTCGACGTGCTGCGGCGGCGGGGCGACTACCGGATCTGCAAATAGCCATGCGCCGCCTGCCGGTTGCGCCCTTGCCCCAACTCTTGTTATGCACAGGCTCATGACAACACACCAGCATCCCGCCCCGCAGTTTCCCGCCATCCGCATGCGCCGCAACCGCCGCACCGCATGGTCACGCGCCCTGGTGCGCGAGAACAGCCTGCTGGCGTCAGACTTCATCTGGCCGGTGTTCGTCATCGAAGGCCAGAACCGTACCGAGGCGGTAACCTCGATGCCGGGCGTCACCCGCTATTCGGTGGACCTGCTCGTCAGCAAGGTGGAGGAAGCCGCCGAACTTGGCATTCCGGCCGTTGCCCTGTTCCCCAACACGCCGTCCTCGCTCCGCACGGCCGATGCGCGCGAAGCCTTCAATCCGGACAATCTTGTGTGCCAGGCGGTGCGGGCCATCCGCAAGGCGGTGCCCGACATCGGCATCATGTGCGACGTGGCGCTGGATCCCTATACCAGCCACGGCCACGACGGTCTGATGCAGGGCGCCGATATCGTCAACGACCTGACGCTCGACGCGCTGGTCAAGCAATCCCTCGTTCAGGCCGAAGCCGGTTGCGACATCATCGCACCATCGGACATGATGGACGGCCGCATTGCCCACATCCGCGCGGCACTGGAGGGCAAGGGACTGCAGCACGTGCAGATCATGGCCTACAGCGCCAAATATGCCAGCGGCTTCTACGGCCCGTTCCGCGATGCGGTTGGTTCGTCAGGCACGCTGGTTGGCGACAAGCGCACCTATCAGATGGACCCGGCCAATACCGATGAAGCCATCCGCGAAGTGGCCCTCGACATCGCCGAGGGTGCGGACATGGTGATGGTCAAGCCAGGCCTCCCCTATCTCGACATTGTCGCGCGCGTAAAACAAACCTTCGGTATACCAACCTTCGCCTATCAGGTGTCGGGGGAATACGCGATGATCATGGCCGCCTGCAACAATGGCTGGCTGGACCCGAAGAAGGTCATCCCCGAAGCCCTGATGGCCTTCAAGCGCGCAGGAGCCGACGGCATCCTCACCTACTTCGCAGTGGACGTGGCAAAGGCGCTGCGCGAATAGACTTCACCGTCTCAGTCCCCGTTTCGCCGCACGGGGCCTCCACCCAATTTCGTCACACCAAAAAGTCAGCCTGAGTGACCGTGCTGGAATCCGTCTTGAGCAGGGTGATCGAGACATCGGCGTTGCCGATCAGCGTCAGAACGGTTGATGTGCCCACCTGCGCCTCGGTGAATGACGCAAAGGTCAGGCCCGAGCCACGCAGGTCGATGCGGTCGGCGCCGTTCTCGAAATCGGCTATCTGGTCCTTGCCGAAATTCTGATTGCCAAAGATGAAGCGGTCATCGCCGCCTCCGCCAAACAGGCGGTCATTGCCGCCGCCGCCAGTCAGCTGGTCGTTGCCAAGATCGCCCTTCAGGCGGTTCTGGCCGTCATTGCCGGTCAGCTGATCGTTGAACTTCGAGCCCGCGAGATTCTCGAAATCCGAGATTACATCCCCTGTCGCATCACCACCAGTCGCGGTCAACGTCTGAAGATTGACGATAACCCGGGCGTTCGATTGCGAATAACTCAGTTCGTCAATGTCGCCGCCACCGCCCAGGAAATCCCCTCCACTGCCGCCTTCGATCGTGTCGTTGCCGGGACCGCCGACAAGCTGATCGACGCCGCCGCCGCCGTTCAGGCGGTCGTTGTCCTCGTTCCCCTCGAAGCGTTCGTCGAAATCTCCGCCGGTGATGACATCGTTGCCCAATCCACCCAATGCGGCAGCACCGGGACAGTTGATGGTGTCGTCGCCTGCCCCTCCGAATATGGTATTATCACCCAGGTTGCCAATGATGGTGTCGTCGCCATCTCCGCCCGACAGGCTGTCGATGCCGGCTTGGCCATTGATAAAGTCATTGCCATCGCCGCCGAGAAGATTGTCTGACCCGCCACCGCCGAGCAGGATGTCGTCGCGCACACCGCCATCGACGGTGTCACTGAAGTCCGAGCCTGTGTAATGGACGCGGGCAATGCCGCGTGCCGTCGAGTTGTCATCGAAGCTGAAGAACTTGCCAAGTTCGAGGCCCTCACTGAGCCGGAACAAGGTATAGTTCGCGCCATAGCCCGAACGGTCGAGAATGAGCAGATCGTTGTCGCTGGCTTTTTCAATCCAGTCGGCGCCGCCGGCCGTGCGGCTGCCGCCATAGACCTCGAACGAGCCGGCCTGCACCTCCAGCGTATCGCTGCCAGCGCCGCCGATGAGGAAGTCCTTGTCGGTGGCACCGGCGCTTCCGGTTATCCTGTCGTCGCCGCCCGATCCATCAATCCAGACGGCCGTCTGGCCCTTGCCGTTGACCAGCGTAACGGTGTCGCTGCCATTGCCGAACTTGAAGGACTCAATTCTCGCCAATATGTCGCCGGCCGCCTGGTCTGGCCCGGTCACATTCCAGACACCATCCTTGGGATTGCCAGTCGGCGTGATGGTAACCGTCTCTCCGGCGGAACTGTTGTAGACGACGGTGTCGAAATCATCGCCGCCGTTGAGAAGATCACCGCCCCGTCCACCAATCAGCAGGTCGCGGCCGGTGCCGCCGAACAATTCGTCGTCTCCGTCGCCGCCTGTCAGCGTATCCTGTCCGATCTTCCCCAGAATGCTGTCCCCGCCGCCGCCACCCACCAACTTGTTGTCCTTGATGTTGCCGGAGATCGAGTCATTGCCGGAGCCGCCGATCGCATTCTCGATCAGGGAATTGGTGTTGTCATTGAACATCAGCGCGTTGAACACGTTGCCGCGCGCAAGCTGCAGCGGGTCGGTGGCGAAGTTTTTGCCGAGCCTGGCCAGGTTTGATCCGACATTGGTCCAGCCGCCGGGCTCCAGGTCGATCTGCTGATTGCCGGCGAAGGCCGAGAAATCATACGTATCCTCGCCGCCTCCATCCCATATCGTCAGAAAGATTGTGCCAGTGCGCGTGCGCCATTGGTCCACGTCATCGATCGTGTAGGTCCCGTCGGTCGCGAACTCATAGGTCGTGCTTCCCGCGTGCGTCGTGTAGTCCGCTCCATAGATGTACTGGAGCGCCTGAATATCGAGCATCATCAGGGTTTGGGCGTAGTCGCCATTGCGCACCTGGTAGCCGCCCTTCAGGCCCTCCCCGATGAATCCCCTGTAGGTCATGACCGAGAATTCCATGGAGTCGAACGCCGTGGGGAGTGCGTTCCTTCCGAAATCCGTGGAGTGACCATGCTTCAATCCGAGCGCGTGTCCGGTCTCGTGCAGGATCGTGTGATACTGGTAGGTTCCGACCATGAGGGCATTGTCGGCATTCAGGAAGTTGTCGACATTGAAAAAGATGTCGCCCGACATCCAGTTCAATTCGTCCAGAGTGTAATCCGGATTTTCTTCCCCCTGACTATCATCGTATGGGAAATTTCCATAGGCGGGCGGCGTATCGGTCGGCTTGGTGTTCGTGAGATCCGAGATCGAATATCTCAGCTGCGTATCGACGTCGTTGTCGCCCTGTTCTGAAATGGTGAAGTTGAGGATGAGATTGTACTCGGAGATTGCCGCCCTGATCGCCGACTGCATGAACAGCGGCATCGTGAAAACTTCAAGATAGTTGTTGTCCGGGTAGTCGTTGATCAGCAAGTCCCGCGTGTCGCGGAAATCGCTGTCATCGTCCGGCATTGTGAACTGGAAATTTTCGCGCGCGAGAAGCGACCAGTGGAATTCAGACAGCAAACCGTCGATGAGAGGATTGCCACTTGCAGTAGAATTGTCGATGTCGGCTTCGTCTTGAGTGCTGGCCATGATGACTGTACCCCGGTACATGAGAGCCAAGGAAGCACGTCCCCATCGCGGAGCTTATCATAAGTTAAGTGACGGCAACAGACCTTTGCCCGTTCGAGCGCGGGCAACGGTCTTCGCCTTACACGGTCTGATCGTGATGTCGGAAGTGGGCTGAAACTGAAGCCCGATTGCAGCAGCTATTTCTTGTCGAGGTTCTGGAACCTTGCGATGAGGCTCGAGGTATCCCAGCGCCCGCCGCCCAGCTTCTGCACTTCGGCGTAGAACTGGTCGACAAGGGCCGTCACCGGCAATGGCGCGCCGTTGCGGCGCGACTCGTCGAGGCAGATTCCAAGATCCTTGCGCATCCAGTCGGCAGCGAAGCCGAAATCGAATTTGCCGGCGATCATGGTCTTGTGACGGTTTTCCATCTGCCAGGAGCCGGCGGCTCCCTTGGAGATCACGTCCACCACGGCTTCCATATCGAGGCCGGCCTTCATGCCGAAGTTCACCGCTTCCGCCAGGCCTTGCACGAGTCCAGCGATGGCAATCTGGTTGCACATCTTGGCCAGCTGTCCAGATCCTGCCGGTCCCAGAAGTTTTCGCATTTTGGAGAAATGCACGATCAGCGGTTCAGCACGGGCATAGTCGGCTTCATCGCCGCCGCACATCACCGTCAACATGCCATTCTCTGCCCCGGCCTGACCTCCCGACACCGGCGCATCGACAAATCCCAGCCCCCTGGCCTTCGCCGCCGCATGCAGTTCGCGGGCCACGCTGGCGGATGCAGTGGTGTGATCGATGAACAGTGCGCCGGGCTTCATGCTGTTGAAAGCGCCATCGGAGCCGATGGTGACCTGCCGCAAATCATCGTCATTGCCGACGCAGGCAAAGACCACATCGGCATCCTTCGCTGCGGCGGCAGGCGTAACAGCGGCGCGGCCCTTGAAGGTTTCCACCCACTTGGCAGCCTTGGCACCGGTGCGATTGTACACGGTCATATCGACACTGCCGCGCGTGACCAGATGGCCCGCCATCGGATAGCCCATCACACCCAATCCAATCCAAGCCGCGCGCATGCCGATTTCCTCTCAAACGATGCGCTGTCGTAAGGGATCGCGGCGGCAAAATCAATTCAGGTGGACCGACGCCCGCAAACCTCTTGAATGTGGCGCGGCGCGCGTCATTATGGGGAATGGTTTTGCGGAGCACGGACAGTTGAGCATCGAACGGCGGAATTTTCCCCAGTTCTTCATCACTGCACCGTCGCCCTGCCCCTATCTGGCGGGCCGGGTGGAGCGGAAGGTATTCACCCATCTGGTCGGCCAGGATGCGCGAAGCCTCAACACGCAACTGTCGCAAGGCGGATTCCGCCGCAGCCAGAACATCGCCTACAGGCCCGCGTGTGACGGTTGCGCGGCCTGCGTCTCCGTGCGGGTCCCAGTCAACACCTTCGAGTTGAGCCGCAACCTGCGCCGCACGGTGAAGGCCAATGAGGATCTCACCAGCTCCGTTGTCCGGTCGCATGCCACCAGCGAGCACTACGGGCTGTTTCGCAGCTACATCGACTCGCGCCACGGCGACGGCGGCATGGCAGACATGTCGGTGCTCGATTTTTCCGCCATGGTGGATGACAATTTCGTCGACAGCCGGCTGGTCGAATACCGGCTCGCGGGACTGGATGGCGCTCCCGGTGAATTGCTCGCCGCCGTGCTGATCGATATCCTGGGCGACGGTATTTCGATGATCTACAGTTTCTATGATCCCGAACAACAGCACCGCGGCCTCGGGACCTTCATGATCCTCGACAACATGGCGCGGGTGAAGCGGCTGGGGCTTCCCTACCTCTATCTCGGCTATTGGGTGCGCGGCTCCCGCAAGATGGATTACAAGTCGCGATTCCTGCCTCAGGAACGCCTGACGGCAGAAGGCTGGGTCTTGCACCGGGCGGCGCCGTAACCCTTTCTTAATCGATACTGCATTGACTCTCCGCTACGGAAGCTGCCCTACGCTTTACGTCAAGGGAAATTTGTTTGACGCAAGGATAGAATCCAGTTTGATTGGTGCCTCGCAGGGCAAATAGCGCAAAGGCCATTATGTCGTTAACGTCTTACCCGACAGCGAGGCAGGTTCGCTTTGCCTATCTGGTTACCGCTCTCGGCGGTTTGCTGTTCACGATTGATCTCCCCCTTCTGCGCCTGTCGCAAGCCGAGCCGTGGACCATGGTTTTCGCCCGCGGCTCGTTCCTTTTCATCGCCATTTCCTTTGCATGGCTGATTTCGCGCCGGCGCGGCGAAGCGGCACCCTTTATCGCCGGCAAGGCAGGACTTCTGGTTGCCCTCACGAGCACCATCGGCAACATCGCCTACATCAGCGCGATCATGCAAACGAATGCCGCCAATGTCGTCTTCATCATTGCGCTCACCCCGGTCATTGCCGCGCTCTTGTCGCGCGCCGTTCTCGGCGAGCGGATCCATTCCTACACCTGGTTCGCAGTCTACTTCGCCTTCTTCGGGGTCGGAATCATTGCCTGGGATGGAATGTCAGCGGCCAGTCCCTGGGCGAGCTTGCTGGCGCTGCTGTCGGCCTTCTGTTCTGCAACGGCCTTCACCGTCGTGCGGGCGACGGGCCGCAAGATCGCCACCAGCCTGGCTCTCGGCAACCTGGCATCGGCGATCGTGGCCCTGGTGTTTTTCGGCGCTTCGGTCCCGGCTCTCCTCGTCAGTGGTGCGCTTGGCATCCCAGCGTGGGTGTGGCTGGGCCTGAATGGCCTGATCGCCATCCCACTCGCCACGGTCATGCTGGCCAGCGGGCCGCGCTATCTACCCACAGCCGATGTGAGCATGTTCTTCATGCTCGAAACGGTCCTGACGCCGATCTGGATCTGGATGATCTTCAGTGAGGTTCCAAGTTCAGCAGTGCTGATTGGCGGGGGCATCGTGATCACCACGCTCATCATTCACAGCTGGTGGCGGGTCGGTTCGGTCAGGATGCCGGGGGCCCGGGAAACAGTGCATCAGGAATCGTGACAAACGGGCCGCGCCGTTCCTGTTTCTGCAAGCCTTCCCTCAAACCTGCCGATATCCGGTTGACGATTGCCATCCATACTTGACGTTGACGTTAATTTAGATAACTCTACTCAACGTTAATGGGGTGCTAAGCTTGTTTCCGCTAATCTACTCAAATTGGCGGCACTGAATCCAGCCCATTGTGTGCCGCACAGGTGACCTGCGGTGCCGGAGGGCCGGGTGGCTTGGGAGTCAGTATCAGAGTTGGGGTCGAAGTCGAATGTATGTGCATGTAAAGGGTACCCAGGGCGCCAGACCTCTCTTGGCGCCCGCTGGCCTGAGCGATCCGCTCAAAGCCGTCGATGCGATCAATCACCTGCGTGCGACGGCGGCTGCCCAGAACTATCACTTTGAAACCAGCATCGATTTCTCCGTTTTTGCCGAACATCGCATGCGGGTGCGCAACTCACCTCCCTCACCGATGTTCGACACCGATGTGAACCGCCACCTCAACGAACGCGCCTTCTGGATGTGCGCCAGGGACGGCAAGGGCGAAATCTCTGCATTGCAGGCCTTCCGGCTCGACGAGGCCGATCCCAGCCTGGCGGAATGGGCGCTGGGCTGGATGATGGGCCTCTATGCCAAGCGCAAGGAACTGCTCATTCCGGACGCGCCGCACGTGCCGGATCACTCGGCCACGTCGTTGATCCAGGGGCCGGTTGCATATCATGGCGAATTGTGGATCGACAAACACCACAAGGGCGTCTTCGAAACCTTCACGCGCTTCGGCATGATCCTGGCCCTCATGAAGTGGCAGCCCGAAGCGCTATGGGCGCTCGGCAGCAAGGCGATGGCAACCCGCGGCCATTTCGTACGCTCCGGATACGTTCACATCGAGAGCAGCTTCCTGCGCTGGAGTTGGGAGCCGACAGGGGCGGAGCAGAATGAATGGATCGGTATCGCCGAACGCCGGCATCTCGAATTCATGATCGCCGAACTGACGGCTAGAGAACCGAAATATCAACCTTCGTCAGCTCTGTAACGACGCGGACGCCGCGCTTGTTGCGGCCCATTTTCAGGGGCAGCACGACTCGCTGATAGGGGATCCAGTACACGTCGCCAGTGGGCGAGGACATGGCCGCATAGATGTGATCGTAGTGCGGCGTTCCAGTGCGGATGACGTCCGGATAGATCCGGCTCACGGCGTGGTCGAAGGAGTGTCCAGTCAGGCACGGATAGGACACCGGGCTCAGGCCATAGACCTGTGCAATTGTCGACTTTGGTCCAACGCGCGACACCTGAAACTTTTGTGACGTGGCATCATAGAGGCAGTCAATGGAGTGATCTTCATCCATGGCGTTCTCGCGCAGCGCTTGCTTCAGAAGCAGCGGCACGTCGTCACCATTTTCATTCGCCTCCTGGATGTAAACCGTCTGCGAGAGGTGAACGTCGCTCTTGTAGATCAGCTGGTGAATGCGGTCGCTGGCCTCCCAGGCCTGCTCAAAGCGCTCGGTGAACCAGCCGGCGGAATAATATTGCAGTTGATAGGGACCGAGCGTGCCGTGGATCCATTCCATCACAAAATACAGCGAGGCCCAGTTTGACGTGAACATCGCCCAGCGGACAATCGTGCCGGACTCGCTTTCGAGAACCTTCACATAGCCTTCACGGTGCAGCAGCATGCGCTCGTCAAGACCTCCCGGTCCGCCGTTTGTCGGAGGATCCTTGAGCTTGCCGTCTTTGATCCAATGGACGCCCGCCGCCATCGTCTAAACCATTTCCCCTGTCCGGCCTCCGGACGTTCCACCCAATGATCCCGAAGAATAAAACACTTTCACATAAAGAGTACTTAACGGTCCTTGAGCCGGCCGCACCTTCCCCACTCAATCCAGGGTCACACGATAGCGAGCGACAGCAACCGTAGAGACCAGAATCAACATCAAGGCCAATACTGCGAGTTCGCCCGCCACCTGATTCAACTCCGCCGCCTTAAGCATCAGTCCACGGACGATTCTGAGAAAATGCGTCGCAGGCAAGATCTCTCCAATAACCTGGGCCCAGCCGGGCATGCCGCGAAACGGGAAGGCAAAGCCGGACAGCAGGATCGAGGGCATGAGGAAGAAGAACGACATCTGCATGGCCTGCAACTGGTTGCGGGCAATGGTTGAGAAGGTGAATCCGATGGCGAGATTGACCGTGATGAAGAGCAGAGTCGCAATGCCGAAGAGCGCGATGCTTCCGGCAAACGGCACATCAAACAGCAGACGGGCCGCGGCGAGAACGACCGCAACCTGCACGGCACCGATGATGATGTAAGGTGCGATCTTTCCGGCCATAACTTCGATCGGGCGCACCGGCATGGCCAGGAGATTTTCCATCGTGCCGCGCTCGTATTCGCGGGTCACGGCAAGGGCCGTCATCATCACCATGGTCATAGTGAGGATGATGCCCAGAAGACCTGGCACGATGTTGTAGCGGGTGATGCTTTCCGGGTTGTAACGCCGATGGAGAACCACATCGACGGGGCTTGGGCCCGGACGGTATTGCGCAAGTGAGCCCGAGAGTTCCCGTGCGAGCGTCTGCGTTACGGCTTGTGCCACGGCGGCAATCGCGGGACCCGTGGTCGCCGGATCCGTCGCATCGGCCTCCACTGCAATCTGGGCCTGCTCCCGGCGGATCAGCTTGCGGGTGAAGCCACCGGGAACGGTGATCACGAATTGCACCTCGCCTCGCTGCAAGAGTTCGTCGGCCTCTCGTTCCGAGGCAGCCTCGCGAATGACCTGGAAGTAACCCGTGTTGACAATTGCACTGATGAGGGAACGTGTGATCGCCGTGTGATCGGACGACAGCATGGCGGCCGGCAAGGCCTTGGGATCGGCATTGATGGCGAAACCAAACAGCACCAGCTGCATGATGGGAATGCCGAACATCATGCCGAAGGTCAGCCGGTCACGGCGGAGCTGCAGGGCCTCCTTCACGATCATCGCCCAGAGGCGGCTGAGGAACTGCATGATTTACGCCGCCATCGCGTTGTCTTGAGCCTGGCCCATCAGGTGGATGAACACATCCTCCAATGTCGGGGCGGCCTCATCCCATTGAAGCCCGTCACGCCGAAGGGGATCAATGGCGCGCATCAACGCCTCGCGGTCGGGACTGCAAACATGCAATGTGGCGCCAAATGCAGCGGCCGCCGTGATGCCGGGCGCATCCCGTAACATCGGCGCCAGCCGGTCGGCTCCCGCACCCGTGGCGACCATGGCAAAGAGGCCTGATTGCCGGATGACCTCTTCCGTCGTGCCGCGCGCCATGAGTTTGCCATAGGCGATATAGGCGATCTCGTGACAGCGTTCGGCTTCGTCCATGTAGTGTGTAGAGACCAGCACGGTGATGCCCTGCGCGGCGAGCGCGTGAATCTCGTCCCAGAATGCGCGGCGCGCCTTGGGGTCGACGCCGGCAGTCGGCTCATCCAGCAACAGCAGCTTTGGTTCATGCAGCACGCAGGCCGCCAATGCCAGGCGCTGCTTCCAGCCACCCGAGAGCGATCCCGTCAGTTGATGCTGCCGTGTCGCGAGGCCGAGGCGTTCCAGCGACTGGTCGACGCGGCCGCGCAAATTGTTCAGGCGGTAGAGGCGGCCGACGAAATCCAGATTTTCGCGGATCGTCAGATCCTCGTAGAGACCGAAACGCTGGGTCATATAACCCGCCTGCCGCTTCACGGCATCGCGCTCGGCGATGATGTCGTGGCCGAGACACCTCCCCGTGCCGCCATCAGGCGTCAGAAGCCCGCAGATCATGCGCAGGGTCGTCGTCTTGCCGGAACCGTTTGGACCGAGGAACCCGCAGACGCGGCCCGTTGCGATGGTGAGGTCGACATGGTCAACCACAGTGCGCGTTCCATAGACCTTCACCAGCCCCTTCACGTCGATGGCAGGATCCGCAATCATTTCATTGCCTCGACTTCGATCGGAAGGCCGGGCCGCAGCTTGCTGTCGAGTTGATCGGGTTTGGCCTCGACGAGATAAACCAGCTTGGCGCGGGCGCCCTGCGAATAGATGACGGGCGGGGTGAATTCGGGTGTTGCCGCCACCTTGGAAATCGACGCGGTGCGGGCCTCGCCGCAGCCATCGCAGTGGAAGGTGATGCGGGCTCCCGGAACCGCCGCGGCAAGGGCAGGCTCGGGCGCATAAAATCGCAACGTTATATTTTCGGGAGCGAGGAGTGCGACCACAGGCTGACCCGCGCTCACCCATTCACCCTCATCGAAATAGATGTCCTCGACTTGCGCCGCCTTCGGTGCGAGCGAGGCAAGATCGGCGCGCTTCTGGCGGGCGAGATCGGCACCGGCGCGCGCTTCATCAATGCGCGAGGCCGCAGCGGCGACTTCATCGCCGCGGGCCGGAAGCAATGCGACCTCCACCGACGCCTGCAATTCCCGCAGGCGTGCTTCAAGAGCAGCAACCTGTTCGGCCGTGGCATCGCGGCGGGATTCGGCGGCCGTGCCGGTGTTGGCAAGCCTGTCGGCCCGGCTCCATTCCTTGCGTGCGAGATCGAGAGCGGCCCTCGCCTGATCGATCTGTGCACGGATGACTTCAACCTCGGGCGGCCGCTTGCCGGTGAGAAGATTTGCATAGGCCGATTCCGCGGTGGCCACCGCGGCTTCATTGCGCGCCACCTCCGCCCTCGCCTGGGCATCGTCGAGCGCAAAGAGCTGCTGGTCCTGCTTCACGGCATCGCCCTTGCGGACCGCAACCGACTTGAGCCGCCCGGCCTGCGTGGCGCCGATGAGAATGGATTCGCCTTCAACATATCCGAGATACGTATCGGAGCCCGGAGGCTGCGGCAGCCAGCGGCCGCGGAACCAGAAGGCGCCGACAGCGAGCGCGACGATCAGGACCGGGATGACGAAGCGTCTCATGCCGCGACCCCCTTGAGGAAGATATCGACATGCTGGGCGGCATAGGCCTCGATATCGAGCGGTTCGGCTCCCAGCGGCTCAAAGGCGGTTTTCCAGAAGGCGGCAAGCAGCATCGGCGCCACCATGGCCTTCGCCGCCAAAGCCGGATCTACGTCGCGAAACTCGCCGGCCTTTATGCCGCGGCGGAGAATGTCCTCGAAGATCGGAAGGCCACGGCCGATGACGTTTTCGAGGTAGAGCTTGCCGATATCCGGATGGGCGCGGCTTTCGGAGATGATCACCTTCAAAAGTTCAGGAAAGCGGGTCGTGCGCAGCTGTCCAGCCATGAACATCAGAACCTGGCGGAGGAGCGGGGACATCGGTCCCTCGAACTGTTGCGCCATGCCGGCCGCAACGGCCAGATTGCCTCCGGCCATGTCCTGAACAAGCGCCGTCAAGAGTGACATTTTATCTTTGAAATACAGATAGATCGCAGCCTTGCTTAAGCCTGCGCGTGAAGCTACGTCCTCCATGCGCGTGGCGGCGTAGCCCTTCTCTGCGAACAGATCGAGGGCGGCGGCAAGAATTTCCGCGGGACGGGCGGCGGGGCGCCGGCTCCGCAAGTTAATTTCTGAACGGTCAGTCATATCAAGTAACTAACCGTTCAGTCAGTTATTGTCAATCTGCAATCTGAGGGGTTCCGCCATGCGATAGCGGGAGATCACGCCGTGCAAGCCCTGCACGGCTTTCGCAGGGCTCCGGTGTCATGCTGCACACCACGCATCAGGAGCTTCGCCTCTGGTGTCGGCCATCGGCAGCATCCGCCGCATCCCCCACCCCAGCATCAGACTGTTTACGCCCCAGTGGAATCCGGCGATGATCTTCGCAGCCAATGCGAGGGTGGAACATGTCGGATTTCACGGTCATCACCGAAGGCCTCGCCTTCCCCGAGGGGCCGGTGTGGATGCCGGACGGCTCGCTCGTCATTGTCGAACTGGCGGCCGGCACGGTGTCGCGCATCTCGCCGCAAGGCGTTAAGCAGGTCATCGCCACGCCCGGCGGCAGTCCCAACGGCGCGGCGCTGGGTCCGGACGGGCATCTCTACATCTGCAATAGCGGCGGCTTCACATGGGAGCGGCGCGACGGGTTGCTGTGGCCCACCGGCACGCCGGACGACTACAGCGGTGGCCGCATCGAGCGGGTGAACATCGACACCGGCAAGGTCGAGCGGCTCTATGACAATTGCAACGGTTTTCCGTTGAGCGGTCCCAACGACATCGTCTTCGATGCGCACGGCGGCTTCTATTTCAGCGACCATGGCAAGCGCCGCGCCCGGCATGTGGAATGCGGCGGGCTCTATTACGCCAAGGCCGATGGCTCACTCATCCGCGAGGTGGTCTATCCGCTGGTCACCGCCAATGGCGTCGGATTGTCGCCTGACGGCCGCGAGGTCTATGTGGCGGAAACCGACACCGGCCACATCTGGGCGTGGAAGATCATGGCGCCCGGAGTCGTGGCGCGCGAGGGCCTGCTGCCGGGCCGGCATCTGGCGGGACCGCCAGGGTTCACCTGCTGGGATTCGATGGCGCTCGAAGAGAACGGCAACCTGTGCATCGCATCGCTGATGAACGGCGGCATCGCCGTGGTGTCACCCGATGGCAAGCCGGTCGATTTCATCCCCCTCCCCGACCCGCTCACCACCAACATCTGCTTCGGCGGCGCGGACATGATGGACGCCTACGTGACGATGTCGGGCATGGGGCAGCTGGTGAAGATGCGGTGGAAGCGAAGGGGCCGAGAACCACTCCATTCACAAGTACACGAACCGAAAAGCGTTCGGTAGTGCGATGCTTTTCAAGTGATGAGTACAATGTGTTCACCAGCCCGTATGTGTTCCAATTTACGCGGCGCGCCCATGCCCTTGCTTTCGGAAAGCGAGTTGACAAGCTCCAGGTCGGATATGAATGTGTTGGAACTCGACACAACTCTCCCCTTCTCAATTCAACCCACGCCGCTTGTCCAAGAGTGCAGCTCATGAAATTGCGCGTCTGTCTCTCGCTGTTGTTCTTCAGTATATTTTCTTCCGCCTCTTTCTGTAGCGCCGACCCCGTTACCATCACCATCAACGCCGATCAGGCCGAAGCGCCGATGCGGAAAACGCAACTCGGCGTCGGGATGACGACATTGGTGAGGCACTCGGGGCTTTCGGAATACCTGCCCAAGCTTGCCAAGGCCGGAATTGGCCTGCTGCGCTATCCCGGCGGCGGGCAATCCGACCTGTTTCACTGGAAAACAAACACGTTTAGTTCTTGCTCATATTTTTATGCACCACCCGAGACGGCTTTCGACACATGGATGAACACGATCGGCAAGCCCTCTCACGCAAAGATCGCGGTCACCGTCAATTATGGGGCCAATCAGGATTGCACACGCCGCGGCAATCCGAAGGAAGCCGCCGACTGGGTCTACTATGCCAACAAGGTGAAGAAGTACGGCATCAAATATTGGACAGTCGGGAATGAACGCTATTTTCCCCTGCCGGTAAAGGAAGGCTGGACATCGCCGGACCCGTACGACCCAGCGGCCTATGCTAAGGCGGTCGCCGAGAAGTTCTATCCCATGATGAAGGCCCAAGATCCGACGATCAAAGTCGGCATCGACATGGCTCTCGGCAATGGCGATTCCGCATCGTGGGATCCCGTGGTCCTCACCAATGCCAAATACGACTTCGTCGATTTGCACTATTATCCGAACTACAACAACATGTCTTCCGATACGGCTGATCTGACAAGCAATATCGACCAGTTCGTCAACAATATCGCCGCGGCGCGAACATTGCTGGCAAATTCCGGGCACGCCGATGCGGAAATTTTCCTGAGCGAATTCGATCGAGACAGCGGCGGCAGCTATAACGGGCACGAGTTGGTCAGCATCGTTGATGCTCTGTTCAATGCCATGATTGTAGCCGAATTGATCAAGGCCGACGTGCCGCTTGCAGCGGCACATGTCGGGGTCGACAACTGCACGGCGGATCCCGCTCCAGGCGTAGCGGCCTATGGTTGGCAGGACTTCGGTTCATATGGCCTTTTCGCTGCCGGAGACACAGGTCCCTATGCGTGTCCCACCTATGGTGCTCCGGAAGGCACGGTATTTCCGAAGGGCCGGGCTTTCGAACTGCTCGCGAAGTACGTCACTGCAGGCGAGCATACCATTAATGTATCCAGCAGCGTGCCGGCCGTGCGTGCCTATGGGGCCACGCAAGGAGGTGGCTACGCCTTCCTGCTGGTCAATACCAGCAAGTCGGCGAGCTATCAGTCACAGATGGTACTTAACAATGGTGTAGCTGCGAGCTACAGCGCCGAGCGCTTTGTGTATGGCAAATCGCAATACGATAATTCCAAAAATGGCGTGTGGAGCGGCGCGATACATCGCAGCATGGGAACTGTGACGACACCATTCGCAGTTACGCTTCCGCCGTGGAGCATCACGGTCGTCCAGCTGAAACCAGTGGGCTGACCGGTCAACATCGGCCGGGACGAAGTGTCACCCAAACCTGTTGTTCTTCGGGAATCCCTTCGGTGGCAACCTTCCCGCTTGGGCGCGCTCACCGATCCACTCTTTCAGGTCGGTGACGTTCCAGTTGCGGCCCGATGAGTCGATCCAGCTCAGGCCATCTTTCAGCTTGAAGAGCTTGGCGTCGGCGAGGCCGCCGTCCTTGAACTTCTGCAGGCGCACGCCCTTGCCTCTTGCCATTTCCGGCACTTCGGTCCGCTTGAAGATCAGCATCTTGCGATTGTCGCCGATGGCCGCCACGTGATCGGCCTCCTCCGGCACGGTAGAACAGACCAGCGCCTCCACCGGCGCCTTGACGTTCAGCACCTGCTTGCCCTTGCGGGTGGTGGCGAGGCATTCCTCCTCGGCGACGATGAAGCCGTCGCCCTCGGTTGACGCCACCAAGCGCTTGCCGCCCGGCTGATGGACGAACAGTGCAATGATCGAATCCGCCGCATCGAGATCGCACATCAGCCGCACCGGTTCGCCATGGCCGCGTCCGCCGGGCAGCTTCGCCGCATCGAGCGTGAAGAACTTTCCGGACGACGAGAACAGCATGATCTTGTCGGTGGTTTGCGCATGGAAGGTGAACTTGGCCGCGTCGCCATCCTTGTAGGTGAGTGTGGAGAAGTCCTCGAGGTGGCCCTTCATTGTGCGGATCCAGCCCTTCTCGGAACAGACGACCGTGACCGGTTCCTTGTCGATCATCGCCTGTTCGAAGTCGGCGTCGATCTCGGGTGCCTCGGCGAAGTCGGTGCGGCGGCGGCCAAGCGGCGTCTTCTTGGAGAATTTCTCCTTCACCGCCTTGATCTCGTCCGAGATGCGCGACCATTGCTCGTCGTCGGAGTTCAGCAGGCCCTTCAGGCCCTTCTGTTCCTTCGTCAGCTTGTCATGCTCGTTGCGGATTTCCATTTCCTCGAGCTTGCGAAGGGCCCGCAGCCGCATGTTGAGGATGGCTTCGGCCTGATTGTCGGTGAGCGTGAAGCGCTTGATCAGCGCGGGCTTCGGCTCGTCCTCCTCGCGGATGATGCGGATCACCTCGTCGAGATTGAGATAGGCAATGAGATAGCCTTCGAGGATTTCGAGGCGGCGGGCGATTTCATTGAGACGGAAGTTGGAACGGCGGATCAGCACCTCCTTGCGGTGGTCCAGCCATTCGCGCAGCACCTCTTTCAGGCTCATCACCTTCGGCACCTTGCCGTGGGAGAGCACGTTCATGTTGAGGGGAATGCGCGATTCCAGTTCGGTGTTGCGGAACATCTGCTCCATCAGCAGCAACGGGTCGACCGTGCGGCTCTTGGGCTCCAGCACCAGGCGCACGTCCTCCGCACTTTCGTCGCGCACGTCGGCCAGCAGCGGCAGTTTCTTGGCAGTGAGCAATTCGGCGATCTTCTCGATCAGACGGCTCTTCTGCACCAGATAGGGAATCTCGGTGATGACGATCTGCCAGGTGCCGCGCGCCAGCTCTTCCTGCGACCATCGCGCGCGGACGCGGAAGCCGCCACGGCCGGTGCGATAGGCTTCGAGGATGGAAGCGCGGTCATCGATGATGATGCCACCGGTCGGAAAGTCCGGCCCCTGCACCAGTGTGCCAATCTTCTCGTCCGTCGCGGCGGGCGTCTTGATCAGGTGCAAGGCGGCATCGCAGAGTTCGGCGGCATTGTGCGGCGGGATCGATGTCGCCATGCCAACCGCGATGCCGGACGAGCCATTGGCCAGAAGATTGGGAAAGGCGCCAGGCAGCACCACAGGCTCGGTCACCGATCCATCGTAGTTGGGGCGGAAGTCGACGGTGTCCTCGTCGAGGCCCTCGAGGATGAGCTTCGCCACCTCGGTCATGCGGGCTTCGGTGTAACGGTAAGCGGCGGCACTGTCGCCGTCGATGTTGCCGAAATTGCCCTGCCCGTCGACCAGCGGATAGCGCGAGGCGAAATCCTGGGCGAGGCGCACGAGGGCATCGTAGATCGACTGGTCGCCATGGGGGTGATAGCCGCCCATGACGTCGCCGACGATCTTGGCGGATTTCTTGAAGGCCGTATTGGGATCGAGCCTGAGCAATTGCATGACGTGCAGCAGCCGGCGATGCACGGGCTTCAAGCCGTCGCGCACATCGGGCAGCGCGCGGTGCATGATGGTGGACAGCGCATAGGCCAGGTAGCGCTCTTCCAGCGCATCCTTCAGGTCAATGCGTTCGATATCTTTCGGGCCTTCCGGCGGGGGAACGTGCTTGCTCATGATTCGCGGGAGTATAGCGGAACTGGCCGCCGCATCTCACGCTCCATCGGCGTTTTTGCACCATCAGGCCCGGGCGGACATGACCAGCGCCTGCATGGGAACGTCGATGGCAGCGGTTCCAAAACGGGCGGCGATGGCCCGTGCGGCAGCTTCAGTTACAGCTGTCAGTTTCGACGCATCGCGTTGTTCGATTTCGTTGCGCAAGGGCGATCCCTGGCACAGGCCTGTTGCCGCATCCAGTGCGGACCTTGCCCGCGACCGCATCTGCACCGTCTCGATGTCGATGCCGCCGAAGCCTGCCGCCTGCAGGCTGGCGCGGATGGCATCAGAATCGAAATAACCATGCGGGATGCGCGCGAAGAAACCCGGCGGATTGTCCGGAAAGGCGGCAGCGACGGTCTGCGCCACGACCTCGGTCAGCTGGTTTTCCGCGAGACTGTCCCACACACTGAAGAGGAAGGTGCCGCCGGGTCGCAGCACCCGCCGCGCCTCCTGGTAGGCCACGCGTTTGTCGGGGAAGAACATGGCACCGAACTGACAGACCACGGCATCGAAGGCATGGTCTGCGAAAGGCAGTTGCGTCGCATCGCACGGTTGCCAGGTGACGTTCGGCGCGGTTACGCGCGCCGAGGCAATTGCAATCATCGCCGGATTGAGATCGGTCGCGGTAATTTGAACGTCCTGCGGAACCGAGCGCGCCAATTGCTGGGTGACGATGCCGGTTCCGGCAGCGGTTTCGAGAAGGCGGGAGGGAGACACGGCCGCCGCACGCCTTGCCATGTCGATGGCATAGGGCTCGAACAGCATCGGCACCATCAGCCGATCATAGATTGCGGGTATTGAGCCTGCGAAAACCTTGTCGGAGTCTTTCATGACTGCCTCGCATTCCTGGCGCGATTCTACGCCTGCCGGCCGGCAGCAGCAAATGAATAGCCGGACATGTTGGCGATTTGACCGTGGCCCTGCCCTTACGCGGCAGGCGTGGGTGCGGCGGTCCCGGATTGGTCCGGCGCAAAGCGGAAGCGGCAACTGGTGCCGCCGCGCACCATGCAGGCTTGATGCTCGACGGCTGCACCGCTGCATTCGGCCAGCAGGGACAGATCGAACGCGCAAACATCCGGATTTGCCGCGGCAAGGGCGTGATAGACGCAATTATAGGCTTCGATTTCCAATCCGTCGCCAACCGCCGTGGCATCGTATCCAAGCTCGCTCATGGCAGCGGCGAGCGCGGTGATGCGTTCCGGCGTTCCCCTACGCCCGCCGAGCCTCGCCGCGAGACCGGAGGCGACCTTGCTTCCCAGCGCCGCAAGCCTTGCGCTCAATTTGCCGCCAGCCGGCATTGCGGCCATTTCCTGCAGCAGAAGCTCGGCAAACCACGAATATTGCCGGGGAAACTGTTCTCCACCCCTGAGTGTCAGAACATAGAGCTGCTCCGGCCTGCCGCCAGAGCGCTGGGCTGCGCCTCTCGCAACGAGTCCGTCACGTTCCAAGGCGGTGAGATGCTGGCGCACAGCATTTCGGCTGATCGCAAGTTCGCGGCCAATGGCTTCCACGCCAAGGCCTTTCTTGTTGCGCAGGAGGAGACGCAGCAATTGCTGCTGGCGGTCACCGCGAATGTCGGGAGTGTCTGTCATCTGGCTATGCATCCTGCCATCTCTCTCGGTTTCATTCAAATTCACATTTTCGTCATTTATATAACTTTTGGCATTTTTATATGTACAAAGTGTTTTTCTAGAGGCATCCTGTTCTTGCAACTTCAAAACAGGAGAACTTCCATGACCAGCCTCACAACCCGCCGCGCTGTCACGCTCACCACCCTTGCCGGACTCGCAGCGCTCGCCGTGCCCGTGGCGCAGGCCTGCGACATGAAACATGGCACGGCGATGCTGACCCTCGCCGCTGCTGCAGATCTGCCCTCGCCCGCGGCCGTCGACGCCGCTCTGCGTGATCTGTGGATTGGCCATGCGTTCCAGGTGCGCGGCGTGGCTCAGGCCTCGGTCGCCGGCAACAAGGCGGCAGCGGAAGCCGCGGAGGCTGCCGTGGTGGCGAACGCCAAGTCCATCGCCGCAGCGATCAGGCCGTTCTACGGTGCCGATGCAGAAGATGCGCTCTTCAAGCTTCTCGCCGGCCATTATTTCGGCATCAAGGCCTATCTCACGGCAGCCATCGCCAAGGACAAGGCAGGTGAAGACGGGGCCGTGCAGACGATCACGTCCAATGCCGGCGAGATCGCCACTTTCCTGAGCGGCGCCAATCCCAACCTGCCAAAAGATGACGTGCTGGGATTGCTTCAGGCTCACGCCGGCCACCACATCGCGCAGATTCAGCAGTTCATTGCCAAGGACTATGTGGGTGAGCTTCAGACCTGGTCGGACATGACCCAGCACATGTATGTGATTGCCGATGCCCTGGCCAATGCCATTGCCGGCCAGTTCCCGGAGAAGTTCAAGGCGTAGAACTCGGCCCGGCCCGGGTTCAGAGCATCACCACCTGAACCTTGACGATCGGCTTCTTGCCCCAGATGCTGTCGGCCGCCCGGCGGACGGCGGTACGCAGCGTTTCGGCCAGCCCTGCCGCGTCCTTGCGGCGGGGTTTTGGCGTCGAGCCAAAGGCATGCTCCGCGGCCTCAAGCAGATCGTCCTCGAGGCCCATCGGCAGTCCATCGGTGAGGAGTTCGATATCGGCTGCAAGGTCCTGCCTGGAATTGACGACGACCGTGACGAAAACGATGCCGACGAAGCTCAACTTTCGGCGCTGTTTCGCCGGGCCGTCATCGCTGGGCACGATCAACTTGCCATCGACATGCAGCCGGCCAAAGGGCGCTTCATCAATCATGGCAAGCGGGCCGGGCGCCAGCCGCGCAATGAAGCCATCCCGCGGGATCAGCACATCGGCAATGCCGTGCGACCTGGCGAACAGCGCATGGGCGCGCAGGTGGCGCGGCTCGCCATGCATGGGGATGAGGGCTCGCGGTTTCAGCCAGTCATAGAGCTGCTGCAACTCGCCCTGGCGCGGATGGCCGGAGGAGTGAACCAGCGCCTCGTCCGAGGTGATGACGTCGATATCGAGCCGCGCCAGATTGTTCAGCACACGGCTCACTTCCTTCTCGTTGCCGGGAATGGTCTTGGACGAGAAGATGACGAGGTCGCCCGGATCAAGCGAAACATGAGGGTGCTGGTCCTCGGCGATGCGGGCAATGGCGGCGCGGGGTTCGCCCTGGCTGCCGGTGCACAGCAGCATCACCTTGTCGGGCGGCAGATAGCCGAATTCCTCTTCATCGAGCAGCCGGCCGGAGTCTTTCAGCATGCCGCAAGCACGCGCCGCCTCGATAGTGTTGCGCATGGCGCGGCCGGCGATCACCACTTCGCGGCCATTGGCCCGCGCGGCGCGGATGGCGGCGGCAATCCGGTCGACGTGGCTGGCAAAGGTCGTCACCGCCACGCGGCCTGTTGCGTGCGTGACGATCTGCATGAGGGTATCCGACACATCGGCTTCCGACGGCGAATGGCCTTCGCGCAGCACATTGGTGGAGTCGCAGACCAGAACATCGACGCCTTCGCCGCCGATGGCGCGCAGGCGCTTCTCATCCATGCCCTGCCCCAGAACCGGCGAGCGGTCGATCTTCCAGTCGCCCGAATGCAGCACCGTGCCCTGCTTGGTCTTGATCAACAGCGCGGTCGGTTCGGGAATCGAATGGGTGACGGAGACGAATTCGCAGGCAAAAGGTCCGGCGGTGAATTTCGAGCCTGCCTCGATGACCTTCACCGGCACCTGTTCGTCGAGGCCAGCCTCCTTCAGCTTGAGCGCGAGGATCTGCGCAGCAAAGGGCGTGCAATAGACGGGGCATTCGAGCTGCGGCCAGAGCCAGGCGACGGCGCCGAGGTGATCCTCATGCGCATGGGTCAAGACGATACCGTGGAGGTTGCCCTTGTCGGAGGCCATGAAACCGACGTCAGGGAGAATGACGTCGATGCCCGGATCGGTTTCCTCGCCAAACTTCACGCCGAGATCAACCATCAGCCACTGACGGTCGTCGTTGGGTCCCACACCGTAGCAATAACAGTTCATGCCGATCTCGCCGGTTCCGCCGAGCGGCAGGAACACGAGGTCGTTGCTGATGTCTCTCTTCTTCTTGGGCGTCATTGTGTCTTTCGTCTCAAGGCTTCGAGCGCGGCGAATTTCACTTCGCCCGAATGAATGTGACTCACCGTGCCATCCGCCGCGGTGAGGATCAGGGCGCCATCTGCGGCCAATCCGGTGAAAATGCCATGGATTTCTTTCGCGCCCACCGTTGCCGTCACCGCTCCGCCAAGGCCCAGCGCGCGCGCGCCCCAAGCCTCGCGTATGGCCGGAAAACCCCGCCCTTCATCCCATATTTTCAAGCGTTTCGAGAGGCTTAGCGATAGTTCCTGCAAAACCGATTCAACTGGAATGGCAGCGCCGAGGCAGGTGACCGGATAGGGTGTGCCGTGTGGCGCGTGGGCCACGTTGACGCCGCAGCCGATGGCGATACGGGTCGGGTTCGCCCCGACGACTTCCGGCAGGACGCCGCAGAACTTGGCGCCGCCGATCAGGACGTCATTCGGCCATTTGATGCTCGGCTGGGCAGCAGGCTGCAACGCCGTCACCATGTCATGCACCGCCAGTGCTGCGACGAAACTCACCTGCGCCGCGATGCCGGGGTCGGCCGAAATCGCAAAGAGGAAGGTGGCGTAGAGGTTGCCGGGTTCCGATACCCAGCTGCGGCCCATGCGGCCCCGGCCTCCGGTCTGCTCGTCCGCCCACAACCACACAGGCCCGCGCTCGCCTTGTTCGGCAAGCCTGCGGGCCTCGGCATTGGTGGAATCGATCCGGTCGAAATGGCGGACCGGAATTCCGGCCGCCTGCATCAATAGAGCGACTTCGCCGCTTGCGCCGCCAGCTCGATCAGCGGGTTGGCAAAGAGGACGAAGAGCACGGTGAAGGCGCCCGACGCATAAGCCACCAGCCGCACTTCGCCGTCCATCGCATCGAAGCGCTCGGCCGGCTCATCGAAATAGATGATCTTGACGATGCGCAGATAGTAGTAGGCGCCGATGACCGAGGTGACCACGCCGATGACGGACAGCAGATAGAGGCCCGACTTCACGGCGGCGAGGAAGACGAAATACTTGCCGAAGAAGCCGGCCAGCGGCGGGATGCCTGCCAGCGAGAACATCAGCATGGCAAACACGAAGGCGAGGCCCTTGTTGTTGCGGGCGAGGCCGGCAAGATCACTGATCTCTTCGACCATGTGTCCCCGGCGGCGCATCGCCAGCACGCAGGCAAAGGTGCCGAGCGTCATGATCATGTAGATCATCATGTAGACGACGGTGCCCTGAACGCCTTCCGGCGTTCCGGCAGCAAGACCCACCAGCGCATAACCCATATTGCCGATCGAGGAATAGGCGAGCAGGCGCTTGATGTTGTTCTGGCCGATGGCGGCGAAGGAGCCTAAGGCCATCGAGGCAATGGCGACGAAGATGAGGATCTGTTGCCAGTCCGGCACGACATTGCCGAAGGCCGAGACCATGACACGGATCAGCAGGGCCATGGCCGCCACCTTGGGGGCCGCAGCGAAGAAGGCCGTTACCGGAGTCGGTGCGCCCTCATAGACGTCGGGCGTCCACATGTGGAACGGCACCGCTGAAATCTTGAAGGCGAGACCGGCGATGATGAACACGAGACCGAAGACAAGGCCGACGCCGGCGCCATGAGCGGTCAGGCTCTCGGCAATCTGCGGGAAGGCGGTTGAGCCAGTGAAGCCATAGACCAGCGACGAGCCGTAGAGCAGCATGCCCGAGGACAGTGCGCCCAGTACAAAATACTTGAGGCCCGCTTCCGAAGCGCGGGCGGAATCGCGATTGATTGCCGCGAGAACGTAAAGGGAGAGCGACTGCAATTCGAGACCCATGTAGAGGGCGATCAGATTGTTGGCCGAAATCATCATCATCATGCCGACGGTGGCGAGCAGGATGAGGATCGGGTATTCGAAGCGCTGCGAGCCGTCGCGCCTCATGAAATGCACGGAGAGCGCGATCGCCACAGCCGAGCCGAACAACGCCAGCACCTTCATCAGGCGCGCGAAGGTGTCCACGACGAATGCGCCGTGAAAGGCCAAGGCCTTGCCCTCGCCGCCGCCGATGACAAGCAATGCCGCGAGGCCGAGGGCAATCAGTGCGCCGATTGTCACACCATCCGAGGCGTCGCCCTTGCGAAACACCCCATACATCAAGAGCACCAGGCTCAGCACCGCCAGGAGAATTTCCGGCAGGGCCGCTACGGCGTCAGCCTGTTCGAGAAGCCACATGGATCTCTTTCCTTACTTCAGCGAGGCAAGCGCCAGCGCCTGTGCGGCGGCGGCGGCCTCGTTCAACGGCTTGATGAGGGATTCGACGGAGGCGCCGAAGATGTCGAGGATCGGAGCCGGATAGACGCCGAAGAAGATGGTGAGGACAATCAGCGGCGCCAGCGTCATCAGCTCGCGCGGCGTCATGTCCGGCAGGTGCATCAGCGTGGTCTTTTCGAGTTTGCCGAACACGACGCGGCGATAAAGCCACAGCGCGTAGGCGGCCGAGAGGATGACGCCGAAGGCGGCGAAGAAAGCCACCCATGTGTTGGACTTGAAAGCGCCCATCATCGACAGGAACTCGCCGACAAATCCGCTGGTGCCCGGCAGGCCGACATTGGCCATGGTGAAGACCATAAAGGTGAAGGCATAGAGCGGCATGCGGCTGACGAGGCCGCCGTAAGCGGCGATCTCACGCGTGTGCATGCGGTCATAGATAACGCCCACGCAGAGGAAGAGCGCGCCCGAGACAAGGCCGTGGCTGATCATCTGGAACATGGCGCCGTCAATGCCCTGACGGTTCAGCGAGAAGATGCCCATGGTGACGAAACCCATGTGGGCGACGGACGAATAGGCAATCAGCTTCTTCATGTCCTCCTGCATCAGCGCGACCAGCGAGGTGTAGATGATGGCGATGATCGAGAGCGTATAGACGAAGCTCTGGAAATAAACGCTAGCGTCCGGGAACATCGGGAGCGAGAAACGCAGGAAACCATAGCCACCCATCTTCAGCAGGATGGCGGCCAGGATGACGGAGCCGGCGGTGGGTGCCTCGACGTGGGCGTCGGGCAGCCAGGTGTGCACCGGCCACATCGGCATCTTCACCGCGAAGGAGGCGAAGAAGGCAAGCCACAGCCACTTCTGGGCCTCAGGCGTGAATGCGGGATTGGCGAGAAGCACGGCGATGTCGGTCGTGCCGCTGGTCCAGTACATGTAGATGATGGCCAGCAGCATGAGCACCGAGCCCAGCAGCGTATAAAGGAAGAACTTGAAGCTGGCATAGACGCGGCGCGGTCCGCCCCAGATGCCGATGATCAGGAACATCGGGATGAGGCCGGCTTCGAAGAACAGATAGAACAGCACCATATCGAGTGCACAGAAGACGCCGATCATCAGCGTTTCGAGCACCAGGAAGGCGATCATGTATTCCTTGACGCGCTTGGTGACGTGCCACGATGCAAGGATGCAGATCGGCATCAGGAAGGTGGTGAGGATGACGAAGGGCATAGAGATGCCGTCGACGCCCATGCGGTAGGTGGCGGCACCACCCAGCCAGTTGGCATGCTCGCGGAACTGGAATTCCGTGGCATTGTTGTCGAAACCCGCCCAGATGAAGAGCGAGATCAGGAAGGTGACGATGGTCGTCCACAAGGCGCCCCAGCGGATGTTGCGCAGCGCGGTTTCGTCTTCGCCGCGCATCAGCAGGATGAACAGCACACCCAGCAGCGGCAGGAAGGTGACGACCGAAAGAATGGGCCAGCTCGACATCAGTGTGCGCCCCCGAAAGCAAACCAGGAAATCAATGCGGCAACACCAATCATCATGGCGAAGGCATAGTGATAGAGGTAGCCGGTCTGCAGCCTGACCACTCCCTTGGTGACATCGCCGACCACGCTCGATACGCCATCGGGACCGAAGCCGTCGATGACGAAGCCGTCGCCCTTCTTCCAGAAGAAGCGGCCCATCCACATCGCCGGCCTGACGAAGATCAGGTCGTAGAGTTCATCGAAGTACCACTTGTTGAGCAGGAACTTGTAGACCGGCTCATGCTGGGCGGCGAGCTTCACCGGCAGCGAGGTGTTGCGGATGTAGAACAGGAAGGCCAGCGCGAAGCCAAGCACCATGGCCACGAAGGGAGACCAGATCACCCACAGCGGCACCTCGTGCATCGCATGCATGATCTCGTTCTCGGCCACAGCACCATGCCAGAACTCCTTGAAATCGTGACCGATAAAATAGTCCTTGAACACGAAGCCCGCGGCAATGGCGCCGACCGCCAGCACATAGAGCGGGACCAGCATCACGTTGGGGCTTTCGTGCGCGTGGTCGATCGTCTCCTTGTCGGCGCGCGAGGTGCCGTGGAAGGTCATGAAGGCGAGGCGCCAGGAATAGAACGACGTGCAGAATGCAGCGATCACCAGCAGCCAGAAGGCGAAGCTCCAGCCCGACGCGAAGGCGCTTTCGATGATCGCATCCTTGGAGAAGTAGCCGGCCGTGAAGGGGAAGCCGGTCAGCGCCAGGTTGCCGATGATCATCATCGCCCAGGTGATGCGGATATGCGGGGCGAGGCCGCCCATCTTGCGCATGTCCTGTTCGCCGGACATGGCGTGGATGACCGATCCGCTCCCGAGGAACAGCAAAGCCTTGAAGAAGGCATGGGTGAAGAGATGGAAAACGGCAACACCATAGGCTCCGACGCCCAGTGCCACGAACATGTAGCCCAGTTGCGAGCAGGTCGAATAGGCGATGACGCGCTTGATGTCGTTCTGCACGAGCCCGACGGTCGCGGCAAAGAAGGCGGTGATGGCGCCGATGACAACCACGACGGTCTTGGCGTCGGGTGCGAGCTCAAACATGGGCGACAGGCGGGCCACCATGAAGACACCGGCGGTGACCATCGTCGCGGCGTGGATCAGGGCCGAAACCGGCGTCGGGCCTTCCATGGCGTCCGGCAACCAGGTGTGCAGCAGGAACTGCGCCGACTTGCCCATCGCACCCATGAAGAGAAGAAGGCAGATGACGGTCAGCGCATCAAAGTCCCATGAGAGGAAATGCATGGCCTTGCCGGCCATGGCCGGAGCCGCCGCAAAAATCGTGTCGAAATCGACAGAGCCGAACACGAGGAAGCAGCCGAAGATGCCGAGCGCGAAGCCGAAGTCGCCCACACGGTTAACGACGAAGGCCTTGATCGCTGCGGCATTCGCAGTCTCGCGCGTGTACCAGAAGCCGATCAGGAGATAGGACGCGAGGCCAACACCTTCCCAGCCGAAGAACATCTGCACGAGATTGTCGGCGGTCACCAGCATCAGCATGGCAAAGGTGAAGAGCGAGAGATAGGCGAAGAAGCGCGGCTGGTGCTCGTCGTGACTCATATAGCCAAGCGAGTAGATGTGAACGAGCGCCGAAACGGTATTCACAACCACCAGCATGACCGCAGTCAGCGTGTCGATACGTATCGTCCAATTGGCGGAGAGCGCGCCTGAGTTGATCCAGCGGAGCAATTCCACCTTCTCGGCATGCGGCTCGTGCAGGAACGAGGTGAAGACGATCCACGAGAGAATGGCCGAGACACAGAGCAGTGCCGTCGTCAGATACATCGGCCAGGCCGGGCCGTCGTAATGGCCATGGTGGCCATGATCGTCGTGGCCGTGGCCGGCGTGATCGTCATGGGCAGTGCCGTGATGTTCGCCATAGACATCGGCATCGGAGCCGAGGCCCTTGAAAGCCTTGGTCCCGAACAGACCGGCGATGAGTGCGCCCAGAAGCGGCAGGAAGACAATGGCCTGATACATGATTGTCCCGTCAGCCCTTCATCATGTTGATGTCTTCAACCGCGATGGACCCGCGGTTGCGGAAATAGGTCACCAGGATGGCGAGCCCGATGGCGGCTTCGCCAGCTGCAACGGTCAGCACCAGCAGAGCGAAGACCTGGCCCACCAGATCGCCAAGCGCTGTCGAAAACGCAACGAGGTTGATGTTCACCGCCAGCAGCATGAGTTCGACCGACATCAGGATGACGATGACGTTCTTGCGGTTGAGGAAGATACCGAAGATGCCGATGGTGAAGAGGATCGCGGCAACGGTTAAATAATGTGACAGACCGATTTCCATGGCTCAGATCCCCTGCCCCGACTTGACCTTGATGACCTCGACAGCGTTCGCCGGATTGCGGGCCACCTGGGTCGAAATATCCTGGCGCTTGACACCCTGCTTGTGGCGGAGCGTCAGCACGATGGCGCCGATCATGGCGACCAGCAGCACCAAGCCTGCGGCCTCGAAGTAAAAGATGAAATCGGTGTAGAGGACACGGCCCAGCGCTTCGGTGTTGGTGATGTCCGTGGGCGTCGGTGCGGCGTGCGTCGCCACACTCTTGGGATCGATCACCCAGCTCCCCGCAGCCAACACCAGTTCGACCAGAACGATCAGGCCGATGGTGGCGCCGACCGGCAGGTAATTCAGCATGCCCTGGCGCAATTCGACGAAATCGACATCGAGCATCATGACGACGAAGAGGAAGAGCACGGCCACCGCGCCGACGTAGACGACGACGAGGATCATGGCGAGGAATTCAGCACCCATGAGCACGAAGAGGCCCGCCGCATTGAAGAAGCAGAGGATGAGGAACAGCACCGAGTGCACCGGATTGCGTGCCGAGATGACCATGACGGCAGAGGCCACGGCAACGGCGGCGAAGAGATAGAAGAAGAGTGCAGCGATCATGTTACCTCCTCACCGGTATGGCGAATCGAGCGCGATATTGCGCGCGATCTCGCGTTCCCAGCGGTCACCATTGGCCAGCAGCTTCTCCTTGTTGAAGAGCAGCTCCTCGCGCGTTTCGGTGGCGAATTCGAAATTTGGCCCTTCGACGATGGCGTCGACCGGGCAGGCTTCCTGGCAGAAGCCGCAATAGATGCACTTCACCATGTCGATGTCATAGCGCGTGGTGCGCCTGGTGCCGTCGTTGCGGCGGGGACCGGCCTCGATGGTGATGGCCTGCGCCGGGCAGATGGCCTCGCAGAGCTTGCAGGCGATGCAGCGTTCCTCGCCATTGGGATAACGCCTCAGCGCGTGTTCGCCGCGGAAGCGGGGCGACAGCGGACCCTTTTCGTTGGGGTAGTTGATCGTCGCCTTGGGCGCGAAGAAGTAGCGCATCGCCATGACGGTGGCGGAGGCGAACTCCTTCAGGAACAGCGAGCGGGCAGCTTGTGCAACTCTCATGGTTTGATCACCCGAAGATGGACTTCATGCGGTCGCCGAGGAAAAGCCCCAGCAGCGGCATGAGAACGAGACTTTGAATTTTGACGAGCAGCATGATGCGATTGGGATCGATGCCCTGCTCCTGCGTGAGCTTGGCCTTCTCGTGTCGCCAGCGCAGCGCCGGATAAAGCGAGCGGTTGAGCAACGCCAATTCGACAACGCCGATCACCAGGAAAACCAGTGCGCCGATCAAGCCCGCGAAGCTCATGGTGCCCATCCGAAGGCAACGAGAACGCCGGCGGTCAGCGCCACCCAGAACAGCGAGATCGGCAGGAAGACCTTCCAGCCCAGACGCATCAGCTGATCATAGCGGTAGCGCGGCACGATGGCCTTGACCATGGCGAACATGAAGAACACGAACAGCAGCTTGATCATGAACCAGACGACGCCCGGCACCCAGTTCAGCACGGCCACGTCGATGATCGGTAGCCAGCCGCCAAGGAAGAGGATGGTGGTCATGGCGCACATCAGGGTGATGGCGACATATTCACCGAGCATGAACAGCAGATAGCCGGTGGCCGAATATTCCACCATGAAGCCGGCCACCAGTTCGGATTCCGCTTCGACGAGATCGAAGGGCGGGCGGTTGGTTTCCGCCAGCGCCGAGACGAAGAAGATGATGAACATCGGGAACAGCGGCAGGAAGTACCAGTCGAGGAAGGAGTTCGGCAGACCGAGCATGGTGCCGAGCCCGGTCTGCTGTGTACGGACGATCTCGGTGATGTTCAGCGAACCGGCGCAAAGCAGCACGGTGATGATGACGAAGCCGATCGAGACTTCATAGGACACCATCTGCGCCGCCGACCGCAGTGCGGAGAGGAAGGGATACTTCGAGTTGGAGGCCCAGCCGCCCATAATGACGCCATAGACGCCGAGCGAGGACAACGCGAAAAGATAGAGGATGCCGACGTTGATGTCGGCAATGGCCCAGCCATCGGCCACCGGCACCACGGCCCAGGCGGCAATCGCCAGCACGGAGGTGACCAGCGGGGCGATCAGGAAGATGCCCTTGTTGGCGCCGTCCGGAATGATCTGTTCTTTCAGCGCGAACTTGATGAGGTCGGCGAAGGACTGGAACAGGCCCCAGGGTCCCACCACGTTTGGCCCGCGGCGCATCTGCACGGCCGCCCAGACCTTGCGGTCGACGAGAATGAGATAGGCCACGACGATCAGCAGCGCAATGATGAGTAAGACACTCTCGAGAAAATACCGTACGACGGTACCGAGCGTGGTCTCATACATCCAGGCGACGAATGCAGCGATTACGCCACTCTGCATTAAGCTCCCGATGAGGAGCACGACACAAGCAATCAGTGCCAAGACGAGGAGGCCGGCGACGATAGCAACTGCGGGAGATTTCCGGGTCTTGCTGGGAGGGATAGCTGTCATCGCGTTACTCCGCCGCCTTCAGCTGGGCCACGTTCTTCAGGGCCGAACATTCGGCCATGGTCTTTGAGGCGCGCGCAATGGGGTTGGTCATGTAGAAATCGGTGATGGCCGGGCGGAAGGCTTCGTCGGACATGCTGCCTTCTGCCTTGGCGAGATCGGCCAGTTCCGCCACATCCGCAGGTGTCCGCTGGTCGAGCCGCATCAGTTGCGGCGCCACCTTGTACATGGCGGCACGCAGCTCATCGAGATTGTTCCACGGCAGGGTCGAGCCAAGCTGGTCCGAGAGTGCGCGCAGGATCGCCCAGTCCTCGCGGGCATCGCCCGGCGGGAAGGAGGCGCGCTGCGTCATCTGCGGGCGGCCTTCGGTGTTGACGTAGGTCACCTGCTTTTCGGTATAGGCGGCACCGGCGAGGATCACGTCGGCGCGATGTGCGCCGGCATCGCCGTGCGTGCCCATATAGACGACGAACGTGGATCCCAGGTTCGACATGTCGATCTCGTCCGCCCCCACCAGGATGAGCATGTCGAGTTCGCCTGCCTTCGCAGCATCGAGGATCTGTGCGGTGTTCTTGCCGCCATCCTTGGCCGGCAGTGCGCAGACGTCGAGCGCGCCGACGCGGCCCGCCGCGGTATGCAGCACGTTGAAACCGTTCCAGCCATCCTTGATGACGCCCAGCGACATGGCCGCCTTGTAGGCATTGGCCAGAATGGCCGCACCATCGGGACGCGCCAGCGCACCCTGCCCCACGATGAGCATCGGCTTCTGCTTCTGGGCCGGCGCATGGTCGACGAATTGCTTGAGCGAGTCGGGGCCGGCGCCAAGATAGTTGTAGCTGTAGGTGAGGTCGGCCTTCTCGCCGATGACACCGATGAGGCAGCCGCCCTTCAGCGCCCGCTTGCGGATGCGGGCGTTGAGCACCGGCGCCTCAAGCCTGGGGTTGCAGCCGATCAGCATGATGGCGTCCGCCTCCTCGATGCCGGCGATGCCGGAATTGAAGAGATAGCCGGCGCGGCCACCCAACTCGCCCAAGGGCGTTCCGTCCTGACGGCAGTCGATGTTCTTGATGCCCAGCTGTTCCGCCAGCTGACGAACCGAGAAGGCTTCCTCTGCACCGACCAGATCGCCGAGGATGATGCCGACGCGCTCAGGCTTCGACGCCTTCATCTTCTGGGCGACGCGCAGGAAGGCCTCGGGCCAGGTGGCGGCGCGGAGCTTGCCGAATTCGCGGACATAAGGACGATCGAGCCGCTGGCTCTTGAGACCATCCCAGACGAAGCGCGTCTTGTCGGAAATCCACTCTTCGTTCACGTCTTCATGCGTGCGCGGCAGGATGCGCATCACTTCACGGCCGCGCGCATCGACGCGGATGTTGGAGCCAACCGCATCCATCGCATCGATGGTCTCGGTCTTGCGCAGCTCCCACGGACGCGCCTTGAACTCATAAGGCTTCGACGTCAGCGCGCCCACCGGGCAGAGGTCGATGATGTTGCCTTGCAGTTCGGAGGAAATCGCCTTGTTGAGATAAGTGGTGATCTCCATGTCCTCGCCACGGCCGGTGGCGCCCATCTCCTCGATGCCGCCCACTTCGGTGGTGAAGCGCACGCAACGGGTGCACTGGATGCAGCGGGTCATCTCGGTCTTGACCAGTGGCCCAAGATACTTGTCTTCGACGGCCCGCTTGTTCTCGTGGAAGCGTTTCTTCGAGATGCCATAGGCCATGGCCTGGTCCTGCAGGTCGCACTCGCCGCCCTGATCGCAGATCGGGCAATCGAGCGGATGGTTGATCAGCAGGAATTCCATCACGCCTTCGCGGGCCTTCTTGACCATCGGCGTGTTGGTGAAAACTTCGGGGGCCTCGCCATTGGGGCCGGGGCGCAGGTCGTTCACCGACATGGCGCAGGAGGCCTGCGGCTTCGGCGGTCCGCCCTTCACTTCCACCAGGCACATGCGGCAGTTGCCGGCAATCGACAGGCGTTCGTGATAGCAGAAGCGCGGCACCTCGGCGCCTGCCTGCTCGCAGGCCTGCAGCAGCGTCGTGCCGTTTTCGACTTCGATCTCGGTGCCGTCGATCTTGATTTTAGGCATTCGCTTGCTCGCTCATCACGTCGTTCATTGCACTGCCGGGCAGCGCCGCAAACCGGTTGTCTCTGTTTCGGACATCAGCAGCTCGCCCTTGTCATTCAGTCCGAGCCTGTAGGTCTCATCGAAGGTGTCCTCGCCGCCTTCCATTCCGCAAGCCTTGGCGGAGCCGACGAGAAAATCGCCATCCTGCTTCCAGTCCTTCACCGAACACAGGAAGCCGTAATTGCCGATCAGCGTTTCGCCATTCTCCTGACGGATCTGCAAGGGTGCGCCCTCGCTGTCATCGGCATATTGGCATTCGTCAAATTCGGTGGAAGACCAGCGGCCGAGCAGCTGCTCGATCTCGACGGCCCGCGCCGATGCCGACAGCGCCAGCGATGTGATCGCCACCGTCAGAACCGCGCTGCCCTGGCTTGCCATCCGCATCGGATTACTCCGCCGCGTGGCGCACGGCGCCGTCATGATCGGGGTTGGCTGAATACTGGTCGATACGTTCCTCGATCACATGGCGGAAGTGGGTGATGAGGCCCTGGATCGGCCAGGCGGCGGCATCGCCGAGCGCGCAAATCGTATGGCCCTCGATCTGCTTCGAGACGTCCAAGAGCATGTCGATCTCGCGCTTCTCGGCGCGGCCTTCGGCCATGCGGGTCATGACGCGCCACATCCAGCCCGTGCCTTCGCGGCAGGGCGTGCACTGGCCGCAGGACTCGTGCTTGTAGAAATAGGCAAGCCGGGCAATCGCCTTGATCAGGTCGGTCGACTTGTCCATGACGATGACGGCGGCGGTGCCAAGCCCCGAGCGCAGCTTCGACAGCGAGTCAAAATCCATCGGCGTGTCGATGATCTGCGCTGCCGGCACCATGCGGACCGACGAGCCGCCGGGGATGACGGCCAGGAGATTGTCCCAGCCGCCGCGCACGCCACCGGCGTGGCGTTCGATCAGTTCACGGAAGGTCAGGCCCAGTTCCTCTTCCACGACGCAGGGCTTGTTGACGTGGCCTGAGATGCAGAACAGCTTGGTGCCGACATTGTTGGGGCGCCCCAGGCTCGAGAACCAGGTGGCGCCACGGCGCATGATGGTTCCGGCAACCGCAATCGACTCGACGTTGTTCACCGTCGTCGGTGCGCCATAGAGGCCGACGTTGGCCGGGAACGGCGGCTTCATGCGCGGCTGGCCCTTCTTGCCTTCAAGGCTTTCGAGCATGGCGGTTTCTTCGCCGCAGATATAGGCGCCAGCGCCATGGTGGACGACGACGTCGAAGTCCCAGCCATGGACGTTGTTCTTGCCGATGAGGCGCGCCTCATAGGCCTGGTCGACGGCGGCCTGCAGATGCTCGCGCTCGCGGATAAATTCGCCGCGCACATAGATGTAGGCGGTGTGGCAACCCATGGCGGCACCGGCGATCAGGCAGCCTTCCACCAGCAGATGCGGTTCGTGACGCAGGATCTCGCGATCCTTGCAGGTGCCGGGCTCGGATTCATCCGCATTGACGACGAGATAGTGCGGACGCTCGCCGATGACCTTCGGCATGAAGGACCACTTGAGGCCGGTGGGGAAGCCCGCACCGCCGCGGCCACGAAGGCCTGAGGCCTTCATCTCATTGACCATCCAGTCGCGGCCCTTGTCGATGAAACCCTTGGTTCCATTCCAGCAGCCACGCTTCTTGGCGCCATCGAGGCCCCAGTCGTGGAAGCCGTAGATGTTGGTGAAGATGCGGTCCTTGTCAGCGAGCATCGCCTATCCTCACTTCTTCTTCGTGGGCTTGTCGCCGACGGCGTTTTCGGGGCGCCAGCCGGTCGCAAGTTTCTTGGATTGCTTCACCCAGTCGTCGCGCTTGGCGCGGCCCCTGAAGCCTTCAAGCCGCTCGTCGACCCACGCCAGTTCCCTGGCGGTCCATGACGCGATCTGATCGAAATGCCAGATGCCCATGGTGTTCAGCATCGTCTCGAGCTTCGGGCCAACGCCCCAGATGAGCTTCAGGTCGTCGCCCTTGCCGCCCTTCGGCTTCTTCAGCAATTCGGGCTTGCCATCAGGTGACGGAGCGCGAGCCGGTTGCGGCTTCTGCTCGGCGAGCTTGATCGGCTCTGGTGCCTTGGGATTGGTGATCTCGACCGGCTTGACCTCGGCCATCGGCTTTACGGCGGCCTTGGCTTCTGCGGCGCGGGCCGGCTGCGGCTTCTGTTCCGCCAGCTTGATCGGTTCCGGAGCCTGCGGGTTGGTGATCTCGACGGGCTTCTTCTCGGACAGCGGTGTTGGCGTCGTGCTCTTCACCACGTCATCCTTGGTGACACGGACGATGCCGGTCTCGGCCTGCGCCTTTTCTGTCGTCACCGTGCCGGGTGCGGAAGATGCCTCTTCCTTCTTGACGGCCTCGGCCTTCTGGGCGCTCGCGGCTGCGGCAGCGGGTGTCACGGGGCGGATGTCTTCCGGCTTCGGCGCGGCAGCAGCAGGCGCCGGCGTGCCCGCCGGTACGACAACGGCGGCAGCGGCTGCGGGCGCGACAGCGGCGGCGGGCGCGGCAGCAGGTGCTACATCAGCCGGCGGCGGCGGCGGTGGCGGTTCCACGCGCGTGAAGCTGCGGTTGCCCTTGTAGAGATCGGGATCGGTCAGCGTCGATGGGCCACCTTCGGCAGCGGCATGATGGCGGTCGATCTGCGGACCAACCTTCACCTTCTTGCCGGCGGCCAGATCATCGATCAGCTTTTCCAGCGAGGCGGGTGTGAGGTCCTCGTAAGTGTCCTTGAAGATCTGCACCATCGGCGCGTTCACGCAGGCGCCGAGGCATTCAACTTCTTCCCACGAGAAATCGCCATCGTCCGACAGGTGATGCGGCTCATGGTGGATCTTGTGCTGACAGACCTTCTTGAGGTCCTCGGCGCCACGCAGCATGCAGGGCGTCGTGCCGCACACCTGGATGTGCGCCTTCTTCCCCACGGGAGCGAGCTGGAACATGGTGTAGAAGGTGGCGACCTCGAGCACGCGGATGTAGGAGAGCCCCAGCATCTCGCCGATGTACTCGATCACCGGCTTCGACACCCAGTTGTCGTTCTGCTCCTGGGCGCGCCACAGCAGCGGAATGACGGCCGAGGCCTGCTTGCCCGCCGGATACTTGGCGATGGTCTGCTTGGCCCAGGCCAGGTTTTCAGGATTGAAGGCAAAGCTGCCTTCAGGCTGAACGGAATGAAGACGACGGACGCTCATTGCAAAGCCTCTGGATTTCCGTTCAAGAGCCGCGCTTCTGCGAAGCACCCCTTGCAGAGCGGCACGAGATCATGAACCCTCTTTTCGCCGTTTAAAGTCAGTGTTTGGCATTCATCGCAAAAGGCCCAGTAGAACCCATCATCTACGCCCCAGTTGAAACCGACGGAACGACCTTCCTTAAGCGCATCGCCGACATTTCGACAAACGCCGGACCAGTCGTCTTGCGGCCCATGTTTTTCGCACGAACCAGCCATCACCGGTCCACCTCACCAAAAACGATATCGAGAGAACCCAGGACCGCCGAGACGTCGGCCAGCATGTGGCCGCGGCAGATGTGGTCCATGGCCTGCAGATGCGCGAAGCCCGGGGCACGGATGCGGCAGCGGTACGGCTTGTTGGAACCGTCGCTGACCAGATAGACGCCGAACTCGCCCTTCGGCGCTTCGACGGCGGCATAGACCTCGCCTTCCGGCACCTTGTAGCCTTCGGTGTAGAGCTTGAAGTGATGGATCAGCGCTTCCATCGAGCGCTTCATCTCGCCCCGCTTCGGCGGCACCACCTTGCCGTCGGTCGACGACACCGGACCGGTCTTCTCCTTGCCGGAAAGCTGCTCGACGCACTGCTTCATGATCTTCACCGACTCGCGCATTTCCTGCATGCGGATCAGGTAGCGGTCGTAGCAGTCGCCGTTCTTGCCGATCGGAATGTCGAAATCCATTTCCGAATAGCACTCGTAGGGCTGGGCCTTGCGCAGGTCCCAGGCTGCACCGGAGCCTCGCACCATGACGCCGGAGAAGCCCCACTCGAAGCATTCCTTCAAGCTGACGACGCCGATGTCGACGTTGCGCTGCTTGAAGATGCGGTTGTCGGTGAGCAGGCCTTCGATATCGTCCAGCACCTTGTTGTGGTGGTCGCAGAAGATGCCGATGTCGTCGATGAGCTGCTGTGGAATGTCCTGGTGCACTCCGCCGGGCCGCACATAGGCCGCATGCATGCGCGAGCCTGAGGCGCGCTCGTAGAACACCATCAGCTTCTCGCGTTCCTCGAAGCCCCAGAGCGGCGGCGTCAGGGCGCCGACGTCCATGGCCTGCGTGGTGACATTCAAGAGATGCGACAGCAAGCGTCCGATTTCGGAATACAGCACACGGATCAATTGCCCGCGCTTCGGCACCGAGATGCCCAGCAGCTTCTCGACGGCCAGGGCATAGGCGTGTTCCTGGTTCATCGGCGCCACGTAGTCGAGGCGGTCGAAATAGGGCACGGCCTGGAGATAGGTCTTGGCCTCGATCAGCTTTTCGGTGCCGCGATGCAGCAGGCCGATATGCGGGTCGACGCGGGTGCATACCTCGCCGTCCAGTTCGAGGACGAGGCGCAGAACGCCGTGGGCCGCCGGATGCTGCGGTCCAAAATTGATCGAGAAGTTTCTGACTGCTTCAGACATCACTTCGCCTTTTCATCGCCCGGCAGCACATACTCTGTGCCTTCCCACGGCGAGAGATAATCAAAGCTGCGGAATTCCTGCACGAGCTTCACCGGTTCATAGACGACTCGCTTGGCCTCGTCGTCGTAGCGTACTTCGACATAGCCGGTCAGCGGGAAGTCCTTCCTGAGCGGATGGCCTGCGAAACCGTAGTCGGTCAGGATGCGGCGCAGATCCGGGTGGCCTGAGAACAGCACGCCATAGAGATCGAAGACCTCGCGCTCGTACCAATTGGCGGACGGAAAGACATCGATGACGCTCGGCACCGGCGTGTCTTCATCGGCCTGAACCTTGACGCGGATGCGGCGGTTCTTGTAGGGCGCGAGCAGGTGATAGACGACGTCGAAGCGCTGCTCGCGCTCCGGGTAATCGGCGCCGCAGATGTCAATGAAGCAGACGAAGCCGCAGTCCTTGTCGTCGCGCAGGAAGGTCAGCACCGCGGCAATGTCGGCGGCGTTGGCGGCGATGGTCAGTTCGCCATATTCCAGCTTGGTGCCGGTGACCTTCGATCCGAGTTTCGCGGCGATCAGTTCGCCCAGTTCCGCAAGTGTCTCAGCCATCATCAGCGCTCGATCGTTCCGGTGCGGCGGATCTTCTTCTGCAATTGCAGAATGCCATAGACCAGCGCCTCGGCTGTGGGCGGGCAGCCCGGGATATAGATGTCGACGGGCACAATGCGATCGCAACCGCGCACCACGGAATAGGAATAGTGATAATAGCCGCCGCCATTGGCGCATGAGCCCATGGAGATGACATAGCGCGGCTCCGGCATCTGGTCGTAGACCTTGCGCAGCGCCGGCGCCATCTTGTTGGTCAGCGTGCCGGCGACGATCATCACGTCCGACTGGCGCGGCGAGGCGCGCGGCGCAAAACCGAAGCGCTCGACGTCATAGCGCGGCATCGAGGCCTGCATCATTTCGACGGCGCAGCAGGCAAGGCCAAAGGTCATCCACATCAGCGAGCCGGTGCGGGCCCAGTTGATAAGGTCATCGGAAGCGGTGACGAGAAAGCCCTTGTCGGCGAGTTCGGCGTTGATGTCGCTGAAATACTCGCGCTGTTCCGGGGTGGCCTGTTCGATCAGTCCCATTCGAGGGCCCCTTTCCGCCATTCGTAGATGAAGCCGATGGTAAGAATGCCAAGGAAGATCATCATCGACCAGAAACCGAAGACGCCGACTTCCTTGAGCGATACAGCCCACGGGAAGAGGAACGCCACTTCGAGATCGAAAATGATGAAGAGGATGGAGACGAGATAGAACCGCACATCGAATTTCATGCGCGCATCGTCGAACGCGTTGAAGCCGCACTCATAGGCCGACAGCTTTTCCGGGTCCGGATTGCGGAACGCAATCAGGAGCGGCGTGATCAAAAGGACCAATGACAGTCCAAGCGCCACGGCCATGAAGATGACGATCGGCAGGTAGTCTCTCAGCAGTTCCGGCATTTTCTTCCGCCCCACCCCACGCCCGCAAGGCCGGGCGAGATTCCGCCGCTTGGTAGCGCACCGCAACATGTACCGCAAGCGTTTCGGCACACTTGTCATCGTTCAGTGACGAGTGTGCCATGGCTTCCGTCTCATGGACAGAATCAGCAAAGCATGCCGTATTGCCCCCGCCCAACTCCCGGGCGCGACAAAATACCCCAAACAACGAGGATACCCATGAGACGGATACTCGCCGCAGCAGCGCTGGCGGCCATCGGCTTCGCGACTCCCGCATCGGCCGAGACCATCGATCTCGCCACCGTGAAATGTTCCGAGCTGGCGACAATGAATCAGGACGACGCCGGTTTCCTGTTCACATGGC
This sequence comes from Pseudomonadota bacterium, assembly GCA_963205315.1. Lineage (GTDB taxonomy): Bacteria > Pseudomonadota > Alphaproteobacteria > Rhizobiales > Aestuariivirgaceae > Aestuariivirga. Next base: position 31,543 of record CAUJIO010000035.1, on the reverse strand, counting down.
TGCTGGGCTACGCTGGTGGACAGGCCGGAACCACAACCATGGACCTCACGGCGATGGAATCACTCGGCACCAAGATCGGTGAATATTGTGGTGCCAATCCGGATGTCGGCATCCTGTCGGCCGCTACGGAAATCATGGGGCAGTAACAACAGACCTATGCCGCAAACGACGAAGGGCCGCCCCGAAGGGCGGCCCTTTTCGTATCAGACTGGATGGCGCGAGAGACGGGGCTCGAACCCGCGACCTTCGGCGTGACAGGCCGACGCTCTAACCAACTGAGCTACTCCCGCAATCCAATGTGGCGCCTGTTAAAGTAGGCTCCACAGCCTGTCAAGCTAGCTCTGGCGCTTTTTCCCCGTCACTTCGATTTCGATCTTCATGCGCGGATCGGCGAGGCCGGCCACGATCATCGTGGAGGCCGGACGGATGTCGCCGAAATATTTGCGCAGCACGGGCCAGCAGGGTTCGAAGTCCTCAGCCCTGGGGAGGATGTAGTTGGCGCGCACCACATCGGCGAGCGCGAAACCGGCTTTTTCCATCGCCGCCTTGATGTTCTTCAATGTCTGTTCGGCCTGCTCGGCAACATCATCGGAAATCGTCATGGTGTCGTAGTTGAAGCCGGTGGTGCCTGCGACCCAGATCCAGTCGCCATCGACGATCGCGCGGGAATAGCCGATCTCGGCCTCGAACTTCGATCCCGATGAAATCTGCCTGCGGGTCATTCCTTGTTCTCCCAGTCGGCGGGGAAATGATCTCCCCAGCCAGTTTTCCGGCAAGCCTTGTAGGCTGTGGCATCGCGGCGCGCAACGTGGCGAGTATCGAGGCCTTCCGCAGTGCACAGCCTGAAGGTGATTCCGGGCTTACGCTCGAAAGGCGGCGCAATCACCCGGGCGCCGCCTGCCACCTCGCCATCCCGCAGCACAGCCAGATAGCTGTATTTCTCGTCCTCGAACGGCAGGCGAGCCGATTTCGCCTGCATATGGCTGCGGCTGCGCTGCAGCCTGACGCTGAAATGGCACCAGTCGTCACCCACCATCGGGCAGGCGGAGGCATGGGTACAGGGCGCCGCCGGCACCGCACCCTCCGCCAGCAGCGCCACCCGCACAGCGCGGATGCGGGAAAAGCCCTGCGGGGTTCCTGGTTCCACGACGATCAGGGCCTGTCCCGCCGCCGCCCAAAGGTTACGGGCGGCCTCAGCCATGCGAACCAGCGGCAGTTCGGCCAGGGCATAGGCCGCGACCACGAGGTCGGCCTTCTCGGCACCGGGCCATGTGTCAATGCTGCCGGTCACGCATCGCGCCTTGGCCAAGGCCGGTGGACCGGATCTGGCGAGGCTTTGGGCGAGAGAGAGAAAGCGCTGGTCGATGTCGAGGAAGGTCACGGCGGCAAGATCCGGCCAGTTCCCGGCGGCAGCCCAGCTCGCCGTACCCGGCCCTGCCCCTGCATCGAGCATCGATGCGGGGCTCAGCCGTGGACAGCGCCGCCGCAGTTCCTGCATCACCGCGTCCACCGCAGCGTAGGTCGCAGGGAGGCGAACGGTAAGATAGGCCGGCAGTGTCACGGCCGGACCGGAGACGCCACCCGCCCGATAATGGCGGGTCAGGGCTTCAGCGTCGCGGCGCAAGCCCCCGGCCGACAATTCTGTCAGCTCGCGCTCCACCGCTTCCTGCAATTGGCCGGGCAATGCCACGGCGTCCTCCCGCGTTTGATAACCTTAACAATTCACTAATGGAATCAAGAAAGCTCGCAATACTCCGTGTACTGTGGAATCAACCAGCATCCGGGATGAATTCGACTTGATCCCATCAAATGGAAAGGCGTCTTATCATGCTCGATGTTGTCAATCTCAGCCAGGAACTGATGACCAAGCTGCGGCAGGAAACCGAACTGGTGATGTCGGACCGTCTGCTGACGCGGGACGTGCTGGACACGCGTATCAAGGAACTGGCGAAGAAGCGCGACGAGGAACTCGTCCGCGTCGAACGCTGGGCCGACCAGCAGAAGGCGCTGATCGCCGAAATCTTCTCGGCCATGATCGCCGAGAACGAGGCCGACCGGCAGCGCAACGAGGAACACCTGTCGCACATGAAAGGCGAGCCGGTCCCCCAACCGATGCAGCCCCCCATGGCGCCACGCGCTCCCCAGAACAAGCAGGTCCGGCAGTTGCGGACCGCCGCCGAGTAGCACGAAAACGTGCAATGGCGGGTAGCGGGTACCCGTGCTAGTCAGGCGCTCCATTTCCTTGTGGAGCTGCTTCGGCAATGTTCGTATCGTTCTTTCCCTCTCCCCGCTTGTTCTTCTGGTCCGCCGCCATCTGGACGCTTGCCTGCGTACTGTTCTGGTTCTTCGTGGCGCGCGATGCGGGACATCTCATCGGTCTCGAGAACCCGCCGGATGGCACTCCGCCCATCATCGGGGCCACGGTGTTCTGGTCGAAGCCGTTCCTGTGGTTTTACATTTACTTCGGCGTGATCGTGGCTCTGTTCGCCGGTTTCTGGCGGATCTTCGCGCCGCATCCGTGGTTCTCGTGGTCGGTGCTGGGCTCGGCGCTGATCGTCTTCGTGACCTATTTTCAGGTTCAGGTCAGCGTGGCGATCAACGACTGGTACGGGCCATTCTACGATCTCATCCAGGCGGCCCTCTCGAAGTCCGCGCCGGTGACGCTCTCACAATTCTATGGCGAGCTGATCCATTTCGCCGGCATCGCATTCATCGCGGTATTGGTCGGCGTGCTCACGCGCTTCTTCGTCAGCCATTACATTTTCCGCTGGCGGACTGCGATGAACGATTACTACACCGCCAATTGGGATCGCCTGCGCCACATCGAAGGCGCTTCGCAGCGCGTGCAGGAGGACACGATGCGGTTTGCTTCGACAGTCGAGGGCCTCGGTGTCTCGCTGATTGACGCAGTCATGACGCTGATCGCCTTCTTGCCCGTGCTGCTCCGGCTTTCCGCGAACATCACTGAAATTCCCCTGCTGGGTACGATCCCCTACCCGCTCGTCGTCGTCGCAATCCTGTGGTCGATCTTTGGCACCACATTTCTCGCCATCATTGGCGTGCGCTTGCCGGGGCTTGAATTCAGGAACCAGAGAGTCGAAGCCGCCTATCGCAAGGAGCTGGTCTATGGTGAAGACAACGCCGACCGCGCCAGGCCGCCCACGCTGTCGGAACTTTTCACCGCTGTCAGAACCAACTATTTCCGGCTTTATTTCAACTACATGTATTTCAATGTCGGACGCATATTCTATCTGCAGACGGACAATATCTTCCCCTATATCATTCTTGCTCCGACCATCGTCGCAGGCAAGATCACGCTGGGGGCAATGAATCAGATCCTCAATGCCTTCGGGCAAGTCCGCGATTCATTCCAGTATCTGGTCAAATCGTGGACGACCATTGTCGATCTGCTTTCCGTCTACAAGCGCCTGCGCGGATTCGAGGCCACTCTGCATGGCGGGGAATTGCCCAGCCTGGATCAGGACTATCTGGCAGCCAAGACGGCCGGATAAGCCTGTCGCGGCGCCGTAGCGGCCGCTGGCGTTGTGGCCGGTGCGGTGGGGAAAGGCGTTAATGGACTGTTAAGCACTGTCGTTGCTTTGCGCGGATTGGCGCAAGCAGCTGGAGAGGCTGACGGCATTTGCCGGCCAATTGTCAGCGTCCTGTAGGTTTGGCTGCGATATCACTTGGTCACGGGCAGAAGATCAGCAGCCCCCAGATGAATGAGGACGGACATGGCGACCATCGATCTTGAGAACCTTGACGACGATCTCTCCAGCTTGCTCGGCCGGCAGGGTTCCGGCGGCGATGACAGCGACGACGATGATCTGCAGGGTGACGACAGCGACGACGATCTCGATGGCGGTAGTGGCGACGACAGCGTCGACGGCGGCGACGGCGACGATGATTGCCACGGCGGCAACGGCGATGACGATCTCGACGGCGGCGACGGCGATGATTACGTCGACGGCGGCAACGGCGCGGACATCCTGCACGGCGGCGCCGGCCTCGACACGTTGAATGGCGGCGATGACGACGACGACCTGTCAGGCGGCGGCGGTAGCGACGACCTGAACGGCGAAGCGGGCGACGATTCGCTCGACGGCAACAGCGGCTCCGACGACATCAGCTGCGGCGGCGGCTCTGACGACTCGAACGGCGGCAGCGGCGACGACGACATGTCCGGCAATGGCGGCAGCGATGACCTCGACGGCAATTCCGGCGATGACGACTTGTCGGGCGGCGGCGGCAGCGATACGCTGGACGGCGGCTCGGGCGACGACGTGATGTCCGGCGGAGCCGGCGCTGACGTGTTCGTCTTCGCCGAAGGCAATGATCAGGACACCATCGTTGGGTTCCAGGACGGGATCGATAAGATTGACCTGTCGAGCATGGGCTTCACGGATGTCGCCGAAATCCTGGCGATGGCCGAGCAGGACGACGCCGATGTCGAGATCAATTTCGGCCACGGCGACCATCTGGTGATCGCCAATTTCGATCTGAGCTCGCTCGACGTCAGCGACTTCATCATCTGATCCGGTTCAAATCCGGCGATTGCAGCGGCGCCCCACCGGGCGCCGCTTTTCTTTTGCTGGTTTACAGCGTGCGCAGCGCCTGATCGAGGTCGTCGATGAGGTCCTCGGTGTTTTCGAGGCCCACGGACATGCGGATGAGGCCATCCGAAATGCCGTGGCGGGCGCGTTCCTCCGCCCCATAGGAGGCGTGGGTCATGCTGGCCGGGTGCTGGATCAGCGTCTCGGCATCGCCGAGGCTCACCGCACGCGTGATCAGCTTCAGCGCATTCATGAACTTGCGGCCGCGCTCGATGCCGCCGTCGAGTTCGAAGCAGATCAGGCCTCCGCCTGCACTCATCTGGCGCAGATATGCGGCGCGGGCCGGATTGCCCTCAAGTGCTGGATAGGCGATGTTGGTGATCGCCTTCTGGCGGCCAAGATATTCCACGACCGCAGCGGCCGATTTCGCATGCTGGTTGACGCGGAGTTCCAGCGTCTTCAGTCCGCGCAACACGAGGAAGGCGGTCAAGGGCGAGATGGTGGCCCCGGTCAGATAGCGAAGTCCGTTCTGGCGAACCTCCTTCACCTGATCGGCACTCCCCAGTACGAGTCCTGCCAGCAGGTCGCCGTGGCCGCCCAGATATTTGGTGGCCGAATGGATCACCAGATCGGCGCCATGTTCCAGCGGCCGCTGCAGCACCGGCGTGGCGAAGGTGTTGTCGACCACGGTCACGGCGCCGGCCTTGCGGGCCACGGCGCTCACCATGGCGATGTCGATGACCCGCAGGTTCGGGTTGGCCGGGGTTTCGAAGAACACGGCGTTGAAGGGCTTTTCCGCCGCACGGGCCAGAGCCTGCGGATTGCACAGATCGACAAACTCGACCTCGACGCCAAAGCGCGGCAGGCCCTTGGAGAAGAAGGTGAAGCTGTTGCCATAGACGATCTTGTCGACGATCACACGGTCGCCGGCCTTCACCAGCGACCAGAAGGTGGCGGTCAGCGCCGCCATGCCGGAGGCAAGTGCCAGGCCGGCTTCCGCACCCTCGAGATCGGCGACCCGTTGCTCGAGCAGCGCCTGGGTGGGGTTGCGCGTGCGGCCATAGACGTAGCCGGGCTTGGTGCCGGCGAAATACTCCGCGCCTTGTTCTACCGTCTCGAACGCATAGGTCGAGGTCTGGTAGATTGGCGGGTTCAGTGCACCCTGCTCGCTTGCCGGATCATAGCCCAGATGGATGGCCCGCGTGGAAATTCCCTGCCTGGCGTTGCGCTTGCCGTCACTCAATTTGATGCTCCAAAAAACCGCCTGTTCATGGGGGCGCAACCTCGACTACCGCGCGGTTCGATGCAAGGGGCTTCGCACGCGGCTGCCATGCAGGGGCCGACTGGCAGACGTATCTCCTCACACCACAAGTCCCAAGGGGTCCGCTCAGCCGAGCGGCTGCCAGTGCGCCTTGTCGCTCAGCTCGTCCTCGCCGACGACCAGTTTCTGGTCCTTGTCGGCCTCGCTCTGCAGCGACCATTGCATCGGCCCCGCCATCTCGCTGGCCGGTGCGGTCACTTCGTAGATGTGACCGGCGTGAAGTCCGGTGAGTTTCATGTAACGGGTCTTAATCATGGCCTTGCGCCTCCTGTTCATCTGGCAGACGGCCTACACCCGCAGGGCGCGCCGTCCGATGATCCATGTCAAACGGCCCAAAGGAAAAGGCCATCTCCGGCAGGAGATGGCCACTGCGTTTCGTGGAAAATTCTGCTTGCCCCTAGGCTGCGGCGGCTGTGCCCTTGGCCTTCCGGCGGAAGCCTGCAAGACCCAGACCGGCGAAGGCTGTCGCGAGCAGCGGCAGCGCTGCCGGAATCGGCACCTCCGCAACATTCTCAACCAGCATCAATCCGGCGCCCTCTGCGGGGTCATCGACAAACTTGCCTGAAAAAACGCTGCCGTTGCCGAACAGCACCGACACGCTGACCGACAGAAGATCCGAAACGATTGCACCGAAGCCTGAATTGCCCGGGGTGTCGGGATCGATATTGAACGACAAAATATTTCCACTTACGAAACCACCTGCCCCCCAGAGATAGGTGAGAAGATGGTTGCTGTTGGACAACGTCCCGGATGTCGGCGCCGAATTCGTACCGGACGTGGACGGTACACCGTCCCAAACCAGGTTGAGAGCGGTGGTGGATCCGTCGATTGAGAGCGACGTGATGTCTTGAGGGCCGGTATTGGTAAACGAGAATTTAATCGAGAAGCCGCCGTCGGGTCCAGCAACCGATCCGACGACTCCGGCACTGGCGGAAGTCGCCAGTCCAAACACGATCGCTGTCGCAAGCAGTACGTTCTTGAGCATGTCACACCTCATACGATTTATATGACGACCGGCCAAATCTGGACGGCAGTGAAATGCGATTGGCCCCAACATCGCAGAGTTAAGAAAGCACTAATAGGCCGCTACGTCAATCGGCCTTCGCCTTTTGGTTGCTGCGTCGCCCGATCGGCCACACACTTGGAGTTCAGGCTACCCGGTCGCCATTGGGCGACGATCCATGTCAAACGGCGGCAAAGATCTCTTGAAAAATATCGCCTGCCGTCAGGCTGTGGCGCGGGTTGTCCGGCGGAAGCCTGCAAGTCCCAGACCGGCCAAGGCGGTCGCGAGCAGCGGCAACGTGGCGGGAACGGGGACCGGACTGGATTGCTGCCGAAGTCGATGCCGGACTCCGGACTAAGTGGTTCGGAGGTTCTCACGTGGCCTCCTGGTATTTCCTTGCGATCCGAACTGGGCTAGCATGTTGCCAGGGGCCAGGAACCGTTCTGTCGTTGCGGAGAAGGACTGTCGCCGATGGCCACAATCAGTACCTCGATCAATACCAGTTCCAATATCGACATGGACCAGCCGCGGCTTGTCCAGTTCAACAGTCAATTGACCGGCGCCTCGCAGGGACTGGTCGCGACGGGCACGAACTTCTCGTGGCTTTCGTTCTTCCCAATTGCGCTGCCTGTCCGCAGCACCGACATCGATATCTTCGGCACGGGCTTCACCTATTCGGGCAGTGGCAATGCCCGTGAGCTGGCAACCGGAACGATCAGCCGCATCTCCATCGATATCAGCAATGACAGCGGGTCCGAAACGCGCGGCGACCTCGTCATCACGGGAACCGAAGGCCTCATCGTCTCCAACATCGACAAGGACGATCCCCGGACATTCTGGAACGAAGTCTTGAAAGGCGACGATGTCTTCTTGCTGTCCGGGCTCGCGGCAGCGGACATCGGTGTCAGCTTTTCAACCATTTTTGGTGACGACCTCGCGTCCGACACATCGCCGACACCGGGTGTGATCTCGGACCGCGGCGGCAATGACACGATTGTCGGCGCTGACAATAACTTTGATTTCTATGGCGACGTGTTTGACATCGTCGGCTTCAACTCCGGCGAATTCGGATTCTTTCCGGCCGAGTACGACGGCGGCAACGACACCATCCTGAGCGCCATCACCACTCATCATGTCAGGATGAGCGGCGATGCGCGATACGTCGGACAATCGGGGATCCTGCACGGCGGCGACGATCTCCTCGACAACAGCAAATCTGCCGGTGGCGGCGATACCATCGGTGATGCCCTCAGAGTCATGCAAGGTGGTGTCGTCTACGGCGGCAACGATACGATCTCGACGTCGACCCCGGGGTCGAGCGGTACATTGTTGACCGGCTCGGGCGACGTGGGCGCAATGGACGACGGAACCCTTGTTGGCGGAAACGACATCATTACCGCCAGCGGCGGAGGGGCGTATCTCTATGGCGAAGCCGTGACAGCCGGCGGCGGCGGAACGCCATCGCATGTGACAATCGATGGCGGCGACGACACCATCACCGGCAGCGCTCTCAATGACGAAGTCGTGGGTGAGGTCGGCGATGTCTCCGATGCCATCGTATTGCTCACCGGTGGCGACGACCGGATCTTCGGCCTCGGCGGCAATGACAGGATCTACGGGGAGTTTGGGCCGCATGACCCGACGGTCGGCAGTCTCACTGTCTCCGGAGGAAACGATCTCCTGGCCGGCGGCGACGGCGATGACGTGATCTTCGGGCAGACCGGCAATGACAGGCTGAACGGAGGCAATGGAAAGGACCTGATTGTCGGAGGCGACGGGCGCGACGTCATGACCGGCGGTGCAGATGCCGACAAGTTCAGGTTCGACGGCATCACAGAGTCGGCAATGGGAACAGCGCACGATGTCATTCGTGACTTCACGCTCAGGGTCGACAAGATTGACTTGCGGTTCATCGACGCCATTCCCGGCGGCAGCGATGACGCATTCGAATTCGTCGGGACAGGGCGTTTCACAGACATCGGGCAAGTGCGCGTCGTTGCAAGCAATGGAAACACACTCGTGCAGCTCAACATCGCAGCAGGCGGCGGAGCAGAAAGTGAAATACTATTGTCCGGCGTGAGTGCGGCGGACTTCAGGGAATCCAGTTTCCTGCTTTAAATTCTTCCAGACCGGTTCGATCACCGCGCATGGAAACCGCCCGGGTCGGCCCGCTGTGTGAGGCAGCCTTCCCCGCCGTTGCAGTCGGAGGATTGGCAGTTCTCCTGACCAATGGTTTGCCAAGACTGCTGAGAAATGGATGGTGGGCGATGAGAGACTCGAACTCCCGACATCTTCGGTGTAAACGAAGCGCTCTACCAACTGAGCTAATCGCCCCCGGGCTGAGATAGCCTCCCGCTCCGGCACTTGCAATGGCAAACAAAAACCCCGTGCGGTTTCTGAGGGCGCACAGGGTCATTTGAAGATGATTGGTACCTGATTGAGGTCTATTCGATCGCAATCTCCCGCTGCCGTTGCCTGCCCGATACGCCTGAACTCAACACCTGCCATCTGCGGGTGATTCGACCCGAATTTCAAGTGGTTGCCGATGGACTCAGTTTCCACTGCGGACACCGGCCGTTCATACATCGGCACCCCTCATGACAGTTCAATGACCGGCTCCCCCCGCGCCATGATCATCGACGCCGTGCTGGCGGCGGGACTGACTTCACAGGCCACAGCCGAAGCGTCCAGGATTCAGCCGCTGCCGGTGTTGAAGTCTGACCGGCAGAACCAAAAGTGGAGGACGGCAACCGGTTCCCAGGAGGGCAGCGCGGGCCGGTGATTGCGTTTGAACGCAAGAGGCATAGGATGGACTTCATGGGGCCAAATGAAGAGGATCATCCCATGTCAAAGTTCCCGATTGCAGCCGTTCCTGTCCTGCTTTCTGTCATCTGCCAGCCGGCAGAGGCCAAGGTCTACCTGTCGGTGACCAATCACACCAACGAAACCTCGTTCTATCTGATCTCCACCCCGGTCAAGTTGAACGATGCCGGCAATACCGCCGCGTCATTCACGCTGTCCGCGCAGAGCCGCGTGGCGATCACCTACAGCGCCGAATGCCGGGTTGGAACCGCGGGGTCCAACGCGTCCGTGACGATCCTGGTGGATGGCGTGGCAGTGGCGCCGACTGGAATATACACCGATTTCTGCAACACCGAATTCTACGGCATGCATTCGATGACGCTCTCGAAAGTGCTGGCCACTGGCACCCACAAGATCCGCATCAACGGAATATCCAATGCCGCCAACTTCGGTTACCTCAGGAACTCGAGCCTGGTGATATTCGACTGAGCAAGGTGGAGGGCAGATGGCGGTCCCTCGCGGTTCAATCGTCCGTAGGCTGACGATCCGCAGCCGGGCCAAACGGGGCCCGTTGCGGATTTGGCGGATTTGATCGGATAGGCAGGGCTGCCCGGTTTCGCAGGCCCGCTCCAAGTGCCCGCACAAAAACACTCAGGCCCGGGATAACCCGGGCCTGATCTTGTCGATGACTGCGTGCAGCGTCAGTGCGCCCGGGTCGCGCCCTCGGCGGCCTTGCCGGCTTCGGCGCGGGCCGCGGCGGCGGCTTCTTCCGCCACTTCGTCCCAGACGATGGGCTCGGGCATGCGCACCAGCGCGTGCTTCAGCACATCGTCCATGCGCGAGACCGGAATGATCTCGAGGCCCGACTTCACGTTCTCCGGAATCTCCGCCAAGTCCTTGACGTTCTCTTCCGGGATCATCGCCACCTTGATGCCGGCCCTGAGTGCGGCCAACAGCTTCTCCTTCAGGCCGCCGATCGGCAGGACGCGGCCCCTGAGCGTGATCTCGCCGGTCATCGCCACGTCCTTCCTGACCGGAATGCCGGTCATCACCGAGACGATAGCGGTCACCATGGCGATGCCGGCAGACGGTCCATCCTTGGGCGTCGCTCCTTCCGGAACGTGCACGTGGATATCGCGCTTGTCGAACACCGGCGGCTTCACGCCGATGGAAGCGGCACGCGAGCGAACATATGAAGAAGCAGCAGAGATCGACTCCTTCATCACGTCGCGCAGGTTGCCGGTCACCGTCATCTTGCCCTTGCCGGGCATCATGAGGGCTTCGATGGTCAGGATCTCGCCGCCGACTTCCGTCCAGGCAAGACCTGTCACAACGCCCACCTGGTCCTCGCGCTCGGCTTCGCCATGGCGATACTTCTGCACGCCCAGATACTGGTGCACGATCTCCGGCGTCACCTTGATCTTCTTCTTGGACTTCGATGTCATCAAGTCCTTCACCGCCTTGCGGCAGAGCGAATTGATCTCGCGCTCGAGGCTTCTCACACCGGCTTCCCGCGTATAGCTGCGGATGACCTCGTAGAGAGCGGCTTCGGTGATCTCGAACTCCTTCTTCTGCAGGCCGTGATGCTCCATCGCCTTCGGCACCAGATGCCGCTTGGTGATCTCGAGCTTCTCTTCCTCCGTGTACCCCGCAATCCGGATGACCTCCATACGGTCGAGAAGCGCCGGCGGAATGTTGAGCGTGTTCGAGGTCGTCACGAACATCACATTCGAGAGGTCGTATTCGACCTCGAGATAGTGGTCCATGAACGTGGCGTTCTGTTCCGGATCGAGCACTTCAAGCAAGGCCGCAGACGGATCACCGCGGAAGTCCATGCCCATCTTGTCGATCTCATCGAGCAGGAAGAGCGGATTGGCCTTCTTCGCCTTCTTCATCGACTGGATGACCTTGCCGGGCATCGAACCGATGTAGGTTCGGCGGTGGCCGCGGATCTCGGCTTCATCGCGCACGCCGCCGAGCGACATGCGGATGAACTCGCGGCCCGTCGCCTTGGCGATCGACTTGCCAAGCGAGGTCTTGCCGACGCCGGGGGGACCTACGAGGCAGAGGATGGGTCCGCGCAGCTTGTTGGTGCGGCTCTGCACCGCGAGATACTCGAGGATGCGCTCCTTCACCTTGTCGAGGCCGAAGTGATCGGAATCGAGCACGCCTTCAGCAAAGCCCAAGTCATGCTTGACCTTGCTCTTCTGGCCCCACGGAATGCCAAGCAGCCAATCGAGATAATTGCGCACGACGGTGGCTTCCGCCGACATCGGCGACATCTGGCGCAGCTTCTTCACTTCCGCGTCAGCGCGTTCCTTGGCTTCCTTCGACAGCTTGGTGGCCTTGATCCGCGCTTCGATCTCGTCGATCTCGTTGCGCTCCTCGCCATCGCCCAATTCCTTCTGAATGGCCTTCATCTGCTCATTCAGATAATACTCGCGCTGGGTCTTCTCCATCTGCCGCTTGACGCGCGAACGGATGCGCTTCTCGACCTGCAGGACGGAAATCTCGCCTTCCATGAGGGCGAAGACCTTTTCGAGCCGCTGGGCGACGGAGTTCATCTCCAGAAGCTCCTGCTTCTCGGGGATCTTGATCGCCAGATGTGCGGCAATGGTGTCGGCCAGCTTGGAATGATCCGTGATCTGACCAACCGAGGCCAGTACTTCCTGCGGCACCTTCTTGTTCAACTTCACATAGGAATCAAACTGAGTCAGCGCCGTGCGCGCCAGAGCCTCGGTCTCTGAAGCCGCACCGAGATCAGCAGGCAGCACTTCGACTTCTGCTTCGAAGAACTCGGTCCGCGCCGAGAAGCCGTGCACGCGGGCGCGGTCAACGCCTTCGACCAGCACCTTCACGGTGCCGTCCGGCAGTTTCAACAGCTGCAACACCTGAGCGAGAGTTCCGACATCGTAGACGGCATCGGCCGCCGGATCATCGTCCGCCGGGTTCTTTTGCGCGACCAGCAGAATGCGCTTGTCCTCGCGCATCACCTCTTCCAGTGCCTTGATGGACTTTTCACGTCCCACGAACAGCGGCACGATCATGTGCGGGAAGACGACAATGTCGCGCAAAGGCAGAACCGGAATGGTTTCCAGGCTGCCGGCAGGAGTGGCGGTTTTGCTCATTCTTGTTCCTTTCATGGGCCGCTCGCAGCATGGCGCAAGATTGCCGCCAAACATGGGCGCCCGGTTTTAGCTTTTCGCCGCTATCGCGTGAATCACATGCATCTTACGCAGAAATTCCCCGCTGCACAGCACCAGCCTCGCGATGAAAGATGGATGCGGAGTTAACGCTTTTCAAGCCATGCACTCCCAGCCTGCCACCTACTGCTTCAGCACCGTCATGGCCTCCGACAAACGGTCGGAAATCGGGCGTGCCACGTCTGGAAATAGGCCAATCTTGGCAAGCACTTCACCCACATCGTGAGCAATTGACGGCTCATAGTCCAGCAGTCCCTCAAGGGCGAGCCGGGCCTTGTCCGTCTGGCCACCGCGCATGGCCATCAGAATGACCGGGATCGAAGCTTCAGGGGCCGGGTGTCCCTCCAGCGTATCGGCCACCTGCGCTGCTTCAGCGTAATTCCCGGTGTTGTAGGCCGCGATGAACAGGCAGAAGGCGTGCCAGATCGGCGGCTGGCTGTTCAGCCGCGCGGCGCGGCGGGCGTAGGTTTCACCCTCCGAATACTTCCCCTCGTAGATCAGCCGGCAGCCAAAATCGGCCACCACGTCACTCGAGTTGGGATTGAGTGCTGCCGCCTTGCGGCCCTCTTCCTCCGCCATATCGAACTTGCCGCGCGCCCACTGCACTTCCATCATGGCCTGGCGCGTCCCCGCACTTTCCGGCCTGAGGGCCACGGCGCGCTTCGCCATGGTCAGCGCGGCAATCAGTTCCGCATCGGGGCCCATGCCCTGGGCGGTGCGGAAATTCGCAACGTGCATGTAGGCCCGCATCATGTAAGCGACATGATTTCCCGGCTTGCGCTTGATCATGTCGTCGAGGCACTCGGCGATTTCACTAATCCGGCTGCGTTCCGGCACCTGAAACCATTCATAGCCCGCCAGCAGGCAGACCTGATCCGCGGTGCGGTTGGGATCGCTCAGCACCTGCGCATAAAGCACGCCATATGGCTGGCCGATGGTTGAGGAGATCTTGCGCACCGAGTCGAGCAGTTCGTAACTGTCGATCGAATCTTCCGGCACTGTGAAGCGGTTGCTCCACACGATTTGTCCGGAGCGGCCGCGCACGAGACGCACCGTCCCGAGCACCGAAGAGGGCTGTCCGGTAAACACCAGGTCGAGGCGATAGTCGGTATCGGCCAAAGGCTGGTTCTCGACCGGCGCCAGCACCACGAACTCGTCGAATTTCGACAGGTTGGTTTCGACGCCCTTGGCGAAGAGTTCAGGCGAGAACCAGCCTGGCACCTGGCGTTCTTGCGCGGCGGAGACGACGATGGCCGGCATGCCGAGCGGATTGGACTCGGCCGGCGGCTGTTTCCACGTCACGGAATCGTACTCAGCCCGGATCACAGCCGAATTCTGCCAGAGCAGCAGCCCGGCGATGACGGCTGCTAGGGCCAGAATGAACCAGGCCGGCTTGCTCCACGGCTTTGCCACAGGGCGAGCCGCAGCCTGCGGGGACGGATGACCCGCAGTCTCCGTCCCGGCGCGGGCGATGAAGTGCGGCACATAATTGCCGACGGACAGTTCGATCCGGAGCGAAGAGTCCGCATCCGGAGAGGCATAGTAGGCCTGCAGGGCCTGCCGCAGGCGCCGCGCCTGAACCCTTACGATGGGATCGGCCTGCGGGTCGAAACTTGAAGCCCGGCCGAGCGCCTCGGTGGCGATCGAATAGGCCTTGATCCGGTCCTCGGCGCCTTCAATCTTGCGTTCGACGATATAGGTCAGAAAAGAGGCCAGTTGCGGCGAAGCGGAAAATTCGTGGTGCTGAAGCACACGCCCGAGATGGGCTCGCACGGCAGCATCGCTGACGGCCGCAGCACCTGCATTTCGACTCTCCACAACCATGAGGTAACGCCTCCCGAGGAGGCGTTTAACACGTTACTTGCTCGACGTAACGTACTCGAAGCGCTTTGGAAGCCCTATGTGCAGGTTCGTGCAATGATGCATGATGCCGTGAGACTTCATGAAAACCATCAATCCGTCTTCGCCTGCCGTGCAGGACATTGTCGTGGCCCGCTGCGAGAGCATTGAGGAGGCGCAGGCCATGGCACGCTGGGTTCTTCCCGCCTTGCGGGAGTGGCCGCATCCCGCCTGGCACCTGTGGATCGCCGATGCGACGAATTGCGACGACCTGAAGGCTGCCAAGATCACCGACGAAGACGACCGTCCCGATTGGCAACCCGTGCAGCGCGACGCCGAGGCGCCTCACGACAGCTTGTCAAGCCTGCTCGGTGGGCATGCCGGCATTGTCGTCCTCGGCCATCACCTGATCGCCGCAGCGGCATTGCGCAACCTTGAAGGACTGGTGTCGCAGATCATCAGTTTTCCGGCCAACGATCCGCTGGCGAAGCCGTTTGCCAAGCCGCTCGCGGCCTATGGCATCAGGCTCGCAGCCTGAGAGAACGCACGAGCAAGCCTGGCGATTTTACAGTCAGTTGCTCGTGATCTCAAAATATTGAAACCGAAGGAATTTTACATGTTACTTGCCTTCCGTTACGTACTCAAACCGCTTTCAAGCGCGTAGCAACACCGGTGTCAGCGCGGGGGCTCCGCACCACGGAATCGCGCTGGCACGACGAGGGGGCTAGGCTTTGTCTCGGCGGCTGCGAACAAGCGCGACCGGGGGTACCAGGCAAAGTGTGACCGGGGTCTTCCATGCTGGAAGACCCCGGATGCGTTTCAGGACCAATAACGGAAACGCCGCCCTGACCTTGCCAGGACGGCGTTTTCAATTCTTCAGATATAGGCTGCGTCAGGCAGAGGCGGTGGCCTTGGGCTGCTGCTTGTCCCGATCGGCATAGATCAACAGCGGCTTGGCGCTGCCGTCGACCACGTCCTTCGAGATCACCACTTCCTCGACGCCGTTCATCGCCGGCAGGTCGAACATGGTTTCCAGCAGGATCGATTCCATGATGGAGCGGAGGCCACGAGCGCCGGTCTTGCGTTCGATGGCGCGGCGGGCGATCGCATGCAGCGCGTCATCCGGGAAGGTCAGCTTGACGCCTTCCATTTCGAACAGGCGCTGATACTGCTTGACGAGCGCGTTCTTCGGCTCGGTCAGGATCTGCATCAAGGCCGGCTCGTCGAGATCCTCGAGCGTCGCCACGACGGGCAGACGGCCCACGAATTCCGGGATGAGGCCGAACTTCAACAGGTCTTCCGGTTCGAGATCGCGCAGAACGGCACCGGTGCGGCGGTCGTCGTTGGAGCGTACGTCTGCACCGAAGCCAAGGCCTGAGCCCTTGCTGCGCTGGTTGATGATGCGCTCGAGGCCGGCGAAAGCGCCGCCGCAGATGAACAGGATATTGGTCGTGTCCACCTGCAGGAATTCCTGCTGCGGATGCTTGCGGCCACCCTGTGGCGGCACGGAGGCAACCGTGCCTTCCATGATCTTCAGCAAGGCCTGCTGCACGCCCTCGCCCGACACGTCACGCGTGATGGACGGGTTGTCGGACTTGCGGCTGATCTTGTCGACCTCGTCGATGTAGACGATGCCGCGCTGCGCCCGTTCGACATTGTAGTCTGCCGATTGCAACAGCTTGAGGATGATGTTCTCGACATCCTCGCCGACGTAACCGGCCTCGGTCAGCGTCGTGGCGTCGGCCATGGTGAAGGGCACATCGAGGATGCGGGCCAGAGTCTGGGCCAGCAGCGTCTTGCCGGAGCCCGTCGGGCCCACCAGCATGATGTTGGACTTCGCCAGTTCGACATCGTTGTTCTTGGCGGCATGGTTCAGCCGCTTGTAGTGGTTGTGGACGGCCACCGAGAGCACCTTCTTGGCGTGCTCCTGGCCGATGACATAGTCGTCCAGAACCTTGCGGATCTCGTGCGGTGTGGGAACACCGTCCTTGGACTTTGCCAGCGAAGTCTTGTTCTCTTCGCGGATGATGTCCATGCAGAGTTCGACGCATTCATCACAAATGAACACGGTTGGCCCTGCGATCAGCTTGCGCACCTCATGCTGGCTCTTGCCGCAGAAGGAGCAGTACAAGGTATTCTTGCTGTCGCTCCCTGTCGCCTTAGTCATAAGCTCTCCTTGGACCAATGCTGCATGATACGCATGCAGGCTTTAACGAGACTTCACCGCAATTGCCGCAGTTCCGTCTATCCCAAATTCGTCCCGTAGGACTCAACTCAATACTTGAGCATGGGCTGATATGGTTAATCAAGGCTTGATTAACCAGTAGCCACGGGTTGCAATTCCCGGTGGCAAGCCCCGCAAAACACGCTCAGCGGCCTGATTACTTGCCATCGGCAAGCGCAGGCCGCTTCTCGATGACCTTGTCGATCAGGCCAAATTCCAATGCACCTTCGGCGGTAAAGAAGTTATCGCGCTCGAGTGCGTCCTCGATGACCTTATAGTCCCGGCCCGTGTGATGAACATAGATTTCATTCAGGCGCCGCTTCAGGCTTTCGACCTCGCGGGCGTGGATCAGAATGTCGGTCACCTGGCCCTGATAGCCGCCCGAGGGCTGGTGGACCATGATGCGGGCGTTGGGAAGCGCGAAGCGCATGCCCTTCTCGCCCGCCGTCAACAGCAGCGAGCCCATGGAGGCGGCTTGCCCCATGACCGTGGTTGAAACCGGGCAACGGATGAACTGCATGGTATCGTAGATCGACATGCCGGATGTCACGACGCCACCCGGGCTGTTGATATACATGGAGATTTCCTTCTTGGGATTCTCCGCTTCCAGAAACAGCAACTGCATGCAGATCGAAGCTGCAACGTTGTCGTCGATCGGCCCGGTGATGAAAATGATGCGCTCGCGCAGCAGGCGCGAGGGAAGATCATAGACGCGCTCGCCACGGGATTCCTGCTGGATGACGGAGGGCCAGAAGGCGCCGGTGGTGAGAAAATCGACGGGATCGCGCATGGGTGTCTTTCGGATGAATCGGTTTCTGTGTCTCCTTATAGATAGGGGACCGTGCGAGAGGATGGAAGCCCCTTCGCCGGGAAGGTTAAGTCGGGACAAACGCGGAAGCCCCCGGAGCGCCATCGCCAAAGATTTGCAATTCGCCCGCCGCAAGCGTCGGTTCCGCGGGTGGGCGGCTATTGCTGACGGATGAGAATGGCGACGTTGCGCCACCGATTTCCAAGCGAGCGAAACTGGGCTAGCTTCATGTGGCGAATGAGGGGGCGTCCAGAAAGGATAACTTCATGACCAGCACGGCATCCAGACATCGGCAATGGATTGGCGCAGCCGCTATCACCGTTGCAACACTTGTGGCGTCGACTCCGGCCAGGGCCGACTATTGCATCCGCCTGTCGGGCGGATCGTTCAGCGGCGATATCGGTTTTTTCCGCATTGCCGGTGAAAGGCCAACTGCCGCCGGCGCGATGAAACCGATCACCGGCCGCGCCGCGGGGTTGAGCCCCGTGTTCGGCACGGCCGTTGTCGGCAAGGATGGCAGCTACATTGAACTCGGCGCCACGTTCTTCATCGATGCGACACAAGGCCAGTTCGACATATCGTTTTCGCCGGTCTCGGCAACCTCTGGCGGCGGTCATGCCGCATATGGCGAGTACGGAACGATCGACAGCGTCACGGCCAAGATCGTGCGCTGTTCCGGCGAACCCTGATCCGTCTTGTGCATGGAGCCGGTCCATTGCCGGACCGGCCCATTACTCATATCAAGAAGTTGCCGCTGCTGAGGTCGCCGCTGAACGATGGCGAGAACAGTCCCGTCTTGCTGTCGAGGTAGAACCAGCCATCGGTGGTATTCTCGAAAAACAGTGCGCCGATCTCGACGCGGGCGCCCGGCGCCAGCAAGTATTGGCCGCCCGCAGCGCCAGTTTCACTGCCGGTCACCAGCTGATCAATGCCTAGACTCGAGAGATCGATACGATCCTCCTTGCCGACGTCCTGAAAATCGAAGCCCCAGAAGAACCCGCTCTGCACTGGACCATTGTAAATGCCAGTGGCCAACTTGAATCCGCCGTCGTCAACACGGAAGACATCCGCACCAGCCCCAAATGTCACCTTGATGGTTTTTTCTTCCGGTGCGGATGAAAACTCGAAGCGAATGGTGCCGCCGTCCTCGGCATCGAAGCTCAGGGCCCTGATTTCCTGTGACGCGATCCTGACCTCAGTGGCGCCCAGCGAGTCGATCCGCACGAATTCGATACCCGCAAAGGAATAGTCTCCACCAGCCTCGATGATCGCCGTGTCACGGCCATCGAAGATTCCGCTGGACTCCACAATGACGTCCTTGTCGCCGGACAGGACATAGGTGTCATTGCCACTGCCGCCGGTCATGAAATCGCGGCCCGCGCCTCCATCCAGAGTATCATTACCCTCGACGCCGCGCAGGAAGTCATCGCCATTGCCACCCGACATCGTATCGGACCCGGCACCGCCGTCCATGTAGTCGTCGCCGCCGCCGCCATCGAGTTCGTCACGGCCGGCTTCGCCCATGAGAACATCGTTGCCGAGACCAGCAACGAGGAAGTCGTCACCGTTGCCGCCATTGAGGGAGTCAGTGCCTCCTTCACCTGTCAGGACGTCATCATCACCGCCGCCATTCAGGCCGTCGGCGCCAGACTGGCCATGCATCGTGTCCCGGCCCGCACCGCCGACCAGCGTATCGTCACCGCTACCGCCGTTGATCTCGTCGGTACCGGTGCCGCCGTAGATCGCATCGATGTCACCATTGCCATCAAGGAAATCGTTGCCGCCGAAGCCCCGCAAGATGTCGTAGCCCATGCCCCCGGCGATGTGCTCGTCGCCCGAATGATCGACGACGTATGGCGCATCGAAACCACCAAGCTTGCTGAGATAAGTGAAGAGCTCGCCGGTCGGGGTGGTGATGCCACCGGACCCGAGGAATATCTTCATCGCGTCGGAGCCGATCAGATAGGTTCCGGCCAGCAAGTTGGAAACGTTGAGGCGAACCGAATTCAGCATCTGTCCTTCGTAGCGGACGCGATTGCCAAGTTCCGCCCACAAAAGATCCAGATATTCGGCGATGGCGGTGTCCTGCGCCTTGCCGTTCTCGAGGAATGTACCTGGGCCGCTGACGCTCATGCGCCCGGTGAACCGGCCAGCATAGTCATTCACGCCCGGTGTGCTGTCCGGCAACATGAAACCGGTGGCGACCAGCACCTCCTCGTCCACCTGATAGCGGCCGAGTTCGTTCGGCCCGCCAACAAAGGCGTAATTGTCATTCGACTCGAGGAGGCCAAGCTTGTCGAGAAAGTCGTTGTAAGAGCCTTTGCTCATGACACACTCCCGCCCCCGGGTTGCACTGGGGGCGCACAATGCTCGGCAACGTGTGCCTGAGTCAACCCGTCTGGTAAACGCGAGCAAAACAAAAGGGCGGCCGCATGCGGGCCGCCCTTCTCAATTCCATGCCAGGCCGATCAATCAGCCGTGATCGTGGCCTTCGTGGCCGCCTTCGATGCCGTCTTCGTCCTGCACCATGGCCTGGAGTTCGTCCTTGCTCACCGACTTGTCGGTGACCTTGGCCTTGGCGACGATCGAGTCGACGACCTTCTGCTCGAACAGCGGTCCGCGCAGTTCCATCATGGCCTGCGGATTCTTGCGGTAGTAGTCGAGGACCTGCTTCTCCTGGCCGGGGAACTGGCGCATGCGCGCCATCAGCGCGTTCTGCAATTCCTGCTCGGCGATGGTGACGCCTTCCTTTTCACCCAGGGTTCCCAGCACGAGTCCGAGACGCACACGGCGCTCGGCGATGGCGCGGTATTCCTTGCGGGCTTCTTCTTCGGTCGTCTTCTCGTCCTCGAAGGTCTTCTTGGCGCGGCTCATTTCGTTGGTGAGCGCATTCCAGATGCCGTTGAACTCGGTCTCGACCAGCTTCTCCGGCAGTTCGAAGCTGTAGAGCTTGTCGAGCGCATCGAGCACATCGCGCTTCAGCTTCATGGCGGTCATCTGGCCGAATTCCTGGCCCATGCGCTCCTTCACCATGTCCTTGAGCTTGGCGAGATCCTCGAAGCCCATCTTCTTGGCGAATTCGTCGTCGATGACGGTTTCCTTCGGGCCTTCGACCTTGGTCACCTTGGTGGCGAATTCGGCGGCCTTGCCGGCGAGTTCCTTGACGCCATAGGTCTCGGGGAAGGTCACCTTGACGGTGACGTCGTCGCCCGCCTTGGCACCGATGAGCTGGTCCTCGAAGCCGGGAATGAACTGGCCGGAGCCGATTTCGAGCGCCACGTCTTCAGCCGTGCCGCCCTCGAAGGCAGTGCCGTCGATGGTGCCGGTGAAGTTGATGGTCAGGCGGTCGCCCTTCTCGGCCTTGCCGGACTTCTCTTCGAAGTTCTTGGCCTGGCTCGAAAGCCGCGTCAGCGTCTCGCCGATGTGATCCTCGGACACATCGACCACATGGCGCACCAGATCGAGGCCGGCGTGGTCCTGAAGTTCGAACTCGGGAATGACTTCGAAGGCGACGGAGAAGGCCAGGTCGCCCTTGCCATCCATCACGGCGTTCACTTCGGCCTCGTCCTCGGGAAGCTTCACTTCCGGCTGGTAGGCGGGCTTGAGGTTGCGGTCGGCGAGGATCGCCTTCGACTGGCCGTCGATCGCCTCCTGGATGACTTCGGCCATCGCCGACTTGCCATAGACGCGCTTCAGATGCGGCACCGGCACCTTGCCGGGGCGGAAGCCCTTGATGTTGGCCTTGGCCGACATTTCCTTCAGCTTGTCGTTCAGACTCTTGTCGAGATCAGCCGCGTTGACGACAACCTTGAATTCGCGCTTGAGCCCGGAGCTCAGAGTTTCGGTAACCTGCATCTTGTCTCGCTCTCGTCCTACAGAATCAGTTTCGGCCGTGAGGCCGTTGGGAAACCGTTGGCGCGATGGTGCGGGCGGAGGGACTTGAACCCCCACGGGTTTCCCCACAGGAACCTAAATCCTGCGTGTCTGCCAATTTCACCACGCCCGCGCGTGCCAAAGGCCCCGGGTGTTGCAATGGGCGCGGTCTATAGCAGAGGGGTTTGGGCGATGGAAGCGGAGAAAAATTGCGAAAATTCAAGGTTCATTCCAAACGGGGCGTCACCGCAGAGTTCCCATGAGGCTGGGC
Source organism: Pseudomonadota bacterium (assembly GCA_963205315.1). Taxonomy (GTDB): domain Bacteria; phylum Pseudomonadota; class Alphaproteobacteria; order Rhizobiales; family Aestuariivirgaceae; genus Aestuariivirga. The sequence continues at coordinate 9,646 of CAUJIO010000035.1, read as the reverse complement.
CGGAGCCGACTGACCCGCGAGGGCGTAAGCTTTCGCAATCCCCTCTAACAGCTGTTCTCGCAAGTAGGCTTGCCGGAAAGGTTCCGTGGCTGCGAAATCCGAAAGGTTCCAACCGCTTTCCCGGACGCGCGACAGGAGTACCGGCAAGAGCGCGCCGTCCCCGATATGGCCATAACTGGCAACCACATAAGCCATATTGTATCTCCGGTTGCGGAGGTCACCGAATGCGCGGATCGAACCTTCATAGCGGCCTTCGGCGAATTCCAGCAGGCCACGGTACTCGGCAAACCAAGGCGGAGCTATCGGGTTGAGCCGGCAGGCCTTCTCGAGGAGGCCCCTGGCCGTTATGAGATCGCCATCATAAACCGCGCCGACGCTGGCGTCGGCCAGCACGTAGGAGTCGCCCGGATTGATTTCAATTGCGCGTTGAAATGCTGGCCTTGCAGCATCGACACCTTCTGCCCAAAGCCGCACCAGTCCGACATTGGAATGGCAGCCAGCATTCGATGGGTCCGTCTCGATGCCCCGAAGTGCAAAATCGAGTGCCCTTGTGAGGTCCTCCTTCGCTCCCTGAATGAGCCACATCACGATGTGATAGGCAGAGAGACCCCGCAGTGCCTCGGTGCATCGGGAATCGATTTCAAGTGCGCGACGAAAATAGGAGGCCGCCCGATCGTTTCCCTCTGGGGTGTAAGCCCTGAAGTGCATCATGCCCATCATCGCGACTTCGTAGCTGCTGACGTCCCTGAGCGGGGGCCGCGACCCGACATCCACCTCGACGTGCCTGGTCAGCATGCCGGCGATCACCGAGGCCAGCTCATCATTAATGCCAAAAAGCTCTGCCACGGGCCGGTCATAGTGCTCCGCCCACAACACCGTGCCGTGCAATGTATCGGTGAGGCGCGCCGCGATGCGGATGTGTCCGCCATATCGCCTCACATTGCCGGTTACGGCATAGTCCGCCACGAATTTCTCCCGGACCTGGGCCAGGCCTGCCGCGTTGCCCGCAATGGCGAACGTGGAGTGACTGCCAATCACCGCAATCATGCGGAAGCGCGATAGCCGGTCGATGATGTCCTCGGTAATCCCGTCGCTGAAATATCGTTGCTCGGGATCATCACTCAGGTTCGCAAAGGGCAAGACTGCGACGACAGGCTTTCGATCTTGCGGAGCAATGTTTGCAGTTCCAGCGTCCATCGACAAGGGCACTGCCCCCGCATAGCGGTAACCGCGCCCATGGACAGTCGCAATCATGCTCGCGCCCAATACCTTGCGCAGCGCGGAGATCTGGGCCTGCAGAGCGTTCTCCTCAACTACTGCGTCAGGCCAAACGGTTGACAGCAATTCATCCTTGCTGACAACTTCGCTGGGCCTTGCCAGGAGGACGCGCAAGACATCGATCGCACGGACACCGATATCCACCGCCCCGCCGGGACCGGACAGCAGCCGTTCCTCGACTCTCAAAGTAAAGCCGGCAAAGGTAATAACCATGGCGAGCCGTTCCGTTCCCGCGATGTAATCACAATAGAGCAAACAGGTCCTGAAATCGACTGGTGGAAAATTTCAGCAGATTTCAGGTTTGCACCAAAGATGTTTTGGCCTGCTTCACGCAAACTGCCTTCCACAGTGGAGTGCGACAGATGACCGACATCCCTTCCTCAGGCGTGCATACACTAACTTACCTGCCACTTCGAAATGTGCTGCGGGCATTCGGTGCCGCCATCCCGACGGCATGCAGAGTTGCAATCGACTGCCGCAATGCGATGCTTGGAACGGGCATCACGATGGGCAAGGCGTTCGAAATGATCTATGTCGAACCCTATCAGGCCAGGCGGCGTGATAACTGGTCGAATCCCGAGGACTTCTAGACGCGTGCCGCGCGCACCTGTGCCAACGTCGAGAGCGCGATTCCGGCCGCGACGATGGCAACACCCGCCCATACGAATGGCGGATAGGTTTCGCCCAGCAGCGTGACGCCGATGCCGACGCCGACGATGGCGGCGATGTAGCCGATCTGGCTCAGGTATGTTGGCCCGCCCACCGCCTGCAAGCGGAAGAAGGTCAGGTACATGATGGTGGCCGAGACAAGCTGTGCCGCGACCACGATTGGCACGTCGAGCAGCGGCGCCAGATCGAGGCCGCTCCACAGGTAGCCGAGCAGCGCCAGTGGCGGCACGGCAGCAAGGTTGACGAAGGCCGCCAGGCGCATCGGCCCTGCCCCCTTGGGCCAGGCCATGGTGCGATAGACGTTGCCGACGCCCAGGCACACCGGGATCAGGGCGGCGAGGAACAGCCACAGAGACTCGCCCGCCGTGAACGCCGCATTGCGGGCGATGATGATGGCGACAGCGCCGATCAACCCCAGTGCAATGCCGGCCAGCCCCAGCAGGCTCGGCGGGCGGACTTTCAGGATCATGGACAGCAGGGCCGTCGTCACCGGCGACGTCGCCACCATGATCGAGGCGAGCCCGCTGCCGATATGCGGAATGGCGGCGAAGGTCAGGAACAGTGGAATGACATTGGAGATGAGCCCCGAGGTCGCCGCATAACGATAGAGGCCGGGCACGCTGGTTGATTGTTCGGTCAGTGAAGCCAAAGCGAGTGTCACCAGCCCGGTGCCAAGGCAGATGACGATCGCCCACAGCGCCGGATTGACTCCCGCCGCCACGCCGAGCTTGGCCAGCGGAAAGTTGCAGCCGAAGGCGATGCCGGTGATGAGGAGGAGAGGGAGGGGCTTGTTCACAACGCCTCAAGCAATGTGTCGGCCGTCAGGGCTCGCGGCCCGTGCCTGTTGGCGGCGTCACCGTGCAGCCAGACTGCAGCGCAGGCGGCGTCAAACCCGTTCATGCCTTGGGCCAATGACCCGGTGGCGATCCCGGCCAGCACGTCGCCCGATCCGGCGGTGGCGAGCGACGGCGGCGCGTTGCTGTTGATCTTCGCCAGGCCATCGGGCGCGGCGATCACCGTATCCGGCCCTTTGAGGATGATCACCGCGCCGGAGCGCGCGGCGGCCTTCCGGGCGCGTTCAAGCTTTGAATCCGATTGCCGTGTCAGGTCCTTGAACAGTCTGGAGAATTCGCCCTCGTGCGGAGTCATCATCACGGGGCGTTCCGGCATGGTGGCGATGGCCTGGAACAATGCGTCCGGATCGGCTTCGAAGGAGGTCAACGCATCGGCATCGAGCACAACGGCAGCGCCGCTGGCCAGCGCCACCTGCACACGGTCGCGCGTGGCTGCACCAATCCCGGCGGCGGGTCCGATGCAGACGGCATTGATCCGCCTGTCTTTCAACAGCACGGCAAGATCTGCATCGGAGAGCATGATGGCGGTGACATGCGCGGCATGAACATTCAGCGCCTCACGCGATCCGTTCAGCGTCACCAGCCCCGCCCCACATTTCAATGTGGCCTCGGCCGCCAATCGCGCCGCGCCGGTGTTGAACGGCCCACCCGAGACGACGACGGCATGGCCGCGCGCATATTTGTGGCCAGCGGCTTCTTTGCCGGAGATTAAAGGTTCGTTGTTTTCCAAAGCCTTGGGGGCAATGTCTTCAAGCACGTTGTGAGGAATGCCGATGTCCGCCACAACCAGTTCGCCGCACAGAGCGCGGCCCGGCATCAGCACATGCCCCGGCTTCTTGCGGAAGAAGGTGACGGTCAGCTCGGCCGCCTTGCAGAAGCCGCGAACCTCACCTGTGGCACCATCAAGTCCTGATGGCACATCAACGGCCACGATCGGAACCTCGACATCCCGCATCACTGAAGAAATCACCGCAGGAACATCCTTCGAAAGGCCGGCGCCGAACAGCGCATCGATGATCAGCCCGGCTTCTCCGATATCGAGGACTGTTTCCACCTCGCCATCCCACTTCGCCGCCATGATGGCCGCATCGCCCTTCAAGTCTGCCTGCTTGCCATAGAGTGCCAGGCGCACCGGCCAGCCCCATTTCTTCAGATACCGCGCGCAGGCGAAGCCGTCGCCGCCATTGTTGCCGGGGCCGCAAAGCACCAGCATCGGCCGCGCGCCATAGCGCCGGACGATTTCCTCGGCCACGGCGCGCCCGGCATTTTCCATCAGCGTCAGCGAAGGCACGCCAGCCGCCACCGCAAGTGCATCGGCGCGATACATCTCGGCTGGGGTGAGCAGTTCATTCATGCAACAACCCTAGCCGCAAGCGGACCTTCCTGTCAGGGCAAAAGTGGACTTGCACGTGTCCATCAGCGCATGACAGTCTGCGGCCATGCTCGACCTCCGTCCGATCTGCGAGAACTGTGCCCGGCCGCTGCCGCCCGACGCGGCAGAAGCCATGATCTGTTCGTATGAATGCACCTTCTGCGCGGCCTGCGTGGCGGACTTGCTCCACAACGTCTGCCCCAATTGCGGCGGCGGCTTCGAGAAGCGCCCGGTGCGGCCATCGCGCGACTGGAAGGGCGGCAACACCGTCGCCAACGATCCGCCGGTTGTGGCGCGCAAGCACAAGCCAGTCGATCAAGTGACGCATGACGCGTTCAGCCTGGCCATACGCACGCTTTCACCGCACCAGCGCTGAGCCGCGGCTCACCACTTGCGGTGAACCCTCTTCCTGGTCCAAGCGTTGTCGCCTGAAAGACGGAGGACCAATCCATGACCGCGACGACCCCCACCTCCCCGCATGATGCCGTCAAGCTGCTGGCCAAGCGCATTCTCGAAGTCGGCTACGACGATCTGCCCGAACGCGAGCGTCATGTGATCGAGCGGGTGGCGAAGCGGCTGGCCGTGTCGCGCGATGTCAATATCGACTATGACACCAGCCGGACCTTCGGCGAACGGCTGGCCGACCGCATCGCCAGTTTCGGTGGTTCGTGGACCTTCATCATCATCTTCGGCGGCGCCATCATCGCCTGGGTGATCGTCAACACCGATATACTCTGGAACTGGGGCAATGGGCCGTTCGACCCCTACCCGTTCATCCTGCTCAATCTCTTTCTATCGATGGTGGCCTCGGTGCAGGCACCGATCATCATGATGTCGCAGAACCGCCAGTCGGCGAAGGACCGGCTGCAGGCCAGCCATGACTATGAGGTCAATCTCAAGGCCGAGATCGAGATCATGGCGCTGCACGAAAAGCTCGACGAAATTCGCAACAAGGATCTGGCCGACCTGATACGGTCGCTGAAAAAATGAAATTCTGGCACAGCCAATCGGAACGTGGACGGCTTGCTGTTCAACCCGACGAGCTTGTCTCGCCCGATTGCTTCTTCTTCGGTGTTGAATCTGACTTTTCTGGCGGCCCGTCCGGGGCGTCAAGGAGTGACTTCCACAGATCGGTGATGTCCGCATTCTCCTCAAGGAGGCGGCGGCCGGCCTGGTAATATGACTCGCTGATTTTTCTCACTGCCGACATATGGTGGTTCCTTTGGGTTTCGGAAACGTTAAAAGAACGAGATGACACCAATTTGAATGCGATCACGGCTCCGGCTGGCCCATAATAGTGTTCTGAACCTCCTGATTGTGCCTGTCAACGCCCGTTGCCCCGCAAACGGTCGCCCATTGCAACGGGTACGACATCGCCAAGAGTCCAAGTATAGGGCCTCCCGTCGGAAGGTCGATTGTCAAGTGATCGGTGCGAGATCACTTTGCCGGCGAGCGATACCACCAGTGCATCGGCGCCAACCGGAAGCTGCAACTCCGCCACACCGCCAAATGCATCCTTCCAAAGTCCAATGCTTCGGGACTGGTTTGGCGATGTCGCCAATGACCTATTGATCAAACCGAGCGACGTGAAGGTCAAGACGGACGACCCTGGGTCATCCGCAAGAACGCCGGCATAATAGGCAGGCCAGCGGCTGGTCGATTGCGGTCCATCCATTAACAGCGCAATCACCAGGTTGGGACCAATGGCACGAATCGCCTCCTGGCACGGGTCGATGCGCGCAAGGTCCTCACAGATCAAAACCGTCATGCAGCTTCCGGCGCGCGGTTCGACAATATCGATCTCGCGAGACGACACATCAATTGCCTCCCACCAGGAATTGGATTTGGCGCCTTTCAGGCGGTGTGTAAGTCCGTATCTTTTGAACTGCCGGGCATCCATGTTCCAGCGGTGATGCTTCGAGCGGATGAATTCATAGTCCCAGTCTTCCGACTGATTTGAAGTACGCCCGAACATTGCGACAAAATTGCCTTCTGCCAGACTACCGTCATCCTGCTGGTTCTGTCCAATTCCAGCGATGACGAATTCGACCTCCGTTTCAGCAAGCAGGCGATCGGCAAAGCGCCGGAAAAGCGTGTAGCTCAGCGACAGTTCAGGCAACACGACTCCATGCAAACCGCCTTGCTCGGTCCGGCCGCGCCGCACCAGCCTCATCAACCAGTCGACCACCTCCTCATGATCGGACGAGAGCCCCCCGGTCAAATCCCCGGAACCTCCCGTAATTTTTTCCGACGGGCGCGCTTCTTGCAGCCAGCGCTGCTTAACTCTGAACCAATTCCAATTGCCACGCAGATCTTTATGCTTTTCAGCCGTCTCGAAACATTCCGCCTCAACTTGATATGGGAATGGAATCAGCAGGAGGTTGAGCGGCATCGCTCCCTCGCCTACGCCAGGCTTGAGATCCATACGGTTTGCATCCAGAAACCATGAGCAGCCAAGCTTGCCTGCCGGGGGCACCAACGCCAGATTGTGAGACAGCGACCTGATGCTGCAACCGACAGACGGCGAGAGGGCCTTTGGCAAGACACCAACAATTGACGAGTCGAATAACTCAGATGTGATCGACTGCAACTGTCCACGTTCCGCCATGCGCGACTTGTCATCCGAGGTTTCCTTGGGATAAGCCATTTCAAATATGACGTACTCAAGTAGCGTCAGCGGGCGGTCCTTGCCATTTCCACCGGCGCTTGGCCGTTGACGGAAGTAGCCGGCGCGCTGCGCGGCCTCGTCTGCGATGATAAGCAGTTCGACCGCGGGCTTCCACCATTTCGGGATATCTCCGGTAGCCGCTATTTCACGCTTCCGGTATCGACCGATATCGGACTGACCGCCAGATTTGACCACCTGCCTCCACCGCGCATTAATGAGTTCCCGTTCGACGCCTAGGAGTTCATCAATGGTGAAATAGTAGCGGCCCTGCTTTTCCAATCCGTCCTTTTTCTTCTTCTTCACAACATCATCTGTGTGGAGAGCCTCCTTGGCAGCCAATTCCCCGGCAAACTTCCGGCGCTCCTCAAAATTGAAGTAAGGCAGGAAATACATCCAGGCTCTGCCGATTCTTTGTAATTCGCGCTGAACCGCCGGATGACAAACCGAAAGCGGGTCGTGGTTGTATTTCATTCGCGCGCTAGGCGACGGTTGCACAATCTCATAAGCCCCACTGAGTTCAACAAGATGCGCCATCGCCCCAAACAGGTCGGAGGGCACACGCGGTGCTTCGTGCCACAAATTTCCGTCTTTGCGCTTGCCACCGCCGGTGCCGCGTGGAAACAGGGAACGAATAACTTGCTGAACTGTTGCCACGACTGCCTCCAGAATTCACAAGTGACATTACGTCATGAAATTTGTTGGCTTTAAAGCCGTAAAATGGAGGTGGAAAATCAATGCCTAATTTTTTGTCTGTTTGCATTATTTTTATGCATTTGTGGATGCATAAAAATCGTGCACACCTCCAAGCCCTTGAAATTCCTAGGCTCGACAACTGGCACGGACTCTGCACTCCTTAACGCGCATTAACGCGAGGTTCTCAGCGGACATGAAAAAGATCGAGGCGATCATCAAGCCGTTCAAGCTCGATGAGGTGAAAGAGGCGCTTCAGGAGGTGGGGCTGCAAGGCATCACCGTGACTGAAGCCAAGGGATTCGGCCGCCAGAAGGGCCACACGGAACTGTATCGCGGAGCCGAATACGTCGTCGACTTCCTGCCGAAAGTGAAGATCGAAGTGGTCATGGCCGACGAATTCGTCGAGAAGGCCGTCGAGGCCATCCAGAATGCCGCCCGCACCGGGCGCATCGGCGACGGCAAGATCTTCATTTCCAACGTCGAGCAAGCCATCCGCATCCGCACCGGCGAGTCCGGTCCGGACGCGCTCTAAGCACACCCAAGAACACCCGGCTCATTTCAAAAGAGGAATACATCATGAGCAAGCCCATGGACGCAGCCGCCGTCCTCAAGATGATCAAGGAAAAGGACATCAAGTACGTCGACCTGCGCTTCACCGATCCGCGCGGCAAGATGCAGCATCTGACCATGGACGTCAGCCAGATGGGCGAAGACGCATGGGCCGATGGCCTGATGTTCGACGGTTCCTCGATTGCCGGCTGGAAGGCCATCAACGAGTCCGACATGGTGCTGATGCCCGATCCGTCGTCGGCGCACCTCGATCCGTTCTACGCCCAGGCGACGCTGGCTGTGTTCTGCGACATTCTCGAGCCCGGCACCGGCGAAGGCTATTCGCGCGACCCGCGCATGATCGCCAAGCGCACCGAGGCCTATCTCAAGTCCACCGGCATCGGCGACACCATCTTCGTCGGCCCCGAGGCTGAATTCTTCATTTTCGACGACGTGAAGTTCGCCACCACGCCCTATAACACCGGCTTCAAGCTGGACTCGATTGAGCTGCCCACCAATTCGGACCGCGATTACGAGACCGGCAACATGGGCCACCGCATGCGCACCAAGGGCGGCTATTTCCCGGTGAACCCGATGGACTCGGCCCAGGACATGCGCTCGGAAATGCTCTCGGTGATGGGCGAGATGGGCCTCTCGATCGAAAAGCATCACCACGAGGTGGCCTCCGCCCAGCACGAACTCGGCACCAGGTACCAGCCCCTGTGCATGGCCGCCGACCACATGCAGATCTACAAGTATGTGATCCACAATGTGGCGCATGCCTATGGCAAGACCGCCACCTTCATGCCGAAGCCGGTGTTCGGCGACAATGGTTCCGGCATGCATTGCCACTTCTCGATCTGGAAGGACGGCAAGCCGATGATGGCCGGCAACCAGTATGCCGACCTGTCCGAGCTCTGCCTCTATTACATCGGCGGCGTCATCAAGCATGCCAAGGCGCTGAACGCTTTCACCAACCCGTCGACCAACTCCTACAAGCGCCTGGTGCCGGGCTATGAGGCGCCGGTGCTGCTGGCCTACTCGTCGCGCAACCGCTCGGCCTCGTGCCGCATTCCGTTCACGGCGAACCCCAAGGCCAAGCGCGTGGAAGTGCGCTTCCCCGATCCGACCGCCAATCCCTACCTGTGCTTCTCGGCGATCGTCATGGCCGGCATCGACGGCATCATCAACAAGATCCATCCGGGTCCGGCGATGGACAAGAACCTCTATGACCTGCCGCCGGCAGAGCTCGCCCAGGTTCCGACCGTCTGCGGCTCCCTGCAGGAAGCCATCGACAGCCTCAAGGCCGACCACGACTTCCTCCTGAAGGGCGGCGTGTTCACCAAGGACCAGATCGAGAGCTACCTCGAGCTCAAGCAGGAAGAACAGGACCGCTACCGGATGACCCCGCACCCGGTCGAGTTCGACATGTACTACAGCTGCTAAAACCAACGTCCTCCCAGACGGAAAGAGCCCCGGTGGAAACACCGGGGCTTTTTGTCAATCCCTGAGGCGGTACTGCCAATTTGATCATGATCAAGGCTCCGGCGGCTATTTTCGCCC
>CAUJIO010000034.1 GCA_963205315.1 Pseudomonadota bacterium | reverse complement strand
CAGGAACTTCGCAACGACGCGGCCGACATCGGTCGGGCGGAACCGGCGGGCATCCAACATCACGTATTCGCGCCCGAGCAGGGTCTGGATGATGCTGGCGTACGTCGAAGGCCGGCCGATGCCGTATTCCTCGAGGACCTTGACCAGCGAGGCTTCCGAATAGCGCGGCGGCGGCTCGGTGAAATGCTGCACGCCTTCGAGCTTCCTGACGCCAATCGAGTCCTCGCGCGCCATGGCCGGGAGCCGGCGCGAATCCTCGTCCTCTTCGTCATCGAGGCTTTCGAAATAGACCTTCAGGAAGCCATCGAACTTCACCACCGATCCAGTGGCGCGGAAAGAATAGTGCTTGCCGTCGCGGCCCTGCGTGCCGATGTCTGCGGTGGTGCGTTCGAGTTCGGCACTTTCCATCTGGGAGGCGATGGTGCGCTTCCAGATCAACTCGTAGAGCGCGAACTGGTCGGCATCGAGCGACTTGCGCACACCCATCGGGTGGCGTGACATCTCAGTGGGGCGGATGGCCTCGTGAGCTTCCTGGGCGTTCTTGGCCTTGGTGGTGTAGTGGCGCGGAACGCTCGGCAGATATGGCTCGCCAAAGTTCTTGAGGATGGCGTTGCGGGTGGCAGCAACGGCCTCGGGCGCCATGTCGACGCCGTCGGTTCGCATATAGGTGATGAGGCCGACGGTCTCGCCCCCAATGTCCACGCCTTCATACAGGCGCTGGGCGATCTGCATGGTGCGGGACGAGGAGAAGCCGAGCTTGCGCGAGGCTTCCTGCTGCAGCGTGGAGGTGCGGAAGGGCGGATACGGGTGGCGCTTGGCGGGCTTCGACTCGATGGCGTCAACCTTGAAGGGCTGACCCTTTACAGCTTGTTCGATCGCGCGGGCCGAGGCTTCGTCCTTGATGTCAAGTTTGGCGAGTTTCTTGCCGTTGATGGCATTGAGGCCGGCCTGGAACTCGGCGCCCTGCGGCGTCACGAAGGTTCCGTCGATGGTCCAGTATTCCTGGGCGCGGAAGGCCTCGATCTCCAGTTCCCGGTCGCAGATGATGCGCAGCGCCACGGACTGCACGCGGCCGGCCGAGCGCGAGCCGGGAAGCTTTCGCCACAAGACGGGCGACAGCGAGAAGCCCACGAGATAATCCAGCGCACGGCGTGCGAGATAGGCATCCACAAGCGCCGCATCGATGTCGCGCGGGTGCTGCATGGCCTCGAGCACCGAGGACTTGGTGATGGCGTTGAACACCACACGGCTGACAGCCTTGCCCTTCAGTGCACCCTTCTTCCTCAGGACCTCCAGCACGTGCCAGGAAATTGCCTCACCCTCACGGTCAGGGTCGGTTGCGAGGATCAGGCGGTCATCGGACTTGAGTGCTGCGGCAATGTCCGACAGGCGTTTGGCCGACTTGCCGTCGACTTCCCAAGACATGTCGAAATCTTCATCAGGCCTGACGGATCCATCTTTTGCGGGCAGGTCGCGGACGTGGCCATAGGAGGCCAGAACCGTAAAGTCCTTGCCGAGATACTTGTTGATGGTTTTGGCCTTGGCCGGAGATTCGACGACGACGACAGTCATTCAGGGTCCTGATCGGGTTTCGTGGCCTCATATAGGCATCGATCCTGGATCGCAAGGCACGCTCCCTTGCGTAATGCGATCAAATGCAATTTCTAGGTGCTTTGCATACAGAAAATCCCGTTTAAAGTGTATGTGATCAACGCATACATCCTTGAGGGAGTCGCACATGGCAGGTCATGCTTCACAATCCGTGATGCCAACTACAACTAAAGATAGTTTTTTTGATAACGAATCCCGCAAAGATAGTGTAGCGGCTATCAGCCCCAGGCAGCGAGAAACGGCCCAGTACATCTCCGACATGGTGCTCGAGTTGCGCAACCTGGCCAAGTCGGTCCAGCTGTATCAAGTCATGGTGCCGCTCGAATATGCCTACTACGAGGCTTATGGCGTGGCCAACAAGGTGGAACCGCCAGCGGAAGAGGTGGCGCGACTGCGTCATCTCTCGCGCGAGAGCGAACTGGCGGACGGCGGCCAAGCGGATCAGGAATGAGGTGTCTTCCAGATACGGCACAAAGCAATCCGCACCGATCGTCCGAGTGGCTCGAACAGACCGCCTTCACCGGGCGACAAGACGACCGCAGCCCCTTCGGCAATGTGTTGGCCATTGCTTGTCAATCCACCAGAAACGCAGAACTGTAGACACGTAGCCGAATCTTGCGGGATCTGCAGGGAGCCGGTCACCAGGGCGCAGCTGAGTTCACCTCGTCCGAATGAGCGGCGGACGATCAGATTGAAATCCCTGAAGCCGGTGCCCAGGAGCCTTGCGGTGATGGGCCAATCGCCCGAGAAAGTTGCCGGGGAAAATGCCGGGGCGACGCTGATGGGTCCATCGGGCCCTCCTTCGAGGATCATGCCGGCGCCATCCAGTGCCATGATATGGCGATCATAGGCTGGAAAGGGCGAAAAAGGTCCATCGGCGGCAATACTGGCAATGCTGACGCGCCAGTCCATCTGATGGTCCAATCCGTCAGCGCGGTACAGCTCGGTGGTTGTCCCCAGCCCGTTCTTCCAAGCCATAACGCGGAAGCTGTCTGGGCCGATGATGATCACAGCGGATGCTTTTCGATTCCGATAGGCTCCGCATGGGCAATGACACGGCGGATGTCGGGGAAATGCTCCTTGAGACCGGCCTCAATGCGGTCGACGTCATCGTGGATCTGCACCACCGTGTCTTCGGGGGCGCAACGGCAATGATAGTGCAGGAACAGGCCCTCTTCATTGCGGCGCAGGCGGATCTGATGAATGTCGGACAGCCGCGGATGCAATGCGGCGAGTTTCAGCAGGTGATCGCTAACCGTCTTGATCAGACGTGGTTCTGCCTCGTGGCCTTCGAGCAGGCGTTCCGGTTGCGGTTCGATATGGCTCTCGACTTCGGCATCACTGCCCAGTTCACTGCGAATGGCGTCTTCGAGAATGGTTGCCGTCTCGTGCGCCTCACCCAGCGGCATGGCACCCTCCACTTCGAGATCGAAGCTCACGGCGAGCTTGCCATCGATTTGCTGCACAGTGAGATGGTGGATTGCCAGGTTCCGGCGCGAGGCAATGAGCATGACTTTCTGGAACACGCTCTCGCTGTCGAGAGGAACCGGATTGGCGGTGACGGTGATGTCGGCATTGGGGAAGCGCTCCTGCACCGCTCGGTGAATGGCGTCCTTGGTGCGGACGATATCGTCGATCGGCATGGTGCGCGCCACTTCCACAACGATCGACGTGAACATAGTGGCGCCGGCCGGCCTCAGCCGCAATGTCCTTATGGCAAGAACGCCGTGGATATCCGAGACCAGGCCGCGGACGATCTCGGTTGCTCCCGTGGGGGCGGTATCGAGCAACGTGTTCATGGTTCTGGCTCCCAGCTCCCAGCCGGCATGGGCGATGAACAGCGATACCGCAAGGGCTGCAATCGAGTCGGCCCAGGGAATGCCGATCCACACCGCGACGAGACCGCCGAGGACGACGACTGAACTCCACATGTCGGAAGAAAAGTGCAGCGCGTCTGCCTCGAGGGCCTCGCTCGAGGTCTTTTCGGCAACTCGCTTCAGGGCGCGGGCGCGGTTGAAATCAATGAGGATGGAGCCACCGATGATGGCGAAGGCCCACCAGGTGAGTTCAACCTCGTGACCGGCGCCAATCCACATGCGATTGGCGGCTTCCCAGACGATCCAGCCGGTGGTGAGAAACAGCAGGGCCGTCTCGACAAGGGCGGCAACGCTCTCGATCTTGGCGTGGCCATAATGATGCTCGTCGTCGGCCGGCTGATCGCTCCAGCGGATGGCGAAATAGGTGACGATGGTGGCGCCGAAATCAATGAAGCTATGAATGGCTTCTGAAATGATGCCCAGCGAGCCTGTCGCAAGCCCCGCAACCAGTTTGGCGGCGGCGAGGGCAGCGCTGGCGACCATGGAGAACAGGGCGACGGATTGCTTTTCGGAACTGGACATGGCGCGCTGTGTAGCGGTCTGGTTCCAGCATCTCAAGCCATACATCGGCCGCATGTGGCAGAGCGGATTGCGCACTTGCGCACCCCTCGGCAAAAATGCTGGCATCGGTGCAGCAACCATGCCGTCCGAATCCTCCAGTCCAGACCTGCCTCAGCCGCACCGGGCAGGGGCCTACACCTTCGCCACGATCTTCGCGGTGGAATCCTTCGTGCGCTCGATCAACTCCACCGTCATATCGCTGCAGGCCTATGACATTCTGGGTTCGGCGCAGAAAGTAAGCGTGCTGTCGACGTCGGTGTCGATCCTGGTGCTGGTGCTGACATTGATGCTCCCGCATGTGCTCGGACGTTTGCGGCGGCGATGGGCCTATACGCTGGGCATTGTTCTGATGATCACCGCGAGCCTGGCGCTCGGGGCGCATGTGCTGGCCGGGCAGGCAGCTGGCGCACTGATGCGCAATGTCGGCGCGGCGATCATGAACATCAGCCTGTCTCTCTATATTCTCGATCATATCCGGCGGACTGACCTGGCGCGGGCCGAACCGCTGCGCCTGAGCCTTTCGACATTTTCTTGGATGGCAGGTCCGGCGCTGGGCGTCTGGCTCTATGTCAATTTTGGGCCGTGGGGGCCACAGCTTACAGTAATGGCCGCTGCCCTGATCCTGTTGGCGATCTTCTGGTACTTGCGTTTGTCCGACAATGTGAACGCCATGCCGGCTGGAAACATCGCGCCGTTCAACGCCCTCGACAATGTCCGGCGCTTCATAGGGCAGCCACGCTTGCGGCTGGCCTGGCTCATTGCCTTCGGGCGCTCCTGCTTCTGGTCAACCTTCTTCATCTACGGGCCGCTGCTCATCGTCGAAAGCGGGCTGGGAAAAACCGTCGGTGGACTGATGATTTCGGCCAGTCAGGCCGTGCTGCTGACAGCCTGGATCTCTGGCCGCATTGCGCAGAGGCATGGAGTCCGCAAGGTCATCGCCGGGGCTTTCGCATTGGGTTTTGTGATGTCGGTTGCGGCAGGGATTGCCGGAACCAATGCGCCCTATGCGGCGATGGCCTGCCTTCTGATGGGCTCGGTGGCGGCATCCGCACTTGATGGCGTCGGCGGCATTCCATTCCTGCGCGCCGTGCGCCACCGCGAGCGCCAGCAGATGGCGGCGGTCTACCGCACCTATATCGATTTTTCCGAACTGATCCCGGCCTTCGTGTTCGCCTTCGCGTTGCTGTGGCTGCCGATCGGCATGGTGTTCGTGATCATGGGCGTGTTGCTGGCGGCTATCGGGCTGGTGGCATGGCGGTATCTGCCGCGCTCGCTTTGAGGGGTTTGCGCCGCGAGATCAGGAAACCGGTGACGACGCAGGCCAGGGCGGCGGCAATGGGCCAGGTCAGCGGTTCTCCAAGAATGGCCGAGGCCAGCAGTACGCCGGATACGGGCATGAAATAGCTGGCCATGCTCATGTAGCTCTGGCCGACCGTAACCGTGATGTGGGTACGCAGGAGATAGGCGAAGCCGGTGCAGACGAAGCCCAGATAAAGGGTCGCCCACCATGCCGTGGAACTCAGTTCTGGCAATGGTTCGTGGCGCAGCAGCACGATAGGCAGCAGCGACATCACGGCAATGCCCATGTTGACGGCGGTCATCATCGGCACGCTGGTGCGGCGGATGAACCGGATCATCGTGCCGGCGGCAACATAGCAGAGCATGCCGATCCAGACGGCGGCATAGGCCAGCGCATCGAAGGCAGGGCCTGACGACAGTTCGGGCCCGACGACGAGACCCAGCCCCGCGAAGCCGAATGCCATGCCGATCATCTTGTTGCCATTGAAACGGTCGTCGGGCGTGGTGAAGTGGGCGGCGATCATGGTGGCGAGCGGCCCCACCCCCATGACGAGCGAGGTGATGCCGGCGGGAATGTGCAACTCTGCCCAGGAAATGAGGAAGAACGGGCCCACGGTATTGAGCAGGCTCATGATTGCGATGAGCAGCCACTCGCGTCCGTCTGGCGGCAGGCGGTCGCGGCGCCACAGCACGAAAAGCGCAATCGGCAGGAAGGCGATGGCGACGCGGAGCAGCACCAGCCACAACGGCCCGGTTTCCGCGACCGAGAGCTTGATCGCCAGGAAGGCCGAGCCCCAGATCGCGCCGAGAAGCGCAATCTTGCCGAGGTCGATGAGGCCTGGATGGCGGAGAGACGGTTTGTTTTGCATTTGACTTGACGTGCGGCGCCGGGACACGCCAACCTTGGGCGGGGATTATTGGAGGGGGTCGCAATGCCACAGAATATTGTTGTTGGCCACAAACAGCTCATGGCGGAGGCCGAAGCGCAGGTGAGCCATGTGAGTGCTGCAGAGGCCATCGAGTTGGCCAAGCACGAGGATGTCGTCATCGTCGATATACGCGACATCCGCGAAGTGCAGCGCGAGGGCCGCATTCCGGGCTCGTTCCATGCGCCGCGCGGCATGCTGGAATTCTGGGTGGACCCGGCGAGCCCCTATCACAAGCCGATCTTCGCCGAGGACAAGAGATTCATAATCCATTGTGCCAGCGGCTGGCGGTCGCTTCTGGCGACACAGGTGCTCACCCGCATGGGATTGAGCCCCGTGTACAACATGACGGGCGGCTTTGGGGCGTGGAAAGAAGCCGGAGGCCCCGTCGAGAAAGTCGAACCCAAATGAGCGCGCTGCATCTTGTGATCGGCAACAAGAACTATTCGTCATGGTCACTGCGGCCGTGGATGGCACTGTCGATGGCTGGCATTCCGTTCCAGGAGACAGTGATCCCGCTCGATACGCCGGATACCGCGGCGCAGATTGCCGAACATTCGGGTGCCGGGCGCGTGCCGGTTCTGCACCACGGGCGGCTGGCGATCTGGGAGTCGCTGGCCATCATGGAATATCTGGCTGAACTGTTTCCGGAAAAAAATCTCTGGCCAAAGACGATTGCCGCGCGCGCCATGGCGCGTTCGGTGGCAAATGAAATGCACGCCGGTTTCTCCGCGTTGCGCAATGCCTGCCCGATGAACATCCGGCGGCCGAAGAAGCCGGTGCCGTTCAGCGCGGCCGTGCTGAAGGATGTGGCCCGAATCGAGGGACTCTGGCGGGATTGCCGGACAAAATTCGGCAAGGGCGGCAAATTCCTGTTTGGAAAATTCTCGATTGCCGATGCGATGTATGCACCCGTTGTGACGCGCTTCGATACGTTCGTGATTCCGGTGGCCGATGACACGCGCAGCTACATGGACGCTGTGATGAATACTGCGGCCTTTCAGTCGTGGCGGGAGGCGGCCCTCAAGGAGACATGGATCGTGCCGGCCGACGAGGTCGACTAGAAGATCACCTTCGACAGTTCGAAGCCGGCGATGCTGCAGATGAGCAGGCCGACGGCGATCATAAGCGGCTTGCGCGGGGCAACCTTCAGCAGCCAACCGGCCAAGAGAGCCGACGGAACACCGCCGATGACGAGGCCCGCGACCGCCGTCAGATGGTCCATGATGCCATGGGCTTCCTGCCAGACGCCAAAGATGATGGTGGCGGCGAAGGCCGAAACCACAGCACAGGTCACGACGAATTCGGCGGCATTGACGGTGCCGACGACGAAGCGGGGCGCAGCGCCGGCGCCAATGAGGCTGGAGGTGACGACCGGACCCCAGCCGCCGCCGCCAATGGCGTCCAGAAAGCCGCCGGCGGTGCCAAGGGGCGCAATGAACTTGCCGGGAATGGTCTTGTTGGCGGGGAACATGAGGCCGCGCCAGATGATGACAAGCCCCATGACGCCGAGATAGCCGAAGACGAAGGGGCGGATGGCACCCGCGGACACATTGACCAGTACCATGGCGCCGATGATGCCGCCGATGGACCCGGCAATCGACAGGATGATGAGAATGCGGCGGTCGACATTGCCATGCAGGATGTGTGACGTGCCGGACGCAGCAGTCGTAAAGAACTTCGCGGCATGGACGCTTGCGGAGGTATGGGCGGGCGGCACGCCCGTGGCCAGCAGAACCGTGGACGAGATGACGCCGTAGCCCATTCCCAGTGCGCCGTCGATCAATTGCGCGAAAAAGCCGACACCCGCAAATATCAGGAAATCATAAATCCAGGTTTCCATTGCAGCCCCCATGTCTTGCCGTTCCGCCGGTTAAATGGCGGATTTTCTCTACTACATCAATAGAGAAAGTTCTCTTGTGGATGGCTGGTGCGCTGGCCTCAATGCGAGGCGACCGACGGAGCCGGCATGTCCTTGCCGTTGTGGGTCCAGTGAATGCCGCATTCTGTCTTGGACGAGCCAGCCCAGCGCCCGGCGCGGGGATCGGCGGCTGTGCCTCCGGCTTGCGTGCAAGGTTCGCAGCCAATCGAGAAATAGCCGATTTCGGTCAGCGGGTGGGCTGGAAGATCATGCGCCTTCATATAGGCCGCGAGATCGAGTGCGGAGAAACCCGCCAGCGGCTCGACCTTCAGACGGTCATCGGCGATCGACAGGAAATCGAGCGTGGCACGGGCAGCGCCATGATAGCGCTTGCGGCCGGAGATGGTGACGTCAAAGCCCTGAAGCGCCCTCTGCAGTGGCAAAGTCTTGCGGATGTGGCAGCAGAGATCGGCGTTGGATTTCTGCAGTGTGCCATCGGGATCGGTGGCGGCGAGGTCGGCTATGTCCGGCTCGATCACGCGGACGCCGGTGAGGCCCAGTTTGTCGATCAGCATGGAACGGTAGCTGAGTGTCTCCCAGAAATGCTTGCCCGTATCGAGGAAGATGATGGGAGACGAGCGGTCGATCCCGGCCACCATATGCAGGAGCACGGCGGATTCGGCACCGAAGGAGGAGACAACGGCGGCACGGCCTCTGAAGTCACGCAGGATGGGGCCGAGCAATTGCCCGCCCTCAAGGCCTGCGTAGTTCTCGAAGATGCTCTTGTCCATGATCGCTCAAGTCTCCTCAGGCGTCAGCCGGCATGCGGCTGTTCGAGCCAGGGTTCGGCGTCGGTGTGGCGCTCGGTCCAGATTTCGGCTTCGTCGTTGCGGCGGTAGAGGCCGCGCTGATAGGCCAGCGACATGAGCTTCGAGGCTTGCTGCCATGTCGCCAGCGTGAAGCGTTCACCGATGTCGAAGGTATCGAAACCCACCTGCAACATGAACTGAAGCTGATCGGGCAGCACGTTTCCGGTGGCGCGGAGTTCGCCGCGATAGCCCATCTGGCGGAGCTGGCGGGCAATCGAATAGGCGCGGCCGTCGTTGAAGGCGGGGAAGGGCAGCTCGATGAGCTGCAGCTTCGGCAGGAACATGGCCAGCGCCTCGGCACGGTCGACATTGCCAAGCGAAACGCCGAGCTTGCCCGGACGTTTCGACAGTTGCTCCCACTCCTTCAGCAGGCGGGCAAAGGGCACCACCACGTCACCGGCGGGAAGTTCGCCGTCAGCGCTTGTGTGAAGCCAGGTTTCAGGAACGAGCGTGTTGTTCTTAAGCAGCGGCATAGAGGGCCTCCTTGAATGGCTTGGCACCGACGCGACGGTAGGCGGCGAGGAATTCCTCGCCGGGCTGGCGCAGTTTCAGATAGGTGTCGAGTATGGTTTCAATGGCATCCGCCACTTCGTGTCCGGCAAAGCCCGGTCCGAGGATCGTGCCGATCGAGGCCGCCTCGGCGGACGAGCCGCCCAAGGTAATTTGATAGTATTCTTCGCCCTTCTTATCGAGGCCGAGGATGCCAATGTGGCCGACATGATGGTGGCCGCAAGCATTGATGCAGCCCGAGATATTGATCTTGAGCTTGCCGATCTCGTCCTGCTTGGCCGAGTCCGCGAACTTGCGCGAGATCGACTGGGCGATGGGGATCGAGCGGGCGGTTGCGAGCGCGCAGTAGTCGAGGCCGGGGCAGGCAATGATGTCGCCGGCGTGACCGTAGTTTGCAGCGGCGAGACCTGCTGCCTCGAGGGCTTTCCAGATGGCGAAGACGTCATCCTTCTTCACGTGCGGCAGTACGATGTTCTGGGCGTGGCTGACGCGGAGTTCATCAAAGCTGTAACGCTCGGCGAGATCAGCCATCAGCCGCATCTGGCCGGATGTCGCATCGCCCGGAATGCCGCCATCGGGTTTCAGCGAAATGTTGACGATCGTATAACCGTCGGCACGATGCGGCCCGAGGTTGTTCTTTGTCCAACGCGAGAATGACGGATTGCCAAGCTTGGCCTCTTCAAAGCCAGGCGACCAGCGCGGCAGCTTCTCAAGCTGCGGCGCTGCAAAGTAAGCGGCGATGCGCTGCAGTTCGCGCTGTTCGACTTCGGTCGAGGCCTGCGGACGGCGGGCATATTCGGCTTCGACTTCCGACTTGAACTTGTCGGCGCCAATCTCGTGCACCAGAATCTTGATGCGCGCCTTGTACTTGTTGTCGCGGCGGCCATAGAGATTGTAGACACGCATGATGGCTTCGAGATAGCCGATCAATTCGTGCTCAGGCAGGAAGTTACGCACGGTGACACCGATCATCGGCGTGCGGCCAAGGCCGCCACCGACGATCACTTCCCAACCGATGGCGCCTTCGGCATTCCGGTGCAGGCGCAAGCCAATGTCATGCACCTTGACGGCCGCGCGGTCATTGGGAGCGCCAGTAACGGCGATCTTGAACTTGCGCGGCAGGAAAGAAAATTCCGGATGCAGCGACGACCATTGCCGCAGCAATTCGCCCACTGGACGGGGATCGGCAATTTCATCGGCTGCAGCGCCAGCCCAATGGTCGGTGGTGACATTGCGGATGCAGTTGCCAGAGGTCTGGATGGCGTGCATCTCGACATCGGCCAGTGCGTCGAGAATGTCGGCGGTGTCTTCGAGCTTGATCCAGTTGTACTGGATGTTCTGGCGGGTGGTGAAATGGCCGTAGCCCTTGTCCCACTTGTCGGCGATGAAGGCCAGCTGGCGCATCTGTTTTGAGGACAGCGTGCCATAGGGAATGGCGACGCGCAGCATATAGGCGTGGAGCTGCAAGTAGAGTCCGTTCATCAGCCGCAGCGGCCGGAACTCTTCCTCGGTTAGCTCACCCTTGAGACGGCGATCGGCCTGGCTGCGAAACTGGTTTGTCCGGTCACGGACGAATTGATGGTCGAACTCATCGTAACGGTACATACGCCTATACTCCTTCGGGCGCGGCGAAGCCGGCGCCGGTGCCCTCAGCTTGCTTGCCAAGGTCCAGTCTCACGGTGGGTCCGAGGGCGCGCATGCGCTCGCGGATATGGGAGGCGCGCACGCGGCCATTGAGGCGCTCCGCGTCGATGAGGTAAGCGCCGGTGATGAGCGTTGACTTCTCGTCGTCCTTGGCGCGGGATTCCAAAGCCGCAGCGGCCTGCGGCTCGAGTGCCAGGGCTGCGTCGTCGATGGTCTCGCTCCAGACGCCGGAGCGGGTGAGGAAGACGGCAATGCCGTCACGCAGCCTGTTGGCGGTGACGAGCTGGCCCTTTTCGGGAGACGTGGTCATGATGCGGCTCTCAGGATTTCGTCGCGAATGTCATCGCGAACGGGGAAGGGGATGATATCGGCGGCGCGAGGACTTGCGACGGCGGGAACGGTCTCAAAGGCAATGCCATCGGCGGCAACAGAGACGGTCTCCTCCAGCGAGGGCTCGGCCACCGACAGGCGAACGACGCGCTGCCCAGATTTGGCATGCGCGACGAGCAGGTCCGTAGCACCATCGAAGAGTTCACCCTTGACGGCCATTCGCACCGCATCGCGCCGCGCCATTTCCAGAACGGCCGGATTGACGGCCCGGTCATGAACGATGATATCGGCCTCATGCAGTTTGCGCTGCGCCTTGAGGGTCAGGAGTTCCGGATCATCCGAAGCAGCTGTGATGAAGGTGACACGCCCTACGGGTGCCGGGTCCAGATCGAGGAACAGGCCCTCGACGCCGGCCAGATAGTTGCAGGATTCCCCGGCGAGGAAAGCGTCCCGCGGTTCGCCGAAGAAGAAGCGGTGCCAGAATCCGCGGCGGCGGTTGCCGACGGGGATGGTGCCGGCGACGCGTTCACGCAGGTCCGTCGCGGCGCGGGCGAGATCGCCCAGCTTCGCCGGGAGCAACGCATCGATGCGGGCGCGCAGGCCCTGGCCGAGGATCGGGGCCGTACCCTCGGTGCCGATCGCCACGACAACGGGATCGCGGTCGACGATCGAGGGGACGATGAAGGTCGAGATCGAGGGATTGTCGACGGCGTTGACCGGAATGCCAAGCGACTGGGCATCGGCGGCGACGCGGGTATTCAGGGGAACGTCAGCCGAATACACCAGGGCCGATCCTTCGATCAGCGATGGCTGATAATGCCGGGCGATCCAGTTGACGCGCGGCTCGGCGGCCAGTTCGTCATGAATCTCCGGCGCGATGACAGCGATGACGGCTTCGGTCTTGAGCAGCAGGCGGATCTTGCGCAAGGCTTCCTCGCCGCCGCCGATCACCGTGACCGGGCGGTCCTTCAGGTCGTAGAAGATCGGAAAGTAACGCATGGGTTTGAACCTCAGCCGTTGGCGACCAGCTTGACCTCGAGACCGTCAAGTTCTGGCGTGAAGATGATCTGGCAGGACAGGCGCGACCCGTTGGACAGGATCGGCACATTGTCGAGCATGGCTTCTTCGTCGTCGTTGGCAGGATGGAGTTTCTCCACCCAGCCGTCGCTGACTTCGACGTGACAGGTGGCACACGCACAGGCGCCACCACAGAGGCCACCGACTTCAAATCCGTGCTCGCGGATGATTTCCATGACGCGCCAGCCCTCGACTGCATCGAGGATGTGACTGATGCCGGACTGGTCGATAACCTTGATCTTGCTCATCGGTCTGTTCGCTACTTCAAACGTTCGGTCTTCCGTACAAGTCCTTTACCGCACCGACGATTTCGTTTGATCTTCAAAACGAAAGCGGGGTATCAGCAGGACAGACAGAACACCGAACAACGGTGGTGTTCGTTTTAACGAACACTAGTTCTAAGTACAGGACGGCGAAATGTCAACGCGTCGCGGCAAGAAACCTACCGATTCACCAGATTTTGATCCGACGCCGTCGCTGGGCAAGACCATCCAGAGGCTGCGCAAGGCCTACAACATGTCGCTTGGCGATCTGTCAGAGCAGTCGGGGGTGGCCAAGTCGATCATTTCGCAGATCGAACGGAACGAGACAAATCCAACATTATCAACGGTTTACCGGCTGTCGCGGGCGCTCGACACGACGATTGACGAGGTGCTGCGCACCGACGATCAGCAATTGTTCCTGGAGCACCAGCTGAAATCGGGTGTGCCGATCCTCGAAAGCCAGGACGGTCTTTGCCGCCTGGCCATTGCTGGCCCTCTCAATCTGGTGGAGCAGGTCCAGTGGTATGATTTCCGCGCCCAGCCCAAGGGTGTTCTCGAGTCCGACCCGCATCTGCCCGGTACGGTCGAACATCTCTACATTCTCAAGGGTGAGTTGGAAGTCACAACGGGCGAGCAGATGAAGCGGGTGAAGGCTGGTGAAACGTTGCGGTTTCGCGGCGACCTGCCACACCGGATCGAGAATGTCGGCGAGGGCGAGGCCCATGCAACAATGGTGCTGGTGCTGCGGCAATTGGGCGGCGCCGAGGCGCAGTCCAGCTAGAAAGCCCCAAGCGTCATGCGCGGAAAACTGGTTCTCACCCCCGAACTGGTGGCCCATGTCGACCGCAAGGTGCCGCAGGACGATCTGCCCGACGATCCCAACCGGACCAAGATGACGGATGAGGATTACGCTGAAGCCGTCTCCACTGTCATGAACAGCCACGCCGAACGGCCCATCTGGGTCTTCGGTTATGGCTCGCTGCTGTGGAATCCTGGATTCGCCTTTGTCGAACGCCGGACTGCGACGTTGCGTGGCTGGCACAGGTCATTCTGCATGCAGGTCAACAGGTTCCGTGGTTCGCCCGAGCAGCCGGGGCTCATGCTGGCGCTGGAAGCCGGCGGTTGCTGCAAGGGTGAAGTCTTCCGCCTGAGCGACGAGGCACCAGAGTTCGAGATCGAAAAACTGTTCCGCCGCGAAGTTCCGTACCGGCGGCTGGCGCGGGCCTGGCGCTGGGTGCACATGGACATTGCCGGGCGGCGGCAACGGGCCCTGACCTTTTATGCCGGAATGCGTGGCGATATCTTCCATGTGAAGCATCCGATCCACCTGCAGGCGCACATGCTGGCGCGCGCTGCCGGCTATGGGGGATCAGGAGCCGCTTACCTGCAGCAAACGGTGGCGAAGCTCGAAGAAGAGGGTATCCATGATAGCTATCTGTGGGAATTGCAGCGGCTGGTGGCGGCTGAAATCCACAAGATGCATCAGGCCAGCGAGACAGCGCCGTTGGGATAACGGATGATCTTGCCGGCTAGTGACAGTTCGAGGATCAGAGCAGAAACCGCGCCGGGATCCAACCGGCTCTCGCGGATCAGGTCATCGGTATCGACGGGAGTGGGCGAAAGCAATTCGAGGAGACGGTCGCGGTCCGAGTCCTTCAAATCTCGCGGTTCAATGGGATCAGAGTCCGACTCGAGGAACTGCATCTGGCGCGGCTGGGGTTCCGAGGCCAGGGCTTCCAGGACATCACGCGATGACATGAGCAAGATGGCGCCGTCGCGAATCAGTTTGTTGGAGCCCTCGCAGCGCGGGTCGAGAGGCGAGCCGGGGACAGCAAACACATCGCGGCCCTGCTCGCCGGCATAGCGCGCCGTGATGAGCGAGCCGGAGCGGACGGCCGCTTCAACGACGATGAGGGCACGCGCGATGCCGGAGATGATCCGGTTGCGGCGTGGGAAATGCTCGGCGCGCGGCACGGTGCCGGGCGTCATTTCGGTGACGACGACACCGCGCTCGCCGATTGCTGCCTGCAAGGCATCGTTTTCAGGCGGGTAGACGTTATCGATGCCGCCGGCGATAACGGCAATGGTGCCGGTTTCCAACGAAGCCTCATGCGCTGCCGTGTCGATGCCCCGTGCCAGTCCGGAGACAATGGCATGACCGGCGCCGCCAATATCAAAGGCCAGTTGCCGTGCGAACTTGCGGCCGATGGCTGAGGCATTGCGGGCGCCGACGATGGCGACACCGCTTTTCGTCAGCAGGCTGGCATCGCCCTTGATGCAGAGCAGGGGCGGGGCAGAATCGGCCATGCGCAGAAGCGGCGGATAGTCCGCTTCCGCCATGGCGACGAAGCGGGCACCGAAGGCTTCGGCACGATCAAGGTCGCGCTGGGCTGCGTCCTCGCCATAGAGCCTGGGCGTTCGTGTGAGGCCGCCCTTGCGGGAGAGTTCAGGGATGGCGGCAAGCGCTGCGGCGGCATTGCCATAGCGTTTCATCAGTGTGCGGAAGGTGGCCGGGCCGACATTTTCGCTCATGCTGAGCCTGAGCCAGTCGCGGCGCTCTGCAGGACTCATGACGGCCAGTGTCACAGCGGCTTCGACTTGCCAATGCGCGGTTCCTCGCCGTTCAGGATGCGCGCGATATTGGTGCGATGGGTGATAAAAACCATGATGGCCATGACGGCAGCCGGAAGCGTCAGGTCGCCGCGGCCAAGCAGATAGGCCGAGAACGGCGAAATCAGGCTTGCGGTGAGGGCCGAGAGCGACGAGATGCGGAAGACCAGGGCCATGACAATCCACACGGCGATGAAGATCAGGCCCAGCGGCCAGAACAGGCCGAAAAGCACGCCAACGGAGGTCGCCACACCCTTGCCGCCCTTGAAGCCCAGCCACATCGGAAACAGATGGCCGAAGAACGCGGCAAGGCCGGCAAGGATCGCCGCCTGAGGTGCATAGAGCCAGCCCATGACCAGTGCGGGCACCGTACCCTTCAGGGCGTCAAGGATGAGCGTGAGGGCCGCCACCTTCTTGTTTCCCGTCCGCAGCACATTGGTGGCGCCGATGTTGCCGGAGCCGATGGTGCGAATATCGCCGAGGCCAGCCGACTTTGTGAGAATGAGGCCGAACGGAATAGTGCCGCAGAGATAACCGAAGGCGAGCGACACCAGCATTTCAAGGGCAGAGAGACCCATCATTCCCCCAGAGGTCAACTAGGGGCGAACGTAGGCGTAAACGCTTTCGCCTGCAACGATGGTCTCCACGCATCTGCCTTCCAGCGTGCGGTGCTCGAAGGGCGAGTTCTTCGCACGCGAGCGCAGCAAGGTATCCTCGACGGTCCAGCTGAGGTTCAGATCGACAAGGGCGAAATCTGCCGGTGCACCCGCTTCCAACCGACCAGATTCCAATCCTAGGATGGTTGCAGGATTTGAAGACATCGCTTCAACCAGGCGCGGCAAGCTTATGTTTTCGTTGTGATAAAGACTCAATGCGGCTGACAGCATCGTATCCAGCCCGGCAGCCCCAAAGGCGGCCTCGGCAAAGGGAAGCCGCTTAGTATCGGCGCTCTGCGGGTCATGCCCGGAAACGATGACGTCAATCGTGCCATCGGCCACGGCTTCGACCAGGGCGCGGCGGTCATCCTCGCTGCGCAGCGGCGGCGACAGCTTGAAGAAGCTGCGGTAGGCGCCGATGTCGCCTTCGTTCAACGTCAAATGATGCACGGAAACACCACAGGTCACAGGCAGGCCACGGGACTTGGCATTGCGCATGACGTCGACCGAGAGTGCGCACGACACCTGCGAGGCGTGGTAACGGGCGCCGGTCAGTTCAACAAGGCGCAGGTCGCGCTCAAGCATGATGACTTCAGACATGGCGGGGTTGCCGGAAAGGCCGAGCCTGCTGGCGGCTTCACCAGCATTCATCACACCTGTCGCCAGCGCCGGTTCCTCGACGTGCTGGACGACGAGCATGCCGAAGTCCTTGGCGTAGGTCAGCGCGCGGCGGAAGACATTGGCATTTGCGACGGCTTTGGTTCCCTCGGTGATGGCGACGGCACCGGCCTCTTTCAAGCCGCCAATCTCGGTCATCAACTCACCACCGAGGCCCTTGGTGATGGCTGCCATGGGTGCAACGCGCACCGACGCCGTATCACGGGCGCGGCGCATGATGAAATCGACGATGGCCGCGTCATCGATCACCGGCTGGGTGTTAGGCATGACGATCATCGTGGTGACGCCGCCGGCGGCCGCAGCCTCCGACGCACTGGCCAGGGTCTCGCGATATTCGGTGCCGGGTTCGCCGGTGAAGACGCGCATGTCAATCAGGCCGGGGACGAGGGTCAGTCCGGAACAGTCGACGACAGTGGTAGTTGCGCCAACGGACTCGCGCGTCACCTTCGGCCCGCACTGCAGGATCCAGCCGTCCTCGATGAGGATGCCGCCCTTGCCGTTCAGGTTTTGTGCTGGAGCGACGATGTTGGCGTTGATGTAGGCGCGGCGGTTGCTGCTGCGCGGGGCTTGCGTTCTCATGCGTTGCCTCCGCCCGGCATGTTGCGGGACAGGGCATCGAGCACCGCCATGCGGACCGCCACACCCATTTCCACCTGCTCACGGATGACGGACTGCACGCCGTCGGCGACATCCGAGTCGATCTCGATGCCGCGATTCATGGGACCGGGGTGCATAACCAGTGCATCCGGCTTCGCCAGTTTCAGCTTTTCGGCATTGAGGCCGAAGAACCGATAGTATTCGCGGATCGATGGTACGAAAGCGCCGGACATGCGCTCGAGTTGCAGCCGCAGCATCATGACGACGTCGGCGCCCTTCAGGCCCACGTCCATGGACCGGAAGACCTCAACACCGAAATTGGCGATGCCGGAGGGGAGCAAGGTGGAGGGCGCCACGACGCGCACGCGGGCACCGAGCTTGCCGAGCAAATGGATGTTGGACCGGGCAACGCGCGAGTGCAGGACATCGCCGCAGATGGCGACATTCAGGCCCTCGAAGCGCTTCTTGTGGCGGCGGATGGTGAGGGCATCGAGCAACGCCTGGGTGGGATGCTCATGCTGGCCATCACCCGCATTGATGACGGCGCAGGACACTTTCTGGGCCAGCAACTCCACCGCACCCGATGACTGGTGGCGGACCACAAGGAAATCCGGCTGCATGGCGTTGATGGTCATGGCCGTGTCGAGCAGGGTTTCGCCCTTTGACACGGCGGAGTTGGCGACCGCCATGTTCATGACGTCGGCTCCCAACCGCTTGCCGGCAATCTCGAAGGAGCTTTGCGTGCGGGTCGAGGATTCGAAGAACAGGTTCACCTGGGTGCGGCCCTGGAGGACCGCATGCCGCTTGTCGATCTGGCGGCTGACCTCGACGTAGCGTTCGGCGAGATCGAGGATGCTCAAGGCTTCGGCGGGAGACAAATCGTCAATGGCCAGCAGATGCTGGCACTTGAGGAGGGGCGTCCGGGGTTCGCGGGTCATTAAAACCGGGTGTGTAGGCAGGAATTCGATTTCCGGCAAGAGAGATGTTCAAGCCGCCGGCCACGGTGACCGGTTATCCACTGCTGACCTGGATCAAACCGAAGAATGTTCAATTCTGGCAACAACAGGGTGGAGAAAGGACATGTATCATGGCTGTTTCACTCGTTCGCCGGTGGATTGTGCTGCAGGGCATGGCAAGTCTTTTGGCAAGTACCGCTGCATGGGCGCAGGCCGAATTGTCAGAAGCGGCACTGTCAGGCGTCTGGCGCGGTTACGTCGAAGATGTAGGCTTCAGGATCAACGGGGAGCTGATCTTCCGGCGCAATGGAACCTATCAACGGATGCATCAGCTCGGGCAGTTGATGACATGGGCCTCCGGACCCTACCGCATTGCCGAGAACTGGATCCACTTTGAGGTCGAAGACTATGAGCCCAAGCGATATCTGGGTGTCGATCAGGCTCCGCCGCCGTCAGAAACATGGATGGTCGATTATTTCGACGGACGGCAGATCGAAGGGCGCATCGGCAACTCTGCCCAATTCAGCTATCGCAAGGCGGACTGACCGGTTCGGGTGCCGTTTCGAATGGTTCGCTGCGCTGGTTGACGGCACTCCCCGGCGCTGCCATTTCTGGTTGATGACCGAGGCGGGACCACAAATTGCTCGCAATTGGTGACCAGAATCGACGCGATCAAAAGACCGGAGGAGATGAAAATGGCATTCAGCCTTGCTGCGAACGCCGACAACGTCCTGACCGGTGCCTTCATGGCGCGGGCAATCTACGGGGCCGAATACATCGACAGCAAATTCTGGGTCGAAGGCGACAATGATGCCGAGAAGGCCGACGATTACCGTGGCTATATCGAGTCGCAGGGTGACTTCGCCGTTCTGGATGCCTCCGACCTGAGAACCTTCGACAGCCGGGGCGGCGATGCGGGCTTCACCGCCAATGGACTCTATGACGCGCGGGTTTATGGGCCGACCACTGCAACATTCGACGCGCAAGGCCTGCTCGCGGTCAAGGATGGCGATACGCTTGTCCTGACGTTTCGCGGCACTGACGGCAAGGACCCGGCCGTGGAAAGCGGCCAGGCCTTCACCGGCGCAGGGCTGGCCAGCCACTACCGGGCTTTCAAGCCCCTGATCAATGCGGCTCTGGACTATCTCAAATCACATGACGAGATTACCGACGTCGTCGTGTCCGGACATAGCCTTGGCGGTGCGCTCACGGATGTCTTTGCCCTGGTGGATGCCGACCGCTTCCGCGCTCTGCGGCCGGACGGACTGACCATTGTTTCGGTCGCATCCTCGGGCGTTCCAAAGGACCTGCCGTTCTACCTGCGTGGCATCGACCGCGAGGCGGCGACACTGGTGGACAAGACAATCATCGATATCTTCGGTGTGGAAATCGTCACCCAGGAAATCAAGGAGCTGCATCTGCCGGCCGACTACGTCTCGATCGTAAACACCGCAGACCGCGCGCATTTTCCGGACAACTTTCCTGATATTCCCGAGGAGGCGGGACTGGTTCCGATTGTCGCGCTCAAGGATAATCTGCAATTCCACGGCGAAACATTGTTCCGTGTTCCAAACATCAACAACGCCGATGTCCAGTACTATCCGGTGTTGACGCATCCATTCGATTTCCGCGGCATGGGTGCGGAACACAACAGCTCGCTGCTGTGGGCCAATTTGCAGGGTCTCGTGTCGGACGGACTGTTCAAGAATTACGATCATCAGGAACTGGTGGCGGGTGTCACGGACTACAATCATGTGCCGGACTTCAACGGCGATCCGGTGGCGTTGTTCTCCGGCTATCTGGGGCTGAACGATCCCGAAGCCATGAACGACAAGGGCCACAAGGCCCTCGATGGCCGGTCTGGGGACGATTACGTCCTGGCCATGGACGGCGACGATGCCGCCAATGGCCATGGCGGCGATGATCTGCTTTCGGGCGGCAAGGGTGATGACCGTCTGACGGGCGGTACTGGCAACGACAGGCTTTCGGGTGGACTTGGCACGGACTTGCTGATCGGCGGGAGTGGGGACGATGAGTTCCACTACCGCTCCATCGACGAATCGCGAGTTGGCGCGAGGTCGGATGTGGTGCGAGGCTTCGATCTGCTCGCGGACAGAATCGATGTGTCTGATATCGACGCTGAAGCCAGCCGCGGCCACAATCAGGCCTTTGACTTCATCGGTACGGCTCGGTTCACGGCCGAAGGCCAGATCCGCGCCGTTCAGGTGGGCGATGACACCATGGTCTATTTCAACGTCTCAGGGCCGGGGGCGGGCGAGATGGCCATCCTGCTGGTTAATGTCGAAGCCGCGGGGCTAACCCAGGACCATTTCATCCTGTGACGCCGGCGAGATAAAGCACGGCAGGAATGGTGATGGCGGCGGCCACCACCTGGAGTGTCAGGATATTGGCGACCATCGGTGCGTCGCCACCCATCTGGCGGGCCAGCACATAGGCACCAGAACCGGTCGGAACGGCGCCGCAGAGCAGGGCGACAGCGAAGGCGTCCCCCGTGACACCCATCAGCATCAAGGTTGCTGCCATCATGAGCGGCATGGCGAGCAGCTTGAGGATGGTGGCGGCGGCCAGGGGTGGCCAGGCGGACATGGCCTCGCCCAGCTTGAGTCCGGCACCGACCGTCAGCAGTGCCAATCCGAGCGCGCCGCGGCCGATCATGTCCAGCACCTGCAGGCCCATGAGCGGAAGCGAGAGGCCGGAGACCTGCCAGGCAACACCGCCTAGGGATGAGACGACGAAGGGATTGCGGATGATCGACAGCGCGATTGTCGACGGTTTCAGCCGCGCACTTTGTGCAAAGCGCGACAGGATGATGACGCAGACGATGTTGAGCAGAGGCGTCATGGCGGCGGCGCTGACGGCGGCGAGCGAGAGCGCCTTGGGACCGAACTGAATCGGCACGATGGCAAAGGCAATGAAGGTATGCCAGCGGGAGGCGCCTTGCACGAGGCTGGTGAATTGCGGGCCATCGATGCGCAGCACTGTCATGATGGGACGATGGAATACAAGCAGCAGGCCGAACATTGCCAGTACGGCAAGCATCATGGCCAGCGCCATCTGGAACACCGGCACGGTGCTGAAATCCGCCGCGGCGATTTCCTTGAAGATGATGGCCGGGAACAAAACGAAGTAGCAAAGGCGGTCGAGGGCTTGCCATTGTTCGTCCTGGATGACGCCAAAACGCCTTAGTCCGAAGCCAATCAGAATGACGATGAAAACCGGCAGCAGGGCCAGGAAGATGGTGGTCATCTGAGCGAATCCAGCGCGGCCTGCAATATCCAGGCGGCGGCGAGCTTGTCGATGACCTGATTGCGCTTTGCGCGGCTGGCATCAGCCTGGATCAGCATGCGCTCGACGGCAGCGGTGGACAGGCGTTCGTCCCAGAAGACAATGGGAACCGGCGACAGCCTCGCGAAGTTGCGGGCAAAGGCCCTGGTCGACTGGCAGCGCGGGCCTTCTGTGCCATCCATGTTGACTGGCAGGCCGAGAATAATGAGGCCGATATTTTCCGCCGCCATGATCGCCAGCAGCCGCTCGGCGTCGGACGTGAATTTCTTGCGGGCAATGGTTTCGATCGGGGTGGCAATGGTACGGGTCAGATCGCTGGTGGCAACGCCGATGGTGGTGGAACCAAGGTCCAGTCCCATCAGCCGCCGGTCAGGCGGAATGGTGCTGAGAGCTTCGGTGAGTGTGAGATCGGGCTGGGCCATGAGCGCTCCTAGCTCATTTGGCAGGCGGGGCAAACGGCCATCTTGCCTTCGCAACGGTGCCGGAGGATCATGACGCCCACATGGGAGCCTCAGCATGAAGATCACCTATCACGGCCATTCCGCCTTTCGCATCGAGACGGGCAAGGCCGTCATTCTCATCGATCCGTTCTTCACCGGCAATCCGGCGGCCACCGCCAGATGGCAAGACGCGTCCAAGGGCTGCACGCATCTGCTGCTGACGCATGGCCACGGCGATCACACTGGCGACTCGCTCGCGATCCTCAAGGCCACAGGCGCAGTGCTTGTCTCCAATTTCGAGATTTGTACCTGGCTCAATTCCAAGGGCGCCGAAAACTACAGCCCCGGAAATCACGGCGGGCGCATCAGCTTCGACGACTTCGACGTCATATTCACCAATGCCTGGCATTCGTCATCGGATACGTCGAGCGGCACGCCCATCTATCTCGGCAATCCGGCCGGTTTCATCATCGAGCCGAAGTCGGAGCCGGGCAAGACCCTCTACATTTCCGGCGACACGGGTCTGTCACTCGACATGAAGCTGATCCACGAACTCTACAAGCCGGTGATCGGCATATTGCCGATCGGCGACCGCTTCACCATGGGCGGCGATCAGGCGGCCTACGCGTGCCGCACGTTCTTCGACTTCAAGACCATCATTCCGTGCCACTACGCGTCGTTCAAAGGTTTCGTGGCGGATGACGCATCGGTATTTCTCAAGGCCATGGGCCCTGATGCCGGGCGGGTGAAGGTGATGGCGTCGGGGACGAGCCTGGAGGTGTAGAATGGCGAAACACGTCACCCGGCCTGTGGGGCCTATCGTCGATCCGCTGCCTCCGGGCTCCAAGCCGGACCTTCGTCCATTGCACGGCCGCTGGATGCTGCTCGAACCGGTCTCGGCGGAAAAGCACGCAAGGGGACTTTGGGACTCGTTTGACGGCAAGGACCCGGACAACACGATCTGGACTTACCTCGGATATGGCCCGTGGACATCGTTCGAGCAGTTCGAGGCCTGGCTGAAGGAACGCGAGGCGGCGCGCGATCCGTGGTTCTACACGTTCATCCGGCGCGACGGGCATGTGCCCTGCGGCATGGGGGCCTTCATGCGGTCCGACGCCGCCAACGGGGTGATCGAGATCGGCCACATCTGGATGGCGCCGGGCTTGCAGCAAACGCGCGAAGCAACGGAAGCCATCTTCCTGATGATCCGCCATTGCCTCGACGATCTTGGCGTCCGGCGGCTGGAATGGAAATGCGATGCGCTCAACGCGCCATCCCGCAAGGCGGCGGAACGCTTCGGCTTCACATTCGAGGGGATTTTTCGCCAGCATTTCATCGTCAAGGGGCGCAACCGCGACACGGCCTGGTTTGCCATGCTGGACAAGGACTGGCACCGGGTGCGGGACGGTTTCGAGGCCTGGCTGAGGCCCGAAAACTTCGACGCTGCGGGCAAGCAGAAGCACAAGTTGCAGGTGGCTTGAGCGGGTGCTATTTCGCGCCTTCAGGATTTCGCGAAGGATTGGAAGCTCATGTCGGTCGATCAGGCAACCGTGAAGCGGGTGGCGCGTCTGGCGCGCCTCAAGGTGAACGATGAGGACCTGCCGAAACTGGCAGGCGAGCTCAATGCGATTCTTGGCTGGATCGAGCAACTGAATACCGTCGACGTCTCGAATGTCGAACCGCTGACATCGGTCGTCAGCATGAAAATGAAGATGCGCAGGGATGAGGTCACTGACGGCCACTATCCGGCAAAGGTGACCGGCAATGCCCCGGCCCAGGAGGATTCGTTTTTCATGGTGCCGAAGGTGGTTGAGTGAGGCGCCGGAGCGCGTCTTTCGATCATCCCCGGATCTGATCCGCGGATCTCCTCCAAATTCAAGAGATTGGCCGGAAGCATGCCCGGCAATGACGATAAAGAGAAAAATACACCCATGACCTCTCTCACCTCGCTCACCATCGCAGCCGCGCGCGACGGACTGAAAGCCAAGCAGTTTTCGGCGCTGGAACTGACGGATGCCTATCTCGCCGCCATGGACAAAGCGCGTGTGCTGAATGCCTATATCGTCGAGACGCCGGACAAGGCGCGCGGCATGGCCGAGGCCTCGGACGAGCGGCTGGCGAAGGGAGAGGCGGGGCCTCTGGAAGGCATCCCCCTTGGCATCAAGGACCTGTTTGCCACCGAAGGCATCCACACCCAGGCGTGCAGCCATGTGCTCGACGGGTTCAAACCCAACTATGAATCGACGGTGACGTCCAACCTGTGGCGTGACGGGGCGGTGATGCTGGGCAAGCTCAACATGGACGAGTTCGCCATGGGCTCGTCCAACGAGACCAGCTACTACGGCAACGTCATCAATCCGTGGCGGCGCAACAATTCCAACGCAGCGCTGGTGCCTGGCGGGTCGTCAGGCGGCTCGGCGTCGGCCGTGGCGGCGCATATCTGTGCCGCCGCCACCGCCACCGATACTGGCGGCTCCATCCGGCAGCCGGCGGCGTTCACCGGCACGGTCGGCATCAAGCCGACCTATGGCCGCTGCTCGCGCTGGGGTGTCGTCGCCTTTGCCTCCTCGCTCGATCAGGCCGGACCGATTGCCCGCGACGTCCGGGACGCGGCAATCATGCTGAAGTCGATGGCCAGCGTTGATCCCAAGGATACGACGTCGGTGGATGTGCCGGTCCCGGACTACGAGGCGGCCATCGGCCGTCCGATCAAGGGGTTGCGCGTCGGCATCCCCAAGGAATATCGCGTCGACGGCATGCCAGCCGAAATCGATGCGCTGTGGGCGAAAGGTGCGCAATGGCTGAAGGAGCAGGGCGCGGAAATCGTGGAGATTTCGCTGCCACACACGAAATTTGCGCTGCCGGCCTATTACATCGTGGCACCGGCCGAGGCATCCTCCAACCTGGCCCGCTATGATGGCGTGCGCTACGGCCTTCGCGTGCCGGGCGAGGACATCGTCGACATGTACGAGAAGTCCCGCGCCGCGGGCTTCGGCCGCGAGGTGCAGCGCCGCATCCTGATCGGCACCTATGTGCTGTCGGCGGGCTATTACGATGCTTACTATGTCCGGGCGCAGAAAGTCCGCACACTGATCAAACGTGACTTTGATGCGGCATGGAACAAGGTGGACGTGGTGCTGACGCCGGCGACGCCAAGCCCGGCTTTCGCGCCTGGCGAGATCACCGATCCGGTGCAGATGTATCTCAACGATATCTTCACGGTGACGGTAAACATGGCGGGCCTTCCGGGAATTGCCGTACCTGCCGGGCTATCGGCTGACGGGCTGCCAATGGGCTTGCAGCTGATCGGCAAGCCGTTCGACGAGGAAACGCTGTTCCAGACGGCCGCCGCCATCGAACAGGCGGCAGGAGGCTATACAGCCAAGCCCTGGTGGTGAAAAAACCCCGGCTCTCACGAACCGGGGTTGAAGTTGCAGGGAGGATCTCTCAGCTTTTACTTCGGCTGCGCGACCATACGCAGATAGGGCTTCAATGTCTTCCAGCCACCGGGGAATTTCTCCTTGGCGGCGTCATCCGACACCGAGGCGAGGATGATGACATCTTCGCCCTGTTTCCAGTTGGCAGGTGTCGCCACGGACTTCGTTGCCGTGAGCTGCAATGAATCGATGACGCGCAGGATCTCATCGAAATTGCGTCCGGTGCTCATCGGGTAGGAAACGATCAGCTTGATCTTCTTGTCAGGGCCGATGATGAGGACATTGCGCACCGTTGCATTGTCGGCTGCCGTGCGGCTGGCAGCGTTGCCGGAAGCATTCGGATGAATCATGCCGTAGAGTTTGGCGACATGCAGGTCTTCGTCGCCAATCATGGGATAATTGACCGATGAGCCGGTGACTTCGGCAATATCGTTCTTCCATTTGTGGTGGGTGTCGACCGAATCGATGGAGATGCCGATCAGTTTTACACCGCGGCGGTCGAACTCCGGTTTCATCTTCGCCATCGAACCCAGTTCAGTGGTGCAAACCGGAGTGAAATCCTTGGGGTGGGAGAAAAAAACCACCCAGGACCCGTCGATATAATCGTGAAACCTGATGCGGCCTTCCGTCGTCTCGGCCTCAAAATCGGGTGCGATATCGCCAATTTGCAGTGCCATTCTGGCCTCCGTGGTTAACCGAAAAGCAATATAGGCCTTCCGCCGTTCGGAATAAAGAACAAAACGTCCTCTTCGTGCTGCATTCCGGCTTTGCGGGAATCGCGGGACTTGGGCATCAGGTTCAGACCCAGGAGATTGATCCCATGCGCCTCATCATCGCCATTCCGGTCCTTGCCTTCGTTTTCGCCGCATATCTCATCATGGGATCCTCGGGGGGGCTGATGCTCGAGGCCGACGTCTTCACGGCAACGCTGGCCTCCGGCGCCATCTTCGCCTTGCGCGCAGGCGACATTTTCGTGCTGGCGGGACTCGTTGCGCTATTCTTCGAGATGGTGAAGGCGGCCAGAGCGGGGCAGGGCACGATCATAGACCACATGTTGTCGACCGCAGTGTTCGTGGTGGCCCTGGTTTGCTTCCTGCTCCTCGACATATGCGGGACAGCGACCTTCTTCATTCTCATGGTGATGGCGCTGATCGATGTCGTCGCCGGCTTTTCGATTTCGATCTTCGCCGTACGACGCGACTACTCAGTCGATAAAAACGGCTAAGTTATTGACACGCGACTTGTTTGGTGAATGTCCGGTTAAAAGTAAATCGAACATTGATGCCATGTAAACATGGTTTAAAATCCGTAACGGAAAGTTGCGTTCCAGACGCTGCCGGCAGCAGGACGATATTTTGCTGTTTGTCATCTAACATTCTGTTTTCTCAATAGCTTTCATATCGTTTTGAGGGTTGCCGGGACGCTTCCGGACAACAACGTGCGGATGATTGATCGCGCCGATGACGACAGATGTGTTCAATCCATTAAGCCAACTTTGAGACTTCTGCGGTTGATTTGGGGTTGTGGATCGTAGGGCAGATTCTTTCATCCAGGCGCTAGTGCGGCGGCTAGGGGCGGACATGCTGATCGATCAATTCGAGTTTTGAACCAAGACGTAACTGCAACAAGTCGAGGACCGCAACATGCCCATCAATGCCCCCAAAATCACCGGCGGAGCTACCCGTTCTGTCACCGTCGACGAAGGACAGATCACAGTTCTGAACAGCATCGGCGCTTCGGATGCGGACGGCGATACCCTCAACTACAAGATCGTCGGCGGCCTGGACAAGTCGAAGTTCAAGATCGATGCGAATGGCAAGCTCACCTTCATCGGCGCGCAGGACTTCGAGAAGCCCCTGGATTCCAACAAGGATGGCACTTACCAGGTTATCGTCCAGGTGGCGGACGGCCCGCTGTCGAGCGGCACGACGCTGAAGACGCTGCAGACGATCACCGTGACACTCGCCGATGTTGAAGCGGTGACGCTGGACGGCTCGTCCAGCGGCGAATCGCTTGGTGGCGTCGACGCCACTACGGAAGGCGATACGCTCAACGGACTGGGAGGCAACGACACGCTCGATGGCGGTGCTGGCGCCGATACCATGGACGGTGGCGATGGCGACGACACGTTCATTGTCGATGACATCGGCGACGTTGTCGTCGAAGCGGACGGCCTGGACGGCGGCATCGATACCGTTCTCTCCTCGGTCAATTACACCATTACCGATGCCGACGTTGAAAATCTTACGCTGACCGGTCTTGCCCTGAAGGCGACCGGCAATGCCAGTGACAACGTTCTCACCGGCAATGCCAAGAACAACACCATCGACGGCCTGGGTGGCAACGACACCATGGCTGGCGGCCTGGGCAGCGACATCTACATCGTCGACAGCTCGGATGATGTGGTCACCGAAGCTGCTTCCAGCGGCACAGACAAGGTCATCGCCTCCGCCAACTTCACACTTGGCGCCAACGTCGAAAACCTGACACTCTTCACCAACAAGGCGGATCCGGGTCTGGATCTGGCGCTCAGCGGCACCGGCAATGCACTCGGCAATTCCATCGTCGGTAACGCCGCGGCCAATACTTTGGATGGCGGCGCTGGCAACGACAAGATCAACGGCGGAGCGGGCATAGACGACATGACCGGCGGCGCCGGCAACGACGCGTTCTACGTCGACGACACGGATGACGTCGTTCATGAAAACGCGACCGAAGGTACCGACACTGTATTTGCCAGCGCTACCTACACGCTGTCGGACAATGTCGAGAATCTTACGCTGCAAGGCAAGCTCGATATCGACGGCACGGGCAATGCGCTGAACAACAAGATCACCGGCAACAACGGGTCAAACCTTCTTGTGGGCCTTGGGGGCAACGACACCCTGAACGGCGGCAAGGGTGCGGACACCATGGAAGGCGGCGACGGTAGCGACACATACTACGTGAACATTGCGGGCGACGTCGTTACGGAGGCCGCAGGTGTCTCCGGAGACGTCGACACGATCATCGCATCGGTCAACTACACCGCCTCAGCGAATGTCGAGAACCTGACATTGGCGGGTGCTGCTGTCGAAGGCGTTGGTAACGAACTGGACAACTACATCAAGGGCACCACGGCCGCCAATATCCTTTCCGGCGGCGCTGGCGACGATACCCTGGATGGCGGTTCGGGCGACGACGACATGACGGGCGGCGACGGCAGCGATACGTTCATCGTCACGTCTGTTGACGATGCCGTGCACGAAGGTGCAGGCCTCTCCGGCGATATCGACACCGTCAAGTCCACGGTCAGCTACACCCTGGGAGAAAACCTCGAGAACCTGACGCTGACCGGCTTCGGCGCCAACAGCGGCGCGGGCAACAGCCTCGACAACACCATCATCGGCAATAGCGCTGCCAACGCGCTGACCGGCGGCGGTGGCGACGACTGGCTGGACGGCGGCTCGGGCAACGACACGATGAATGGCGGCAACGGTTCCGACACCTATGTCGTGGCGCAGACCGGCGACGTTGTCAGCGACAGCGGCTCGACGGGAACCGATACCGTTCGTTCTGCGGTTTCGTTCACGCTCGATGCATCACTCGAAAACCTGACGATCACTGGCACCGGAACCATCAGTGCCACCGGTAACGACTCGGACAACGTGATCATCGGCGGCAACGGCGCCAATGTCATCCTGGGCAAGGGTGGTATGGACACCATGACCGGCGGCACGGGCAACGATACGTTCCGGTTCGATGCCATCACCGACAGCGGAACGGACGTCGGCGTAGACACCGACACGATCACCGACTTCGTGCTCGGCGACAAGATCGATCTGTCGCGCATCGACGCCCGCAGCGACGCAGACTTCCAGCACTTCATCCTGAGCACCGACGATGTCGGCAGCAACGGTGAAATCGTCATGACCCGGTCGGGCAATGACATCACGGTGGAACTGCACACCAACAACGATGCAGTTGCCGATATGAAGTTCGTTGTGCATGTCAACGAATCCATCACCGGTGAGCTGCTGCTCGGCAGCTTCATCCTCTAAGGCAAGCCTATCTCCTGCAAGAAGCCCCGGTGGAGCGATCCACCGGGGTTTTCTGTTTCTGAGCCTTGGTGAAGCCGTCAGGCCTTGATGCGCTCGCCCTTGGGATCATAGAAGCTCTGGAACTGTACTTTCGCCTTGTAGCGCTTCCAGGCGAGTTCGACTTCCCATGACCCGCTGTCGAGCCAGTCCTTCGTGACGCCGCCTTCGTTCTTCACATAGCCCAGGCCAAGCGACAGGTTCACGCGGTGGCCCCAGGCGCCCGACGTCGTCGACCCGACCAGCACGCCGTTCCGGTAGATCGGTTCCTCGTGA
Organism: Pseudomonadota bacterium; assembly: GCA_963205315.1. Lineage (GTDB taxonomy): Bacteria > Pseudomonadota > Alphaproteobacteria > Rhizobiales > Aestuariivirgaceae > Aestuariivirga. The sequence continues at coordinate 45,628 of CAUJIO010000034.1, read as the reverse complement.
TAGATCATCGGTGCACGGATGGAATTGTCCTCGAGCGCGAGGCAGACGAAGCGCTTGGGCTGGATGGCGGCCTGCTTCTGCTTCAACAGCGCATCGCGGCCGATGAAGCCCGAGGGCTTGTCCCAGGCGACGGCGAAGCCGAGGCCTGCTTCCACCGGCGTATCCTCGTCGGCAATGTCATGGCCCCAGTGGCGATAGGCCTTCTCGGTGCGGCAGTTGTTCATGGTATGCATGCCGGCGGGCGTCAGACCATAGGCCTTGCCGGCAGCCCACAGGGTTTCGAAGACATGAGCGGTGAATTCAGTGGGGATGTAAATCTCCCAGCCCAGTTCGCCGACATAGGTGATGCGGCTAGCGCGGACGCGGGCATAGCCGATTTCGATTTCCTGCGACGTGCCAAACGGAAAGGCGGCGTTGGAGAGATCTGCGCCGGACACTTTTTCGAGAAGGGCGCGCGACTTCGGGCCCATGATGGCGATCATCGGCAGGCCGGAGGTGATGTCGGTGGCGACGCAATGCGCGTCGGCCGGGGTATGGCGCTTTAGCCAGGCCATGTCGCGCGTTTGGGGCGCGGCACCGGTCACCACGAGGAAGCGGTCGTCCGCGAGCCTCGTCACGGTCAAGTCGGCCTCGATGCCGCCGCGTTCGTTCAGCCATTGCGTGTAGACAATCTTGCCCGGCTCGACATCGACATTGGCGGCGCTGACGCGGTTGAGAACGGCCAGGGCATCACGGCCTTCGACGGAATATTTGGCGAAGCTCGACTGGTCGAAAAAGGCGCAGTTGGACATCAACTGCTGCGCTTCATAGGTGGCGCAGGGGAACCAGTTCTGACGGCCATAGGAATATTCATATTCCGGCTTCACGCCGTCGCGCGCATACCAGTTGGGACGCTCCCAGCCATTCACCTCGCCGAAGACGGCGCCCAGATCCTTGACGTAGTTGAACAGCGGCGAGCGCCTGACGCCGCGCGCCGTCTCGGCCTGGCGATATGGCCAGTGCATGGCATAGAGCAGCCCCAGGCTCTCCGAGGCGCGGTCGCGCACATAGGATTTCACCGACTGGAAGGGATGGATGCGGCGGATGTCGATGCCGCTCACGTCCATTGGCGGATGACCGTTCTTGATCCATTTCGACAGCACGAGTCCGGCGCCGCCCGATGACTGGATGCCAATTGAGTTGAAGCCGGTCGCCACATAGACGTTCTTCACCTCCGGCGCCTCGCCGAGATAATAGCGCACATCGGGCGTGAAGCTTTCGGGGCCGTTGAAGAACAGCTGGATGCCGGCAGTTTCGAGCAACGGCACGCGGTTGATGGCATCGGCCAGGATCGGCTCGAAGTGATCCATGTCCTCGGGCAAGGTGACGAAGGCGTGGTCCTCGTCGATGCCGCCGCCGCCCCAGGGCTTGGCCTTGGGTTCAAAGGCGCCGACCATGAGCTTGCCGGCGTCTTCCTTGTAATAGGTGCATTCGTCCGGCACGCGCACAACCGGCATGTTGCGCGGCAGTTCGGCAATGGGTTCCGAGACGATGTAGAAATGCTCGCAGGCATGCAGCGGAATGTTGACGCCGATCGAGCGGCCAAGTTCGCGCGACCACATGCCGCCCGCCACCACAACCTTGTCTGCGAGGATGGTGCCATCGGGGGTCTCGACGCCATAGGCGGCGCCATCCTTCACCAGTACGCGGGTAACGCGGGTGTTCTCGAAGATCTTTGCGCCGCGGGCGCGGGCGCCGGCGGCCAGGGCCTGTGTCACGTCAATCGGATTCACCTGCCCATCCTTGGGCAGGAAGACGCCGCCGGTGACGTTCTCGAGATTGTAGTGGGGCAGCCGTTCCCTGATTTCGGCGGTCGAGATCACCTGCACGTCGAGGCCGAAGCTCTTGGCCATGGAGGCGCCGCGCATCAGTTCCTCGAGGCGGCCTTCGTTCAGGGCAATCGAAATCGAGCCGTTCTGCTTGAAGCCGGTAGCCTGGCCGGTTTCCTTCTCAAGGCCCTCGAACAGCCCTGTGGTGTATTTCGCGAGTTCGGTGAGATTGCGCGTAGCGCGGAGCTGGCCGACGAGGCCCGCCGCATGCCAGGTGGTGCCGGACGTCAGCTGCTTCCGTTCGAGCACCACGACATTGGTGATGTTCTCCTTGGTGAGATGATAGGCGATTGAGCAGCCGACGATACCGCCGCCGATGACAACGACATCGGCGCGGGCGGGCAGGGACTTGGACATTGCGAGACTCCACGGGTGTAGGGGTGAATTGATCTAACAGGTGAGGCCCCTGAACTGGAAGCGCCAGTCTGTCTCACGTCACGTGAGTCCAGCCATTCACGAGGTGGCGTTGAAGGTGTATGGTTCCGGGGTCCGGGGACAACGCCACGAGGGAGGTCGCAATGACCGCTTACAATGCCGTGCGTTTCAAAGTGAAGCCGGGAATGGAAAAAGCGTTCGAGGATGCGCACCGGATCCAGCCGGATTTTGCCGGGTTCAATGGGGGCGCGTTGGTGAAGACCGGTGACCGCACCTATTGCTTTGTCGGGAGCTGGAAGGATTTCGACGCACTCGTGGCCGGGCGGCCGAAGATGCTGCCGATCCTCGACAGCATGCGCCATATGCTGGAGGATCTCGGCGGCGGCCTCGGGGTCACGGATCCGGTGTCAGGCTCCGCCGTGGTCGAGTTCCCGGCCAGCAAGGCCTGAACTGCCGGACCAACGGCAATTTCCTTTTGCGGGACGAATCCGTTTGGACTAGAAGTGTTCGAAATAACGAACGGGTCGTTCCATGCATCAGGGTGACATTACTCCGGCCGAAGCCTTTCAGCGGCTCCAGAACAATCCTTCCGCCGTGCTCATCGACGTGCGCACGCAGCCGGAGTGGGTCTTCGTGGGCGTGCCTGCCGTTGAGCGGTTGATCCGCCTGTCGTGGCAGGTGTTTCCACAGATGCAGGTGAATGGCCAGTTCGTCGCCGAGATCGAGCAGATGGGCCTGCCCAAGGATACCGAGATCCTGTGCATCTGCCGGTCGGGCGCGCGCTCGGCTTCGGCCGCCTCGGCATTGACGCAGGCCGGCTATGCCAATGCCTGGAACGTGGCGCAGGGCTTTGAGGGCGACAAGGATGCGACCGGCCATCGCGGCACGGTGGGCGGCTGGAAAGCGGCGGGCCTGCCCTGGGTCCAAAGCTAAGAGGTTTTCGGAATGAAGAAGTACAAGTCGGACCCCAGCACCTGGGGGGACGCCACCAAGCTGGTGCGCGGCGGTCTCGACCGCTCGAAGCATGGCGAGACCTCGGAAGCGCTCTATCTCAATTCGGGTTTCGTCTATGACGAACCGGAAACCGCCGAGAAACGCTTTTCGGGCCAGGACGATGGTTATGTCTATGGCCGTTATGGCAATCCCACCGTCACGATGTTCGAGGAGCGTCTGGCGCTGCTGGAAGGAGCAGAGGCGTGCTATGCGCTGGCTTCCGGCATGGCCTCGGTGTTCGGCGCCCTGGCTTGCCAGTTGAAGGCCGGCGATCATCTGGTGTCATCGAAGGCGCTGTTCGGTTCCTGCTATCAGATCGTCACTTCGATCCTGCCGCGCTTCGGGATCAAGACGACGCTGGTCGACGGTGCCGATCTCACGGCGTGGAAAGAGGCGATCACGCCTGAAACCAAATGCGTGTTCCTCGAAACGCCGTCCAACCCGACGCTGGATGTGATCGATCTCGAGGCCGTGTGCGGGATCGCGAAGGCCGCAGGCGCCAATGTGGTGGTCGACAACATCTTTGCGACACCGATCCTGCAACGGCCATTGGCCTACGGCGCGGACGTCATCGTCTATTCCGGCACCAAGCATATGGACGGGCAGGGCCGGGTGCTGGGTGGCGCCATCCTGTCGACGAAGAAGTTCAAGGACGAGCAGCTGAAGCCGTTCCTGCGGCACACCGGGCCGTCGATTTCTCCGTTCAATGCCTGGGTGCTGCTGAAGGGTCTCGAGACTCTGAAGCTGCGTGTCGAGGCGCAATCGCGCGCTGCTCACCAGGTGGCGGACGCGTTGTCGGGTTTGACGGGTGTGAGCCGTGTACTTTATCCGCATCTCGACTCGCATCCGCAGGCGGCGCTGTCGAAAAAGCAGATGCGGCTTGGCGGCACGATGGTGACCTTCGAGGTCGCGGGCGGCAAGGCCAAGGCTTTCGACCTACTGCGGCATCTCGGGATCATCGATATTTCCAACAACCTTGGCGATGCCAAGTCGCTGATGACGCATCCTGCCTCGACCACGCATCGCAACATCGGGCCAGAGGCTCGCGCCATGATGGGCATCACCGATGGCATGCTGCGGCTGTCGGTGGGCCTTGAGGATGTCGACGACCTGATCGGCGACCTGAAGCAAGCGATCGCCGCCTGATCTCTTACGGCAGGAACCAGAAGCGGGCGCAGACGGCGAGAAGGATGAGCCCCAGCGCGTAACGGATGATCTTCTCCGGCACTTTTGCCGAGACCATGCTGGCGATGACGATGGCCGGAATGGAGCCGACCAGCAGCGACGACAGCATGTGCCAGTCGATGGTGCCGAGCACCCAGTGGCCGAGGCCCGCCAGCAAGGTCAGCGGCACGGCATGGGCAATGTCGGAGCCGACAATTCTTTGGGCAGGCATCTTGGGGTAGAGGAAGACCAGGGCGGTGACGCCGATGGCGCCGGCCCCCACCGATGAAATGGTGACGAGCACGCCGAGCACGGCGCCAACCAGTATGGTGACCGGAGAGACTACCGACGAGTCGAGAACACCGAAGCGCTTCTCGAACATCCGCATCATGTAGCTGCGGGCAAAAAGCGAGAGCGAGGTCAGCAACAGCGCCAGCCCCAGCACCTTGGTAATCAGGCTCTGGGTGGTCTTGCTGTCGACGCCCAGCCAGTAGATCATCAGGATGGTGATGATGGTCATCGGAATGCTTCCGGCTGCCAGCAATCCTACGACTTTCCAATCTATGGTCTTGTTGAAGCCATGAACGGCCGTACCGGCGGTTTTGGTAGCGGCGGCATAAAGCAGGTCTGTGCCGACGGCGCTGGCCGGGTGGATGCCGAAAAGGAGAATCAAGATGGGAGTCATCAGCGATCCGCCACCGACACCGGTGAAGCCAACCAGCGTGCCCACAACAACACCGGAAATCACAAAGAGCGGATCGATCTGCGAGAAGAAATCCATGCAATTCTTTCGTCACCGGCGAGTGCTCGTCCAGAAGCCAGAGACCAGGGACTCGCAACCGCGTGAGGGGTCATCGCGGCGCTCTGTGCGCCATTCTCGTATTAAAGTCTATAGGCTTTGCAGGGTATCGCCTTCGATGTCAGATGGCTGGCGCAGGTTTGCCGGGTCTGCTCGACACCAGCAAATGCACGATGGCCAAGGCTGCCCCAAAACCCGCGGCGATGCCGAGGGCGGGCAATCCCTGCCAGTTCAATAGCCGCCCGGCGATACCGGAGCCGATGGCAATGCCGACGTAGATCATCGCGGCATTGAGGGCCAGCGCCAGGGCTTGGGCGGATGGCGCGATGGCGACGAGGCGGGATTGCTGCGGAGCCATGAAAGCCCAGCCGAAACTGCTCCACACCCCGACGAGCGCGGCAAACACCAGCGGGCTCCACGGAATGATTGAGAACATCGGCATCAACACCACATGTGCGATGCAGATAATGATCAGCGTCCGCTTCGGGCCGATGCGGTCGGTGAGGATGCCGCCGGCATAGTTGCCGATGACGGCGCCGATGCCAAAGAGCACCAGGTAAAACGTGCGGGTTTCCGGATTGGAGCCGGCAGAGGCCTCGATCAGGGGGCCGAAGTAGGTGAAAACGATATACACCGCCGTCATGATGGTGGCGGTGAAGGTGACGGCCAGCATGAGGCGGCCATTCCTCAGTGCACTGAGGATGGTGACGAGTGTGGTTGCCTGGAAACTTACGCGCTGCGGAATGGCGTGAAACAAGACGAGGGTGGTGGCCGCGGCGAGTACGGCGACGGTCCAGAACGTCGAATGCCAGCCGAAGCGGTAGGCCAGCCATGCGCCGAGGGGTACGCCAGCGACCTGTGCCAGAGTCAACCCGCCAAACACCTTGGCCAGCGCGCGGCCGCGCTGTTCGGGCGGTGAGACGGCAACCGCAAGCCCGGCGGCGAGAGGCGTAAAAAGCGCGGCGCCAAATGCAACGAGAACGCGGGAAAATGCCAGCATTGGCAGAGACCAGGCCAATGCCGACAGCACCGAACCGATGCAAAACAGCAAGAGCGCGGCGGTCAGCACCGTGCGGCGCGACAGGCTTCCGGTCAGTGCGGCACCGACAGGCGACAGCACAGCATAGGCAATGGCATAGGCTGTCAGGATTATACCAGCATCCGCCTTCGAGACCTTGAGGCCTTCGGCAATAGGTGTGATGACGCCGATGACCACGAAGGCACCCATGCCAACGGTGAAGTTGCCGAGCGCCAGAAAAGTCAAAAGGGTGGCATTGGCTTTCGCCTGCGTGGCGTCAGCCATCGGAGATGCCTTAGACGATAGCCGTCGCGACGTCGCGGATCGATGTCTTGGCGAGAGAGGAATGCAGCGCGCATTCTGCAGCCTTCAGCGGGGCGGAGAGGATCTTGCCGAGTTGGGCAGCAACCGGGCAATGCGAGTCCGGATCGGTCTTGTGCATGCGGAAGACACTTTCGTCCTCGACTGCGAAATAGACATCGGCCAGCGAAATCGCCGAGGCTTCGCGGTTCAGCTCGAATCCGCCCGAACGGCCAGCCACCGAGCGCACCAGGTTGGCCTTCTCCAATTCGGTCATCAACCGCCGGATGACGACGGGGTTGGTATGCACGCTTTCGGCGACAATGGCCGAGCATACGGGCCCCTTGCCTGCAAAGCGGGCGAGGACACTCATGGCATGGACGGCGACTACGAATCGGCTACTGGACAACATAATGGTAACTCCAGGAGTTACATCGGCATGACCCCATCAAAGGTCAAGCGAATAAAGCTGGCATGGTGACCGATTGTTAACCGAGTCCGCCGAATGCTGCGAGCAGATTCAATGGAGAAGGCGATGCGCCGCTTCGATCTTGCCGTCACCTGCGTGTGCTGCGCGCTTCTTGGCTATTTCGCGTGGCACGCCTGGAAGGGGCCGCGCGGCTATCCCTATCAGCATGGGCTCGAGGACAAGCTGGCCATGCTGAACCAGAAGCTGGAGACTTTGACCGAACAGCGCAGCCGGCAGGAGGCCAAGGTGGCGCTGCTTCGCCCCGAGAGCATCGACCCCGATCTTCTCGACGAGATGGCGAGACGGACGCTTGAAATGACCAAGCCGGGCGATGTCATCGCGTTCATTGACAAGTAATTTCCCTAACGAAATCCACGACGTAAACCGAAATCCGGTTAATCGGTAAATCGGCCTGCTTTCTCAAGTGTTTAATGCTATGACTTCGGCATTGTTCTGGCTGGAGGTAGCTACGCATGGCGGTCAAGTCGGCCTATATCACGCGGAAACTGAGCAAGGCCGAAAAGGCCGAGAAATCCAATCTCACCAACAGCGGCTTTACCGTTGAGGAAGAGCTCCAGGCCTACAAGGAAATGCTGCTCATCCGGCGCTTCGAGGAGAAGGCGGGCCAGCTTTACGGCATGGGGTTCATCGGCGGTTTTTGCCACTTGTATATCGGCCAGGAAGCGGTCGTCGTCGGCATGCAGATGGCACAGAAGGAGGGTGACCAGGTCATCACCTCCTACCGTGACCACGGCCACATGCTGGCCTGCGGCATGGATCCCAAGGGCGTGATGGCGGAACTGACCGGGCGCCGCGGCGGATTGTCCAAGGGCAAGGGCGGCTCGATGCTCTTGTTCAGCCGTGAGAAGCAGTTCTTTGGCGGCCACGGCATCGTCGGAGCGCAGGTGCCGCTGGGTGCGGGCCTGGCGTTTGCCAACAAGTATCGCGGCAACGATCACGTGTCGGTTGCTTATTTCGGCGATGGTGCTGCCAACCAGGGCCAGGTTTACGAGACCTTCAACATGGCCTCCATCTGGAAATTGCCCTGCATCTTCATCATCGAGAACAATCGCTATGCGATGGGTACAGCTGCAACACGCTCGACCGCCAATGCCGAACAACTCGGTGCGCGCGGCGCGGCCTTCGGCATTCCTTTCGAACAGGTGGATGGCATGGATGTGCGCGCCGTCAAGGAGGCTGCCGACCGTGCTGTTGAGCATTGCCGCGCGGGCGAGGGGCCATACATCCTCGAGATGATGACCTATCGCTACCGCGGCCATTCGATGTCCGACCCGGCGAAGTACCGCTCCAAGGAAGAAGTGCAGAAGATGCGCGAGGAGCATGATCCGATCGAACAGGTGAAGGCGCGCATCCTCAACGGCAAGCTGGCGACCGAGGACGAGCTCAAGAAGATCGACGCCGATATCCGCGTCATCGTGACGGAGGCTGCCGAGTTCGCGCAGAACGATCCGGAGCCGGATGCGTCCGAGCTCTACACCGACATCTATGTGAACGGCTGAGGGAGAACGATTCATGCCGAATATCCTCATGCCAGCACTTTCACCCACGATGGAGGAAGGCAAGCTTGCCAAGTGGCTCAAGAACGTCGGTGACATGGTGAAGTCCGGCGATGTCATCGCCGAGATCGAGACCGACAAGGCGACGATGGAAGTCGAAGCCGTCGACGAGGGGCCGCTGTCGGCCATTCTTGTTCCGGCCGGCACCGAGAACGTCAAGGTCAATACGCCGATCGCCGTCATTGGCGAGGCGGATGCAGCGCCGGCGCCGAAGGCTGCGGTAGCCGCTCCGGCCGTCGAGGCCGTTGTGACGGCTCCCGCTGTCGTGACAGCCACAATCGCTCCGGATACGGACATTCCGGAAGGCACCGAGATGGTGTCGATGACGGTGCGCGAGGCGATCCGCGCGGCGATGTCGGAGGAAATGCGCGCCGATCCGGACGTGTTCCTGATGGGCGAGGAAGTGGGCCAGTACCAGGGCGCATACAAGATTTCACAGGGAATGCTGGACGAGTTCGGGCCGCAGCGGGTCATTGACACGCCGATCACCGAGCACGGTTTCACCGGCCTCGCCGTTGGTGCGGCCTTTGCCGGCCTGAAGCCCATCGTCGAGTTCATGACCTTCAACTTCGCCATGCAGGCGATCGATCACATCATTAACTCGGCCGCCAAGACGCTCTATATGTCCGGCGGCCAGATGGGTTGCCCCATCGTGTTCCGGGGCGCCAATGGCGCGGCGGCACGCGTCGCCGCCCAGCACAGCCAGGATTATGCGGCGTGGTATGGCGCCATCCCCGGCCTGAAGGTCGTGATGCCCTATACCGCGGCGGATGCGAAAGGCCTGATGAAGGCGGCGATCCGCGATCCCAATCCGGTGGTGTTCCTTGAAAATGAAATTCTCTATGGCAAGAGCTTCGATGTGCCGAAGCTCGACGACTGGGTCGTCCCCATCGGCAAGGCGCGCATTCATCGTGCCGGCAAGCATGTCACCATCGTCGCCTTCGGAATCGGTATGACCTATGCCATCGCCGCGGCTGACAAGCTGGCCGCCGAAGGCATCGAGGCCGAGATCATCGATCTCCGCACCATAAGGCCGATGGACATTGCAACCATTGTCGAGAGTGTGAAGAAGACCAATCGCTGTGTCTGCGTCGAGGAGGGCTATCCGCAGTTCTCGGTCACCTCCGAACTCGCCGCTCAGATCATGACCCATGCATTCGACTACCTCGACGCGCCCGTCGCACGCGTCGCCGGCAAGGACGTTCCCATGCCCTATGCGGCCAATCTCGAAAAGCTCGCACTGCCCAATGCCGATGAGGTGGTCCAAGCTGCAAAGGCGGTCCTTTATGTCTGACCACGATCATCACCATCACGACCACAGCCACGAAATCCATCCGCACCAGCTGCAGCCGCCACATGAGGTCTTCCATGACCCGAAGGCCGGGGAAGTGGCGCGCGCCTGGATTACCGGCGGCGGCTTAAGCCTGTCACTGCATGCCATGGCGTTCGGCAAGGCCGATGTCTGGGGCCACGTGCTGGCCGGCATGGCGCAGCAGGTGGCGCAGGCCTGTGAAGAAATGGGCCACGGCAATGCCTCCGACAACTTCACGGCCATCCGCAAGGTGCTGACCGAGGATTTGAACAAGATCGCCGCGCAGCTTTCGCCGCTGGCCAAGAAGTAAGTCGCATTGGTGGAGAACGGACAAGGCAGCTGAAGGGAGAGACGGCAAGCACAGGGAGGACCACATGCCACAGCTCGCGTTCCTCGAAGAGGACAGGCTCTTTGACGGAGAGTGCATTCGCTTCAAAGGGTTTGACGGCGAAATGGACGTAACCTGCGGTGTCACGCTCTATGCGTTGCAGCATTGCGATCCGGATCTGCCGAAGCATGGGCTCGTGAGTTCAGAGGCCTTCCTCGCCGCCTTCGACAAGCTGCTGACCGAAATTCATCAAGCCGCACGCACGAAACATGCGCGGGGCCTTTATGAAGCGGAAGGACCCGTGAAGATCATGGTTCACCGTCAGGACCTGTCGCCCTGACCTTGAACACGGAACAACAAGGAAGACCGCGATGCCAGTGAATGTCTTGATGCCCGCTCTTTCGCCCACCATGGAAAAGGGCAAGCTTGCCAAGTGGCTGAAGAAGGAAGGCGACACGGTGAAATCCGGCGACGTTCTGGCCGAGATCGAAACCGACAAGGCGACGATGGAGGTGGAAGCCGTCGACGAAGGCACACTCGGCAAGGTGCTCGTGGCGGAGGGCACGGAAGATGTTCCGGTCAACACGCCGATCGCCGTCATTCTGGGCGAAGGCGAGAAGGCGGGGGATGTTGTGGCCAGCCCCTCACCCGTCGCGGCCAAGGCCGCGCCACCCTCTCCCGCAAGGGGAGAGGGAAGTATGATTGCCGCTCCTTCCCCCTCTCCCCGTGCGGGAGAGGGTGGCGCACAGCGTGCGCCGGGTGAGGGGGCTCGCGTCTTCGCCTCGCCGCTGGCCCGCCGCCTCGCCAAGTCCAAGGGGCTCGATATCGCGACATTGCTGGGCTCCGGCCCGCATGGGCGCATCGTGCTGAAAGACGTTGAAGGCGCCAAGCCGGGCGCTGCTTCGCCCGCTTCCGTGGCTGCGCCAAAGCCGGCAGTCATGCCTGCAGGCATGGCCGACGAAGCGGTGCTGAAGCTGTTCGAACAGGGCTCCTATGAGCTCGTTCCACATGACGGCATGCGCAAGGTGATCGCCCGGCGGCTGACCGAGTCGAAGCAGACCATTCCTCATTTCTACGTGGCGGTGGACGTGACGCTCGACGGCTTGCTGGACCTGCGCGAGCGGCTGAACCTGCAGGCGCCGAAGGACAAGGATGGAAAGCCCTTGTGGAAGGTGTCGGTCAACGACTTCATCATCAAGGCCATGGCGATGGCGCTGATGAAGGTGCCGGACGCCAACGTCTCATGGACCGACAGCGCCATGGTGAAGCACAAGCACGCCGACATCGGTGTCGCCGTGTCTATCCCCGGCGGCCTGATCACGCCGATCGTGCGCAAGGCCGAGACCAAGGGATTGGCGCAAATCTCCAGCGAGATGAAGGACTATGCGGCGCGCGCCAAGGCCCGCAAGCTGAAGCCGGAGGAATATACCGGTGGCTCGGCGGCGGTCTCCAACATGGGCATGATGAACGTCAAGAGCTTCCAGGCCATCGTCAACCCGCCGCACGCGACAATTCTCGCCATCGGCACCGGCGAGCGCCGCCCGGTGGTGCGCGGCAACGACATCGTCATCGAGCAGCAGATGACGATCACCCTGTCGACCGATCACCGCGCGGTGGATGGTGCGCTCGGCGCCGAGTTCATCGGGGCGATCAAGATGTATCTGGAAGAACCCGGGCTGATGTTGGTGTGAGGAGAAGATCATGAAAAACATACTCGCATTCGGTGACTCGCTCACCTGGGGTTTTGAGGCCGGGACGTTTGCGCGGCATCCGTTCGAGGTGCGCTGGCCGAATGCTTTGGCGGCGGGACTCAATGGCAAGGCGCGGGTGATCGAAGAGGGCATGAACGGGCGCACCACGGTGTTCCCGGACCCCACCGACATCGCCGAGCGCAATGGCGCGGTGGCTCTGCCGATGCTGCTGACGACGCATCAGCCGCTCGATCTGGTCATCATCATGCTTGGCACCAACGACATCAAGTATGCCAACCGCTGCAGGGCATTCGACGCCTCGATGGGCATGGTGCGGCTGATCGAGATCGTGCAGCGATTCCCGTGGATCAAGACGGCGTCACCCCCGCAGATTCTCATTATGGCTCCCCCCGCCCTTTGCAAGACGAATGATGAGTGGTTCAACGACCTCTGGGGCCATGCCATCGAGGAGTCGAAGCTGTTCGCCAGGCACTATGCCCGCGTCGCCGAGGAAATGGGTGTCCATTTCTTCGATGCCGGAACGGTGGCGAAGACCGACCCGACCGACGGCGGGCACATCGACGCGAGGAGCACCCAGGCACTGGGCGTGGCGCTGGTGCCTGTGGTGAAGAAGATATTGTCACTTTAAGTTCGTCATGGCCGGGCTTGTCCCGGCCATCTGCCAGAGACGGAGGAGATGCCCGGGACAGAGCCCGGGCATGACGACAGAACAAGAGGAACGAGAGTCATGGCCGACACAGCATTCGACATCATCATCATCGGCGGCGGGCCGGGCGGCTATGTGGCGGCGATCCGCGCGGCACAGCTCGGCTTCAAGACGGCGGTGGTGGAGCGCGAACATCTGGGCGGCATCTGCCTCAACTGGGGCTGCATCCCGACCAAGGCGCTGCTGCGTTCGGCTGAAATCTTCCACTACATGAAGCACGCCAAGAATTACGGCCTGTCGGCCGACAACATCACGTTTGACCCGGCGGCCATCGTGCAGCGTTCGCGTGGCGTATCGGGACGGCTCAATGGCGGCGTCACCATGCTGCTGAAGAAAAACAAGGTGACTGTGATCTGGGGCGAGGCAAAGCTCACCAAGCCGAACGAAATCGTCGTGTCGAAGCCGGCCAAGGCGGCGATGCAGCCGCAACATCCGGAACCGAAGGGTGCGGCGGGTGCCGGCACCTATACGGCCAAGCACATCATCGTGGCGACGGGTGCCCGCCCGCGTGTGCTTCCGGGGCTGGAGCACGACGGCAAGCTGGTGTGGAGCTATTTCGAGGCCATGGTGCCAAAGGAAATGCCGAAGTCGTTGCTGGTCGTTGGCTCGGGCGCCATCGGCATCGAGTTCGCGTCGTTCTACAACGCCATGGGCGTCGATGTGACGGTGGTCGAAATCATGGACCAGATCATGCCGGTGGAAGACACTGAAATCAGCAAATTGGCCCAGAAACAGCTGGAAAAGCAGGGCATCAAGTTCCGCATCTCTGCGAAGGTCGCCAAGCTCGACAAGAAGACCGACAGCGTGACCGCCACCATTGAAGCGGGCGGCAAGTCAGAGACCATCACCGTGGACCGCGTGATCGCCGCGACGGGCGTAGTCGGCAACATCGAAAACCTGGGCCTCGAGGCGATTGGGGTCAAAACCGAAAAAGGCTGTGTCGTCATCGATGGCTATGGCCGCACCAATGTTCCCGGCGTCTATGCCATCGGCGACGTGGCGGGCCCGCCGATGCTGGCGCACAAGGCCGAGCATGAGGGCGTCATCTGCGTCGAGAAGATCAAGGGCCTCGATGCGCATCCGATGAAGAAGGAGCAGATCCCCGGCTGCACCTATTGCCACCCGCAGGTGGCGAGCGTCGGCCTTACCGAAGCCAAGGCCAAGGCGGCGGGCTTTGAGCTGAAGATCGGCCGTTTCCCGTTCCTGGCCAACGGCAAGGCAATCGCGCTGGGCGAGGACCAGGGCCTGGTCAAGACGATATTCGACGCCAAGACTGGCCGGCTGATCGGCGCCCACATGGTCGGGGCGGAAGTCACCGAGCTGATCCAGGGCTTCGTCGTGGCCATGGGGCTGGAGACGACCGAGGAAGAGCTCATGCATACGGTGTTCCCGCATCCGACACTGTCGGAAATGATGCACGAGAGCGTGCTCGACGCCTATGGCCGCGTCATCCACATGTAGGATTCGTTAGGGGATTTCCGGCAATCTGGTGAGATGAATCAGACTGCCGCCATCCTCGACGCCTTCGACATGCTTGACATGGTGCTGGCGGTGTTCGGCGCGGTGATCTTCGCCATGTGGTTCGGGCGTGGCAAATCGCTGGGCGGCTTGCTGTCCGGCGCTTTGGTCGGCGGACTGATAAAACCGGCAATTGTGATGATGCTGGGGTCAGGGCTTCTGTTTGCCGCGGCCGGCGGTGTGCCGGAACTGAAGCAGACGCCCGAACAGCAGCAGAAGACGCTGGAATTCTGGTCGAAATAGCCGCGCTGAATATTCTTGATACGCGTGTGGCACTGGGCCATATCTTTGACATTACTCCAATCGGGGAAGGGTCGGAATATGAACAGTCTCATGGATTTGGGCGGTGGCGTTGGCTGGATCGGCACCCTGCTGATCGGCGGCCTGGCAGGCTGGATCGCCGAGAAGGTGATGCGCACCAACATGGGGCTCATCATGAATATCATCGTCGGCATCATCGGCTCCTATATCGGCGCTTTCCTGGCCAACGCACTTGACATCCGGCTGGGCGAATTGTTCTCGGGCTGGTTCGTCGGCAACCTGATCGTCGCCGCAGTAGGCGCCATCGTGTTGCTGTTCGTGCTCAAACTCGTGCGTGGCCGGGGCTAACGGGAGACGACGATCATGATGGGCACTGGCTGGATTTTGACGATCATCATCGGCGCACTCGCCGGGTGGATCGCAGAGAAAGTGATGAAGTTCGATACGGGCCTCATCATGAACATCGTGCTTGGCATCGTCGGCGCAATCGTCGGCAATTTCATTCTCGGCATGTTCGGCATGATGCTCGGCGGGTTTATCGGACAGTTGATCGTGGCTGTCGCCGGGGCCTGCATCCTGATCTATGCCTACCGGGCGGTCAAAGGTGGTTCATCTGCCTGATGGTTACGATTCTCGACAGCAAGGACAGGCCGCGTCATCCGGAAAAGGCGCACAAGCCGGACACACCGATTCTGCGGAAGCCCGAATGGATCCGGGTGAAGGCGCCCGGATCGCCGATCTATTCGGAAACGCAGAAGATCGTTCGCGACAACAATCTCGTCACGGTGTGCGAGGAGGCCGGCTGCCCCAATATCGGCGAGTGCTGGTCGAAGAAGCACGCGACCTTCATGATCATGGGCGACACCTGCACCAGAGCCTGCGCCTTCTGCAACGTGAAGACCGGCTTGCCCGACGCCCTGACCAGCGACGAGCCGGAAAAGGTTGCCGATGCCGTGGCGCGCATGGGGCTGAGCCACGCCGTCATCACCTCCGTTGACCGCGACGATCTGGCAGACGGCGGGGCGGCGCATTTTGCCCGCACCATTCGCGCCATTCGCGCCGCATCGCCGTTGACGACCATTGAAGTGCTGACGCCCGACTTCCTCAAGAAGGATGGCGCACTGGAGCAGGTCGTCGAAGCCAAACCCGACGTGTTCAACCACAATCTCGAAACCGTTCCGGCGCTGTATCTGCGGATCAGGCCGGGTGCGCGCTATTTTCATTCGCTCCGCTTGCTGCAACGGGTGAAGGAACTCGATCCGACGATGTTCACCAAGTCCGGCATCATGGTTGGCCTCGGCGAGACGCGCGAACAGGTCATGCAGGTCATGGACGACATGCGTTCGGCGACGATCGACTTCATCACCATCGGCCAGTATCTGCAGCCGACACGCAAGCACGCGGCCATCGATCGCTTCGTCACGCCCGACGAATTCAAGAGCTACGAAACGATTGCCTATACCAAGGGCTTCCTCATGGTGGCCGCAACTCCACTGACCCGCTCATCACATCATGCCGGTGACGACTTTGCCCGGCTGAGAGCGGCCCGCAACCAAAAATCCGGATTCTGAGACATGCCAAAATATTCGATGACTCGCAAAGTTCCCTACAGCGTTGACCAGGTCTTCGCGATTGCCGCCGACGTCGAGCAGTACAAGCGGTTTTTGCCGCTGGTGAAGCGCTCGATCGTGCGCTCGAAGGAAATGATGCCAGATGGGCGCGAGACGATGGATGCCGAACTCAGCGTCACCTACAAGAAGCTCGGCATCGAGGAAAAGCTGCAGAGCACAGTGATCGTCGACAAGGCAAACCGCAAGATTTCCGCAAGCTCCGCTCAGGGCCCCGTGAAGCGGCTCGAGGCCGAATGGATCATCACCGAGACCGAGCCGGGCTCGAGCGACATCACATTCAATGTCGATTATGAACTCAAGAGCAAGACCCTGCAGTTCGTGCTTTCGGGCATGTTCGACATGATGGTGCGAAAAGTGATGGGCGCGTTCGAATCCCGCGCCCGCGAGCTTTATGGCAAGGCCGGCGCCAAGGCCGACGTATAAGCCATCTCGATGGCGCAAGCGACGGTGGCCAGGCGCACGGCCTGCCGCCCGATCTCGCCCAGCCGCAGTTCCTGATGTTGTGTTGCGCCATTGCGGCGGGCCACGGCGCAATGGACGAGCCCAACGGGTTTCAACTCAGATCCCCCGCCAGGCCCGGCTACGCCGGTGACGGCCATGGCAATGGACGCGCGGCTGTGGCGAAGCGCGCCTTCGGCCATGGCGCGGGCGACATCCTCGCTGACCGCCCCAGCGTGAACGATCATGCTGGCAGGTACGCCGATCATCTCCGTCTTGGCTTCGTTCGAATATGTGACGAAGCCCCGGTCGAAGACGTCCGATGATCCGGGTACGGAGGTTATCAGTCCTGCAATGAGACCTCCGGTGCAGCTCTCTGCCGTGGCGAGCAGGATGTTCCTGCTGCGGCACAGATCGATCAACCTCACGCACTGCTCAACGAGTGCCGGTTCAAACATTACGGCAACCGCACCGTGGCGGTCGCCGAGGCCATGATCCCTTCGCGGCGGCCGATGGCGCCGAGTTTCTCCATGGTCGTTGCCTTGATGGCGATGCGCGACGGATCGATGCGGAGCAGGGGCGCGAGAATGGCGCGCATGGCCGGCACATGCGGCGCGATCTTCGGTGCCTCGGCTAGAATCGTTATATCGACATTGGCAATGAGTCCGCCTTTTGCCTCGATCAACTCCATGGCGCGGGCAAGGAAGATTCGCGACGGCGCGCCCTTCCACTGAGGATCACTGGGCGGAAAATGCGTACCGATATCGCCTTCACCTATGGCTCCCAGAATGGCATCTGTCAGTGCATGCATGGCCACGTCGGCATCCGAATGACCCTGCAGCCGATGCGTGAATGGAATGGCCACACCGCACAGGGTGACGGCATCACCGGTGTCGAAGGGGTGAATATCGATACCCTGGCCGACGCGGATGTCGGGGAGATTTTCCAGCTTGCGTGCCGTCATGTCCCGGTTGGCGATGTCAATATCCTCGGCGGTCGTGAGCTTGCGGTTCTCGTGGCGGCCAGGGATCATTGATATGACAATCCCGGCATGTTCGGCAACCGATGCATCGTCGGTGAGGTTGGCCGTGGCTTCCGCCTGGGCCCTGCGGTGGGCTGCGAGAATAGCCTGATAGGTGAAACCCTGTGGCGTTTGCGCCGTCCAGATTCCGGCGCGGTCGACCGTGCGGGAAACAACGCCCCCTGGCGCATATTTCAAGGTTTCGGCGACCGGCATCCCCGGGATTACCGCAGGAAAGCGCTCTAGCCAGGCAATGACGTGACTGATCAGATCCTGCGAGACGAAGGGGCGGGCGGCATCATGGATCAGCACCTTGGTCGGATCGTGCCTTTCGACAGCCTCGACACCGATGCGGCACGAGTCCTGCCGGGTAGAGCCGCCGATGACCGGCAAGGGAACATCCAGGCCCGCCACGGATTCGGCAAACATCTCTTCGTGACCTTCGCCGATAACCGGCTGGACATGGGCAACACCAGGGTGTCCCAGAAACGCCTTCAGGGTCCACCAGATCACGGGCCTGCCGCCGATCAACTGGTATTGTTTCGGTTTTTCGCCCCCTGCGCGCAGGCCGGAACCACCGGCCACGATCACTGCCGCAACTGTCATGGAATTGCTCTAGCAAGCCCGGTTATGGCCTGCAAGAAAGGCCCTTGACGCGTTGCAGCATCAGGGTATCCTGCCATTTAATTGAACAACTCATTTATGTGATGAAAAAATGGGCATTTGTATTGGCCCGATCAAATCGCGAAACCGGGTTTTCCTGGCGCCGATGTCCGGTGTGACGGATGAACCCTTTCGTATGACTGCTTCCGAACAAGGCGCAGGTCTTGTGGTCAGCGAGATGGTGGCGTCGGAAGAACTGGTCAACGCCAGGCCCGACATGTTGCGCCGGGCGCTGGGGGCGGAGACTGTGAAGCCTTTCGTCATCCAGTTGGCGGGCCGCGAACCGCACTGGATGGCGGAGGGCGCCCGTGTGGCGCAAGACATGGGCGCCCAGATCATTGACATCAACATGGGTTGCCCGGCGCGCGAGGTGACGGGCGGACTCTCCGGCTCGGCCCTGATGCGCAACCTCGATCATGCGGTGACGTTGATCGAGGCAACGGTTGTAGCGTCCTCGGTTCCGGTGACCCTGAAGATGCGATTGGGCTGGGACCACAATTCCATCAATGCGCCCGAACTGGCACGGCGCGCGGAAGCTGCCGGTGTTGCACTCATCACCGTTCACGGCCGCACGCGCTGCCAGTTCTACACCGGCAAGGCTGACTGGCAGGCGATCGCCATGGTGCGGGAAGCGATTTCCATTCCGCTGATTGCCAATGGTGACGGCAACTCGGTTGAGGATGCGCGCCAGATGCTCGATGCGTCTGGCGCCGATGGCATCATGATCGGCCGTGGCGCCTATGGCAGGCCATGGTGGCCGGGTGTCCTCGCCGAAGGCCTCGACCCCGGTAGCGGGGTTGCGGAGCCGAGCCTGGCAGACGAAGCAAATATCGTCCGGCTGCATCATGATCGCATTCTAATCCATCATGGTCACCACCACGGCAACCGCATCGCCCGCAAGCATATTGGCTGGGCAATCAGCCGGCTCGCAGAGCGGAAATTTCTGACGGCGGAGCAAGCCTCGCAGTCGCGGGCCTCGCTGCTGCGGACCAATGACAATGCAATCGTCGCACAGGGGCTGGAGCAGCTCTACGCCACGGTATGCGAACAGGCGGATGCAGCATGAGCGTGGCAACCATCGAAAAGAAGCTTCCGCCGCCGGATGCCCCGCTGGCCAAAGCGGTGATCGATGCTTTGCCCAATCCGTTGATCGTCCTTGATCAAAACGAACAGATCTGCCTCGCCAATGTGGCCGCCGAGAATTACTTTCAGGCGAGCAGCACCGTGCTGTTGCGTCATAAGCTCGGTGACCTGGTGCCGTTCTCAAGTCCGGTTTTCGGTGCGGTGGCACAGGCGCGAAACATCGCGGGCGTGGTTAATGAATATGCCATCGCCGTCGGCACGCCGCGGCTGGGCGGTGAGCGTCTGGTCGATATCCAGGCGGCGCTGATGGCGGAGCAGCCGCAGTTCGTCATCGTCATGCTGCTCGAGCGTTCCATGGCGCACAAGATCGACCGGCAACTGACGTCACGCGGTGCTGCTCGCTCGGTTTCCGGCATGGCGACGATGTTGGCGCATGAGATCAAGAATCCGCTCGCTGGTATTCGTGGAGCGGCCCAACTCCTCGAACCCGCACTTGGATCAGAGGATCGGGCCTTGGCACGGCTGATCTGCGATGAGACCGATCGCATTCGCGATCTTGTCGATCAGATGGAAGTGTTTTCGGACGAGCGGCCGCTGGACAAGAAGCCTGTGAACATTCACGCCGTGCTGGAGCGGGTGAAACAACTTACGGTGGCCGGCATGGGAACGCGCGTGACCGTGCGCGAGGATTACGATCCGTCGCTTCCCCCCGTGCTTGGCAACAAGGACCAATTGGTTCAGGTGTTTCTCAACCTCGCAAAGAATGCGGCCGAGGCGATCGAGCAGGGTGGCGAGGCGGGCGAGATCCTGCTCACCAGCGCATTCCGGCCGGGAATCAGGCTGACCGTTCCTGGAACCAGCGAACGCATTACACTGCCGCTCGAAGTCTGCGTGCACGACACCGGTGCCGGTGTTCCGGAAGAATTGCGGCCCAATATATTCGATCCTTTCGTGACGACCAAACCAGGCGGGCGCGGACTTGGCCTGGCACTTGTCGCCAAGATCGTACGCGATCACGGCGGCATCGTCGAATGTATCGGGCGCGAGCGCGGAACGACATTCCGCATCCTGCTGCCGATGCTGCGCAGCACAGCAACCCCCCGGGACTATGATGGAGAGGCGACGCCATGAGCGGCAAGACAGTTCTGATCGCGGACGACGACAGTGCCATCCGCACGGTGCTGAGCCAGGCGCTGAGCCGGGCAGGTTACAGCGTACGCTCGACGGCCACGGCGGCAGCGCTATGGCGCTGGGTTTCGGAAGGCCAGGGGGACGCGGTGGTGACCGATGTCGTGCTGCCCGACGAAAACGCCTTCGACGTGATCCCCCGCATCAAGAAGCTGCGGCCGACGCTTCCCGTTATCGTGATGAGTGCCAAGAATACCATCATGACGGCGATCACGGCGGCTGAACGCGGAGCTTATGACTATCTTCCAAAACCGTTTGATCTCAATGCCTTGGTTCAAACTGTTGGACGGGCACTTGAACAGTCTCAGAAGCCGGTTCCAGCCAATGCCAACCAACCCGCCGATCCGCTGCCGATCGTTGGGCGGTCGCCGGCGATGCAGGAGATCTACCGCATCATCGCGCGGCTGACACAGACGGACCTGACGGTGATGATCGTCGGCGAATCCGGAACTGGCAAGGAGTTGGTGGCGCGGGCGCTGCATGACTATGGCCGGCGCCGCAAGGGACCGTTCATCGCGGTCAACATGGCGGCCATTCCGCGCGAACTGATCGAGTCCGAACTTTTTGGCCACGAGAAGGGGGCATTCACCGGGGCGACGTCCCGCGTCGCCGGCAAGTTCGAGCAAGCCGAGGGCGGCACGCTGTTCCTTGACGAGATCGGCGACATGCCGCTGGAGGCGCAGACGCGGCTGCTTCGCGTGTTGCAGCAAGGCGAATACACGACCGTCGGCGGCAATGCGCCGATCAAGACCAATGTGCGCATTATCACGGCCACGCACCGTGACCTGCGCCAACTGATCAATCAGGGTCATTTCCGCGAGGACCTGTTCTACCGCTTGAATGTGGTGCCCCTGCGCTTGCCGCCCCTGCGGGAACGCAGCGAGGATATCCCTGATCTCATCCGGCATTTCCTCGCCCAGGCGATGAAAGAGGGCCTGCCGCGAAAGGAACTGTCGCGCGAGGCAATAGAACGGCTTCAGGGACATCGCTGGCCCGGCAACGTGCGTGAACTGGAGAATCTGCTGCGGCGGCTGGTGGCCATCGAGATCGACGACACCATTCCAGCGCATGCCATCGAGCGTGAGCTTGCCACGGTGCCGGTACAGGCTGCCGTCGAGCAGGCCGACTATTCCGGTACGAGCCTGCCGGAGTTCATGGAGAATTACCTGTCGCGCTATTTCGCCGGATTTGGACAAAATCTGCCGCCGGCCGGTTTGTATGATCGTGTCCTTGCAGAGGTCGAGCCGGCGTTGCTGCGCGCCGTGCTGGCAGCCACTAGTGGAAACCAGCTGCGGGCGGCCGACCTTCTCGGCATCAATCGCAATACGTTGCGGGTGAAGTTGCGCGACCGCCAGGTGAAGGTGGTCCGCGGATTGTCCTGACGGGCAGGTCACTGTCGCAAATCAGCCACATTTGGTGTTGATTTCCGGCAACAGTATCTGCTGAAGACAGGCCATGACCGATCGCACTCATTTCCGGATTTCCGAGCGCTTGCGACGGCTGACTGGGCTGGCGGGTTTCATGCTGGTCGTTGCCGGCGTGGTGTGCGGACTGTCAACGTTTGCAATTCTGACCGGCATTACGCCGATCAAGCCGACGGGCGAGAGCACCGCGCTGCTGCTGGTGCTCAACGGCGCCGTGCTGCTGGTGATGGCACTGATGATTGTCGGCCAGCTGGCCTATCTGGCGGTCGAGAAACGGAGGGGAACGCCCGGCGCTGCCTTGCACCTGCGGCTGGTGCTGCTGTTCAGCCTGATTGCGGTCGTGCCCGCCATCATCGTCGCCGTGTTTGCGACGGTCACGCTTAACAGGGGGCTCGATGCATGGTTCTCGGAACGGACGCGGGCGATCGTCGATTCAGCCGTCAATGTTGCCGAGAGCTATGTGCGCGATCACGCCGAGGCGACACGCAACGACGTTGCAGCCATCGCCTCGGACCTGTCGCAGCAGAAGCCACTGTTTGACACCGACAGAGTGAGTTTCGTGCGCCGGGTGGCGCGGCATGCGGCGCTCCGGGGACTTCCCGGCGTATTCGTGTTCAACCCCGACAACAAACAGATCGACGCGCGCATCACTGCCAATGACAAGATCCAGTTCTTCGCGCCCAACGAGGCACAGGTGGCGCGGGCCAAGGGAGGCGAACTCGTCGTCATCCAGCCGGGCGTCGGCGGCAATGTCGTCCGTGCACTGATCAAACTGCAAAACTTCACTGATTCCTATTTGCTGGTCTACCGGGTGATCAATCCATCAGTACTTGACCAGTTGAGGAAAACGCGCGAGGCGAAGCTCGAGTATGACAAGCTGATGTCGCAGCGCCTCGGCGTGCAGGTGACATTTGGCCTGATGTATGCCGTGGTCGGCTTCGTGTTCCTGCTAGCGGCGATCTGGACGGGCTTGTGGTTCTCGGACAAGATCGTGGCGCCCGTGGTTCAGTTGCTCGACGCGGCCCGGCGTGTGTCCGGCGGCGAACTTGATGCCAAGGTGACGGTGACGGAGGGGCCCGAAGACCTGCAGACGCTGTCCAAGACCTTCAACCTGATGACCGGTCACATCAAGAAGCAGCGGGACGACCTGGTCTCCGCCAACGAAGCGGTCGACGCGCGGCGGCGTTTCACCGAGGCGATGCTCGCCGGGGTGAGTGCTGGTGTCATCGGCATCGATCCGTCAGGCCATGTGTCTCTGGTGAACCGTTCCGCCGTGCTGCTTCTGGGACTGCGGAGCGACGAATTGATCGGGAAGCAGGCGGAGAAGGTGCTGTCCGCCTTCATGCCGGTGTTCGAACAGGCGCTGACGCGGCCGTCAGGCTTTGCCGAAGGTCAGGTCGATATCGAGCGGTCGGGCGAGCAGCGCAGCCTCTTCGCGCGGGTGACGACGGAAAGCTCCGAAGAGCATGAACATGGCCATGTGCTGACGTTTGACGATATCACGGATCTCGTCTCAGCACAGCGCAACTCAGCTTGGGCCGACATTGCAAGGCGCATCGCGCATGAGATCAAGAACCCGCTGACACCCATCCAGCTGTCGGCCGAGCGCCTGAAGCGCAAGTATGGCAGCCAGATCCAGACCGACAAGCATGTGTTCGATCAGTGTACGGATACAATTATCCGGCAGGTGGGCGATATCGGCCGCATGGTGGATGAGTTCTCGTCGTTCGCACGGATGCCGAAGGCGGTCCCGGAGCCGCTGGAACTGGCGGCCATCGTGCGGGATGCGACCGTGCTGCAGCGGGTGTCGTCATCCGACATCGACATCGAACTCGATGTGCGCAATGGCGAGTTCGTGTTTCCGTTCGACCGCCGCCTGATTACCCAGGCGATCACCAATCTGGTGAAGAACGCGCGCGAGTCGATCGAGTCGCGGCTGCAGTTGGTTCCGGAACCTCGCGGACACATTCTGGTCGAGGCCGGAATGATGGCGGATCAGCCCTACATCCGTGTCACCGACAACGGCATCGGATTGCCGAAGGAAAACCGACACCGCCTGGCAGAGCCCTATATGACCACGCGTGAGAAGGGTACCGGACTGGGACTTGCCATCGTCAAGCGCATCATGGAAGAACATGGCGGCCGGTTGCTGCTGGAAGATGCGCCGTCTCATGGCGACGCATGTGAAGGTGCGCAGGTGACGCTGCTGTTCGACAAAATCCCGGCCGCCTCGACGGCGGCCGAATAAAAGAGTGACGTGATGGCCGCCGATATTCTGATCATTGACGACGAAGCCGACATCCGCGGGCTGATTGCAGGCATCCTCGAGGATGAGGGCTATGAGACCCGCCTCGCGCATAATTCCGATGCTGCCCTGGCCGAAATCGGTCAACGCCGGCCGTCACTCATCATCCTGGATATCTGGCTGATGGGGTCGAAACTCGATGGCCTCGACCTGCTCAACATCATCAAGGAGAAACATCCGGAGGTGCCGGTCGTCATCATTTCCGGCCACGGCAATATCGAAACGGCCGTCGCCGCCATCAAGCGCGGGGCCTATGAGTATATCGAGAAGCCATTCAACGCCGACCGTCTCATGCTGGTGGTTGGGCGCGCACTCGAGACCTCGCGCCTGAAGCGCGAAAACGAGGAACTGAAAGGCCGGTCCGGAACCGATACCGAGCTTCTGGGAACGTCCCCCGCCATGCGGCAACTGCGGTTGCTGCTGAAAAAGATAGCGCCGTCGAACAGCCGCGTGCTGATCACCGGCCCCATGGGGTCGGGCAAGGAACTGGCGGCGCGCTCCCTCCATGCGATGTCGCTGCGTGCCGCAGGTCCATTCGTTACGCTCAGCGCCGCGACCATGACGCCGGAACGCATGGAGGAAGAACTTTTTGGCGTCGAGGACGGCACGGGGGCGGCCCGGCGTGTTGGCGCCCTGGAAGAGGCGCACAGCGGCACGCTTTATATCGACGAGCTGGCCGACATGCCGATGGAGACGCAGGGCAAGGTACTCCGCGTGCTGGTGGACCAGACGTTCCAGCGCGTCGGCGGCGCCAAGAAAGTGAAGGTCGATGTCCGTGTCGTCTCGTCATCGAGCCGCGATTTGCCGTCGCTCATCGCGATGGGGCGATTCCGCGAGGACCTCTACCACCGGCTCAGCGTCATGCCGGTACACGTGCCGGGGTTGAGCGAGAGGCGCGAAGACATTCCCGAGCTCATCTCGCATTTTGCCAAGAGCTATTCTCTTGCGGCAGGCCAGCCGGTGCGCAAATTCGGCGAAGATGCCATTGCCGTTCTGCAGACGCGCGAATGGAATGGAAACGTGCGCGAACTGCGCAACAACGTTGAACGCATACTCATCATCGCGCCGGGCGAGCCGACAACGGAGATCTCGGCTGCGATGTTGCCATCGGACACCGGCGGGGCAGGGGCGCAGGCCGCCACGTTTGGCATCGAGCATCTTCTGGTTTTCCCACTGCGCGAGGCGCGCGAGGAGTTCGAGCGCGACTATATCACGGCGCAACTTGGACGCTTCGGCGGGAACATCTCGAAGACAGCGCAGTTCATCGGCATGGAGCGCTCGGCCTTGCACCGCAAGATCAAGCTGCTTGGACTTTCGAGCCGCAACGAGGAAGAGGCGGAAGTGTGAAATTTTGCACTGCGCCAAATTGTGCTAGTTTGACAACCGCCGGAATGGCCCAACAAAGAGAAAAGCAATGGCCCAAGAAAAACAGCAGAACCTGCAGGACACCTTCCTCAATCACGTTCGCAAGCAAAAGATCCCTGTCACGGTGTTTCTCGTCAATGGCGTGAAGCTGCAGGGGGTGATCACCTGGTTTGACAATTTCTGCGTTCTGCTGCGGCGCGATGGCATGTCCCAGCTGGTCTACAAGCACGCCATTTCGACCATCATGCCCGGCGGACCGATCAGCCTGTTCGACGAAGAGCAGGCCGGCGGTTGAGCGCGCGCAAGACTGTGAAGGCCGGGGGCGGGGTCGACTTTCAGATCGAAGGCCCCACTCTCACCCGTGCCATCGTCCTGCATGTCGACCGGCGTGACCGCGGGGCACCCGCCATTTCCGAGCGGGCGGCGGCGGCACGGCTGGAGGAGGCTGTCGGTCTCGCGGAGGCCATCGATCTAGAAATTGCGGCCCGCGTCATCGCCCCGGTGACGGCCCCGAAGCCGTCAACGCTTTTGGGGTCCGGCAAGGTGGCAGAGATTGCCGAGTTGGTGAAGGCCGAAGAAGCGGAACTGGTGGTGGTGAATGCCCAGCTCTCGCCCATCCAGCAGCGCAATCTCGAAAAGGAATGGGGAGCGAAAGTCCTGGACCGCACCGGTCTCATCCTCGAGATCTTCGGGCGGCGAGCGTCGACGCGTGAGGGCACGCTACAGGTGGAACTCGCCCATCTCGAATACCAGAAGAGCCGTCTGGTCCGCTCGTGGACCCATCTCGAGCGGCAGCGGGGCGGCTTCGGCTTCCTCGGCGGACCGGGTGAAAGCCAGCTCGAGGCAGACAGGCGTCTCATTCAGGAGCGCATTACCCGCATCGAGAAGCAGCTCGAGGCCGTGGTGAAGACGCGGGCGCTGCATCGCAAGGGCCGCGAGCGCGTGCCTTACCCGGTGGTGGCGCTGGTGGGTTATACGAATGCCGGCAAGTCGACGCTGTTCAACCGCCTGAGCGGTGCGTCTGTCCTGGCCAAGGACCTGCTGTTCGCAACGCTTGACCCGACCATGCGGGTGATTGCATTGCCGCACGGGCGCAAGGTGATCCTGTCGGACACGGTGGGTTTCATTTCCGACTTGCCGACGTCGCTCATCGCCGCCTTCCGGGCGACGCTCGAAGAAGTTCTGGTGGCGGACGTGATCCTGCATGTGCGCGATGTTGCCCATGCCGATAGCGATGCGCAGGCCCAGGACGTCAACCGCGTTCTGCAGGAACTCGGGATCGACGAGGTGCGGCGCGGGCAGATCGTCGAGGTCTGGAACAAGCTCGACCTGCTGCCGCCCGAAGAGCGCGCGGCGCGCGAGGCGCAGGCGCTGCGCAAGCCTGGCTGCGTGCTGCTGTCGGCCGTGACGGGGGAGGGCGTTGCACCGCTGCTCGAGTTGATCGAAGGCCGCCTTGGTGCGGAGAACAACGTCTATGACATCTGGCTCGACCCCGCCGATGGACAGGGCCAGGCCTGGCTGCATGAGCGTGGCGAGGTGATGACGCGCAAGGCACATGATGACGGCCGCATTCGCATCAAGGTGCGGCTGACGGACGACGTTGCCGGACAGGCGCGCGCCAAGTTCGGCCGCAACATGAAGCTGCTGACACCGCGCAAGAAGGTAGCCGCGCCGTAGATGTTCGGCATTGACGATGCGCGTTCAGTTTGATTGTTTGTTCCATATCAATCTGGAGGTTGCAATGCGTCGGCTCGGGTTTGCTTTTGTGACGGTCTCGGCAATGAGTGGCGCGGCGCGGGCGGATAGCACTCAGTCGCTGTTCGCGCCGGTGCCGCTGGCGGCGTCTCAGGAGCTGCTGATCGTCGCCAGCAACACCTGCGCGGCGGGCGGACAGTTCAGTATCACCGTCACCAATCTGAAAACCGGCGTGGTGATCAAGACCTTCCAGCCTCCGTCCGATTCGCCCAAGACGGTGTCGACCGTGGTGCGCAGCGCCAGCACGCTGGATGCCGTGGGCGTAGTGGCCTCACTCAATTGCCCGGGCTCCGGCGACGCGCATCGCGGTCTGATGAGCATCAGCCTGCGCGACCGCGTAAGCAAGGTGGCGAGCTTTATTGGATCACCAGTCGACGGCCAGGGAATCTGACGGGCCGCTTGCCTATTTGCCGAGTGCCTTGGCCTCGTTCCACAGCGCGTCCATTTCGGCGAGATCCGAATCTCCCGGTTCCTTGCCGCGTTCGGCGAGGCGGGCCTCGATGTGCGCAAAGCGCCGCTCGAACTTTGCATTGGTGGCGCGCAGGGCGGCCTCCGGATCGATGCCGAGATGGCGGGCGACATTGGCCATGGCGAACAGAATGTCGCCGAATTCTTCCGTCCGCTTGTCGTCCGGAGCGGTTTTGAATTCCTCGATCTCCTCGGCGATCTTGTCATAGACATTGTCGACGGACGGCCAGTCGAAGCCCACCTTGGCGGCCTTGGACTGGAGTTTCAGGGCACGTGTGAGGCCGGGCAAAGCGACGGGAACCGACGCCAGCACGCCTTGCTTCGGCTTGCCTTCTCTTTCGCGGGCCTTGTTGTCTTCCCAGAACGTCTTGGCCAGAGCCGCCGAGCGCGCCTGCTCGTCGCCAAACACATGCGGGTGGCGGCGGATCATTTTTGCCGTGACAGCTTCGACCACGTCATCGAAGGTGAAGCTGCCCTCCTCGTCCGCCAACTGGGCGTGGTAGACCGATTGCAGCAGCAGGTCGCCCAGTTCGTCGCAGAGATCGGCGCGGCTGCCCCTGGTGATGGCGTCGGCCACCTCATAGGCCTCCTCGATGGTATAGGGGGCGATCGTCTCGAAAGTCTGTTCGAGATCCCATGGACAGCCGGTAACGGGGGTGCGCAGCGCCTTCATGATGGCGCGGAGTGTCTGGATGTTGCGGGGGTCCATGGCGGCGGGGTTCTGGCTCATGGCAGCCCTATAGCGGGACGATTGAGCATAAGCCATAGGATGGCGAGGACGGCAGCGAAAGCGGGAATTCCGGCGGCAAACCAGATGCGAAACAGACGGTCGAACCCGGCTGGAAGGGGTTTATCATCTGCAACCGCCTGGCGGGCAATGTCGCGGAGCCGGATCTGGATCCACACCACGGGGAGCCAGAAAAGCCCCGTGACGGCATAAAGCATCAGGGACAATTGCAGCCAGCCCTCGGAGAGCGGCCAGCCGATGGTGCGGGCCAGAAGAAAGCCAGTGACTGGCTGGGCAATGACGGCGGTTGTGGTGAACAGCGTGTCGGCGATTACGACAAACTGCGCAACGGAGGCGATCAGCTGCGGGGATCTTGTCCGCACCGCCATCAGCATGAAGAAGGCGATACCTGCACCGGTCCCCAGCAGCGCGGCGGCTCCGATCACGTGCAGCCAGCGGAGCAGGGGTTCGTAGTCCATCAGCGCTCCGGAACGATGGCCAGCATTACAAATGCCAGCATAGCGGCGGGCAGCGTTTTCACCAGCGGTCCCAGTGGATCGAGCCACAGGCCGGGCAAGAAAAAGGTGGCCGCCAAGACATAGGCCGCGCTGAGGGCGATCATGCCAGCGAGCGCTGCCGGCATCAGGCGGCGGACAACGACCATGAGTCCGAGCGCGATGTCGGCCAAGGCGCCAGTGATAACGGCAGCGTTGGCCGTGTTGACATGGAAGCCAGCCTCCGTGAGCACGGAGGCCGCGGCGTCACGCTCAAGAAAGCCAATGACGCCGGAAGCACACCAGAACAGCGCCAGCATGAGGATGCCAGCAGCCTTCAACAGATAGAGTCTGGCGAACCAACGCTCCTGAACGGTGGCGGGCATTGCGGCCAGCGTTTCAGCCAGACTCCGGCAACCGGCGGCCGGATTGCCCGTCACGCCTTCTGACGTCACCTGTAGGGCCGTGGACCGCAGAGGCGAGCGCCAGCCGACGTAGCCTGCAAGATCGGCACACTTTGAAATGCTGCGTGCGAGCCAAGAGGGAATTGTGATGACCGGGACGGGTGCCAGACCGAACCATTGGCGGAATTGCAAGAGCACTTGGCGGAGGCTGTGGCTTGAAGTCTCGGCCAGCACCAGATCGGTGCCGGAGGGAAATTCGCCTTCGGCGGCGCGGCTGGCGTAGGCCACGACATCGTCGAGTGCCACTGTCTGCATCTGGCTGTCGGGATGGATGGCCGGAATGGCCAGTGGCATGACAGCCAGCGCCCGCAGCAGCGCGCTGCCGCCATAAGCTTCCGGACTGATGACGACGGCCGGCCGCATGATCACATAACGGCAGCCGCTTGCCATGATGGCGGCGTCGCCTTCGGCCTTGCTGCGGTAGAAGGATGTCGATGCTGATGGGCTCACTCCGGGTGCCGAGATGTGGACCAGCAGGCCGGACGCCGGCATCGCCTCGGCAAGGGCACGAATGGCGTTGACATGCACATCCGCCAGGCGGTCGCGGCTGCCATCTTGCAGAGCGCCTGCGGCATTGATGACCACGTCGCAGCCGTGCAGCAGCGGCATCCAGTCGGAAGTCTGCTTCAGCGAAGATATATCGGCGAAATGCCAGGTGACACCAGGTGATGCCGCGGTGACGGTGGATGGACCCCTAACCAGGCCGTGGAGGATATGGCCACGCTCAAGCAGGCTGCGCGTGATGGCACGGCCCAGATGCCCGGTGGCCCCCAGCACCAGTATCCTCAAGGCGGCAGCTTTGTCTGCGATCTCGACCTTCATACAAGGACGCCTATCCGATCTGGCGGAATTCGGCTACTGCGGTTGCTGGAGCAGCGGTCGAAAGTCAGGGTGAAATCGATGGCGGCAGCGGAGACCTTCAGACGGGCCGGCACGGCGGATGCCGATGCCGTCACAGAACTCACCCGGGCAGCCTATGCCAAGTGGGTTCCGGTTATCGGCCGTGAGCCGCTGCCGATGCGGGCAGATCACGCGCGGGCCGTGGCTGAGCACATCGTCTTCGTGGCTGAAGAGGGACCGGAGCTCCTGGGTCTGGTCGAGCTCATTCCGGCAACCGATCACCTCCTGATCGAAAACCTGGCCGTGCGGCCCGACATGCAACGGCGTGGACTGGGCATGCGGTTGCTGGACCATGCCGAGGACATCGCCCGGTCGCTTGGGCTCGGAGAGCTTCGGCTTTATACCAACGCCGCCTTCACGGAGAACGTCCGGTTCTATGAGCGGCGAGGCTTCCAGGTGTATCGGCGGGGGACAATGGTACCAGGAAGCACAACGGTGTTCATGCGCAAGGCAGTGAAGGCGTAGGCGGGCGGCGGCGTCTTTTCGAACCTGCTCCGTTATTCGCATAATATATATTATGGAATATTTATGGGTAGATCAAAACTCCAGAATATTCAGCCCCGGCAATGTCTTGCGCCATATTTCCGAGACCTCACTTCAACGGCGCTTGTTTCTCCCAGCGCTTCGGCTTGCAGTTGGGCACACGGTTGCCGTCCTTGTCCCACTCTTCATACATGCAGCTGAACCAGTATGGTGTGGCTGCAGCCCAGCTGGTGGACTTGAACTTGCTCTGCAGCAGGTTCTGGGCAGCCTTCGAATAGCTCTCGTGGCTGCCATGCCAGTTGCAGCCGTAGCGCGTCGCCTTGACGGCCAGTGCCAATGCCTCCGGTGCGCCGTCATCGCCCTTGCTGGCCTTGCCCCAGGCAATGGCGGCACGTGTGAGCTTGGCGGGTGCCGACGGCATTTGCGACAGCGCGCGGACTTCCTTCCAGTTCACGGCCTTGACGACGGGATGCTGTTTCAGAAGCTTGTCGCGGTTCTGGGCAATGCCCTTGGCGACGTCTTCGTCATAGACGTCGGCCAGCGTCTTCCTGCCATAGCTGGTGAGACCCGATGTACCGAACGTTTCATCGGCGCGCTCTCGCACGGCGGCGAGCTGGCGATCGGTCTCCAGCGGGCACCACCAGTTCTTGTCATTGTGGTCGTAGAGATCGATGTCGGTATAGGATTCAGGCTTGAGGCTTTGCGGATTCCAGTCGGACGGCAAGGCCACCAGGATGTTGTGGCGGGGGCTGCGCAATATGGTTAACAGCCGGCGGTGTGCGGGCGAGGCGGATGCATAATCCGTATCGACCTTGGCTGCGATAGCCGCCATCTGCGGATTGAGCGCCGTCATCAGGTTGGCTTGTTCCGCCGTCGGCTTGCGATCCAGCGCATAGTCTCTGGTCCAGGCTGCACGCGCGAACAGCGCCCGGTCGGCCTCGGTGAAGTTCGCATCTGTGGCATAGGCCCACAGGATTTTCGTCGGCATCAGATTGAATAGTATGTGCGAGGCCGGATCAGACTTGCGCTGCAAGGCCTGTTTCCATGCCGTATCGTTCTCGGCAATGAGCGCCAGCAAATCGGCGAGGGCATTGCCGTCCTGGTCGCGCATGTTCTCCGGGATCGCGGCAAGCAGTTCAGGGGTTATGAAGCGATCACGCAACGTGCGGGCTTCCTTCACGTTCCCCTCCCCCACCAGATATTGCGCCAGGTGATAGACAGCACCGTTGTAGAAGCTGCTGGCGGTCTTGAAGGGCACAGCATCAAGGCCGGCATAGGCTTCTTCGTATTTCCCGGCCATGGCCGAGAGCCTGACTGCCTGCTCGAGGAGCAGACCCGCAGAGGCCGTTGCGGCGTCGGTTCCACAGCTCGTCTGGGCCGCCGCCATCGCAGACCTCGCCTCCGTCCAGACACTGGCACGCGTGGCATCGTCAGGTTTCGCAGCAAGTGCATTCAGCATCTGCAGGGCTGGCCCTTTGATGCCAGCACCTGACGGCTGGACCGCCAAAGCCTTCGCCACATAGGCGGTCATGCGGTCCTGCCATTTGCTGCCGATGAGGCTCCAGGGCGCTCTGACATAATGTTCGTTGGCGGACTGGCCGGCGATCATCCACAGGACCATGGGATGTTTCCGCGACATGTCGACGAGGGCCTTGGAAATCGTCGCGTCTTCGGGAAGCTTTCCGTCCAGCCACCAATCATCGTCCTTGCCGCGGACGCCGGCAAAGTCGATGTCATAGAGCGCGGAGGCGTATTCGCGCTTCAGCGCATCGGATGCGAGGATGTTCCCGGCGGGTGTTTCAAGGATCGCCACGTTGCGTTCGATAACGCCCGTCCAGCCTTCTGCCGTGTCTTCCTGGTTGGCAATGTAGCCCAGCAATTCCCGGGTGATGGCATGCACGCTGCCGAGTGATGGATCGGCGATGATCGCTTCGGCTTCCTTGCGGGCGGCCTCAGGCTGTTTGGCATTGGCCAGCAGATTGGCAATATTGTAGCGGGCTGCCGCACGGTGCGGGGAGGACGAGGCTGCAATGCTGCGGAACAGCGGCAGCGCGCGCTCCCGGTTGCGGTAGAAGGCAATCGAAGCCTCCTGATATGCACGATCGGCTTTCTGAATGTTGGCGAAGACAGGCTCGATGTCGAGCGGCGGCGGCAGTGCGATGTCGTCAGCACCGTCATTGGAACAGGCCTGAAACACCTTTTCCTGCGCGAGGAGCCATTGTTTCACATAGGGGTGGTTGCGGCCCAGCGATCCCATGCGGCGCTCGAGAACCGAGAGCGGATAGCTGATGCGGCAACTGTAGCTGACGTTCTGCAAACCTTCGGCTTGAGGCGCCAATTCGGCGGCAAGTGTCTTCCAGCCCTCTTGCTGCGTCCAGGCATCTGACCCGATGCTGGAACTGTCGATCATCGGATCACCCAGACCCTGCAACACCCGCCATGTGCGCGCGCTGAAAGGTGCCGCGGCATAGGTATCGATTGCTGCGGCAAGCCTGGCAGGATCGCAGCTCTGTGCCAGTGCCGGCGCGCACAGGTTCGCAAAGGCCAGAAGACTGATGGCGACGCGCTTGAGCATGGGAAACTCCCGTATGGCTAGAGGGTCAATTCGAGCCCGTCGAAGGCTGGTTCGACATGGGCGGGAAGTTCGCGCCGCAACATGTCGAAATCGAGATCGATGTGCATGTTTGTGATGATAGCACGTTTCGGCTTCATGCGATCGATCCAGTGCAACGTTTCGGGCAGGCTCCAGTGACTTGGATGTTTCGTCCGGCGCAAGGCATCGACAACCCAGAGATCGAGGTTCTCGAGGGCGTGAAGGCTGACATCCGGCACCCCATTGAGGTCGGGCGTATAGGCGGCATTGCCGATGCGAAAACCCAAGGCATCAATGTTGCCGTGATGCACCCGGAACGGCAGGCCGACGATGTCACCGCCCGCACCACCGATAGTGACGTGAGTTCCGGCGCTGAGCCGGTGCAGGTTGAGGATGGGCGGATAGTCGCTGCCGGGTGCCGTGTAGAAGCAATAGGCGAAGCGCGTGGTCAGCATGTGGCCTGTCGGTTCGTCTGCCCAGACCGGCACGCGGCGGCGCTTCATCAGGAAGAATGCGCGGAGATCGTCGATGCCGTGGGTATGATCGGCATGCTCATGGGTCATCAGCACGCCGTCGATGTCGTCGGTTCCAGACGTCAGCATCTGCTCGCGCAAGTCGGGCGACGTGTCGATCAGAACGCGGGTCTGGCCGGCGGGGCCGGTCCTGGTGACCAATAGCGAACAGCGGCGGCGGCGGTTTTTGGGGTTGGCAGGGTCACATTGGCCCCAGTCATTGCCGATGCGCGGCACACCGCCGGACGACCCGCAACCGAGAATGGTCAGCGTTGTCGTCATGTGGACGCACTGAACCTCGCGGGACGCGGCGTCTTCGAAAAGAGACGGAAGAAATTATCGGTGGTGATGCCGGCCATTTCCTCAGTGGTGATGCCCTTGACCTTCGCCAGCGTTTCCAGCGTCTTCACCACAAAGGCCGGTTCGTTCGATTTTCCGCGGAACGGCACGGGTGCAAGGTAGGGCGCATCGGTTTCGACGAGCAACCGGTCGAGCGGAATCTCGGCTGCTGTGACGCGCAAGTCTTCTGCCGACTTGTAGGTGAGAATGCCGGAGAAGGACACATATCCGCCCATGGCGACCGCAGCGCGCGCCAGTTCCGGCTTCGAGGTGAAGCAATGGAGCAGCGGCTTGAAGACCCCCTTCGCCATTTCCTCTTCGAGGATCCGGATCGTGTCCACTTCCGCCTCACGGCTGTGAATGACGACCGGCAGACCCGACTGGCGTGCGGCGGCAATGTGAACGCGGAAGCCATGGGCCTGGGCATCCGGGGTGCTGAGGTCATAGTGATAATCGAGGCCGACTTCACCGATTCCGACTACCTTAGGATGCTGCGCCAGTTCGACCAGCTGTTCAGCGGTGATGTTCAGTTCCTCATGCGCATTATGAGGATGTGTGCCTACGGTACAGAAAACATTGGGGTTTTCCTCCGCGATACGGAGCAGGTTAGCAAATTTCGCAA
The DNA here is from genome assembly GCA_963205315.1 of Pseudomonadota bacterium. Taxonomy (GTDB): domain Bacteria; phylum Pseudomonadota; class Alphaproteobacteria; order Rhizobiales; family Aestuariivirgaceae; genus Aestuariivirga. Next base: position 10,753 of record CAUJIO010000034.1, on the reverse strand, counting down.
CCCGCGACGAGATCGACACCATGAGGCCGACGCCGGCCTGCTCGGCGCGGGCGATGACGCCGTGCAAATCGTTCTGCAGCGCCTCGAAATCGAGGTGGCAGTGACTGTCAACAACCAGCATGGATCAGGCCTTTGCCGGAGGGGCCTCCCCCTCCTCCACATAGCGCGGGAAAATGGGCGAGGGCGCTGGCAGCGGCGTGCCGGAGACGAGCCGCTTGCCCAAATCGGCGAACGATCGCTGATCGGCCGGAACCGCCAGGAGGTCGAGCAGCCTGGCGGCGGAGCCTGGCACATAGGGCTGGGCCAATGTTCCGACAATGCGCAGCACCTCGGCCGTCACGTAGAGGACGGTTTCCATGCGGGCGGGATCGGTCTTCTTCAGCGCCCAGGGCTCCTGACCCGCGAAGTAACGGTTGGCGTCGGCCACCACTTTCCAGATGGCATCCAGCGCCTTGTTGATGGCATTGCTGTCATGTGCGGCGCGAGCCTCGGCATGGATCGCATCGGCGGCGGCAAGGATTTCGGTGTCGGCATCGTTAAGAGCGCCGCAGGCCGGAACCTTCGCTCCGCAGTTCTTGGCGATCATCGACAACGAGCGCTGGGCGAGATTGCCGAGGTCATTGGCGAGATCCGCGTTGACGCGGTTGACGATGGCCTCGTGGCTGTAGTTTCCGTCCTGGCCGAAGGGTACTTCGCGCAGGAAGAAATAGCGCGTCTGGTCGACGCCATAGGTGCGGACCAGATCGGCGGGGGCCACAACGTTGCCGACCGACTTCGACATCTTCTCGCCGCGGCTGAACAGGAAGCCATGGACGACGACCTGCTTGTGGACGGGAAGCCCCGCCGACATCAGGAAGGCCGGCCAGTAGATGGCGTGAAAGCGGGTGATGTCCTTGCCGATGACATGGGCGTCCGCCGGCCAGAACTTTGCGCGCGGCGCGTTCTCGTCGGGAAAGCCCGTGGCTGACAGGTAATTCGTCAGCGCGTCGACCCAGACATACATGACGTGTTTCGGATCGCCCGGCACCGGAACACCCCAGTCGAAGGTGGTGCGGCTGACAGAGAGATCGTTGAGGCCGCGCTTCACGAAAGCGACGATCTCGTTCCTGTAATGCTCCGGTGTGATGAAATCCGGGTGCTGCTCGTAGTGCTTCAGCAGGGGTTCGGCATAGGCCGAAAGCTTGAAGAAATAGCTTTCTTCCTCCACCCATTCGACCGGTGTTCCGGTCTTGACCGCGAAACGGCGGCCCTCGCGGGTTTCGATCTCGTCCTCGGCGTAATAGGCTTCGTCGCGCACCGAATACCAGCCGGCATATTTCGACAGGTAGATGTCGCCCCTCGCTGCCATGCGGCGCCAGATTTCCTGCACCGAAATCCGGTGACGTTCGGAGGTGGTGCGCAGGATGTCGTCGGCGCGGGCATTGAGATCTTCGCCCATCTGCTCGAACTGCGCTGCGGTGCGGTCTGCCAGTGCTTGCGGCGTGATGCCTTCGCGCGCTGCCGTCTGCTGCATCTTCTGGCCATGCTCGTCCATGCCGGTGACGAAGAATACGTCATAACCGTCCAGCCGCTTGAAGCGGGCGATGGCATCGGTGGCGATGCGTTCATAGGCGTGGCCAATGTGCGGCGCGCCGTTGGCATAGGGAATGGCCGTAGTGATGTAAAATTTCGGTTTGGACATCGTTCTTCTATCTAGGAATTTCAGGATGCCTTGAGGGCCGCTTCGAGACGCATCAGCGCATCGGTGACCGCCTGACGGCGGTCGAGGTTTAGGGCATCTGTCTGGCGGAGGGAAGCGTTGATGTCGCCGTGTGCGACAGCCAGAGCGTCTCCCCTGCCCGCCAGCGCTTCGGCGCGCGCCTTGGCAGCGATCCAGCCCAGCAGCAACTCGCAGAAGATGAAATAGTCCTGCGGGCTTTCGCGGCCCGCGAAGGCAGAGCCGATTTCAACCGCCGCACCGGGTGACAGCCGCTGGCGGCGCAGGAACTCGGCATAGGCCGCGGCACCCTTGGACCCCACCAGTTCCAGCGCACGGCCGGGGCTGCCATGTGACAGCGATATGGCCTGACGCAAGGCCTCGCCCTCGCCATCAACCGCCTCGGGAGGAAGCCCCGTCAGCACCCGCATTGCGGTTTCGTTGTCCAGTGCGGCCAGAGGCAATTGCAGACAACGCGAGCGAATGGTGCGCAGCAGCCGGCCCGGCTGATGGCAGACGATCAGGAAGACACTTTTCTGTGGCGGCTCTTCAATCACTTTCAGCAATGCATTGGCGGATTCGCTGTTGAGATCGTCGGCGCTATCGACAATGGCAATGCGATAGCCACCGGCGCCCGAGGTGCGAGCGAAGAATCCTTGCGCGGCCCGGGCATCATCCACCGCAATCTCGGTCTTCAGCCGCTTGTTGCGGGTGTCGACGGCGCGTTCGACAACAAGAAGATCGGGGTGAGATGACGCCGCGACCTGGCGAAAGGCGGGAGCTTCGGCGGCAACGTGCAGCGAAGTATGGGCTGCGGCGCGTTCCGGCGTGGGTACGTGCAGAAGGAACTTGGCGAAGCGGTAGGCGAGCGTTGCCTTGCCAATGCCGCGCGGACCGGTGATCAGCCAGGCATGATGCAGCCGCCCCGAGCGGTGGGCCTGCAGCAGATGGGTTTCCGCCGCCTCATGGCCGAGAAGCCCCGTCGCATGGCGCGGGTGCCATGGCACTTCGCGCGGGTCCTTGAAGTCGTCCGCCATCAGAGAAACGTGCTCACGATCGACCAGACCGACTCCGCCACCTCGTCAATCGAACCCGCCGCATCGACGAGACGGCAGCGCTTCGGATCGCGGCGCAAGATATCGAGATATCCGTCGCGCAGTTTGCGATGGAACGACAGCCCTTTGCGCTCATAGCGGTCTTCCGACAGCGCATCGCCGCGCGTACGGGCCCGCTCCAGTCCGACGACGGGATCGAGATCGAAAATCAGCGTGAGGCGCGGACGCGTGGGTCCGACGACAGCTTGCTCAAGTGCATCGATAAAGGCCGGCGCGCAGCCCCCGGCATAGCCCTGATAGGCGCGCGTGGAATCCATGAACCGGTCGCAGAGAACGGTCTCCTCCCGCGCAAGGGCGGGACGAATGACCTGTTCCAGATGCTGTTCGCGCGCAGCATAGTTGAGGAGCGCCTCGGATTTCGCTGTCCAGCGCGTGACGTCGCCATTCACCAGCAGCCGGCGGACGGCTTCGGCTTCGGGCGTGCCACCGGGTTCGCGGGTGACCACGAGCGTGTGTCCGGCGGCGGAAAGCCGTTCGCCGAGGCGCTTGATCTGGGTCGACTTGCCGGTGCCTTCGCCGCCTTCGAAGGTGATGAAGAGAGCCTGCATCTAACTGCCGAAAATCATGATGTAGATGGAGTCGATTGCCCGCGACCACATTGACTCATCCAGGGGCACGGCTGCGGCCGTTTCCACCGGTACATCAGCGACCGTCAGTCCGTCGACAATGAAGCGCACGCTGCCAACATGCGTGCCGACATCGACGGGCGCCATCAGCGGGCCCTGGTAGGCCAGTTTCATCTCGACCACCTCCTGCTCAGCCGCAGTCAGGGCCACGCGTATGCCTTCGGAAGCGACCAGATCAACAGCGCGCTCGGTGCCGCCCCAGACACGGGCCGCGCCAACACGATCCCCCTTGGAGAAGACATCAGTCGCGCGGAACTGGCGGAAGCCCCAGTCGAGAAGGTTCTGCGCCTCCAGCTTGCGCTCGTTGATGCTCTTCAGTCCGGCGATGACCATGATCAGCCGGCGGCCATCGCGCGTTGCGGACCCGACGAGGCCATACCCTGCCTCTTTCGTGTAACCGGTCTTCATGCCATCCGCGCCGGGATAATCCTTCAGCAGCGGATTGCGGTTCTCCTGCCGGATCTTGTTCCAGGTGAATTCCGGGATGGAATAGTACTTATAGTATTCCGGAAAGGTGGTGATGATGTAACGCGACAATACGGAGAGATCGCGCACGCTCATGCGGTGTTCTGGATCTGGCAGCCCCGTGGCATTGCGGAAGCTGGCCGTGTTCGCGCCAAGCGCATGAGCACGGTCTGTCATTTGCTGGGCAAAAGCCGTCTCACTTCCCGCCATGCCCTCGGCGATGGCAATGCAGGCATCATTTGCCGACTGCACGACCACGCCCTGAATGAGGTCCTGCAATTTGACGTTCGAATTGAGCTCGGCGTACATGGTCGAACCGCCAGACGATGCGCCGCCGCGGCGCCAGGCATCCTCGCTGATCTTGAAGGTTTGATCGAGGGTAAGCTTGTTGGCCTTCAGCGCCTCGAACACCATGATCATGGTCATGAGCTTGCTCATCGACGCAGGTGGAATGGCGGTGTCGGCATCTTTCTCGTACAGCACGCGTCCGGTGCGGGCATCGATCAGGATGGCTTGCCTGGCCGTGCTTTCGTAGGCCAGTTCCTGCGCCATGGCCAACCCGGTCCATGCCACAAGCGCAATGGCGAGTCCTGAAAGGCAGTTGGCAAGGCGGCGAATGGCCAGAAGGCGGCGCATGGCGGATACGGTCTCCCAATGAAGCCCGCAAGCTAGCGCGTGAACCACCGAAGGGGAAGACTGATGCGGCAGTTCATTTCATCCTGCGTCTATTGAAGCGAGGCCTGAACGGTTTGTGCCCTCACCAGTTTGGCATCGCCAAATCCTGCCGCCTGGGCGTTGTCGAGGGCCGTCATTGCATCGTTCTGGCCGGCGATCGGACCGATGCGGACGCGGTAGACCGGACCATTTGATCCCGAGAGCTCGATAAACTGTACCGGCCAGGCCGAGGCAAACTGATCGCGGGCGCGGCCGGCGTTATCCGGATCGGTAAAGGAGCCCAGTTGGATGTAGTATGTCGTAACGAGCCCCTGCTCCGCTCCGCCCTGCTGCGGTTCGGCCGGCGGCTGATAGGCAACAGTTTGAACCGGCTGGAAGGGCACGCTCTTCGGCTTGGGCTTTGCTTCCGCAACCAGGACGTCGCTGCCCCGGAATGACCCCTTCGAGCGGTCTGCGGCAGCAATCATCCGGCGCAATGGCGTGCCGCGATTCAGCTCGGAATTCATGGCGGCGAGGTGCGTGCCGTTGTCATTCAACGGTGCTGGTCCGATGTATTGCACGCGAACCGTGGTCTTGCCCTTGCGCTGATAGTCGAGAACGCTGGCGGCGCGCTTCGATAGATCGATGACGCGGGTGTTGACGAAGGGACCGCGGTCATTGACTCGGACGACGACCTCGCGGCCATTGTCCAGATTGGTGACCTTGACATAGCTCGGCAGCGGCAAGGTGGCGTGCGCTGCGGTGAGGCGCGTCATGTCGAACCATTCGCCATTCGATGTCTTGCGGCGGTTGAAGGCCTCGCCGTACCACGAGGCGACACCGGTCTTGTCGTAGTTCGGCTGATCCTTGGGCGTGAACCAGCGGCCTGCGACCTGATAGGGCTTGCCGACATGCTCACGGCCGCCACCCCAGGGAACGGGCCCCTTGCCCTTGTAATAGGGGCTGCCAGTGCCAGCGAAGGGATCGAGCTTGGACTGCTTCTTCCCGGACGACGAACAGCCCGCAAGCATCAGGCCGGCCGCGATCATGATGACCGCAAACTTCAAGTACCGAATCATACTCACCCACTCCACGCAAAGGGCCTGTCGTCCCCGAGACCCTGTGATCGGAATTCAACAGTGCAAGTGTTTGCGCCGGGATCGTAAATTTGAAGTTGGGAAGTATGGTTAATGCCGGGTTAGCCGGCGCTGTCGTCAGCGACGGACAGGCGGTCGACATTCTTTTGCGCCGCGATGTTGCCGGCGGCGCGTGCCCGCTTGTAGTAGTCGAGCGCCTTTGCCTTGTCGACGGTTGTGCCCCAGCCCATTTCATACATTCCGCCGAGATTGTTGAGGCCCCACGGATCGTTCTGGGCCGCCGCCCGTTCGAACAACCGGAAAGCCTGGGCGAGGTCACGGGTGACACCCTTGCCCTCAAGATAGAGCATGCCGAGATTGTTCTCGGCGTCGGGCAATTTTTCCTCCACGGCCTTGGCATACCACTCGGCCGCCTTTGCCGGATCTGCCGTTGTGCCGGTTCCTGTCTGATACGCGCGGCCCAGGGCATTCATGGCGGAGGCATGACCCTTGGCTGCAGCATCCTGAAACAGCTTCAAGGCCGTCGGCCAATCCTGTTTCAAACCCTTCGCGCCCTTTGAGACCAGCAGCGCCAGGTGATATTGCGCCTCGACATTGCCCTGCAGAGCAGATTTGCGAAACCATCGGGCGGCCTCGGCCTCATCGGCCTTTGCCCCCTCGCCGGTCTCGAAAGCCAGGCCTACCAAATATTGCGCGTCGACATCGCCGACCTTGGCGAGTTTCATCTGCTTGTCGAAGGGAAGTTCCTGCAGCGCCTGGGCGAAGACGGGCGCGGCCATTGTCATGGCAAGCGAGAGCACGGCAGGCAGCAGGCGGTGCATCATTTGCTTCACTTCACGCGAATGAATTTCATCGTCTTGCAGAATACCGAAACGCAGCCCTCAACCTTCATCAGATTGGTGTTCTGCAGTTTGAGGTTCGAGCGGTAGCTCTTGCCATCGTCCGGATTGTAAATCGTTCCGTCCCAACGGTTGTCGCCGGTCGGCACCATGTTCGCCATGATCATCAGGCCAATCACCGGACGTTCGCGCAGCGACGGGTTGGGGTTTTCCTTGTCGCGCTTCGGTCTTCCATGCTTGTCGAGGGGGCGCTTGAGGCCGACCACGGTGCCGCAGAAGGCGTTGCCGCAAGGTGCGAGCTTGACCGTCACCTTGCCGCTGGCCATCCGCCATATGCCGGACGGGTCACTGCCGGCCATGCCGTTGCCCGTTGCCACCATCAACCCCGCCAACGCCGCGGCGCCGGCCCAGATCATCCTCATTCCCCAGTACTCCGCCATCTTCTCACATCAGCCCTGCAGCACGGAGCGATTGCCGGGAAAGACCGGAACCGCTATCGTTTCCGCTCGTGCACAGGAGATTATGATGGGCAACCTCGCGACACTCAAGACGGCTCGGACTCTTGATACCGACGAATGGCAATTGCGTGTCGACCTTGCGGCGGCATTCCGGCTGTCGGTCAAATTTGACTGGCATGAGGCGGTGGCCAATCACTTCAGCCTGGCCGTTTCGGCAGACGGCAAGAAGTTCCTGATGAACCCGCGCTGGCAGCATTTTTCGCGCATCAAGGCATCGGAGCTGCTGCTGCTCGATTCGAATGATTCGGAAACGATGAACCGTCCGGATGCGCCGGACCTGACGGCCTGGTCGATCCATGGCCGCATGCACGCCAACGTGCCGCAGGCGCGTTGCATCATTCATCTGCATCCGCCTTACGCGACGGCGCTGGCATCGCTGGCCAATCCGGAGATCCTGCCGATCGATCAGAACACGGCGCGTTTCTATAATCGCGTTGCCGTCGATATGAATTACGGCGGCATGGCCAACACCGATGCCGAGGGCGACCGCCTGGGCGGACTGCTTGGCAACAAGCAGATCATGATGATGGGCAACCATGGCGTTCTGATCTGTGCCTCCACCGTCGCCGAGGCCTTCGATCTCACTTACTATCTCGAACGCGCGTGCCGCAACCTGATGCTCGCCTATTCGTCCGGCCAGAAACTCAATGTCATGTCGAATGAGGTCGCCGAAAAGACGGCGCAGGAATGGGAAGCAGACCGCGACCAGTTCCAGGCGCATTTCGCCGAGATGAAGGCCATTCTCGACGCCGAAGATCCTTCCTACGCCGATTGAGCGTTCGCCGATATTGAGCGTGACCGCGAAGGCTGCTAGGAAGCGGCCTGCGCGGCACCTGGAGGGGTGGCAGAGCGGTCGATTGCGGCGGTCTTGAAAACCGTTGAGGGGTTAAACCCTCCGGGGGTTCGAATCCCTCCCCCTCCGCCATTAAATCGTTTCACGTTTTTGACTTTTCTTTATAATTTGAAACTTGCATGCGAGTTGCCCTTTCGTCAGTTTGTTTCTGCAAGCGCGGCGGCTGAGGCGCATTGATACCGCCTGCAAATCTTTTCCCAATCGTTCTCGTGTCGCGTCGAGCCATCAATGCAAAAGCACTTGCCGAGCGTGCTTTCGCAATCCGCGTCCTCTTGCGAACGCTGGAAGGCAGAATCCATGTCCACAATAGACTGGAGGCGCTGTTGCGTTAGTGGCTGGGCAAAGGCTTTCATATCGGATCAGAGCGCAGTTTTAGGAGCGGAGCAGGCGTGATGGTACGTGGATTGCGGTTGAGGACCGCAGCGTTTGCACGGGCCAATGGCTCCCCGAACTTTGCGCACGCTTCCATCTGTTTCCGCCGCTTTTCGAACTGGTCGCCGCGCCGGTAGGCCGCTTCCGCCTTGTCGCTAATCCGGTGGGCAAGCGCATGTTCGCAGGTTTCATGCGGGAATGAGGTTTGTTCCGAAGCCCAGTCCCGAAAGGTGGAGCGGAAGCCATGAACGGTTATGTCCGAATAGTTCGTGCACTCCGGACAGACACTCATTGCGCAAAAATCATTCACCTCAGTGTTTCACTTGCACAATTCATGAGCTACACGATCAGAAATTAGGCATGAGTCCCGCAACACGAAAGACAACATGAAGAACATCGACGAGAAACTGCAACCCATACTTGCTCAGGTTATCCGCCGCAACGCGGGCGAGCCCGAATTTCACCAGGCTGTCCACGAAGTGCTGGAGAGCCTGGGCCGGGTCGTGGCCAAGCAACCGCATTTCCTTGACCAGGCCCTGATCGAGCGCATCTGCGAACCCGAACGCCAGATCATCTTCCGCATTCCGTGGGTAGACGATCACGGCCACGTCCAGATCAACCGCGGCTTCCGGGTGCAGTTCAACTCGGCCCTTGGGCCCTATAAGGGCGGGATGCGGTTCCACCCATCGGTCAATGTCGGGATCATCAAGTTCCTGGGCTTCGAACAGACTTTCAAGAACGCGCTGACGGGCATGCCCATCGGTGGCGGCAAGGGCGGCTCGGACTTTGACCCGAAAGGCAAGTCCGATGCCGAGATCATGCGCTTCTGTCAGTCGTTGATGACCGAATTGCACCGCCATCTGGGCGACCAGACCGACGTGCCCGCCGGCGATATCGGCGTGGGCAGGCGCGAGATCGGCTACATGTTCGGACAGTACAAGCGCCTGAACAACCGCTTCGAGGCAGGAGTCTTCACCGGCAAGGCGCTGGCCTATGGCGGTTCACGCGCGCGAACCGAAGCGACGGGCTACGGCAACACCTATTTCGTGCAGGCGATGCTGCAGACCCGGGGCACCAGCTTTGACGGCAAAAAGGTGGTTGTGTCCGGCTCCGGCAACGTGGCGATCTACAGCATCGAGAAGGTGCAGTTCTTTGGCGGCAAGGTCATCGCCTGCTCGGACAGCACGGGTTATGTGGTGGACGAGAACGGCATCGAACTCGCCCTACTCAAGGACATCAAGGAGGTTCGGCGCGAGCGAATTTCCGAATATGCCCGCCGAAAGGGAGCAGGTGTGTATTTCATCGCCGCCGACAAGGGCTCGATCTGGGACGTAGCCTGCGATGTGGCCATGCCTTCCGCGACCCAGAACGAACTGTCTGGCAAGGATGCCGCCGCGCTGGTGAAGAACGGCGTTATGGCTGTGGGCGAAGGCGCAAACATGCCCTCGACCCCCGAGGCAATCAGGGTGTTCCTGGATGCCGGCGTGATGTTTGCGCCGGGCAAGGCGGCAAATGCCGGCGGGGTCGCCACCTCGGCGCTGGAGATGCAGCAGAACGCCAGCCGCGACAGTTGGACCTTCGAACAGACCGAGATGAGGCTGGCCGCCATCATGCGTGGCATCCACGACACCTGCCACCAAACGGCCGAGGAATATGGCGCGCCGGGCAACTATGTGCTGGGCGCCAATATCGCGGGGTTTGTGCGTGTTGCCGAATCAATGCGCATGCTTGGAGTCATCTGACCCTTGGCCCCGGTAGATACTCTCGACCGGAGACCATCATTCCGCCGCGCTGCCTAGACTAGCCGCTCCAGAGGAACTGCAACCAGCTGACCTAGTCCTCAGAGCGGCTCGCAGCGTCTCGATCGCGCTCATATCGCCGCTTCAGTGGAAACGGCGGCAGCCAGGATTCGCGGCGGATGGTCCAGAGTTCGTAGGTCGGCGCCAGTTGATTGGGTTCGTCCAGCGAGCCGAGATTGACTTCGATCTCGTCGGCAGTGCGGGAGAATACCGGTGAACCGCACCGCGGACAGAAGAACCGGCCCGCGTAATTTCCTGTTTCTCCGGTAATCGTCACGGCCTCCTGAGGAAAAATCGCGGAGGCATGGAACAACGCACCGTGATGCTTGCGGCAATCCAGACAATGACAGAGGCCGACCCGGTATGGAGGTCCCGACACCACAATCTGGACATTGCCGCACAAGCAACCGCCAGTGAACTGATCCATGTTGCGCCTCCTTTCACACCCGGTGCGCGGAGTTACGCCGATCGCTCCGAGCTGCTTGTTCTCAGTGTTCGCGCCAGGCGTGCTGGAACTGATCCAGCAATGGCTTGACGAGATAGGAGAACGGCGTGCGTTCGGCGGTCTGGATGAAGGCTTCCGCCGGCATGCCGGGCTTAAGCTGACTGGCGCCAAGCAGCGCCAGTTGCTCGCGGGGAATTTTCAGGCGGACATCATAGAAAGGCGGTGTGTCGGCGCTGAAGCGCGACGTATCACCGGCGACGCTGAATACTTCTGC
>CAUJIO010000033.1 GCA_963205315.1 Pseudomonadota bacterium | reverse complement strand
CACGCGCCTGGGCGGTGCCGGTGTCGAGCGCGGGCAGAAGGTGTGGGTGCACTGGGCCGCCGAAGACTCGATCGTTCTCACGGAGTAGCAGATGTCACTTGAGATGGATGCCAACGGGCCGCTCCCGGGGGACAATGCATTTCGCCGCGAAAGCCTGAAGGGCACGCAGTGGGAACCGACATATGCCGGCGCACTCTCGTTCATGCGGCGCAAATACACGCGCGACCTGACAGGAGTCGATATTGCAGTCACAGGGATTCCCTTCGATCAAGCCGTGTCGCACCGCTCCGGCACGCGCATGGGGCCCGAGGGCATTCGCAAGGCCTCCGCCGAGAATGCCTGGGGTCCATTCTGGCCATGGAATTTCGATCCCTTCGAGACGCTCGCTGTGACGGACTATGGCGATTGCTTTTTCGACTGGGGCCGCAAGGAGAATTTCCCGCAGCGTCTCGAAGACCACGCCACCAAGATCATTTCTTCCGGCGCCGAGATGATTTCACTGGGTGGTGATCACTATGTGACCTATCCAATTCTGAAGGCTCACGCCAAAAAGCACGGCCCATTGTCTCTGGTGCATTTCGATGCGCATCGCGACGTGGAACCTGACGACGGCGGGCGCATCGACCACGGCACCATGTTCGGTTATGCGGTGCGCGAAGGACTGATCGATCCGCGCAAATCGGTGCAGATCGGCATCCGCACGGTGTTCGCCGGTGAACGCACCTACGGCTTCCGCATCGTCTACGCCGATGAAGTGCATGAGAGTTCGGCTGCGGAAATTGCCAGCATAGTCAGGTCGGTTGTCGGTTCGAACAAGGCTTACCTGACTTTCGATATCGATTGTCTTGATCCGGCGGCGGCACCGGGCACTGGAACGCCCATTCCCGGCGGCCTCACCTATCATCAGGCAGCGGCGATCATACGCAAGCTGACGGACGTCAATTTCGTCGCCATGGATGTGGTGGAGGTCTCGCCACCTTATGACCACGCTGAAATCACATCACTTGCCGCGTCCTCGCTGATCATGGAATACCTCTGCCTCAAAGCGTGGCAGAAGGGTGCGCGCGCAATGGAGGTGCGTGAGTAGGGACCTCAGGTCTTGATCAATCCCAGCGCCCTGTCCTTGTTCCGCACGGCATAGCCGGCCTGATTGGGCCAAGAGGCATAAACATCCCCGCGCTCAAGCTCGCGCTGCGCATGCAATGGCCAGTTTGGATCATCCAGCGCCTGCCGCGCCAGTGCCACAAGGTCCGCTTGGCCGGATTGAAGAATGCTTTCAGCTTCAGTTGCGGTGGTGATGAGACCGACGGCGGCGGTGGGGACCCCTGCCTCGCTGCGGATGACCTCTGCCAGCGGTACCTGATAAAGCGGGCCGACAGGAATTCTGGCGCCGTCAAAACCGCTCGATGAGCAGTGAATGAGATCATAGCCCAGCGATTTAAGTTGCTTTGCATAGGCCACGCTGTCTTCGACAGTTACGCCTCCCTCGATCCAGTCGACGGTCGAGATCCGCGCGAAGGCTGGTTTCGACTGAGGCCACGCAGCCCGCACCGCGGCAGCGATCTCGAGTGGAAAACGCATGCGGTTCTCGCGGCTGCCTCCATAGGAATCGCGGCGATGATTGGCGATCGGCGAAAGGAACTGGTTCAACAGATAACCGTGGGCCGAGTGCAACTCGATCATATCGAAGCCTGCCGCATCGCTGCGGTGAACCGCGGCGACGAAACTGTCCCGGACACGCGCCATGCCGGCTGTATCCAGCTCCGTGGGAAGCGGAGACGAGGCCGTGTGCCTTTCAGCTGAAGGGGCCACCGGTGTCCACGACTCGAAAGCCAGCGCGGCCTTCTCATCGTCTGTTTCATTGAACTTTCCGCGCCATGGAATTGGCGATGATGCCTTGCGGCCAGCGTGTGCGAGCTGGATGCCGGCGGCCGCGCCATTGGCCCGCAGAAAATCGGCGATTCGCTTCAGCGGTTCGATCTGCGTGTCGTCCCACAGGCCGAGATCGCCATAGCTGATGCGGCCCTCGGGCGTCACGGCCGTGGCCTCGACAATCACCAGGCCAAAGCCGCCGATGGCAAAGCGCCCGAGATGAACCAGGTGCCAGTCGTTGGCAACGCCGTGCCGCGCCGAATACTGGCACATCGGTGCCACGATGGCGCGGTTCTTGAGGGTCAGATCGCGAAAGGCGAGAGGTTCGAAGAGCTTGGTCAATTGAGGGCATCCTTGATGCGATAGTAGAGCATGGCCGATGCCAGCAGCGGCATGCGGATTGGGCCGCCGGGGAAAGGCAAGTGCTTGACCCGCGCCAAAAGATCGAAGCGCTCCGCCGTGCCGCGAACGGCCTCAGCCATCAGCTTTCCATAAATTCCGGCCAGTGCCACACCCTGACCCGAATAGCCATGAGCATAATAGGTGGTCGGTGAAAGCCGCCCGCAGTCCGGAATGCGGTTGTTGGTAATCGCGATGTAGCCTCCCCATGCGAAGTCGATCCGGACATCGCGCAACTGCGGGAACACGGCAGTCATCTGCGGTCGCATGGAGGCGGCGAGATCGGAGGGTTCCATGGTGGTGTAGCTCGCGCGGCCACCGAAAAGCAGCCGCGTGTCTTTGGTCACACGGAAATAATCGACGATGAAGTTGGTGTCCGCCACCGCCTCGCCGTCGCGGATCAGAGCTTTGGCACGGTTTTCGCCCAGCGGCTCGGTGGTGATGATGTAGCTCGTGACCGGCATGACCTTGCCATAGAGCTTTGGCACCGTGCGCCCGAGATATGCGTTGCCGCCAATGACCATAAAGCGCGCCCGTACGATGCCGTGTGCCGTCCGGGCCGATGGACTGCTTCCAGTGTCGGTCTCGATCACCCGCGATTGCTCAAAGATCATGCCGCCCGCGTCCAGAACGGCGCGGGCCAGGCCGAGACAATAGTTGAGCGGATGCAATGCGCCGGCGCCACCTTCACGCAGTGCGCCATGATAGCGGCGGCTCGACAGCTTCTCGGCCAGTTCCGGCTTGGTCAAGAGTTGGGTATCCGTGTAACCGAGCTCATCAAGCTCCGCTTTCCATTCCTTCAGGCCATCGAATTGGCGCGCCTTTGGGATGACATGCAGATAGCCCCACGTGAGATCGCAATCGATCGCATGGCTGGAAATCCGCTCCTTCAGCAGCTGCTTCGACTCTTCCGCCAGCGCGAAGCAGTGGCGCGCATCGGCTGGTCCGAGCTGCGCTTCGATTTTCTGCTGACCTGACGAAAAGCCGGTGCAGACCTGTCCTCCGTTGCGGCCAGAGGCGCCAAATCCGATTGTTTCGGCCTCCAGCACCACCACCTTGTATCCGGCATTTGCCAGTTCCAGGGCGGCGGACAGGCCCGTATAGCCCGCACCGATTACGCAAACGTCGGCCGACACTTCACCCGAAAGCCTGGGTTGGGCCGCAAAAGGCGTTGCAGTTGCCTGATAGTAGCTCGGCGCAGTGATCGATTTCGTCATCATGTTCAGGCTTTAGCGGCCCCCCTTCCACCCGGTCAAGCTTCCGGGTTAGATTGCAACTGTTTCGACAACCCACAGGATATCATGACCCAATCGCGATTTGAGCAATGGCTGAACGAGCATAAGATCAGCGAAGTGGAATGCCTTGTAGCCGATATGAACGGGACGGCGCGCGGCAAGATTCTTCCGCCCAAGAAGTTCCTCTCCGGCAACCGCTCGCGCGGACTGCGCATCCCGGAGGAAGTCTTTACACTGACGATCAACGGCCGCTACACGCAGGATACGCGCGCCGTGAGCGACAGCGCCATCGATATCTACATGCAGCCGGACGTGGACACGATCCGCTTCGTCCCCTGGTATGCAGAGCCCACGGCCCAGGTGATCTGTGATGCCTATCACCTCGATGACGAGCCCGTCGAGATTTCACCCCGTCATGTCCTGAAGCGCGTACTGGGGCTCTACAAGGAAAAGGGTTGGCGGCCGGTGGTGGCGCCCGAACTCGAATTCTACCTGGTGAAAAAGAACATTGATCCTGACTATCCGCTCGATGCCGCCGTTGGCCGCACCGGCCGCAAGGAGCCGGGCGGACAGGCCTACGGCATCGACGCCGCCAATGATTTCGATCCGATCGTCGAGGATATCTATGACTACTGCGAAGCGCAGGAACTCGACGTCGATACGCTGAGCCATGAAAGTGGACCGGCCCAACTCGAGATCAATTTCAATCATGGCGATCCGCTGGAACTGGCCGACCAGGTTTTCCTGTTCAAGCGCACCGTCCGCCAGGCCGCGCTGAAGCATGATGTCTACGCAACGTTCATGGCCAAACCGCATGAAAACGAGCCTGGCTCATCCATGCACATCCACCAGTCGGTGATGGATTCGAAGACTGGCAAGAACATCTTCGCCAGCAAGGATGGAACGCCCTCGAAACTCTTTCTCAATCACATCGGCGGTCTCCAGCGCTATCTCGCTGCGGCGCTTTCGCTCTGCGCCCCCAATGTCAATTCCTATCGCCGCCTGGTGCCCGATTCGGACGCACCGACGAATGTTCATTGGGCGGTCGACAACCGCACGGTGTCACTGCGGGTGCCGTCATCCGACGCCGGAAATACCCGTGTCGAAAACCGGGTTCCAGGTGCCGATGCAAACCCCTATCTCGCCTTCGCGGCCTCTCTGGCCTGCGGCTATCTCGGGATGATGGAACGCATCAAGCCGTCCGATGCGGTGACAGGATCAGCTTACCGCTATGCCCACACGCTGCCCATCAGTCTCGATGAAAGTCTCGACAAGCTGAACTATACCAAGGCGCTGAAGCTCGTTCTGGGCGAGAAGTTTTGCGAGGCCTATAACGATGTGAAGTTCCAGGAGATGCAGAACTACCGTCGTGTCATCAGTTCATGGGAACGGGAATACCTGTTGCTGAACGTATAGCGACGGATGTTCAGGGCTGCGGTATCATCTGCGAATCGACTGGGGGAGGCAGGGAACTTGATACAGAACGTGTTGCGAGTGTGGTCCTGCCTCCTGTGCCTGGCTCTGTGCGCGGTCTCGCCCGCCTGGGCTGGAAAGAATTCGCCGGCACCAGATTATGAAGCGGTCTCCTCCGAGATCGCCCGGCTGCTGGAGTCGGGTGAGCGGTTGCCGCTGCCACTGGAACGCATCAAGCCCGCGCTTGTGGCGCACTATGTGCGGGACAATGGCACCATCTACTGGGTCGGCACCGGACGCATGACACCGTTCATCCAACGGTTGGCGGATGCGGCCGACGATGGCCTCAATCCCGGGGATTATCCCGTCGACTCGCTGATTCAGCTGCGGGATGCCATTGATCCGGCCGATCCCGAAGGCGCTGCCATCGCCGAACTGTTCTATTCGGCATTCTTCGTAAGCTATGCCGCTGATCTCAAGATTGGGCGCGTAACGCCGCAGAAGGTCGACCCGCGTTTATTCCGCAACCGCAAGACCGTCGATGTCCTTCGAATTCTGACCGAGTTGAAGAAGCAACGAGAGCCCGCAAAGTTTCTGTCCGCATTCGAGTCAAAGAATCCGCACTATCAATCCTTGAAAAGGATGCTGGTCTTATATCGCGCCATGGCAGAATCTGGCGATTGGCCTGTCATCGGCATGGGGCCAAACATCGAGGCCGGTAGCAGTGATCCGCGCATTCCGGCGATCCGAAATCTTCTGATGATGACCGGCGATCATCAGGGTGGTGGTGGCGGCACGACATATGATCCTGCGACCGTTGCCGCCATGAAGCGCTTTCAATCCCGTCACGGTCTTGAAGCCAAGGGACTGATCGGCAAGCAAACGGTTCTGGCCCTCAATGTGCCGCCCGTCGAGCGTGCCCGCCAGATCATGCTCAACATGGAGCGTTGGCGCTGGATGCCGGAAAATCTTGGTCCGCATCATTTCATGGTGAACCTTGCAGCCTATGAACTGCAGGAAATTGAAAATCATGATGTGATTGGCGAAATGAACGTGGTCGTGGGGGCTGTTGCCACCCAGACGCCGGAGTTCTCGGACGAGCTGGAATATGTCGAGATCAACCCGACCTGGACCGTTCCCTATTCGATTGCAACCGGCGAAATGTTGCCGAAGCTGAAAAAGAACCCGTTTGCCTACGCAGCTGACTTTGATGTTTTCATGAACGGTTCGCTCACCTCATGGGGCAGCATCGATTGGAATGCCTACGGTCGGGGCAAGTTCCCTTTCACGTTCCGCCAGCATCCGGGTCCCAAGAACGCGCTCGGAAAAGTGAAATTCATGTTGCCCAATGCCCACAACATCTATCTTCATGATACGCCATCGAAGGATAAGTTCCTGCAGACCACGCGCGCTTTCAGTCATGGCTGTATCCGGTTGTCGAAGCCGATCGATCTGGCATATCGCATTGTGGGCGAAATTGCCGGATGGCCCAGGGCGAAGATCGATGCGACCCTGAAGGGTGGAAAGACGACGCGTGTTCCGTTGTCGGAACATATTCCCGTCCATTTGATCTATGCGACGGCCTTTGACGGCGCCAACGGAATTGAGTTCCGTCCAGATGTCTACGGCCGCGACCGCAAGCTTTATGCTGCGTTGTTCGGCAAGCCCTCGAGCTGATCAGCTGGGTTTCAGCCTCAATCGCACAATCGCGCTGATCGCGGCAGAGTTGCCTGCAGCGGCTGCTTTCTCATACCATTGGATGGCGCTGTTGCTGTCGGCATTGGTCTTGGCAAGTTTCAGGATCGCCAGCGCAACCGGATCGTAACTGCGCCCGAGCCCATAGGCGCCTTCGGCCGAACCCAGCGACCACGCCTCGGCGTACAACTTGCGCGCACCGGCAATATCACCCTTGGCCAGCAGCCCGTCCGCCTGAACGGCTTTCGCAACGGCTGCGTCTCGCGGTGTGTTCGACCCGATGCCCATGCTTGTGGGAGGGGGAATGGCTGCAAGTTGACCCTCAGCGGGCGGCTGCAATGCGGTTGGCTGGATTGCACTCGGTGGCGGCGCCGATGCAGGCTGAACGACGGCATCGGACAGCGCGATCGTCATTGACTTGACGGGCGCCGCAAGCTCGCCGGTCTTGCGTTCGAAAGCTGCGACGGCGACATCGATGTGTCCGTTGCTCGTATCCGGCATCACAAGCTTGAGGTTTTCGAGATCCTTCATCGCCAACGTCCACACCTGGTCAATCTTCTGGCCTGAGGTGAGATAGGCGTGATCCGGAAGTCCGGATATCCGCAGCAAGAGGTCTTGTCCCTCGAGAGCAGGCTCGGCATGCACCGCCAATGGAATGAGACTGTTGGTTTCGCCGGCGACATCGTTGACCTCGAGGGTTGCTGTCGCGACAGGCTTCTTGCTGATCACTGTTTGGGTTGAGGCCGGTGGCGCCACCGGGCGAAGTGCATTGTCTTTGGCCACATCGCGTGTTTCGCCGCCGAACGCCATGACGGCTTTCCGGATCGGCTCAATGTTGGCGTTGATCACGCCCGCTGCTCCGCCGCACAACGCCGCAGCAAACGCTGCGATGGCGAATGTCCCCGCGAGCCCTGATGTGTCAGCTGGCCGGCGTTGTTGTTTGATTGATTGACGCGGGTCTTCCCGCCCTCGGTCGCTAAGAAAATCTGCCGGTGGCCGGGAATGACTTTCAACCCAGGTCTGGCGTTGGCGATCCATTCTTGCGCTTTGGGGAAACGTGCGCTCCGATGGAGCCGGCAAATTGCGCGACTGGCGGTATCGTTCCGTCAGTTCGTTCCGCAGTCCATCATTCGCCGGATCAAGAAACCAGCTCGGTTCTGTTGTCGAACGGGCCTGGCTATCCGGTGCGTCTTCTGCCCGTGACACATCATCAGATCTTTGCACACGGTGATTCATGTCATGCTCCCGATCTGGTGTGACAATCGTTCATCCAAGGCATGTCACATGCCTCGTCGAACAGAGCCCGTTTCAATTCAGTTTCCGCCAGTACGCGCGGCCACAATCCGCCAATCCGGCGGAAGAGCATTCAATGGCATGTAAACCCCCTGCCATTCCTCGACGTTGACCGTCCACCTGCATTGACGCATGTTGGTTCACGCGATCGAATGCTTGTCACGAACTAGATTGACGGGTGATTGTGGCGATGAGCGGGCAAGAATATGGAAATTCCGCCCGGACTTTTTGGGTGTCTATCGTTGGTCGATCGGCACGTAGGGACGAAGCTCGGGGCCATCATAGAGCGTCAGCGGACGGATCAGGATATTGTTGCGCAACTGCTCGAGGCATTGGAGGGTCCACCCCGGCACGCGGCCCACTGCGAAGATCGGTACAAATAAATCGGGTGAGATGCCGTTGAGATAGTAGATGACTCCCGAATAGAAATCGACGTTCACATTTACGCCAAAGCGCGCGTAGGGCTTCATCGCTTCGACCACGGCCTGCAGGATGGCAAACCACTTCGGTTCGCCCATCTCTCTCGACAGTTTCTCCACGCCATCGCGCATGTGTCGCGCCCGCGGATCCTCTGTCCGGTAAACGCGATGTCCAAATCCGGTGACGGCCTCACCAGCGGTCCTTCGCGCCTTCACATAGGCAGCCGCATTTTCTGGCTCGCCAATCTCTTGCGCCATGCGCATCACATCCTCGGCGGCACCGCCGTGGGCCGGTCCTGACAGGGCGGCGATTGCAGATGTCATCGCTGCATGGAGATTGGCTTCCGTACCAATGACGACGCGGGCCGTGAACGACGAGGCATTGCTGCCGTGTTCGGCGTGCAAGATCAGATCGCGATCCATCAGCTGTGCCGCGTCAGCGGATGGCTTGCGGCCTGTGATCATCCACAGAAAGTTTGCCGCGTGGGAGAGCGAGGCATCGGCAGCGGGTACAGGTTTGCCATGGCGCATAGCGGCATGCGCGGCGACAATCATCGGGACTTGTGACGTGAGGCGGATACCCTTGGCAATTGTTGCCGCGCTGGAATTATCCATCGTGTCAGGTTCAAACGCAGCAAGTGCTGAGACACAGGTACGCAGCACATCCATCGGATGCGCGTGCCTGATCGTCTCGATGATCGACAGAACGCCGGCCGGCAAGGTCCGCGCGGCCTTGAGTTCGGCATCCAGCCCTGCAAGCTCATGGGCCGTGGGAAGCTCCCCGTAGAGCAGCAGATAGGCTGTTTCCTCGAAGCTCGAATGTTGCGCCAGGTCATGGATCGAATACCCGCGATAGCGCAACTCGCCAGCCTTGCCATCGATGAACGTGGTGGCCGAGCGCTCAAAATAGACGCCCTTCAGTCCACGGTGGATTTCGATCTTCTCTTCTGCTGACATGGGACCATCCGGGAGTGATTGCATGAGTGTGATTGACGAAGCCAAAGCCAAAATCAAGGGCAGAAAGCTGAAACTTGTGATGCCAGAATGCGAGGATGACCGTATCCCTGCCGCGGCGGACAGGCTGCGGGCGGAAGACTTGGCAGACCCCATCGTCTTCGGTGTCGCCGATGCGCCCGAGTCCGCGCCTCACCATATCGCCTTGGTACAGGCGCGCCGCGCCAAGATGAATGACGCGATGGCCCTGCGGTTACTGAAGAAGCCGCTTTATCGCGCCGGTGCGATGGTAGCTGCTGGCGAAGCCGCGGCCATGCTGGCGGGTGCCGCCAATCCGACGGCGCGTGTCATTGAAGCGGCCCTCATGACCATCGGCCCCGCGGACGGCATCAACACGCCCTCGAGTTTCTTCCTGATGCAATGGCCGGACAGGCGGCTGGTGTTTGCTGATTGCGGCGTCAATATCCAGCCCGATTCAGCGCAACTGGCAGACATTGCAATCTCCTCGGCGGCCAGTGCCGCGCGTTTTCTCGAAGATGAACCGCGCGTCGCGTTGTTGTCCTTCTCGACCAAGGGTAGCAGCAGTCATCCCGATGCCGGCAAGGTCATCGAAGCGCTGCGGATAGCCCGGGAGAAGGCGCCGTGGCTGATGATTGACGGTGAATTGCAGGGTGATGCCGCCTTGTCAGCCAATGTCGCCCGAAAGAAGATGAGTGATCCGGGAGAGGTCGCCGGCCGGGCCAATGTTCTGGTTTTCCCTGATCTTGATGCCGGTAACATTGCCTACAAGCTCACGCAATACCTCAGTGGCGCGCAAGCCATCGGCCCGGTTTTGCAGGGCTTCGCCAAGCCTGTGTCAGACTTGTCACGCGGAGCAACGGTTGATGACATCGTGGCGGCCGGATCATTGCTCCTGGCGATGTCATTGCCGGAGTAGGATCTTGCCGAACTTCAATCGCCATGCGAAGTTTTCTTGCAGCAAAGACATCGGTTGACAGGAGTCAGGACATGAAACATCTGCGGACCATCGCCATTCTGGCCAGCGTCCTGGCGTCATCGGGTGCCGCACAAGCCGCGACATTCTGGAGCGTGCCGGCGAGCGCATGCGTGCCCGTTGTCGACCGGGGCAATATTCCCATACACAAGGTCAATGCCGCATCCGTACAATTCTCGGGCGCGAATATCGGCACGATTGTTCTCAACTGCCCGATACAGCCCTATGATGGCTCCGGGCACAATCCGCGTCTCAGGCTGACGTATCAGGATTCGACGGGTACCAGCGCGGGGGCCGCCGTCACGGTGCAAATCAGGAAGATGACGATTGGTACCGTCGATCCGGCCGTGTTGTACTCGGCAAGCTCCGATAGCGTTGCCATCACCGGTCCGAACTCCTTGACGACGGATTTCTTGGACGCTCCGCTGGACTTTGAAACCAACACTTATTGGGCACGCGTGATGCTCACACGGACGTCATCGACCCAGACGGTTGTTTTCCATGCGCTGACGATCGAAGGTTTGCCGTTCTAGACCAGCGCTGACACGTTGCGGGCGAT
>CAUJIO010000032.1 GCA_963205315.1 Pseudomonadota bacterium | reverse complement strand
CGCAATTCCGGCGGAATGACCGGCACCTGGGTGAGGATCATCCATTCCGGACGGTTGCCCGACTCGAGGAAGCTTTCGACCAGCTTGAGGCGCTTGGCGATCTTCTTCGGCTTCAGGTCGCCGGTGGCGTTGCGCAGGTCCTCGCGCAGCTGGTCGCGCAGCTGCTCAAGATTGATGGCCATCAGGATGTCGCGGATGGCTTCGGCACCGATCGACGCCGTGAAGGCGTCCTCGCCGTAGTCTTCCTGCGCCTTGATGTACTCGCTCTCGGAGAGCAGCTGATGCAGCTTCATCGGCGTCAGGCCGGGTTCGAGAACGATGTAGTTCTCGAAATACAGGATGCGTTCCACATCCTTCAGCGTCATGTCGAGCAGCATGGAGATGCGGCTCGGCAGCGATTTCAGAAACCAGATGTGGGCAACGGGTGCTGCCAGCTCGATGTGGCCCATGCGCTCGCGCCGGACCTTCGACAGGGTGACTTCCACGCCGCACTTTTCGCAGATGATGCCCTTGTACTTCATCCGCTTGTACTTGCCGCACAGGCACTCGTAATCCTTCACCGGCCCGAAGATGCGGGCGCAGAACAGCCCGTCCCGCTCCGGCTTGAAGGTGCGGTAGTTGATCGTTTCCGGCTTCTTGATTTCGCCGAACGACCAGGAAAGGATCTTTTCCGGGCTGGCGATCGAGATGCGGATCTGGTCGAAGGTCGGAGCCGGCGTTGCCGGGTTGAAGACGTTCATGACCTCTTGGTTCATCGGCCACTTCTCCTTTTCGCAGGACCATGCCTGCAGGGTGTTCTCATTCGAATGACGCCAAAGCGGCGGGGCACTTGCGAGCGCCCCGCCCTGATCACTTATGTCGGCTGCTGCGAACTCTGCAGTTCGACGTTGAGGCTCAGGGAACGCATTTCCTTGACCAGAACGTTGAAGCTTTCGGGGATGCCCGCCTCGAACGTATCGTCGCCGCGCACGATGGCCTCGTAGACCTTGGTGCGGCCGGCCACGTCGTCCGACTTGATGGTGAGCATTTCCTGCAGCGTATAGGCGGCACCATAGGCTTCGAGCGCCCAGACTTCCATTTCACCGAAGCGCTGTCCGCCGAACTGCGCCTTGCCGCCCAGCGGCTGCTGGGTAACGAGAGAGTACGGACCGATGGAACGCGCATGGATCTTGTCGTCCACGAGGTGATGCAGCTTCAGGATATAAATGTAGCCGACGGTCACCTGGCGGTCGAAGGGCTCGCCCGAGCGTCCGTCATAGAGCTGCACCTGGCCAGACGTCGAAAGGCCGGCGTCCTTCAGCATCGCGGCAATGTCTTCTTCCTTGGCGCCGTCGAACACCGGCGTGGCGATGGGAACGCCACGGCGAAGGTTCTCGGCAGCTTCCAGAAGCGACCTGTCGTCGAGGCTCTGCAGCTCGTCGTGCTTGCCATAGATGCGGTTCATCTCGGCGCGCAACGGCTTGACGTCCTGCGTGTCCTTGTAGGCATCGAGCATGTCGCCGATCTTCTTGCCCATGCCGGCGCACGCCCAGCCAAGATGCGTCTCGAGGATCTGACCGACGTTCATGCGCGACGGCACGCCCAGCGGATTCAGCACCACGTCGACATGCGTGCCGTCTTCGAGGAACGGCATGTCCTCGATCGGAACGATGCGCGACACCACACCCTTGTTGCCGTGGCGGCCGGCCATCTTGTCACCCGGCTGGATCTTGCGCTTCACGGCGACGAAGACCTTGACCATCTTCATCACGCCCGGCGGCAGTTCGTCACCACGTTGCAGCTTCTCGACCTTGTCGAGGAAGCGCGTCTCGAGGCGCTTCTTCGATTCTTCGTATTGCTGCTTCATGGCTTCGAGTTCGCCCATCGCCTTCTCGTCGCCGAGCGCGATGTTCCACCACTGCGAGCGCGGCATATCCTCCAGCACCTTGTCGGTGATGGTGCCTTCGATCTTGTGGCCCTTCGGTCCGCCCGTGGCTTCCTTGCCCGTCAGGAACAGGCTGAGGCGGCCATAGGAGTTGCGGTCGAGGATCGCGAGTTCGTCGTCGCGGTCCTTGGCCAGGCGTTCGATCTCTTCCCGCTCGATGGCGAGCGCACGCTCGTCCTTGTCGACGCCATGACGATTGAAGACCCGCACTTCGACAACCGTACCGGCAACGCCGGGCGGCAGACGGAGCGATGTATCGCGGACATCCGAAGCCTTTTCGCCGAAGATGGCGCGCAGCAGCTTCTCTTCCGGCGTCATCGGGCTTTCGCCCTTTGGCGTGATCTTGCCGCACAGGATATCGCCCGGCTTCACTTCGGCGCCGATGTAGACGATGCCGGCTTCGTCGAGGTTCTTGAGGGCTTCTTCGCCGACGTTCGGAATGTCGCGGGTGATTTCCTCAGGCCCGAGCTTGGTGTCGCGCGCCATCACGTCGAATTCTTCGATGTGGATGGAGGTAAAAACGTCGTCCTTGACGATGCGTTCCGACAGCAGGATCGAGTCTTCGAAATTGTAGCCGTTCCACGGCATGAACGCGACGAGCACGTTCTGGCCGAGCGCCAGATCGCCAAGGTCCGTCGAGGGGCCGTCGGCGATGATGTCGCCAGCCTTCACCCGGTCGCCCACCCGCACCAGCGGACGCTGGTTGATGCAGGTATTCTGGTTCGAGCGCTGGAACTTGGCGAGCGTGTAGATGTCGACACCTGACTTCGACGGATCGGTCTCCTCCGTCGCGCGGATGACGATGCGCTTGGCGTCGACCTGGTCGACCACGCCGGAGCGGCGGGCCGCCACGGCGGCGCCAGAGTCGCGCGCCACGACCGATTCCATGCCGGTGCCGACCAGCGGTGCGTTTGTACGCACCAGCGGCACGGCCTGACGCTGCATGTTCGAGCCCATGAGCGCGCGGTTGGCGTCGTCGTTTTCAAGGAACGGAATGAGTGCCGCGGCAACCGAAACGAGCTGCTTGGGCGACACGTCCACAAAGTCGATGCGGTCGGACGGAACAGTGAGCACGTCGCCGGCATGGCGCGCGATGACCAGATCCTC
Organism: Pseudomonadota bacterium; assembly: GCA_963205315.1. Classification (GTDB taxonomy): domain Bacteria; phylum Pseudomonadota; class Alphaproteobacteria; order Rhizobiales; family Aestuariivirgaceae; genus Aestuariivirga. The sequence goes on along the minus strand of CAUJIO010000032.1, from coordinate 5,767 downwards.
GGCGAACGTGCCGGAATCGGTCAGCGCCACGTTGGCCTGGGCAATGTGGTGCTTCTGTTCCTCGATGGCCGAGAGGTAGACGACATCCGTCGATACCTTGCCGTCGATGACCTTCTGGTACGGCGTCTCGATGAAACCGTACTTGTTGACGCGGGCATAGGTCGCCAGCGAGTTGATCAGGCCGATGTTCGGGCCTTCCGGCGTTTCGATCGGGCAAATGCGCCCGTAATGTGTGGGATGCACGTCGCGCACTTCGAAGCCGGCGCGTTCACGCGTCAGACCGCCCGGTCCAAGAGCCGAGAGGCGGCGCTTGTGGGTGATTTCCGATAGCGGGTTGGTCTGGTCCATGAACTGCGACAGCTGCGACGAGCCGAAGAACTCGCGCACGGCGGCGGCCGCCGGCTTGGCGTTGATCAGGTCATGCGGCATGACGGTGTCGATATCGACCGACGACATGCGCTCCTTGATGGCACGCTCCATGCGAACGAGACCCAGACGGTACTGGTTCTCCATCAGCTCGCCCACCGAACGCACACGGCGGTTGCCGAGATGGTCGATGTCGTCCACTTCGCCCTTGCCGTCGCGCAGTTCGTGCAGCGTGGCGATGACCGAGATGATGTCCTCGCGGCGCAGCACGCGCATGGAGTCCGGCACGTCGAGTTCGAGGCGCATGTTCATCTTGACGCGGCCCACCGCCGACAGGTCGTAGCGCTCCTGGTCGAAGAACAGGCCCTGGAACAGTGCTTCGGCGGTTTCACGCGTCGGCGGCTCGCCCGGGCGCATGACGCGGTAGATTTCGACCAGCGCCTGCTCGTAGCTCTCGACTTTGTCGGCCTTCAGCGTGTTGCGGATATAGGGTCCGGTGTTGATGTGATCGATGTCGAGCAGGTTCAGCTCGGCAAAGCCCGCTTCCTTCAGGCCGGTCAGTGTCTTCTCGCCGATTTCGTCACCGGCTTCTGCAAAGATTTCACCGGTCTTCTCGTTGACGAGTTCATCAGCCAGATACAGACCATGCAGGTCCTCATCACGGACCAGCAGTTCCTTGACACCGTCTTCGGCGATCTTGCGGGCGAGGCGCGGCGTGATCTTCTTGCCGGCCTCGACTACCACCTGGCCCGTCTTGGCGTCGATGAGGTCAACCGACGGCTTGATGCCCTTGAAGCGCGAGGCGTCAAATGGCGTCTTCCAGCCGTCCTTGGTCAGCGTATAGGTAACGGTCTTGTAGAACGTGTGCAGGATCTGCTCGGAATCGAGGCCCAGCGCGTAGAGCAGCGTGGTGATCGGCAGCTTGCGGCGGCGGTCGATGCGCGCATAGATGATGTCCTTCGCGTCGAACTCGAAGTCGAGCCACGAACCGCGATACGGAATGATGCGGGCCGCAAACAAGAGCTTGCCCGACGAGTGCGTCTTGCCCTTGTCATGATCGAAGAATACGCCAGGGCTGCGGTGCATCTGGGAGACGATGACGCGCTCGGTGCCATTGACGACGAAGGTGCCGTTGGCCGTCATGAGCGGCATGTCGCCCATGTAGACGTCCTGTTCCTTGATGTCCTTCACCGACTTCGACTGGGTGTCGGGATCGACCTCGAACACGATGAGGCGCAGCGTCACCTTAAGCGGAGCAGCAAAGGTCATGCCGCGCTGCTGGCACTCGTCGACGTCGAACTTCGGCTGCTCGAATTCGTAACGCACGAATTCCAGCATCGCCTGGCCCGAAAAATCGGTGATCGGGAAAACGGATTTGAAGACCGCCTGCAAGCCGTCATTCAAACGCCCGCCGGCGGGTTCTTTCATTTGCAGGAACTGGTCGTAGCTTTCGCGCTGAACCTCGATGAGGTTCGGCATTTCTGCAACTTCGATGTTCTTGCCGAAGAACTTGCGGAGGCGTTTGCGGCTAGCGGCGGACTGTGTTTCGGCCATTGGTTTTCCTTAACGGTTCTGAAACAAGCATGAGCGACAGCTTGCCCAATCCCCTCATTTCCGAGAGAATCGGGCAAGCCGTCGTGAAAAACGCAGTAGTACTGGCCCGGCGGCGCCCTCAAGTAAAGGCGCCGCCGGAAATTCGTTACTTCAGCTCGACCTTGGCGCCAACGGCCTCGAGCTTCTTCTTCATGGCTTCGGAATCGGCCTTGTTGACGCCTTCCTTGACGGCTTTCGGAGCGCCTTCAACAAGGTCCTTGGCTTCCTTGAGGCCCAGGCCGGTGATGGCGCGGACTTCCTTGATCACTTCGATCTTCTTGTCGCCAGCGGCAACAAGCATGACCGTGAATTCGGTCTGCTCTTCGACTGCGGCAGCGGCGGCAACCGGACCGGCGGCAGCGGCCACCGGAGCGGCGGCGGAAACGCCCCACTTCTCTTCGAGCATCTTCGAGAGTTCGGCGGCCTCGAGAACGGTGAGGCTCGAAAGTTCGTCTACGATCTTGCTGAGATCAGCCATTTTATCTTCCTAACTTAAGTCGGTTTGTTTCAACAACGATTTGGGTTGCGTGCCGTCAGGCGGCAGCTTGTTCCTTCGTGGCATAGGCGTTGATCACGCGAGCCACCTGCCCACCCGGTGCCGCCAGCACGCCCGCGATACGGGTTGCCGGAGCCTGGATAAGGCCGATGAGCTTGCCCCGCAGCTGGTCGAGCGAGGGCAATTCCGCGAGTGCCTTGACAGCGTTGGCGTCCATCACGGTCTTGCCGAGCGCACCGCCGAGGACAACGAACTTGTCGTTCCCCTTGGCGAAGGCTGCGGCAACCTTCGGCGCCGAGACGGGATCGGCGGCGTAAGCCACCATGGTCGGGCCCACGAAGAGGTCCTTGATCCCGCTTGCGTCAGTGCCATCCAGAGCAAGCCTGGCGAGACTGTTCTTGGCTACCTTAACGGTCGCCCCCGCCTGGGCCATCTTGTTACGCAGGTCGTTGACCTGATTCACAGTAAGGCCCTTGTTGTGGGCCACAACGATCACGCCGGTGGTCTTGAACACCTTGTTGAGCGTCGTGACGAGCTCGATCTTTTCAGATCTTTCCACTTGCTCTCTCCTTTATGGTGATTGGGTATCTCTCCCGCGCACCGTTGGACCAACCGCTCAAAACACCAACCACTCAAATCGGGCAGGTAGCGCTTTGAAGCGGCGCTCACATGCCTGTCGCCCTCGGGACCCTGAACGGGCTGCCTCCGGGAATTGAGGTCCAAACCGACTTTGAACCACCCATGTGGGGGTTCGAATTCTGTTTTGACACCCATCTCATGCAGGCTTGGCGATTAAGCAGGAACCGGAGTTCCCACGCCTGCAATCTCGGACAGGTAATCCAGAGTCATAACAACTCTGGTTACCCGGTTGAAATCATTGCTGTTTCCAACCGGGAAACTTGCTTTATCAGCCCGTGGCACCACCGGTGACGGAGGCGAGGTCGAGCTTGAGGCCCGGACCCATGGACGAAGAAATAGACAATTTCTTGACATAGGTGCCCTTGGACGCCGCGGGCTTGGCTTTGACGACGGCGTCGACGAAGGCCTTGATATTCTGTGTCAGGGCTTCATCGGTGAAGCTGGCCTTGCCAACGCCACCCTGAATGATGCCTGCCTTTTCAACGCGGAACTCGACGGCACCGCCCTTGGCAGCCTTGACCGCACCGGCGACATCCATGGTCACCGTGCCGACCTTCGGGTTCGGCATCATGCCGCGGGGGCCGAGCACCTTGCCGAGACGGCCGACGAGGCCCATCATGTCCGGCGTCGCGATGCAGCGGTCGAAGTCGATCGTGCCCTTGTTGACGATCTCGAACAGTTCTTCGGCGCCGACGACATCTGCTCCGGCGGCCTTGGCTTCATCAGCCTTTGCACCCTTTGCGAACACGCCGACGCGAACCGTGCGGCCCGTGCCGTTCGGCAGGTTGACGACGCCACGGACCATCTGGTCCGAGTGGCGCGGATCGACGCCGAGGTTCATGGCGATTTCGATGGTTTCGTTGAACTTGGCGTTGGCGCGTTCCTTGATCAGCTTCACAGCCTCTTCAAGGCCGTAGAACTTCAAGCGGTCGATGCCTTCGCGATTCTTGGCGAGGCGCTTTGCAATCTTGGTCATAGTCTTACTCCACCACCTGAAGGCCCATGGACCGGGCGGAACCAGCGATTTCACGGGCTGCAGCGTCGACGTCGCGGGCGTTCATGCCCTTGAGCTTCTGCTCGGCGATCTCACGGCACTGGGCCATCGTCACCTTGCCGACGAAGGCACCCTTGCCCGGCTCCTTGGAGCCTGACTTGATGCCGGCGATCTTCTTCAGATAGAAGCTGGCCGGAGCCGACTTCATTTCGAAGGTGAAGGACTTGTCCTGGAAGGCCGTGATGACGACTGGAACCGGCGTGCCGGGTTCCATCTTCTGCGTGGCGGCATTGAAGGCCTTGCAGAATTCCATGATGTTCAGGCCACGCTGACCGAGAGCGGGACCGATCGGCGGAGACGGGTTTGCCTGTCCCGCCGGCACTTGCAACTTGATGTAGCCGACGACTTTCTTAGCCATGATGTTTCCCTCGCCGGACGGCCCGGCTCATTGAGGTTAGTGGTCCGGCTTGTTGAAGGCCTCCCACCGGGTGGACAGTTCCAGGGCCGCTTAACGCAGCTTCTCGACCTGACCATACTCGAGTTCGACCGGCGTGGGCCGGCCGAAGATGGACACGGCCACTTTGAGCCGCGACCGTTCCGTGTCGACTTCCTCTACCTGACCGGAGAAGGAAGCAAAAGGCCCATCGGCGACGCGAACCTGTTCGCCGACTTCGAAGGTAATCGTGGACTTCGGCCGCTCGACGCCTTCCGCCACCTGATTGAGGATGCGGTTTGCTTCCGCATCGCTGATCGGGATCGGCTTGGAATCGGAGCCCAGGAAGCCCGTCACCTTCGGTGTATTCTTGATCAGGTGGAAGGCCTGATCCGTAAGCTCCATCTTCACCAGGACGTAGCCGGGGAAGAAGCGGCGCTCGCTCTTGATCTTGCGCCCGCGCCGCACCTCGATGATTTCCTCGGTCGGCACCAGAACCTGCTCGAAGTAGTCGGCCAGCCCCTTCTGGGCGGCCTGTTCCTTGATCGATTCCGCCACCTTCTTCTCGAAATTCGAGTAGGCGTGAACGATATACCAGCGCTTTGCCATGTGTCTCCTGCCCGCCCGCTCTGTTAGCCGGTGATCCCGAGGAGCCACTGGACTCCACGGTGAAGAACGAGATCCACCAGGAGGAAGAACACTGACGCCACAGCGACCATGATGAATACCATCACCGTCGAGATCATCGTCTCGCGCCGGGTCGGCCAAGCAACCTTGGCAGCCTCTTCACGAACTTGTTGCACGAACTCGATCGGATTGGTCTTTGCCACGTCTCTGTTCTTCCTAGAAATTGGCAGGGGCAGAAGGGCTCGAACCCTCGACCTGCGGTTTTGGAGACCGCCGCTCTACCAACTGAGCTATACCCCTAGTGAAGCAGCGCAACCCATCAAGTAGGGACTGCGCCACCTCTTGTCCAGTTTAGTCCGTAATCTTGGCGACGACGCCGGCGCCGACGGTGCGGCCGCCTTCGCGGATGGCGAAGCGCAGCTTTTCTTCCATGGCGATCGGCGTGATCAGCTCGACGTCAAACGAGATGTTGTCGCCCGGCATCACCATTTCCGTGCCTTCCGGCAGCGTCACAACACCCGTCACGTCCGTCGTGCGGAAGTAGAACTGCGGACGGTAGTTGGCAAAGAACGGCGTGTGACGGCCACCCTCTTCCTTCGTCAGAATGTAGGCTTCCGCC